>NZ_LRUN01000011.1 GCF_001679645.1 Pseudomonas bananamidigenes | reverse complement strand
TTGGCTTCGCCAAACGGCGCTACGCGCCTTCCCCCGGATGAATCCCTCCACTCAGCCTTCCGATGGGGCCGGCACGTCAAAAGCGGTACTCGAGCTAACGCTCATCGTGGTGAGTGGTGAGTGATGAGTGATGAGGCTGGGCTATTCCTGAGCTTGGCTACCACCACCTGCGGTTATCACCTGCACATTCATCCTCGGCGTCGCCAGATCCAGCCCGGCCTCGTCCAGATGCCGCTTCAGCGATAAATTGAACGCCCGTGAAACTTCCCACTGTTTGATCGGTGCGGTCTTGAACCGGGCGCGCAATATTGCGTTGCCGGATTCAAAACTTTCCACACCCTGAATCTCCAGCGGCGACCAGATGTTGCGGCGCTGTAGCGGGTCGGTGCGCATTTTCTGGCCGACGTCGCGCATCAGTTTGATGGCGTCGTCGATGTTCATGTTGAAGGGCACGGCCACGCGGAAGATCGCGTAGCCGAATTCCCGGGAGTAGTTCTTGATGCTTTTGATTTCGCTGAACGGGATGGTGTGGACGATGCCGTCGATGTCCCGCAGGCGAACGGTGCGGATGGTCAGGCCTTCGACGGTGCCCAGGTGCCCGCCGACGTCGACGTAGTCGTCGATGGCCAGGGAGTCTTCGATGATGATGAACAGGCCGGTGATCAGGTCGGCCACCAGCGACTGGGCGCCGAAGCCGATCGCCAGGCCGATCACGCCGGCACCGGCCAGCAGAGGCGTGACGTTCATGCCCATGTTCGCCAGGGCGACGATCAGGGCGATGATGAAGATCGCCACGAACAGCACGTTGCGGATCAGCGGCATCATCGTTTGTGCGCGGGCGTTGGCCAGGCCTTTGCGCGAGCGGGTGAGGGCGTGGTGGACGGCGGTGTCGCTGAGGATCCAGATCAGCCAGGCGAAGATCAGCGTGCCGATCAGGCTGAACAGTTTGACGCTGATGTCGTGGCCTTCGCCTTCCGTGAAGCCGATCAGCGACAGGCCCCAGACCCGCAGGCCGAGTTCGATGAAGGCCAGCCACACCAGCAGATGCGCGAGGGTGTAGAAGAAGCTCTTCAGGCGTTCTGAGTACAACGCGTGACGTTTCGGCCCGTGCTGGGGCTTGAGGGCATGGCGACGGACAAGGCCGTTGATCACCATGCACAGCACCAGCAGCACGGTGCAGATCAGCGACTGGCGCAATGCCGTGCTGGTGTCGCCGGCGGAGACGAACGTGGCGAACAGGGAAATGCCCACCAGCACCAGCGCCGGTACGTACCAGAAGGTGCCGAGGATTTCGATGGTGTCGCTCAGGGCGCGGCGGGTCAGGCGACGGGACAGCGGCTGGTTGCGGATCAGGTGGGCAATGGGGCGGCGGAAGCGCAGGATGAACAGGCCCGTCAAAAACGCCGCCAGCACATTGGTGACGGTGGCGGCGGTGTGGGCCAGGTGTGCGCCCAGACCGGCCACCAGGCGCGGATCGCTCAATGCCTCACCGAACGCGGCGAAGCTGCCGATCAGCCACAGCGGACGGAAAGCCTGGTGACGCAGGATATAGAGCGCACGGTGGCGGTGCGGGCCGTCGAGCAAGGAAAAGGCAATCACGCAGATCGCCGAGAAACAGGTGCCGACCACCAGCGCGTAGGCCAGCACCATCGCCAGGCTTTTGCCCAGGGACGATGGCAGCGCGTAGCTCATGTAGACAGTGATGACCAACGCGATCATCCACGGCCCGAGCTTGCGCAGGGCAAAACGCAGCATGTCGAGGGCCCGGGGGTGTTGCGGCAGTTCTTCGGTCAGGCCGAAGCGCATGCGCACCCGGTGGCCGAGCCAGATCAGCGCGGCGGCCAGCAGGCTCCAGACCATCAGGATCATGGCGAAGCCGAAGATGATCGGCAGCCATTCGCTGGCCGGCATCATCAGGGCGGACAGTTCGTCCTTGGCCAGTTCGAACTCGGTGGACCAGCGATTGAGCGGGCTGTCGCTGCCGGTGAACTGCTTTTCGAAATTGGCCAGGGTGCCGCCGATCAGGCCCAGCACGCCTTCTTCCGGGGTGGCCTGGGCCTTTTTCGTGGCGTCGCGCAGTTTTTTCAGGTCGATCAGCAACTGGGCGCGTTGCTGATCGTTCTCCAGCGACTTGATGACTTCGTCGAGGGATTGGCCGAGCGGTTCCTGGGCCTCCGGTTGCGTCTTGTTCGAGCCATTGAGCAGACCGGGCAGGCTCACCGCGTGGGCAGGCGCCAGCGGCAGCAACGTCATCAGGCAGACAAGAAAGAGGCAGGGCAGGGCAAAAAAACGAGCGAACACTAGGCGGTCAACCTCGCAAGGGGCGGATCGGGCGAGTGTACGAGCACGCTCGGGTCAATGCGAGCCGGGCACGGATTTATTCGTTGAGCTTGGCGAGGATCTTGTAGACCACGGTGGCCAGGATCATCAGCATGCCGACCCACATGGCGAGCACACCGGCGTTCTTGTCGCGGAAGTTGAAGCCGATCGCCAGCAGAATCATTCCGGACAGGATCGGAATGAGCATGGCGTGGAACGCAGACATCGAGATCATGGCGACAGCCTTGTCGAAGGGGATGATTCAAGTCTAGGCGGGATTCTGCCGGACGGTGCTGATGTGTATCAGAAATGAACGGGTTTCGCAGGACAGGGGATCGCGGCAGGCAAGCGGCGATCCCCGTTTTTTCTACGGCAATTCGCGACTGGCGTAGAACGCGCTCAGCACTTTCACCAGATGCGCCAGGTCATGGCTGCCGCACAGTTCGCGGATCGAGTGCATGGCGAACGTTGGCAGGCCGATGTCGACAGTGCGTACGCCAAGGTGGCTGGCGGTGATCGGGCCGATGGTCGAGCCGCAGCCCATGTCGCTGCGCACCACGAAGCTTTGCACCGGCACTTCTTCGGCCATGCACAGGTGACGGAAGAAACCGGCGGTTTCGCTGTTGGTGGCGTAGCGCTGGTTGCTGTTGACCTTGATCACCGGGCCGGCGTTGAGTTTCGGGCCGTGGTTGGCGTCGTGCTTCTCGGCATAGTTCGGGTGTACGCCGTGGGCGTTGTCGGCCGAGACCAGCAGGGATTTCTGAATGGTGCGGACGAACTCGTCACCTTCGGGCAGCAGACGACGCAGGGTCTGTTCCAGCATCGGGCCGTCGGCGCCGCAGGCCGAGCAGGAACCGACTTCTTCATGATCGTTGCACACCAGCACGCAGGTTTCTTCGGTGTCGGCGGTCAGCAGGGCTTGCAGACCGGCGTAGCACGACAGCAGGTTGTCGAGTCGGGCACCGGCGATGAAATCACCGTGCAGGCCGATGACCGCAGCGCTTTGGGTGTCGTAGAAACTCAGCTCGTAATCGAGCACCACGTCGGCGTTGAGACCGTGTTCGCGGGCCAGTTGATCGGTGAGCACGGCGCGGAAGTCGACGCGCTCGTCACCAGCGAACTGCGCGAGAATCGGCGGCAGTTCGGTCTGGGCGTTGATCGCCCAGCCCTGGTTGGCTTCTCGGTTGAGGTGGATCGCCAGGTTGGGAATGATGGCGATCGGGGCCTTGAAGTCGATCAACTGGCTCTCGACCTTGCCGTCGCGACGGAAGGTGACGCGGCCGGCCAGCGACAGGTCGCGGTCGAACCACGGCGCCAGCAGCGCACCGCCGTAGACTTCGACACCGAGTTGCCAGAAACCCTGACGTTGCAGTTCCGGTTGTGGCTTGACCCGCAGGCACGGGCTGTCGGTGTGGGCGCCGACCAGACGGATGCCGTCGTGCAGCGGGGAGTTGCGGCCCATCTTGATAGCGACGATCGAGGAGTCGTTACGGGTGACGTAGTAACGGCCATTGGCTTCGGTGTGCCAGGTCTCGCGTTCGTCGAGGCGCACATACCCGGCGGCCTCCAGGCGTTGAACAAGGCTGGCGGTGGCGTGGAACGGGGTAGGGGAGGCCTTGAGGAAGTCGATCAGGCCTTGGTTCAACTCTTCGCGCATAAGAAGCTCCAGACAGCGATGGGCGGGAGTTTAACGCATCGGCCGGGGAATTGAATCCGGACCGGATCCCCTGCGGGAGCTTGCTCCCACAGGATTTCGGCAATGGTCGTCAGAACGGCGCCGGGCATTCGAAGCGCAAGCGTTCGCCGGACTGTGGGTGGGTGAAACTGAGCATGCTGGCGTGCAGGCACAGACGCGGCCAGGCGGCCAGGGCCTGCTCGTGAGCGTAGAGGCCGTCACCGAGCAGCGGATGACCGATGGACAGCATGTGCACGCGCAACTGGTGCGAACGGCCGGTGATCGGCGTCAGCTCGACGCGGCACCAGTCGCCGCAACGTTCCAGCACGCGCCAGAAGGTCAGGGCGTGTTTGCCCAGTTCGTGGTCGACGACGTGTCGCGGCTTGGTCGGCGGGTCGTAGCGCAATGGCAGATCGATGCTGCCGCTGTCCAGTTCCGGCTGACCCCAGGCCAGGGCGGTGTAGGCCTTTTCGGTTTCGCGGTCGTGAAACTGGCGCGACAGTTCGCGGTGGGTGTCGGCGTCGCGGGCCAGCAGAATGATGCCGGAGGTTTCCCAGTCCAGACGATGGACGATGCGTGCTTCCGGGTAGCCGTTTTCCTGCAGGCGGGTGATCAGGCAGTCCTTGTTGTCGTCGGCCCGGCCGGGCACCGAGAGCAACAGGGTCGGTTTGTTCACCACCAGCAAGGCGGCGTCCTGATAAATGATTTGGACGTTGGACAACGGCATTAAAACAGCCTCGTAACAAATGCCAACGGCGGCTCAGGGCCCCTCCGGTGTCGGAAGGGCCCTGAGCCGCCGTCGTTCCTGCCGGATCGACTCAGCGATCGGGCAGGGTGATGTTGAGTTCCAGAATCGAGCAGCTGCCCTGGCTTTCCAGCGCCACGTGTACGTCGTCGTTGCCGATGTTGACGTATTTGCGGATCACTTCCACCAGTTCCTTTTGCAGGGATGGCAGGTAGTCAGGGGTGCTGCGCTGGCCGCGTTCATGCGCCACGATGATCTGTAGACGCTCTTTCGCGACCGAGGCGGTACTTGGCTTTTTGTTGGCACGAAAGAAGTCAAAAAGGTTCATTACCTACCTCCAAACAGACGCTCGAAGAATCCCTTCTTCTCGACATTCAGGAACCGGTGTTCTTTTTCCTTGCCCAGCAGGCGATCAACGGTATCGCTGTAGGCCTGGCCGGCGTCGCTCTGGTCGTCGAGGATGACCGGGACGCCCTGGTTGGAGGCCTTGAGCACGGCCTGGGATTCCGGAATGACACCCAGCAGGCGCACGGCGAGGATTTCCTTGACGTCTTCGACGCCGAGCATTTCGCCTTTTTCGACGCGCTCCGGGTGGTAGCGGGTGATCAGCAGGTGTTCCTGGATCGGCTCTTCGCCTTTTTCGGCGCGACGGGACTTGCTGGCCAGCAGGCCGAGCATGCGGTCGGAGTCACGTACCGAGGACACTTCAGGGTTGGTCACGACGATCGCTTCGTCAGCGAAGTACATGGCCAGGTGCGCGCCTTTCTCGATGCCCGCCGGGGAGTCGCAGACGACGAAGTCGAATTGCTCCTTGAGCTCCATCAGGACTTTTTCCACGCCTTCCTGGGTCAGCGCGTCCTTGTCGCGGGTCTGGCTGGCGGCCAGCACGTAGAGGTTTTCCAGGCGCTTGTCTTTGATCAGGGCCTGTTGCAGGTTGGCTTCGCCGTTGACCACGTTGACGAAGTCATACACCACGCGGCGCTCGCAACCCATGATCAGGTCGAGGTTACGCAAGCCCACGTCGAAGTCGACGATCACTGTTTTGTGGCCGCGCAGAGCGAGGCCGGTACCGATAGCGGCGCTGGTGGTGGTCTTACCCACACCACCCTTGCCGGATGTAACCACGAGAATCTTGGCCAAGGTGTTTCACCCCTAAGGAAGAAGGACTGTTCAGCCCCTGAAAAACATCTCTTGAAAACTACTGCAGTCGGACAGCCTTGGCTGGAATCCGGCTTTTGGCCTTTTTCCTACTTCGTTTGAGCCGTTTTCGCTACGTTTTAGAGATGCTTGGAAAATGCGGCAGTATCCGTTAAAGCCGAATGATGTTCAACACGTCGCCCGACAGGCTGACCTGTACGCCCGAACCCCACATCGGATCGCGACGCAGGTCTTCGGAAACCTTGTAATGGCCTGCGATGGAGATCAGTTCAGCGCTCAATTGCTGACAGAAAATCCGCGCCTTGGTGTCGCCCTTGACCCCGGCCAGCGCACGACCGCGCATCGGGCCGTATACATGGATGTTGCCATCGGCGAGAAGTTCCGCCCCCGGGCTGACCGAGGACACCACTACCAGATCGCCACCCTGTGCGTAGATCTGTTGGCCACCACGTACTGGCGTGGTAATGACACGGGTCGGTTTGATGGTCGGCTCCGGCGGCTTTTCCGGCTTCTTCGGTGCAACGGGTTCAGCGGTTTCCAGCGGCCGTTCACGGGCGCCGGAAGGTGGCAGTACCGGGATATCGATGGCGATGGCGGCGGCGATGTCTTCGATGCGGCTGGCGCGGATCGCCAGCGTACGCAAGCCGTGCTGGCGGCACACGCGCATCAGGCCCGGCAGGTCGACGGCACCTTCGCTCGGCGGCAGTTTGTCCAGCGCCAGGACCAGCGGTGCGTTGCTGAAGAAGTTCGGTGCCTGGGCGACTTTGGCGGCCAATTGCCGATCGAGGCTGTCCAGGTCGTTGCGGGACAGTTCCAGCACCGTAATGGCAAGCATGCTGCCCTTCAGCTGGAACACGGGATCTTGGTCTGGCGATTCGGTTTGGCTCATGTCGGCATACAACGGCTTGTCACTAAAAGTGCCGAGACTTATAACGAGAACGCCCGCGAGCCGCAAGCCGGGCCGAACGATGTAGAATGCGCGGCCACTTATTTACGGAAGCTTTAATGGATCGCCCGCGTTTTCGAAGAGCATTTCTCGCTCCACGCTTCTGGCCGCTCTGGTGCGGTCTGGGGCTGTTGTGGCTGACGGTGCAGTTGCCCTATCCGGCATTGCTGGCCATCGGTCGTTTTCTTGGTGCCGTGATGTATCGCTTCGCCAGCGACCGGCGGCGTATCGCCAAGCGCAATCTGGAACTGTGTTTCCCGGAAAAGTCCGCTGCCGAACGCAAGCGTCTGCTCAAGGAAAACTTCGCCTCCACCGGCATTGCGTTCTTTGAAATGGCGATGAGCTGGTGGTGGTCGCGCCAGCGTCTGGCGAAACTGGCCCACGTCGAAGGCCTGGAGCATCTGCAAAAGGCCCAGCGCGAAGGCACTGGCGTGATTCTGATGGCGGTGCATTTCACCACCCTTGAAATCGGCGCGGCTTTGCTCGGTCAGCAGCACACCATCGATGGCATGTACCGCGAACACAAAAACCCGCTGTTCGATTTCATCCAGCGTCAGGGCCGCGAGCGGCACAATCTCGACTCGCTGGCGGTGGAACGCGATGACGTGCGCGGCATGCTCAAGCTGCTGCGTTCCGGGCGTGCGATCTGGTATGCGCCGGATCAGGACTACGGCGCCAAGCAAAGCATCTTCGTGCCGCTGTTCGGCATTCAGGCCGCGACCGTCACCGCCACCAGCAAGTTCGCCCGGCTGGGCAAGGCGCTGGTGGTGCCGTTCACTCAGGAGCGTCTGGCCGACGGCAGCGGCTATCGTCTGGTGATCCATCCGCCGCTGGAAGGCTTCCCGGGTGAAACCGAGGAGGCCGACTGCATCCGCATCAACCAGTGGGTGGAAGGCGTGTTGCGCGAATGCCCCGAGCAATACCTGTGGGCGCATCGTCGCTTCAAGAGCCGCCCGCCAGGCGAGCCGAAGCTGTACGCCAAACGCCGTTGAATCACCCCATCCCATAAGCACCACGGAGCGTTGCGATGAGCCCAGCTGAACCGGTCACAGGTTTGATTCTTTCCGGCGGCGGGGCTCGGGCGGCGTATCAGGTGGGGGTGCTGGCGGCGATTGCCGAATTGCTGCCCCTGGGCGCGGACAATCCGTTCCCGGTGATCGTCGGTACCTCGGCCGGGGCGATCAATGCGGTCAGCCTCGCCAGTGGCGCCACGGACTTTCGGGCCGCCATCGAGCGCCTGACCCTGTTCTGGCAAGGCTTTCGCAGTCATCGCGTGCTGCGCAGCAACTGGCCGGGGGTGATCCGCCAGGCCAGCCGTTTCGTCAGTCACAGCCTGTTGGGCATGGGCCGGCAATTGCCGGTGGCCCTGCTCGACAGTTCTCCGCTGCGTCATCTGCTCAATGAAAAACTGCACATGCCCGGCATCGCCGAATCCATTGCCCGCAAGCAGTTGCATGCCGTGGCGGTGACCGCATTCGGCTACGAGTCGGGGCAGGCCGTGACCTTCTATCAGGGCGGTGGCAGCATCGATGCCTGGTTGCGTCATCGACGTATTGGCGTACCGACGCGATTGACTGTGGAGCACTTGCTCGCCAGTTCGGCGATCCCGCTGTTGTTCGCGCCGGTGAAAATCGGCGAGGAGTATTTCGGTGATGGCGCGGTGCGGCAGTCGGCGCCGATCAGTCCGGCCCTGCACCTGGGGGCGAGCCGGGTGCTGGTGGTGGGTGTCAGCGGCAATCCGCGAGGATTCGACCCGGCGCAACCGCTGGAGCGCACCTACACGGGAAAACAGCCGACACTGGCGCAGATCGGCGGCCACATGCTCAACAGCACCTTCATTGACAGCCTGGAAAGCGATATCGAGCTGCTCCAGCGTCTGAACCAGTTCAGTCACCTGCTGCCCGAAGGTACGCCGATACGCACGCTGGGCGTGGCGCCGGTGGACGTGCTGGTGATTTCGCCGAGTCAGCCTATCGATGAAATCGCGGCGCGACATCGTCAGGAATTGCCGGCAGCCTTGCGGCTGTTCTTGCGCGGGCCCGGAGCGACCAAAACCAGTGGGGCAGGGGTGCTGAGTTATTTGCTGTTCGAGGCGGGGTATTGCAGCGAATTGATTGACCTGGGGCGGCGCGATGCGCTGGCCAAGCGCGATGAGCTGTGCCGGTTTCTGGGTATTTCCACAGCGGTGGCTCTCGCCTGAAATCTGCGCAGAGGCCTTCGCGAGCAGGCTCGCTCCCACATTGGAACGCGGTCGAATGTGGGAGCGAGCCTGCTCGCGAAGCTTTCAAGATCAGAAGTGGAACTTCACCAGGAAGCTGGTCACGTTCTGATTGGTGGTGAAGGCACGGGTGTCGTCAATGCCGTACTTGTCTTTCCAGTAGTCGTATTCCACACCGACGTACAGCTGTTTCTCGCCGAAATTCAGCGCCTTGCCCAGGTCGTATTTCACTTGTGGGTTGAAGTGCAGGTTGGCGTGGTATTCGCCTTTGCTGTTGACGTCGTTGTCGACCACCCAGTCCATGTAACCGTCGATCAGCACGTTCGAATTGCCGACCGGGATGGTGTAAGACCAGACCGGCGTGATCTGCCAGACGTTGTCACCCGGGCGCGAACCTTCGGTGTGACGCTGGTAGAAGTTCAGCTGGAAGTAGTCGAAGCCCGGAATGGCCAGATCGAAGCCTGGACCGATCAGGTAGGACTCGACGTCGCCTTCGCCGAACTCGTAGGTCATGGCCAGCAGCACGTCTTTGATCGGGCCGAATTCGAGCTTCTGATCGAGCACCTTGCCCAGCGAGATGCGTGGCTGGAATTCACCGTAGTAGGTGTTGTTGCCGACGCCGCCATCAGGCTTGCCGTTGTAGAAGATCTTGTCGATGAACAGGAAGTTGTCGCCGTACTTCCACGCATCGGCGTGCTCGAAGGTGACGGTCTGCTGGATGGCCGGGTTGACCTTGAAGTCCTTGCCGTACAGGTAGGTCAGGCTGTTGTTCTGCCATTGCAGCAGGCCGTCGGCCATGGCCTGGCCCCCCGCCAGCATGGTTCCCGCAAGCATCAGGCTGGTGCTCATACGTTTCATTCGGTTGCTCCCAAAGTAGGTGTTCCACGTTTGTTTTTTTGAATCGGCGCTCTGGTGTGGCGCCTTTTTTCGTTGCCGCAAAAAATATCCGTTCGGTCAGCTTTCATGCGGTTTGCAAGGGCTGAGCCAAGGCTTTTCGAAAAGCAAAAAAACGCCCGTCGGCTGTTGAAAAACAGTCGATTGAGCGTGTTTTCGGGACGCCTCGGTACTGACCGCGGCCGAGATAAGCTGGCCCGTCGGTCAGGAATTAAATCCGGGCTTTTTTTTAGACCGAATTCAGAAGGCCGCGGAGAATACTGACTCAACGGCCAGGCCTCAAGTGCCCCGCAACAGAGCACCGACGACAGGTAGGCGGCACGGTTGCGGGTCATCTTAGAAGTGCACCTTCACCAGCAGGCTGGCGGTGTTTTGATTGGTGTCGAGGTTGTGGCTGCTTTCGACCCCGTATTTGTTCTTCCAGTAGCTGTATTCGGTGCCGACATACAGCTGCTTTTGGCTCCAGCCGAGGGCTTTGCCCAGGTCGTATTTGATCTGCGGGTTGATGTGCAGGTTGGCGTGATAGGTGCCGCGTGAGTTCTCGTCGTTGTCGACGACCCAGTCGAGATAGCCGTCGATCAGTACGTCCGAGTTGCCCAGCGCAAAGCTGTAGGACCAGCCCGGGGTGATCTGCCAGACACCATCGCCAGGGCGCGGGCCTTCGGTCTGGCGGCGGAAGATGTTCAGGGTGACGTAGTTGAAGCCCGGCACTTTCAGGTCGAAACCGGGGCCGATCAGATAGGCCTCGCTCTCACCCTCGCCGTATTCGTAGGTCATCGCCAGCAGCACGTCCTTGATCGGGCCGAATTCGAGCTTGCGGTCGAAGATCTTGCCGAAGGAGAAGCGCGGGGTGAATTCGCCGTAGAAGGTGTGCGGGCCTTTGTTGCGGTCTTCCTGGCCGTTGTAGAAGATCTTGTCGACGAACAGGAAGTTGTCGCCGTACTTCCACTTGTCGGCGTGTTCGAATGTCACCGTCTGCTGGATCGACGGGTTGATCGCAAAGTTCTTGCCGTACAGGTAGCTCAGGCTGTTGGTCTGCCAAAGCAATAAATCGCCGGCCATGGCCTGCGATGCAGCCAGCAGGCCGCCGCTCAACAACACATGGGTTTGAGTCCGGATCATCTGTTGCTCCCTCTTGTTTTTATTTTTAAGGCGCAGAGCTGCTCTTCCCCTTGTGGGAGCGAGCCTGCTCGCGAAGGCGTTCTTTCAGTCAACTGAAGGGTTGAATGTCATACCGCTTTCGCGAGCAGGCTCGCTCTCACAAGGGCACATCGGTGTCGCTGTTAATGCTGGTGTGCGTGACAATCGTTGATGGCCGCGCGCTCGGCGCCGCCCAGGATGTTGAACAGCAGGTTCAGCGTCAGCGCGCTGAGGGTGGCCATGGCGATGCCGCTGTGGGTGATCGGGCTCATCCAGAGCGGCAGGTGGGCGAAGAACTCCGGGCGTACCACCGGGATCAGGCCCATGCCGATGCTCACCGCCACGAGCAACTGGTTGCGACGGTCGCCGATGTCGGCCTCCTGCAGGATCTTGATGCCGGTGGCTGCCACCATGCCGAACATCGCAATCGCCGCACCGCCGAGCACTGCCGGTGGAATCGACGCCACCAGGAACGCCGCTTTCGGCAGCAGGCTGAGGACGATCAGCAGACCGCCGGCAACGAGGGTCACCGAACGGCAGCGCACGCCGGTCATCTGCACCAGGCCGATGTTCTGCGCGAAAGAAGAGTGGGTGAAGGTATTGAAGAAACCGGCCACGAACGAGGCGCCGGCATCGCACAGCAAACCCCGGCGCAGCCTGCGCGGGCAGACTTCCTGGCCGGTGATCTTACCCAGCGCCAGGAACATCCCGGTGGACTCGACGAAGATGATCACCACCACCAGGCACATCGACAGGATCGGCGCCAGTTCGAACTTCGGCATGCCGAAATGCAGCGGGGTGACGAACTGAACCCACGGCGCATTGGCCATGCCGCTCAGATCGACCATGCCGATGGCGCCACAGAGCACATAGCCCAGGCACATGCCGATCAGCACGGAAATATTGACCCAGAAGCCGCGCATGAAGCGGTGGATCAACAGAATGGTGGCCAGTACCAGTGCGGCAATGGCCAGGTAAATCGGCGAGCCGAATTGAGCAGCGACAGCGCCGCCACCGGCCCAGTTCACGGCCACGGGGAACAGCGACAGACCGATCGAGGTGATGACCGTGCCGGTCACCAGCGGGGGGAAGAAGCGTACGACTTTGGACATGAACGGCGCGATGATCATGCCGAAGAATCCGGCGGCGATGGTCGCACCGAAGATCCCCTGCAGACCGATGCCGGGCATGCCGGCCATGGCGACCATGCTGCCGACGGCGGCAAAACTGGCGCCCATCATCACCGGCATGCGGATGCCCATCGGGCCGATCCCCAGGGACTGCACGATGGTGGCGATGCCGGCGACCAGCAGGTCGGCGTTGATCAGGAAGGCGATTTCTTCACGACTCAGGCCAGCGGCCTGTCCGATGATCAGCGGGACCGCGATGGCGCCGCCGTACATCAGCAGAACATGTTGCAGACCGACCAGGATCAGTTGCAAAAGGGGCAAACGCTGAATGGCGGGTGCGTCGGGGATGCGCGCTTTGGACAGCTCGGACATGCAACACCTCGGATCTTTTTATTCTTGTGATTGAACAGCTGCCGGGTTGCTCACAGCTGTTTCTTTGCATCAGGTCTGTGGCGAGGGAGCTTGCTCCCGCTGGACTGCGCAGCGGGCCCTGCTCTTTTGAAGAGAGGGGCCGCTTCGCGCCGCAACGGGAGCAAGCTCCCTCGCCACAAAAGCCCGCTTTTATACAGGCCTTTGTGTTGCTTAGTTGGTCTGGGCTCCCTGGGCGATCCATGCACCGATCAGGTCACGTTCCTGCTGGGTCATCTGTGTGATGTTGCCCAGTGGCATGATCTGCGTGGTGATGGCTTGCGCCTGGATCCGCGCCGCGTTCTGGCGGATCTGCTCGGGGGTGTCGAACATCACACCGGCCGGCGCCGCGCTGAACAGCGGGCTGGTCGGTTTGGCCGAATGGCAGACCGCGCAGCGTTCCTGGATCACCGAGTGCACCTTGTCGAAACCGGCGCTGGCGTTGGACGCCTGAGCAGGGGCTGCGGCCGGTGCAGCAGGGGCAGTCGGTTGTGCCGCTTCTGCCGGTTTCGCGCCACCGCCCAGCGCCGTTTCCGGCAGTGGCTGGTACTCGATTTTCGCCGGGGCCTTGGCCACTTCCGGAGCAGTTGTCGGCGCTGGGCCGGTGACATACGCCAGACTGATCATGCCCACCGCTGCCACCGGCAGGGTCCAGGCGAACTTGTGGCTGTCGTGACGGGTGTTGAAGTAGTGACGAACCAACACCGCCAGCACCGCGATTCCGGCCAGGATCAGCCAGTTGTACTGGCTGCCGTAAGTGCTCGGGAAGTGGTTGCTGATCATGATGAACAGCACCGGCAGGGTGAAGTAGTTGTTGTGACGCGAACGCAGCAGGCCCTTGGCCGGCAGCGCCGGATCCGGCGTGCGGTTCTCGGCAATCGCGGCCACCAGTGCGCGCTGGGCCGGCATGATGATGCGGAACACGTTGCCGACCATGATGGTGCCGATGATCGCGCCGACGTGCAGGTACGCACCACGACCGCTGAACACCTTGCTGAAGCCAAACGCCGCACCGATGATCAGCACGAACAGGATGAAGCCGAGCAGGGCGGGTTTCTTGCCCAGTGGCGAATCGCAGAGGAAGTCGTAGATGAACCAGCCGGCGATCAGCGAACCGATGCCGATGGCCACGCCTTCAGGGCCGGTCAGGCCGCTGCCGGGTGCCACGAGGTAGAGCACCGGGTTGGAGTAGAACACCACGCACAGCAGCGCGATCCCCGACATCCAGGTGAAATAGGCTTCCCATTTGAACCAGTGCAGGTTCTCCGGCATCGACGGAGGAGCCAGTTTGTATTTTTCCAGGTGATAGATACCGCCGCCGTGGATCGCCCACAGATCACCGGCAAGACCGGTTTTCGGGTTGACGCGGTTGAGGTTGTTCTCCAGCCAGACGAAGTAGAACGACGCGCCGATCCAGGCCACGCCAGTGATCATGTGAACCCAGCGCACGCTCAGGTTCAGCCATTCCAACAGATGTGCTTCCACAGTCTTTACCTCATGCCTGTCACTCTTGTTGTCGAGTGATCAGACCTTCTCTTATTGGTGGGGGGCGAGGATCAAACGCTCATCCTCTTTGAAGAAATGCTCATCGCAGTTATTGCCAGTGCCACTGCGATCAACCACCAGGAAGTCATCCCGCTTTTCGATCGTCAGCACCGGGTGGTGCCAGACGCCGCGATGGTAATTGATGCCCTGCCTGCCGTTGGTGACGAAGGCGCGGACCAGGTCTGATACAGGTACATCGCCAAGTGGCGCGACCACGATCAGAAAGGGGTTGCCGAGCAGCGGAATGAAAGCCTGGCTGCCCAGCGGATGGCGCTCCAGCATGCTCACGGTCAGTGGCATGTCCTGCGCGTCGGCGCGGAAGATGCTGATGATCGCGTTGTCCTCTGGCGTCGCGGTTTCGACCGTCGCCAGTTTGTGGAAGCGCATGGTCGAACCGTTGTTGATCATGAAGTGATCGCTGCCGTCGGTTTCGATCACGTCACCGAACGGGGCGAAGGCTTCTTTGGTCAGCGGTTCAATCGTCAATGTGCGCATGCTGTTCTTCTTATCCGAATTCTGTGTTGTTTGATCTGACGCTTTCGCGAGCAAGCTCGCTCCCACAGGAATTGCGATCAATGTGGGAGCGAGCTTGCTCGCGAATGGTCGCGCCGCTTACTTCGCTACCTTGCCGAGAACGCGCAGGCGGCTCACACCACCATCCGGGAACACGTTCAGACGGATGTGGGTGATCGGGCCCAGTGCCTTGATCTGCTCGACGAAGGTGTGTTCGGCGTGCATTTCCAGCTTCTGGCTCGGCAGCAGTTCGCGCCAGAACAGCGACTGGGTTTCGATCTGGCTGTCGGTGCCGCCCTTGACGAACGCGCCCTGGATCGAGCAGCTGTCCGGGTAGTTACCCTTGAAGTGCAGGGTGTCGACGACGATTTTTTCGATCTCGCCCGGGTGGCCCAGCGCGACGATCACCCAGTCATTGCCGGGGGTGCGACGACGTGCGGTTTCCCAGCCGTCGCCCATGTTGATGCCACGGCCCGGGTTGAGGATGTTGCTCATGCGACCGAAGTGTTCGTCGGAACAGGCGAGGGCGCGGCCACCGTTGAGGGCTGCGGCCAGATCGACTTGCTCGTTGTCGCCAACAGCGGACCAGTCGCGGAACGGAATGCCGTAGACGCGCAGACGTGCCACGCCGCCATCCGGGTAGATGTTGAAGCGCAGGTGGCTGAACGCCTGGTCGTTGCTGATTTCGTGGTAGTGATGGCTGTTGCCTTGCAGCTCGACGGCGGACAGCACTTCAGTCCACTGGGTGTTTTCGTCCGGCTCGCCCGATGCCAGGAAGCACGCTTCCAACGAGGCCGATGGGGGGAAGTTGCCGGTGAAGAATGAAGTGTCGATGTCCACGCCTTTGATCGAACCCGGTACGCCCAGGCGGATCACCGCGCTGTCGTAGCCTTCGAAGCGCTTGCGGCGGGATTCCCAGCCGTCCATCCACTTGCCGTTGTCGTCGAACACGCCCTCCTTCCACACGGCCGGGGTCGGCTGAAACAGACGATTGGCGTCTGCGAACCAGTCATCGGTGACCGAGATGATTTTGGTGCCCAGACGGGCATCGGCCAGGTTGACGAACTTCTCGAAAGGTACGGCGTAAGCTTTCATTCTTCTTGTCTGCCTTTAAATAAGTGGCTTGGGATGCTTGCGAGGCCCTGGGAAACACAAGCGTTCTGGAGGTTTCTCGGGCCAGGCTTGCTAGAGAGTCAGTAATCGGAACAGGGCGATCTTGTTGATCTCCGCCAGCGCGCATTTGAACTCGGTGTCGACCGGGTTGTGGATGCGCGTTTCGAACGCCGCGAGGATCTGATGCCGGTTGCTGCCTTTTACCGCCATGATGAAGGGAAACTTGAACTTGGCCTTGTAGGCGTCGTTCAGCTCGGTGAAGCGCTGGAACTCTTCGGCCGTGCATTGGTGAATACCGGCGCCAGCCTGTTCATTGGTGCTGGCTTCGGTCAACTGGCCCTGGACGGCAGCTTTGCCGGCCAGGTCCGGGTGAGCGTTGATCAGCGCCAGTTGACTGGCGTGATCGGCGCTCAACAGGATGTCGCTCATGCGCTGGTGCAGGGTTTCGATCTGATCGATCGAGGCGTCCTGGCCCAGGTCGAAGGCCTTCTCGGCCACCCATGGCGAATGTTCGTAGATGTCGGCGAAGGCTTTGACGAAGGCGTCGCGGCTCAGGGTCGACGGTTTCAGGGTTTGAAAGGTGCTCATTTGGCAGCCCCTTGGTACGGGTGGGTTTCGTGCCAGTGACGGGCGATGTCGACGCGGCGGGTGAACCACACCTGTTCATGACTTTTAGCGTATTCGATGAAGCGTTTGAGCGAAGCCAGACGCGCCGGGCGGCCCACCAGACGGCAGTGCAGACCGATCGACAGCATCTTCGGCGCTTCGGCGCCTTCGGCGTAGAGCACATCGAACGCGTCTTTGAGGTATTCGAAGAAATCGTCGCCCTTGTTGAAGCCCTGGACCTGGGTGAAGCGCATGTCATTGGTGTCCAGAGTGTACGGAATCACCAGGTGCGGTTTGCCGGTCGGATTGTTCGGTTCCCAGTAGGGCAGGTCGTCGTCGTAGGTGTCGCAGTCGTAGAGGAAACCGCCTTCTTCCATCACCAGGCGACGGGTGTTAGGACCGGTGCGGCCGGTGTACCAGCCCAGCGGGCGTTCGCCGGTTAGTTCGGTGAGGATGCGGATCGCTTCGAGCATGTGCTCGCGTTCCTGCGCTTCGTCCATGTACTGGTAGTCGATCCAGCGGTAGCCGTGGCTGCAGATCTCGTGACCGGCCTCGACCATCGCACGGATCACGTCCGGGTGGCGCTGGGCGGCCATGGCCACGGCGAAGATGGTCAGCGGGATGTCGAATTCCTTGAACAGTTTCAGGATCCGCCAGACGCCGGCACGGCTGCCATACTCGTAGAGCGATTCCATGCTCATGTTGCGCACGCCTTGCAGAGGCTGGGCTGCGACCATTTCCGAGAGGAAGGCTTCCGATTCCTTGTCGCCGTGCAGGATGTTGCGCTCGCCGCCTTCTTCGTAATTGAGCACGAAGGACAAAGCGATCCGGGCATTGCCCGGCCAGTGTGGGTGAGGAGGGTTACTGCCGTAACCGATCAGGTCGCGTGGGTAGTCAGCGCTCACTGCAGTCTTCCTTCTTATCGTTGACAGATGGTGTGGCGCCCTGGCGGTGAGATGGCAGGCTGGCGTCACAGCGATGGGCTGATTGTATACAACTTTATTCTCAATTTGTAAGCCTGAATTTTTGCATTTTTCACCGGCTGTCATCTTGTACTGGTATCGGCGTGAAGCTGCAAGAAACCTGCCTGACCAGTCAGCTAATGGTTAAGGGGTTCAATGAATGCGTGGTTCATGGGCAAATTCCCGATAAATCACGGGGTGGCGGGGGTGAGAGGAAAAATGTCGTTTTTATTGTGTACAATTTTTTTGAAAAGTGTCTTAATCAGTCGCTCGCCGCAGCTTTTCGTGCTCCGAAACGGTGCGGTCTCCTTTTTCAACTGACTTCGGGAGGCGCGAAGTCTGGCTGCTCCACGCAGGCAGGCGCGCAGAATCAATGGGACGTTTGACAACACACGTTTTGGACGCTGCACACGGTTGCCCGGGCAGCTCGATCAAGGTCGAGCTGTACCGCGTTGAAGGTTCGCACCTGGAATTGGTCGCCAGTGCGCTTACCAACAGCGATGGCCGGGTCGACGCGCCGCTGCTGCAAGGCGATGACTACCGTACCGGTGTCTATCAGGTTCAGTTCCACGCTGGCGATTACTACCGCGCCCGTGGCGTCCAGCTGCCGGAGCCGGCATTTCTGGACGTGGTCGTGCTGCGGTTCGGCATTTCGGCCGAACAGGATCACTACCACGTACCGTTGCTGATTTCGCCTTACAGCTATTCCACCTACCGGGGCAGCTGACCCCCAAGCAGCTGCCCCCGCCGGGAAGCGACTGCGCATATAGCTTCTTTGGTCTTTCGCCCGCTCACACTGCGGGCTTTTTTTCGTCTTGTCGAAGGCGTTTCGGGTTATTGGTTCGCAAGCGTACCGAGCCTCGACTCATCATCCCTGACGATGAAAATGCTGTCCGGTTGCGAAGCATGGATCTGCGATCCACCCTTGAGCCACACCAGTCGGTTTTCAGCGTGCGCCTGAAGGATCTCCTGCAATGCCGGGTATCCGATCTGGGTATTGAGTCGAGCATCGACGGTATCAGGACCGAAGCTCAAGGGCTGATGGATTTTCCTGCCCCTGACACGGTGCAGGCTGATGAAAAAGACGAAGGGATGATTCTCTCGACGAAATACCAGGGCCGGGAAAGTCGTCGAAGGCGTCGGCATGTAAACATCGTAACCCTGGCGGACCAGAATGCCGGACATGAGCCGCTTGAGGTCGACCCCTGACTGCGTCGTTTTGAAATAGTCCCACTCCTGTCTTGTCAGATCGAAGTCCAGCCGCTGCAAGGAGCCTTCCGCCGTCAGGGCTGGCAGTTCCAGTGTGCGACTCAATCCTGGTCCGCTGCCGGATGTTGTCAGCGTCGGCAGCATCAGCAACGGATCGGCCAGTGCCGGATGAGGCGTGCTGTTGCCGCGCTTCCAGTCATTGAACGTCTGTCTGAGGCGCGTCAGGCCGACGCCGGTCGCCATGTCCCCGTTGTTGGCCAGGCTGAACTGATGTCTGGCAACCTTGTTCACCGAGGTTTCCGACAACTGAGGAAAAAAAGCGCCAATGTATTGCTTCAGCGGACGTTGAAAGGGGAGGCTTGGATCGACCTCCCACCGGTTCGCGGGCGGAACGCGGATCGCACCTCTGGGTTGCTGCATCAAGTCTGTACCGAGGATCCGTTCCAGGTAATCGAAGTCATACATCCAGTGTTCCGGATTCCTGATGTAGACGATCGGATGATCCGGATCGGTTCCCCGTGGCACAAGGAGAAAACGGATGCCGTCGACTTCAATGCCACCGGCGGAGGGTTGCTGGAGTGACGCATCCCATTTTTTCCAGGGATCGGACCATTCCTCACCCGTGGAGGTGGAAGCACGTTTGGGCGCAACGGCGGTTTCTGCGGAATCGTCATCCGGGTTTCGCAGGCGTTTGAGTGACAATCTGGATTCGTTGCCCGAGGCGCCCTCCACAGCAGGTTTTACGCGCCAGGTGAGTGTGCCTTCGACCCGCTCGACTCGTGGGCCGGAGGGCCTGAAGTCGCTGTTCAATCTGGCCCGGTAGTGATTTTCCGCATCGATACCCAGCAAGACGGTTCCTCCTTCTTGAAGATCCACAAAGTGTCTCTGCGTCCCGAGTTCCCGAATTCCGGACAGCGCATTCGGCGCCGGGAGTCTGGAGAGCTGATTGGGCGGAAGGAAAAAGTGCTCGATCGGCGCATGACTCACCACAGGAGTGACATGGGTCTCGGCCGGCAGGTCGGCGATCTCCAGAGATGCATGCCGGGAGGAAGATGATTGAACAGATGTCCCGAGGGGATCGATCGATACTCGATCTTCGCCCTGAGAGGCGATGTTCAGCGGCAATCTGTGGATTGCCGCAGGTCCGATGTCGGGAAGGAGGGAAGGCGTTTCGGGGGTATTGGTTGGTGCGCCGGGTTTTATCGGGCGTTTGGGGCTCATGGGTATATCACTCGCAAGGTCGATTCACGTTGGTCTGGCCAGAAGAAGCCGGATGTTCGGTGAATCGACGTTGCGAAGTGCGGTAAATAAATCTATTCGCGGAGCGAGATGTTACCGGGTATCGCTCGTTCCCGAGAGGCTCAGTGACTGCTCAGCAACGAGGCTGCACCTGCTCCGCCAAACAGTCCGGCACTGATGCGGTTGAACCAGCTCTGGCCCTTGCCGC
The DNA here is from genome assembly GCF_001679645.1 of Pseudomonas bananamidigenes. GTDB lineage: Bacteria > Pseudomonadota > Gammaproteobacteria > Pseudomonadales > Pseudomonadaceae > Aquipseudomonas > Aquipseudomonas bananamidigenes. Next base: position 49,209 of record NZ_LRUN01000011.1, on the reverse strand, counting down.
TGCGCAGATATCGCGCTGCACCGTGAGCGCCGAGGCCGTAGGTCAATTTGCACAGCAGATCGAGTACGGTCCAGGTCGCAATCATCACCAGCAACTGCGGCAGAAACGGCTGCTCGGCATTGAGAAACTGCGGCAGAAACGCGGCAAAGAACAGGATGTCCTTCGGGTTGCTGGCGCCCAGTACGAATGCACGCCCGAACAATGCGCGAAAGCGAGGAACCGGCGCTGCGTCTGGAACCTGGGCACCGACCGATGGCTGACGCGATTGCTGCCAGCTCTGCCAGGCGAGGTAGAACAGGTACAGCGCACCAACAATTTTCAATGCACTGAAGAGTTTTTCCGATGCCAGCAGCAAGGCGCCCAAACCCAGGGCCGAGGCGCTGAGCAGGCAGATTGACGCACTGACGCCGCCCAGAAAGGCCGGGTAAGAGCGGCGCAATCCGTAATTCAGACTGTTGCTGATCATCAGCAGCGACAGTGGTCCCGGTATCAGAATCACTACCAGCGCAGCGCCGCTGAACAGCAGCCAGGTTTCCAGACTCATCACTTTCTCCTTCTTGTCGTTATCAAAGATGTGCAAAAGCCCCACCCGCTGGGGTGAGGCTGTTTTGATGCCCGAGCCGCGTGTCGCTTACAGGAAGATGAACTTGGCGATGAAGATCGCGCAGAGCACCCACAGGCTGACGGAAATCTCTTTGTACTTGCCGGTGCCGGCCTTCAGCGCGACATAGGTGATGAAACCCAGCGCGATGCCGTCGGCGACCGAGAAGGTCAGCGGCATCATGATCGCGGTGACGATGGCCGGAATGCTGTCGGTCGCTTCGTCCCATTCGATGTGCGCCATGCCGCCCATCATCAGCATCGCGACATAAATCAGCGCGCCGGCGGTGGCGTAAGCGGGAATCATGCCGGCCAGCGGTGCAAAGAACATCGCGGCTATAAATAGCACACCGACGGTGACTGCGGTAAGACCAGTCCGACCACCCGCCGCTACACCGGCGGCACTTTCCACGTAGCTGGTGACCGGTGGAACGCCGACGACCGCACCGAATACGCTGGAGGCGGAGTCGGCTTTCATTGCGCGAGACAGGTTTTCGATACGACCGTCAGCGCCTACCAGATTGGCGCGCTGGGCAACGCCCATCAGGGTGCCGGCGGTGTCGAACATGTGTACGAAGAGGAAGGCCAGTACCACGCTGATCATGCTGACGTTGAACACGCCGGCGACATTCATGGCCATGAAGGTCGGTGCCAGGCTTGGCGGAGCGGACATGATCCCCTCGTAGTGCACCAGACCGATGCCCCAGCCGGCCAGAGTCACGGTGATGATGCTGATGAGGATCGCGCCGAACACCTTGTGGTAACTGAGGATCGCGATCATCAGGAAGCAGAGGGCGGCGAGCAGCGGGCCGGGTTCACGCAGCGAGCCGAGCTTGATCAGGGTGGCCGGGCTGTCGACGACGATACCGGCGGTTTTCAGGCCGATCAGCCCGAGAAACAGACCGACACCGGCACCCATCGCAAAACGCAGGCTGACAGGAATGCTGTTGAGCAGCCATTCGCGGATGCGCGAGAAGGTCAGGATCATGAACAGCACGCCCGAGACGAACACCGCACCGAGGGCGGTTTCCCAGTTGTAGCCCATGGTGCCGACCACGGTGTAGGTAAAGAATGCGTTGAGGCCCATGCCCGGCGCCAGGCCCACCGGCCAGTTGGCGTACAGGCCCATCAGCAGGCAGCCCAGAGCGGCGGCAATGCAGGTGGCGACGAAGGCCGCACCGTGGTCGATCCCGGCATCGGCCATGATGTTCGGGTTGACGAAAATGATGTAAGCCATGGTGATGAAGGTTGTCAGACCGGCAATCAGCTCGGTCTTCACCGTGGTGCCATGCAAGCTGAGTTTGAAGATGCGCTCCAGCAGGCCATTGCGTAACGGCGGCGAGAGTTCCAGCGTCGATGCTTCGGATTTGCGGCTTTCCACAGCGAGTACTCCTCAAGAGTTTTATTGTTATTTCCAGGGCCGGACCCTATGAGGAGGGTGGCAGCGGCCCTTTGAGGCATACGCGAATTTGTTGACCATGCGGTCAGGAACTCGCACGCAGTGGATTATGCTTTTGTATACAAATAAAGCAAATAATGTTTTTGGTTTTGTTGACGAAAGTTTTGAGGATCGCGCTATATCACTCGGTCGAGCGGTTTTTCCCCAGGGCCGTATTCACCGCCAGCCAGCCATTCACTGCTGTTTCGCCGGCCTCGGCGAACACTCGCTCCAGTAATTTCACCTGTTCGCGACGCAGCGCCTGTTCAAGTTTCGCGCCTTCGACGGTCAGCTCCAGCAAGCGCTTACGCTTGTCCACCTCGGACGCCACGCTGTCGACCAGGTGCATTTCCTGAAGCTGGCGCAATGGCATGTTCAACGCCTGTTTGCTTACGCCGAGCAGTGTGAGTAGCTCCTTGACGCTTGAATTCGGATAGCGGGCGATGAAAAACACGATGCGTTGATGCACTCGCGACAGACCGCGACGTTCGAGCATTTCATCGGCTTTGGCAGTGAATGCCTGATAGCCGAAGAAGAACGCTTCCATGGCCTGTTGCTGGCTGGTGCATTTTTTAAGGTCAATCATGTTGACGTTTCCGCGGAGGTTGACGTAATTTCAGTCAACAAGTTTGACTCATTTCCCTCCAGCCTCGCTAGCGGTGATCCCCATGGCTTTTTCCGAACGAGTGTCGCGTCTCAAAAGTTCTCTGATCCGTGAAATCCTTGCCGCGGCGCAGCGCCCGGAAGTCATGTCGTTCGCCGGCGGCTTGCCGGCTGAAACGATGCTGCCGAAGGTCGAGTGGGCCACCATGCCGCTGTCTCTCGGCCAATACGGCATGAGCGAAGGCGAGCCGGCGTTGCGTGAAGCGCTGGCTGCAGAGGCGAGGGCGCTGGGTTTGCCGTGCGAGGCGAGCCAGGTGTTGGTGGTCAGTGGCTCCCAGCAAACCCTCGATCTGGCCGCCAAGCTGTACATCGACAAGGGTACGGAAATCCTGCTCGAAGCACCGACGTATCTGGCGGCATTGCAGATTTTCCAGTTGTTCGGCGCCGATTGCCTGACCGTGCCGCTCGAGGCCGACGGACCGGACCTTGCGCAATTGCGCCAGCGCCTTGAACAGCACCGCCCGGCGTTCATCTACCTGATCCCGACCTTCCAGAACCCGTCCGCCGTACGCTACAGCGAAGCCAGGCGCGAGGCGGTGGCCGCGCTGCTCGACGAGTTCGGCGTGACCCTGATCGAAGACGAGCCCTACCGCGAACTGACCTTTGACGACGGCAGCGCCCGACCGATTGCCGGTCGTTTGAAAAAATCCAGCTGGATCTACACCGGCACCGTTTCGAAAACCCTGCTGCCGGGTCTGCGTGTCGGCTATCTGATTGCCAGTCCGGACCTGTTTCCACATTTGCTCAAGCTCAAGCAGTCGGCGGATCTGCACACCAACCGCATCGGTCAGTGGCAGGCGTTGCAGTGGATCGGCAGCGAGAAATATCAGCAGCATTTGAGTCAGTTGCGCGGCTTCTACCGTCAGCGCCGCGATGCCTTTCAAGCGGCGCTGGAAACTCACTTCGCCGATCTGGCGGACTGGGAAACGCCGCAGGGCGGGTTGTTTTTCTGGCTGACCCTGAAAAAGCCGCTGGACACGCGCACCTTGCTCAACGCTGCTTTGGCCAACGATGTGGCGTTCATGCCGGGTGAGCCGTTTTTCCCCGAGCCGGATCGCAACCCTGGCCATCTGCGCCTGAACTTCAGCCACATTGATCCGGGTCGTCTGGATGAAGGGCTCAAGCGTCTGGCAGGCGTCGTGCGCCAGGCACAGGCCGCGCAGGCGGCATAAAAAAACCGGCCGCGCAGGCCGGTTTTTCAGGTTCAGACGGCGGCGAACCGCTTGTTCAGGTATTCGATGATGGTGTTGGACTCATACATCCAGGTGGTCTGGCCGTTTTCTTCGATGCGCAGGCACGGCACCTTGATCTTGCCGCCCTGTTCCAGCAGGGTCTGGCGATCCTGCTCGTTGTTCTTCGCGTCCTTCAGGGCCACCGGCACATTCAGGCGACGCAGGCTGCGGCGGGTCTTCACGCAGAACGGGCAGGCGTGAAACTGATACAGGGTCAGGTCTTTCGCGGCGGCGTCCACTTGAGCCTGGGCAGCGGCGGTGCGCTGCTTCTTGCCCGGGCGGGTCAGAAAGTCAACGAAGATGATCAGTTGGCCGAGGCCGACACGAAGCGCTTTGACGAACACGTTACAAGCCTCACAGGGACATTGAAGAAGTCGCGCAGCTTACCCGATTTTTCACGGACGAAAAAAAACCGGCGATCAACGCCGGTTTTTTTCGTCGCCAATTACTTGATCAGGCTGAGAAACTCGCTGCGGGTCGCCGCGTTTTCGCGGAATTCACCGAGCATCACCGAAGTGATCATCGACGAATTCTGTTTCTCCACACCGCGCATCATCATGCACATGTGCTTGGCCTCGATCACCACGGCCACGCCCAGCGCGCCGGTGACCTGCTGGACCGCATCGGCGATCTGGCGGCTGAGGTTTTCCTGGATCTGCAGGCGGCGGGCGTACATGTCGACGATCCGCGCGACCTTCGACAGGCCCAGCACTTTGCCGCTCGGGATATACGCGACATGGGCCTTGCCGATGAACGGCAGCAGGTGGTGTTCGCACAACGAGTAGAGCTCGATGTCCTTGACCAGCACCATTTCGCTGTTGTCGGAGCTGAACAGGGCACCATTGGTGACCTCTTCGAGCGTCTGTTCATAACCGCGGCAGAGGTACTGCATGGCTTTGGCGGCACGCTTCGGCGTGTCGAGCAGGCCCTCGCGGGACACGTCCTCGCCCAGTTGGCCGAGAATCGCGGTGTAATTCTGTTCCAGGGACATGAAACTACCTGTGGGGATTTTCGCAAAGGGCAAGGGTACGGTGGCGGACACGACCCTGCAAGTTCGGTGTGACGGGATTATTCGTCGCGGCCTTCCATCATGGTGCGTTTGAGCATCACGTAAACCGCGCCGGCGCCGCCGTGTTTCGCCTGGCACGAGCAGAATCCGAGCACTTGCGCATGCTGGCGCAGCCAGGTGTTGACGTGGCTTTTGATCATCGGGCGCTTGCCGTCCAGACGCACGGCCTTGCCGTGGGTGACGCGTACGCAGCGGATTTCGAATTTTGTCGCCTCGGCGAGAAACGCCCAAAGGGTTTCCCGGGCCTTTTCGACGCTCATGCCGTGCAGGTCGAGGCTGCCTTCGAACGGGATCTGCCCGATCTTGAGCTTGCGCATCTGGCTTTCCTGCACGCCGTCACGGGCCCACATAAGTTCGTCTTCGGGGCCGACGTCGATCACGAACTGATCGGACAGACCGTCAACGGTGGTGGTTTCGGTACGGATGGTGGCGGACTGGCGCAGTTTGGCGATTTGCGCACGGTCAGTCTTGGGTTTGCCGGTGTCGGCGCGGTCGTGCTTGATCGGCTTGACGCCTTGGATCGCACTTTTGAACAGAGAAAAATCGTCGTCTTGCATATCAGCCTCCGCGAAGGGCGGCCAGTTTACCCAAAGAGACACAAAACGCCCGGCAAAAAGCCAGGCCGTCGATTCAGTCGTGTTTTTTCATCAGGTGCGGGGACATGTTCAGCTCCCGCGATTGTCGTGCGCGACGCCGGCAACGACGCCACAGGGCCACGCCGAAATACAGGAACAACAGGCCGACGGCCAGAATGATCGCCGAGCCGGTCGGCGTAGCATTCAACTCTCCGAGTGCCGGCGGGTGCCCGATCAGGCTGGCGGCGCCGGCCATCGCCAACAGAATGCCGAACGTCGCCAGAATGGCGGCGATCGCTGCGCCAAATCGAAAACGCCAGTTGCTTTGGCCTTTGGGCCGCAAGCGGCGTGCGTCAAATCCATCGGATAACTTCATTCCGACCTTCCTCAATGGGTATCGGCCCTTCGACCGGGAGTTGCCCGGGTTGTTCCTGAGGCTAGGGTAATTGAAGCAAATGCGAGGCTTTTGCGGATGAGCGGCGGGCCGGGCCGCTCACGGGCAGGTGTATCAGATCAGGTCCTGAGTCCGGGCAAGGGTGGCGAAGTTGTCGGCCATGATCGCCATTTCCGCCTCCTGTACCTGGGCGGCGCTGAGCACGCGGCCCTTGAACGGCAAATCACGGGTGGCGCAGGCGTCCTCAACCAGTGTGCAGCGGAAACCCAGGTTTTTCGCCGCGCGTACGGTGGTGCTGACGCTGGAGTGGCTCATGAAACCGCAGACGATCAGGTCCAGCGAACCGAGGGTTTGCAGGCGATCGTAAAGTTCGGTGCCGTGGAAAGCGCTCGGCAGCAGTTTGCCGATGATGGTTTCATCGCCCTGGGGTTCCAGACCGGGGATGAATTCGCCGCGTTCGCCCTGCGGGTCGAACAGACCGCCCACGGTGCCGAGGTGGCGTACGTGCACGATCGGACGGCCGGCTGCACGTGCGGCGGCAACCAGTTGTTTGATGTTCGCGACAGCCGCGTCCATGCCGCTCAGGGCCAGCGGGCCGCTGAGGTACTCTTTCTGGGCATCGATGATGACCACGGTGGCATGGCTCAACGTGGCCGCTGCGTAACCGCGACCGCTGAGTTGAAACATCGTTTTTGGAACGGACATTCTGGGGCTCCTTGGGGTGGGGCTTTTGCGACATTGTCCTCTGGCTGAGCGGTTCTGTGAATCGCTACCATCGTAGGCACCGTCGTTTCTGGCCTGCAGCCTCGTCAAGTTACACGTTCTGTTCAATAGCTGATAAGGAATTCGGAACGCTCCTACCGCCGATCCGGGATATTTCCTGCGTCGTCGTGGCGCGTTTTGGCTGCTAGAATCGCCAGTCGTTTTTTCTGGAGTTCTGCCCGTGATCACTTCCCGACTTCGTACCCTGCGCGACCACATCCGTTGGGCCGTCAGCCGCTTCCATGGGGAGGATCTGTTTTTCGGCCACGGCACCGATAACGCCTGGGACGAAGCCCGGCAACTCGTGCTCGGCGCCTTGCACCTGCCATGGGAAATCGCCGACAGCTATCTGGACTGCGCGCTGGAAGACGACGAACTGGTCAACCTGCAACGCTTGCTCAAACGCCGAATCGAGGAGCGCATTCCGACCGCTTATCTGCTCGGCGAGGCGTGGTTCTGCGGCCTGTCGTTCATCGTCGATGAGCGCGTGCTGATCCCGCGTTCGCCGATCGGCGAGTTGATCGAAAACCGTTTTGCGCCGTGGATCGGAGACGAGCCTGTGCGGATTCTCGACCTGTGCACCGGCTCCGGCTGCATCGGCATCGCTTGCGCCTACGAGTTCCAGAATGCCGAAGTGGTGCTGGCGGACCTGTCGTTCGAAGCCCTGGAAGTGGCGAACCAGAACATTGAGCGCCACGGTGTCGATGAGCGTGTGTTCACCGTGCAGGGCGATGGTTTCGAGGGGCTGCCGGGTCAGCGTTTCGACCTGATCGTGTCGAACCCGCCCTATGTCGATGCGGAAGATTTTGCCGACATGCCGGACGAATACCATCATGAGCCCGAGCTGGGCCTGGCCTGTGGCGACGATGGTTTGAACCTGGTGCGCCGGATGCTCGCCGAAGCGGCGGATCACCTGACCGAGAAGGGTTTGCTGATCGTCGAGGTGGGCAACAGCCAGGTACACGTCGAAGCGCTGTACCCGGAAGTCGATTTCGCCTGGCTGGAATTCCAGCGCGGCGGACATGGCGTGTTCATGCTGACTGCCGAACAGTGCCGCAATCATCAGGCGCTCTTCGCTTCCCGCGTCTGACCTGAACCGATCGTTCCCGCCTCGGTGGGAACGATCGTTGGCTCAGCGGTGCGTGGCAATCCAGATCAGCAAACCTGCCTGAAACACCGCAAACGCCACCAGGCAAGTAATGGTGAAGCGCAAACCGGCGTCTTCACGCTTGAACTTGCTGACCTTGTCTTCCTGCTGCTTCAGTTTCACTTCCTGTTCGGCGAGGTTCTGCTCGGCTTGCTGCAACATCTGCGCGGCCTCGAGAATCTCGACGATCTGCAGCTTTTCAGTGTTCCAGTCGCCGAGCAAATCACCGACCCGGACGTCCTTGACGCTGCCCTTCAAGTGCTGGGCGTCGGCGTACACCACATCAAAGCCGTGTACCCGCAGAAAGTGATCGCGGCGCAGGCGGGTGGCTTCGTTCAGCGCGTCCTTGTTGTTCAGGTCCATGCCGTCGACGGTGTAGGTGGGCCAGCGCTTCTTCGCCCAGTTGATGCCCTGGGCGGCCATGAAGCGGCCGATGCCACGGTTTGGCGGTTCGATCTGCAAACCGCTGTCCGGGCCGAAGTGCACGCGCTTGGTCTTGTGGTCGACCCACACATCAAGCTGATTCTGTTCTTTGCGCACGCGCTGGGCAGGCAGTTTGATCTCCATGCGCATCAGGCTCTGGTCTTTGCCGTTGCGCTCGGCGTAACCGAATTCGACAAAACGCAACGGCCGCCCGCCGGTGTTGCGGTCGGTCTGCAACGGCGCCAGGCGGAGCATTTTGTGGTGCTCGACGTGGACATCCGCCCATGGCAGCTCGACCGCTGGCGGTGCGTCTTTTTCAGCGGTGGTGTCGGGTGAAGTCTGGGTATCAGTCATAACGGCGAGATCCTGTCCAAGCTGCCTGCCGCCAGCCAGTACGCTGGCGACAAAGGCTTATCGGCCGTTTTTTCCAGGACTGGAGGGTTAACGGGTGCGAAGTCCGTCAATAAACCCGAGAATCCGGGTTCCCAGTTCGGCCGCCAGCGGCAGATTCGGGTCCTTGTAGGACGCCACTTGCCGTTTCACGTCATTGGGCACGATGCGCATCACATGATTCATGCCTTCGATCACCGCCAGTGTGGCATCGGGTTTTGCCGCTTTGAGCAGATTGGCATCATCGACCTGGACCTGAATGTCATTGCTGCCCTGAACGATCAAGGCCGGCATTTTCAGTCGGGCGAAGGCTGCGGACGGGTCCTGACGGAACAGCGAAATCAGATAGGGCTGCACGCTCGGGCGAAAGATCGCCTGTAAGGGCGGCGGCACGTTGTCATCGGTATGCCCGGCCTTGAAGCTGTCGAGCAGCTCGTTGCTGCGCTGCATCAAAGGTGGTGGGAGGCTGCGGGCCAGTTGCCGGCGCAGGACCTGATCGATCGGCCGCGCCGTGCCGGACAGCGAGATGACCGCCGCGGCGTCGACTTTCGGTGCGGCCAGGCTGGCGATCAGTGCGCCCTCGCTGTGGCCGAGCAGGATCAGCGGACCGAAACGCGGATCGGCCTTGAGCTTCCGGCCCCAGGCCACGGCGTCCGCGACGTAGGCCTCCACCGACAGATTGCGCTCATCCGGCGTCGCGGCCAGGCTCGCCGCCACCCCGCGCTTGTCGAAGCGAACGCTGGCGATATTGTGTTTGGCCAACACCCAGGCCAGTCGCTTGAGGCTGTCGTTGCGCCCGCCGTCCGGGTTGTTTCCGTCACGATCCGTAGGACCGGAGCCAGACAGGATCAGGACAATCGGCAGCGGATTGTCAGACTTCGGTAGCAAAAGCGAGCCGAAAAGTTCTCCGTTGCCGGTGTCCAGCGTCACCGGGCGTTGCAGGACCGTTGCCTGGACGAAGCCAGTAAACAGGGTAAGGCTCAAGATCAAAACTCGCAGCATCATCACGCCATCATTTGCCAAGGTGCCGGTTGGACTCACCAACACCGCCAAGGTTCGAGGATGAACTACTCGGTTAGCCTGCGTATACTGGCGCGCATCATGAATTCGGGTTTGATTTAACGGAGCGTCCTGCATGTCCGGCAATACCTACGGCAAGCTGTTCACTGTCACCACCGCGGGCGAAAGCCATGGTCCGGCGTTGGTCGCCATTGTCGACGGCTGCCCGCCGGGCCTGGAGATTTCCCTTGAAGACCTGCAGCGCGACCTCGACCGCCGCAAGCCGGGCACCAGCCGTCACACCACCCAGCGTCAGGAGGCCGACGAAGTCGAAATCCTTTCCGGCGTGTTCGAGGGGCGCACTACCGGTTGCTCCATCGGCCTGCTGATTCGCAACACCGACCAGAAGTCCAAGGATTACTCGGCGATCAAGGACCTGTTCCGTCCGGCCCATGCCGATTACACCTACCATCACAAATACGGCGAGCGCGATTACCGCGGCGGCGGTCGCAGCTCCGCGCGGGAAACCGCCATGCGTGTGGCGGCCGGTGCGATCGCCAAGAAATACCTGGCGACCCAGGGCATCGTGATTCGCGGCTACATGAGCCAGCTCGGCCCGATCGAAATCCCGTTCAAGACCTGGGAATCGGTCGAGCAGAACGCCTTCTTCAGCCCGGACCCGGACAAGGTGCCGGAACTGGAAGCCTACATGGACCAGCTGCGCCGTGATCAGGATTCGGTCGGGGCGAAGATCACCGTGGTCGCCGAAGGCGTGATGCCTGGTCTGGGCGAGCCGATCTTCGACCGTCTCGACGCCGAACTGGCCCATGCGCTGATGAGCATCAACGCGGTCAAGGGCGTGGAGATCGGCGCCGGTTTCGCCTGTGTCGCCCAGCGCGGCACCGAGCACCGCGACGAGCTGACCCCGGAAGGTTTCCTCAGCAACAACGCTGGCGGCATCCTCGGTGGCATCTCTTCGGGTCAGCCGATCGTCGCGCATCTGGCCTTGAAGCCGACGTCGAGCATCACCACCCCGGGCCGTTCGATCGACATCGACGGCAACCCGGTCGAAGTGATCACCAAGGGCCGTCACGATCCGTGCGTCGGCATCCGTGCCACGCCGATTGCCGAGGCGATGATGGCCATCGTGCTGATGGATCACCTGTTGCGTCACCGTGGTCAGAACGCCGGCGTGCGGGTGAACACCCCGGTGCTGGGTCAGCTCTGATGGGGCAACTCACGGCCGCTGCGGTCTGACCGTGGCGGCGCTTCCGTACTGGCGGCTGTCCAGTTTCTATCTGTTCTATTTCGCCTTGCTCGGCTCGACGGCACCGTTTCTGGCGCTGTACTTCGATCACCTCGGGTTCAGCGCCGCACGCATCGGCGAGCTGGTGGCGATTCCGATGCTGATGCGCTGCGTGGCGCCGAACATCTGGGGCTGGCTCGGCGACTACACCGGCAGACGACTGGCCATCGTGCGCTTCGGCGCGCTGTGCACGCTGCTGACGTTCTCGTTGATTTTCGTCAGCAAGTCCTACGCCTGGCTGGCGATGGTCATGGCCTTGCACGCCTTCTTCTGGCATGCAGTGTTGCCGCAGTTCGAAGTCATCACCCTGGCGCATCTGCAAGGCCAGACGTCTCGCTACAGCCAGATCCGGCTATGGGGTTCCATCGGTTTCATCATCACCGTGGTCGCCCTCGGACGGTTGTTCGAATGGCTGAGCCTCGACATTTATCCGGCGGCGCTGGTGCTGATCATGGCAGGCATCGTGCTCAGCAGTCTGTGGGTGCCGAACGCGCAACCGCCTCAGGGCAACCGACCGACCGGGGAGGGCTTCCTCAGGCAGCTGCGCCAACCAGGGGTGCTGGCGTTCTACGGTTGCGTGGCGCTGATGCAGATGAGCCACGGGCCGTATTACACGTTTCTGACCTTGCACCTTGAACGACTGGGTTACAGCCGTGGCGTGATCGGCATGCTCTGGGCCGTTGGCGTGGTGGCGGAGGTGCTGATGTTCATGGCGATGAGCCGGATTCTTGCGCGCTTCTCCCTGCGGCGCGTGCTGACGGCGAGTTTTCTGCTGGCGGCGCTGCGCTGGTTGCTGTTAGGTTCATTCGCCGAATTTCTCTGGGTGCTGTTGTTTGCCCAGGTGCTTCATGCTGCGACATTCGGCAGCTTTCATGCCGCTGCCATCGCATTCGTGCAACGTAGCTTCGGCGCCCGACAGCAAGGGCAGGGGCAGGCGCTGTACGCGGCGCTGGCCGGCACCGGCGGAGCGCTCGGTGCGTTGTATGCCGGTTACAGCTGGAACGCCCTCGGTGCGACATTGACCTTTAGTATTGCCAGTCTCGCGGCACTTGCTGCTGCCGTTATCATTGCCACACGTATGCAAGAGGACAGGCCATGAGCCTTACCCGTGAACAGCTTGCCCAGCAGATCATCGATGCCGGGCGTTTTCTTTATGGCCGCGGCTGGTCGCCGGCCACCAGCAGCAACTATTCGACGCGCCTGTCGCCGGGCGAAGCGCTGCTGACCGTGTCCGGCAAGCACAAGGGCCAACTGGGTCTGGACGATGTGCTGGCGACCGACCTGTCCGGCAACAGCCTGGAACCGGGCAAAAAGCCGTCCGCCGAAACCCTGCTGCACACCCAGCTCTACAGCTGGCGCCCGGAGATCGGCGCGGTGCTGCACACCCACTCGGTGAACGCCACGGTGCTGTCGCGCCTGACGCCGCAAGACTTCATCGAGTTCGAAGACTACGAACTGCAAAAAGCCTTCAGCGGCATTACGACCCACGAATCCCGGGTGCGGGTGCCGATTTTCGACAACGATCAGGACATTGCGCGCCTCGCTGCCAAGGTGCAGCCTTGGCTCGACGCCCATCCCGATTGCGTCGGTTATCTGATTCGCGGTCACGGTCTCTACACCTGGGGTGCGCAGATGAGTGACGCGTTGCGCCAGATCGAAGCCTTTGAATTCCTGTTTGAATGCGAGTTGAAGACCCGCAGCGTCATGAACCGCCAAGGCTGACTTCACCAGAACCAGCCCGTTTGCCTGATGAATGCAGTGCCCGACCGGTCTCGAAGAACCGGACGGCAAGGCCGATACCGAGGAAATGCCCCATGAGCAGCCTGTCCGTCTATCACGTTTCCAGCCCTGAAATTCCGAACAAGGTGCTGACCCACTTCGAAGACATCGCCTCGACCCTGGCCGAGCAGGGTGTGCGCTTCGACCGTTGGCAAGCCGCCGCGAAGATCCAGCCCGGTGCCAGCCAGGAAGAAGTGATCGGCGCCTACCGTGAGCAAATCGACAAGCTGATGACCGAGCGCGGTTACATCACAGTCGATGTGGTCAGCCTCAACAGCGATCACCCGCAAAAGGCCGAGCTGCGCGCCAAATTTCTCGAAGAGCATCGCCATGGCGAAGATGAAGTGCGCTTTTTCGTCGCCGGCCGTGGCCTGTTTACCCTGCATATCGACGATTACGTCTACGCCGTGCTGTGCGAGAAGAACGACCTGATTTCGGTGCCCGCCGGCACCAAACACTGGTTCGACATGGGCGAGAACCCGCACTTTGTCGCGATCCGCCTGTTCAACAACCCTGAAGGCTGGGTCGCCAACTTCACCGGCGAAGACATCGCCGGCCGCTTCCCGCGCCTGGAGGACTGAGCCGATGTCGATCAAGGTCATCCTCACCGATATCGAAGGCACCACCAGCGCGGTGAGTTTTGTGTTCGACGTGCTGTTTCCGTATGCGGCAAAACATCTGCCGGACTTCGTTCGTCAGAACGCCACACGCGCCGATGTCGCCGGGCAACTGGACGCCGTGCGCCGTGACAGCAACGAACCCCAGGCCGACGTCGAACGGGTTGTAGAGATTCTGCTGGCCTGGATCGCCGAAGATCGCAAGGCCACGCCGCTGAAAGCGTTGCAGGGCATGGTCTGGGAGCAAGGCTATCAGTCCGGTCAGTTGAAAGGGCATGTATACCCGGACGCCGTCGAAGCGCTCCAGCGCTGGCATCAGGCCGGGTATCAATTGTTCGTTTACTCATCCGGTTCGATCCAGGCGCAGAAGCTGATTTTCGGCTGCTCGGAAGCCGGGGATCTGACGCCGCTGTTCAGCGGCTACTTCGACACCACGTCAGGGCCCAAGCGCGAAGCGCAGTCGTACAGCACTATCCGGCAGGCCATCGGCGTCGAGCCGCAAGAGATCCTGTTCCTGTCCGACATCGTGCAGGAACTCGATGCCGCCCGGTCCGCCGGCCTGCAAACCTGCGGCCTGGCCCGTGAGGGCGGGGAGCTGGAAGGGCATGTGACCGTCGACAGCTTTACCGGGATCGAGCCGGAAGCGTTCTGATTCCATAATCGACGTGCAAAAAAAACAGGCCGTGAAGCGAGAGCTCCACGGCCTGTCTGTTTATGCAGTGTTCGTTACATCGAGTGATAGGTCGGCAGGGCAAAACGCTGCTGGCTTTGCAGCATGCCGATTTGCGGCAGCTCGCTGGCCTGTTCCGCCAGATCACGGCGAATGGCGCTGATCGCCCACGACAGTTGGTCGGCGGCATGCAATTGCTGATAGGTGAGCGCACGCTTGAACACTTTGCCGTCGGCGCTCTTGAGCGTCAGCAGGATCCCGCCATCGGGACGTGGCTGGGTAGTGACGGCGAAGTTGGAGAACAGGGAGGTAAATTTTTCTTGAATCAGGCTCATGTCTTTCAGCTCCGTATGCACTTGAAGGGCAAGCATGCGGAGGGAGTTGCAGTGATTGTGCCAGTATTTTTGTTTTTGTAAATTACTTATAAATCAATAAGTTACAGATATTTGAAATTCAGGTTGTCGTGCAATCTGCATGAATGGCCATCGTGCATCCTGCATTTTGCGGGATTGCTGTCGATCTGATGGAACCATTGCATCGGGCCGCGATCACGCTTCGTCCTGTAGCGCTGACGGATACAAAACATTGCAAAAACCGCGTGTACAGCCCGAGAAGCCCTGACGTATTTTCGGCCTCGACCCTCGCTCAAGAAGCGCCGGTTGCCTCACCCGATTGCCCGACAATAAAAATCCGGCCTGCACGTCAAGGCCCAACGGGAGCTGCCATGAGTCACGCGTCTGGCGACACGATTACCTGGGGCATGATGCTCCGCAAACTGCCGACGATCGCCAAAGCCATCCCGCGGGTGGTGAAAGGCCTGAAGGTGGCCAACGTCAAGGATCCGACCCAGACCTGTGGCCTTGGCTGGACATTCGAACAAGCGACCCTGCGCAATCCCGAGGGTCCCGCGCTGCTGTCGGGCGAGGTGGTGCTCAGTTATTCCCAGGTCAATCAGTGGGCCAACCGCATTGCTCATTATTTGATCGGGCAGGGCATCGGCAAAGGCGATGTGGTAGCCGTGTTCATAGAGAACCGTCCGGAACTGCTGGTGACGATTCTGGCGCTGGCCAAGGTCGGTGCTGTCAGTGCGCTGCTGAACACTTCGCAGACCCGTGACACGCTGATCCACAGCATCAATCTGGTGGCGCCGGTGGCGATCGTCGTTGGTGAGGAGTTGCTGCCAGCGTTTGCAGCAGTACGCGAGCAAGTGACGATTGCGCCGGCCCGCAGCTGGTTCGTGGCCGATCAGGATACGTTCAGTCATCCGGGCATCGCCCCGCAGGGTTACACCAATCTGATCAGCGCCAGTGCCGATGCGCCAGGCGACAACCCGGCCAGCAGCCGGCAGATTTTCTTCGACGATCCCTGTTTCTACATCTACACCTCCGGCACCACCGGGTTGCCCAAGGCCGGGGTGTTCAAGCATGGGCGCTGGATGCGCAGTTCGGCGAGCTTCGGCATGATCGCCCTCGACATGCGTCCGGACGACATCGTCTATTGCACCTTGCCGCTGTATCACGCCACCGGGCTTTGTGTGTGCTGGGGTTCGGCGGTCAATGGCGCGTCGGGTTTCGCCATTCGCCGCAAGTTCAGCGCCCGTCAGTTCTGGAGCGATGTGCGGCGCTACCGTGCCACCACCATCGGCTACGTCGGCGAGTTGTGTCGTTATCTGGTGGATCAGCCGGCCAGCAGCGATGACAGCCGCCATGACGTGCGCAAGATGATCGGCAACGGCTTGCGACCAGGGGCCTGGGCTCAATTCAAGACCCGCTTTGCGGTGGATCACATCTGCGAACTGTATGCAGCCAGCGACGGCAATATCGGTTTCACCAACATCCTCAATTTCGACAACACCATCGGTTTTTCGCTGATGGCCTGGGAGCTGGTCGCTTACGATCAGGACAGCGGCGAACCGGTTCGCGGCGACGACGGTTTCATGCGCAAGGTCGGTCGGGGCGAGCGAGGGCTGTTGCTGGCGCGAATCGACGACAAGGCGCCGCTGGATGGCTACACGGATCCGCAGAAAACCGCCAAGGTCGTGCTGCAGGATGTATTCACCAAGGGTGACCGCTTCTTCAATACCGGTGATCTGCTGCGCAACATCGGCTTCGGCCATGCGCAATTTGTCGATCGCCTCGGCGACACCTACCGCTGGAAAGGCGAGAACGTTTCGACCACCGAGGTCGAGAACCTCTTGCTGCAGCATCCGCACATTTCCGAAGCCGTGGCCTATGGCGTGGAAATCCCCAACACCAACGGTCGCGCCGGGATGGCAGCGATTACACCGGCCGAGTCCCTGGCGACTCTGGATTTCACCGAGCTGTTGGCGTTTGCCCGCCAGCGCATGCCGTCCTACGCGGTACCGCTGTTCCTGAGGGTCAAGGTGAAAATGGAAACCACCGGCACGTTCAAATACCAGAAGACGCGCCTTAAAAACGAAGGCTTCGACCCGGGCGTGACGGGGGACGACCCTGTCTACGCCTGGCTGCCGGGCACTGAAACCTACGAACAGGTGACGGATGAAATCCTTGCGGATATCCGCGCAGGCAAATTGCGTTATTGATATTGGCTATTGGCCGTCTCGAAAAAAAGGGGGTGACAGCTATCGCCACGCTCGGGAAACTAGCGGCTTTCCGATTGACCGAAGTGGAGTTGCCCCATGTCCGACCAAAGCCGCCAGATGACGCCCGAAGAAGCTGCCGAATTCACCGAGCAGGTATTCAACAAGGCGCGCGAAGGTGACGCGGTGATGCTGGATCGCCTGATCACGGCCGGTTTGCCGGTGAACCTCACCAACAGCAAGGGCGATACCCTGCTGATGCTCGCCAGCTACTACGGGCATGTGGACGCGGTGCAAGTGCTGCTCAAGCACAAGGCCGATCCTGAAAAGCGCAATGGCAATGGCCAGAGTCCGATTGCCGGCGCCGCGTTCAAGGGCGATCTGGCCGTGGTCAAGGCCCTGGTGGCCGGCGGGGCGCAGATTGAAGGTGCTTCCTTCGACGGTCGCACTGCATTGATGATGGCGGCGATGTTCAACCGGGTCGAGATCGTCGAGTATCTGATCGACCAGGGCGCCGACCCGAAAGCCAAGGACGCCAACGGCGTTACCGCGCTGGATGCGGCGCGCACCATGGGGGCCGTGGACACCGCCGCGCAGCTGGAAAAACTGCTGGGCTGAAACCGTCGATCCGCAACCGGCTCTGTGGCGAGGACGAGAATGCGCTATCCTTCGCGCCCTCGAAATTCCTTCGCCACAGGACCTGCCCCATGAAAGCCGCACTCGCCGAACTCATCAGCAAAATCAGCTCCGGCTGCATGGGCGAAGACGAGATCCAGAAGGTCGCCGATGAAGCCGCACAGGCCTACGCCGATGCCGATGCTTTTCTGACCGCCAACCCGGACATCAACTACGACGACACCTTCCCGATTCCGCTGGGCGAGTGGGTCGTGGTCGGCAGCCTGCCGGAGACTGTGCTGTTCCAGGCCGACAACTACGTTGACCTGTTCGCCCGGATCATCGCCTCGTTCGGTCCGAACGTGGCGTTCAACCTCAAGCCCAAGCAACTGGCCAGGACCGAAGCCCTGACCGCGCTGAATCGCATTCAGGTGCAGATGAGCAGCCTGAACAAGGAAAACGGCGGTTACACGCTGATGAACTTCAGCCAGTTGCTCGACGACGAGCTGCAAGTGGTGCTGGTCTACGGCAACGACGTGCCGCGAGTGCTGGAGCTGTGCGCCGAAGTGGGCATCGCCGCTGCGCCTTCGCTGGAAGCCTTGAAGGTCGCCGTCCACGTCTGAATGCAATAAAAGGGAACCCTGCGCGTGACCGTCTATCCTAAAAGTGCACGCCACTATTCCGGAGCGACACCATGGGTTCCACGTTCAACGGCCTGATCGGCCTGATCATTCTTGCCCTCGACATCTGGGCGATCATCAATGTGCTGAAAAGCGGCGCCGAGACCGGGATGAAAATCCTCTGGGTGCTGTTGATCATCCTCCTGCCGGTGCTGGGCCTGATCATCTGGGCAATTGCCGGGCCGCGGGGCAATGTGCGGATTTAGTTTCACAACTGAACAGGTTCTTTCCTGTGGGAGCGAGCTTGCTCGCGAAGGCGATTTTTCATTCAGCAAATGTGTTGAGTCGGATGGCCTCTTCGCGAGCAAGCTCGCTCCCACATTTGCCTTTCTGCGGCTTCAAAATGTCGTCTGTCAGCGGAAGGTTCGACCTGTCATCTTCGGCAACGTAGAATGCGCGCCTTTCCCGGGCAATCGAACCTGACGATTGGCGCCCGCGCATTCATCGGAGCACTTCACATGACCGTCACCAAGACCAGCGAATACCTGGAAACCCTCTACGAAGGCTACGGCCAGCGTTTTCGCATGGAAAAACTGCTGCACGAAGTGCGCACCGAACACCAGCATCTGGTGATCTTCCAGAACCCGCGCATGGGCCGTGTGATGGCATTGGACGGCGTGATCCAGACCACCGAAGCCGATGAATTCATCTACCACGAAATGCTCACCCACGTGCCGATCCTCGCCCACGGCACTGCCAGGCGCGTGCTGATCATCGGCGGCGGCGATGGCGGCATGCTGCGCGAAGTGACCAAACACGCCAGCGTCGAGCACATCACCATGGTCGAAATCGACGGCACTGTGGTCGACATGTGCAAGGAGTTTCTGCCGAACCACTCCAGCGGCGCTTATGACGATCCACGCCTGAACCTGGTGATCGACGACGGCATGCGTTTCGTCGCGACCACCACGGAAAAGTTCGACGTGATCATTTCCGACTCCACCGACCCGATCGGTCCGGGCGAAGTGCTGTTCTCGGAAAACTTCTATCAGGCTTGCCATCGCTGCCTGAACGAGGGCGGTATCCTTGTGACCCAGAACGGCACGCCGTTCATGCAGATCGACGAGGTGAAAACCACCGCCGGTCGCCTGCGCAGCCTGTTCCCGGACTGGCACTTCTATCAGGCGGCCGTGCCGACCTACATCGGCGGTTCGATGACGTTCGCCTGGGGCTCGACCAACCCGGCCTATCGCAAGCTGAGCCGTGAAGTGCTGCAGCAGCGCTTCATCGGCAGCGGCATCGTCACCCGCTACTACAACCCTGAAATCCACATCGGCGCCTTCGCCTTGCCGCAATACGTGCTGCAAGCGGTGAACAAACCGGGCAACGACTGATCGTTCGGCCACCGTCACTGCGGGGGCGAGCCGCTTCGCTCCCGCAGATGAAATGTTTTTCATGTTGCATCGATGCAAAGCTTTTGAACGATCAATCCTGACAAAAGTCGAGATACATGTAAGCCCATTTGCGGGTTTGATCGAGGAGGCTCCGATGTCAAAGTGGAAAGTCACTTTCGTGGATGATCATGGTGAAACCGTCGATGAAGTCTTCGATTGCGAAGAATGCCCGAGTCATGAGCGAGCCGCCCGGCTCATCAAGGAACGGTTCCTGCCCGTTGTCGCCGAGCTTGACCTCAACGACCTGGAAGGTCGCACCGCCGACGCCGGCGTGAAGACCCTGAAAAACCAGCACAGCATCGAAATCCGCAGCATTACTCCCGTCTGAAAATCTTTTTCCCGGTAACGCACCAGACCTTGGCAGCGGCTCTGTCCTGGGGCTACTCTGCAAGCGAGATCAGCGAACGGATCGCTAAGGTCTGGTCTTGTCAGCTACATGCTTGTTTTCCCGCCGGCAACACGGTTGTCACAGCGCTTGAGCCGTCCGGCCAGGTGCAGGGAATACGGAAAGTCTATCCATCTATGCGAGGGGGACGTTCATGAGCACAGCCTATCAAGAAGACATCAGCAGCAACGTGCTGCGCCGCATGAAAGAAGGCGGTTTCGATTTTTCCCGATTCCATCCCATCGAGTTCTACGCCATTTTCCCGGACGAGGAGCGGGCGCGCAGGGCGGCAGGCAAGTTTCGCGGTGAATCCATCAATGCCCAGATCAGTGTGCGTGACGACGGCGCCTGGTTTCTGGAATTGAGCAAGGTGATGTACGCAACCTACGACGACATCGGCGATTTCGAACAGGGGTTTTCGGCGGTGGTCGAGCCTCTGGGCGGCATCATCGAAGGCTGGGGCGTGAAGCAGGAGGTGCGCAACCGCCATCGCTTGAACTGATCCTCCTCGCCACACATCCGGCAACGGCTGACCTTCGGGTCGGCCGTTGTCGTTTCGGCACCTTGAAAAACGTCCGGTAAAACCCTGAAACAAGAATACTGAGCAAAAAAAAGCACCGCAGAGGGTGGCTGAAAGGGAAGACCGGAAGGAGAGGGAACCGGTCAGGGTTACGGCCGGGAGGGGCTTGCCGGGGCAAGCCGGATCAGTGGGGCTGCGTGCTTCACCCGGGAAGTCTCGCAGCGGATGGGCGGATTATCCGCAGCCCGCGCCGGGCAGTGAAATCAACTCTGACTATGCTGCTGATAGGCGACGGTGCTGCGTCGCAATGAAGCGGGGGTGATCAGGTTGAGGCATTTGCCGCACAGGAATGGTGCGGTGCGTGCGGTGTGAATATCCAACCTGTTGAAATCAAAGCGTTTATGCCGATGGCACGGGCCTTGCGATGGCCTGCATGTCCGGAGTGACAAGGAGTACGGCATGATCCGCACCAGTTTTGATGAAATGTACGATGCCGGCGGCGTGGTTCGCCCGCATTACCGGGAGTTCGCCCGCTGGCTGGCAGAAACACCCGAGGAACTGCTGGCCCAGCGGCGACGCGAGGCCGATCTGCTGTTCCATCGCGCCGGGATTACGTTCACGCTCTATGGGGATGAGCAAGGGACGGAACGCCTGATTCCCTTCGACACCATTCCGCGCAGCATTCCCGCCAGCGAGTGGCGGATCGTCGAGCGCGGCTGCATCCAGCGGGTCAAGGCGTTGAACATGTTTCTCGCCGACCTCTACCACGAGCAGCGCATCATCAAGGCCGGGATCATTCCCGCCGAGCAGGTGCTGGCCAACGAGCAATACCAGTTGGCGATGCAAGGGCTGGATCTGCACCGCGATATCTATTCGCACATCTCTGGCGTCGATCTGGTGCGCGACGGCGACGGCACCTACTACGTCCTGGAGGACAACCTGCGCACGCCCAGCGGCGTGAGCTACATGCTCGAAGACCGCAAGATGATGATGCGCCTGTTCCCCGAGCTGTTCGCGGCCCAGCGCATCGCACCCATCGACCATTACCCGAACCTGTTGCTCGATACCCTGAAAAGCTCAAGCCCTCTCGATGACCCAAGTGTCGTGGTACTGACGCCGGGGCGATTCAACAGCGCATTTTTCGAGCATGCATTCCTGGCTCGGGAAATGGGCGTGGAACTGGTGGAGGGTGCCGATCTGTTCGTGCGCGACGACAAAGTCTTCATGCGCACCACCGACGGTCCCAAAGCGGTGGATGTGATTTATCGCCGTCTCGACGATGCGTTTCTCGATCCGCTGGCGTTCCGTCCGGACTCGATGCTTGGTGTGCCGGGATTGCTGTCGTCCTATCGCTCCGGCAACGTGGTTTTGGCCAATGCGATCGGCACCGGCGTGGCGGACGACAAGTCGGTGTATCCGTTCGTCACCGAAATGATCCGTTTCTACCTCGATGAAGAACCGATCCTGCAGAACGTGCCGACCTGGCAATGCCGCAACCCGTCTGAACTTTCCCATGTGCTGGCCAATCTTGCCGATCTGGTGGTCAAGGAGACCCAGGGCTCCGGTGGTTACGGAATGCTCGTGGGACCGGCGGCGACGGCGGCGGAAATCGATGCGTTCCGCGAGCGGATCAAGGCCAGGCCTTACGCCTACATCGCGCAACCCACGCTGTCGCTGTCGACCTGTCCGACCTTTGTCGAAAACGGCATTGCGCCGCGCCATATCGACCTGCGTCCGTTCGTACTGTCCGGTCGCGAAACCCGGGTCGTGCCCGGCGGTTTGACCCGTGTCGCCTTGCGTGAAGGCTCTCTGGTGGTGAACTCATCCCAGGGCGGCGGAACCAAGGACACCTGGGTGGTCGAGGACTGAAGGAAGCCTGCCATGTTAAGTAGAACTGCCTCGGATCTGTACTGGATGTCGCGTTACCTGGAGCGGGCGGAAAACCTCGCCCGCATGCTCGATGTCAGTTATTCGCTGTCGCTGATGCCGCAGGACGGCCGTGGCGATGGCCTGCATGAACTGGCGATGCCGTTGATGATCACCGGCACCCTGGATGATTACCTTGAGCGCCACGGCGAGTTGCATGCCGAGCGATTGCTGCATTTCTTCGCCCTCGACGCTGCGAACCCGGCGAGCATCTACAGCTGCCTCGGCGCGGCACGAGCCAGTGCCCACGCGGTGCGTGGGCGGATCACCGCCGACATGTGGGAGAACATCAACGCCACCTGGCTGGAGATCCGCGGGATCGCCAACCAGGGCCTCAGCCGCTATGGCATGAGCCGGTTTTGCGAGTGGATCAAGGAACGTTCGCACCTGTTTCGCGGTGCGTCCTACGGCACCATCATGCGCAACGACGCGTTCCGCTTCATTCGCCTGGGTACCTTCATCGAGCGGGCGGACAACACGTTGCGGCTGCTCGACGCCCGCTATGAAATGGCCGGCGATCAGGCCGAGGCTGTCAGTGACGGCACTGCCCACGCCTATTACCAGTGGAGTGCGTTATTGCGGGCGCTGTCGTCGTTCGAGGCTTACACCGAGATCTATCGCGATGCCCCCGGCGCCCGGCATGTTGCCGAGTTGCTGCTGTTGCGTGCCGATGTGCCGCGCTCTTTGCGGGCCTGCACCGAAGAAATCGACCAGATCCTCGCGCAACTGCCAGGGGCCAACGGTCGCCCGGCGCAACGGCTGGCGGCGGAAATGGACGCACGCCTGCGCTACACCGGCATCCACGAAATCCTCGAGGAAGGGCTGCACGCCTGGCTCACCGAATTCATTCCACTGGTGCGCCAGTTGGGCAACGCCATTCACAGTTCCTATCTGGAGGCCGCATGAGACTTTCCATCAGCCACGAAACCACCTATCACTACGAAGATCAGGTGCGGGCGAGCATCCAGTACCTGCGCCTGACCCCTCACGACAGCGAACGCCAGCATGTGCTGAGCTGGCAACTCGACCTGCCGCGCCCGGTGCGGGCCCAGCTCGATCCGTTCGGCAACATCCTGCATGTCCTGACCATGGACGAGCCCCACGAAGCGATCATCATCGGCGCTCGGGGGCAGGTCGATATCGACGAAAGGCGCGAAGCGGAACATGAACGCCAGTCGGCGCTGCCGTTCCTGCGTTTCACCCGGCTGACCGAGGCGGACGAGGCGTTGCGGGCATTTGCCGAGAAGTCCTGCAAACAGCGGCGCGACCGCACTGCGCTGATCGACTTGATGCATGGCTTGAACCAGCACATGACCTATACGCCAGGCTCCACCGAAGTTGATACCAGCGCCGCCGAGGCGTTCGCCGGGCGCGCGGGAGTCTGCCAGGATCATGCCCATGCGTTTCTGGCCTGTGCACGCAGTCTGGGGGTGCCGTCGCGGTATGTGTCGGGCTATCTGTACAGCGAGGATTGCGAACACCTGGCCAGCCACGCCTGGGCCGAAGCCTGGATCGATGACGCCTGGTACAGCTTTGACGTGACCAATGAACTGGCGCGGCCGGAGCGGCACTTGAAACTGGCGGTGGGGCTGGACTACCTGGATGCCTGCCCGGTGCGGGGCATGCGCCGGGGAGGCGGGGCAGAGCAGATGCATGCGAAGGTGCTGGTCGCGCCGACACCGGTCATCTCGGTGCAACAGCAATAGGCTGTGGGAGCGAGCCTGCTCGCGGGATTATCTGACACACCGCTTTCGCGAGCAGGCTCGCTCCCACAAGGCATGTCTCAGGGTTTAACCTTGCGCCCGGCCATGTGCTGCAAATACCCCACCAGTTTCTGCAGATCCGCATCCGGCAACACTTCGGCGGAGAACCCCGGCATCTTCGCCTGCGGCCATTGGCGCAAGCTCTGCGGATCGCGGATATAGCGCTTGAGGAAGTCCGCGCCAAAGTATTCGGTCGGGTTGTACGGAATATTCAGATCCGGACCGAATTGCGCATCCCCCGCACCATTGAGTCGATGGCAGGCCAGGCAGTTTTTCTGGAACAGTGCAAACCCCTGATTCACCGGGTCATCGGCCTTCAAGGCAGGATCCGGCAGCAGGGCAGGGAAACGTTCGGCCACTGGAGCCATGCGTTTGATGCTCGCCACTTCGAACGGCCATTGTTCCGGGCTGATATTGCCGGCCTGCGGATCGGTCCACACCAGGTAGAACGGCCCGGCGCTGTGCTTGCCTTCCGACAGCGGCGGCCACGGGTGGGCCGGGTCTTCGATGGCCAGCCAGGCCCGGGAACCTTTGGTGTCGAGCAGCGGCGCAGCGGCCAGCTCGGCGGCAAAACCGTCCAGTGCCACGGCTTGCAGGTGATCTTCAGGTTTGATGCCGGTCAGCAGCGCGGCAATCGGCACGGCGCGATAAGTCATGTCCTTCTTGTAGGACACATCATTCCTGATCGTGAGGGTTTGCACCTGAGGATGCTTGAGCAGTTCCTCGGTCTGCCAGGTGCGACTGTTCTCGCCCAATTGCAGATCCAGTTGAGCAGCAGACAAGGACATGCTCAGCAGCATGCCCCCGAACAGAATGAGTGCTTTCAATTGATCGCCGTCCATGTCGTGGAAGTGCGCAAAGAGTGGCACAGCCATGCTGGCCCGGATAGCGGGCCAGTCACATTTTGAGTGGCGATGAGCAACACCCGCCGCTTGAATCAGCCAATCACCTTGGTCAGGTTCGGCAAAATCAATAACAGCGTGGTGGCGAAAAGGATGAGCCCCGCTTGACGAACTTTCGGTTGTTTGAACATGGCTTGACCGCCTTTTTTGTTATTTCCTGATGCCTGCCTGCGTGTCCATGACGGCAAGCGCTGCACTTCCTGTAGAAGAACGCCTGCCCCGGCAAAACCCGACGACAACGACGTACATGTTCACCTTAGGGCCCGCGTCACGCTTGGCTTAGATCCATTTCACATGTATTTGCTACCAGTCGCGATTAAAAAGGCATGAGGCCCTTTGCCAGCTTCTTTGCCGCCCTTTTGCTAGACAGCTTGCTGACCTGAACCGGTTAACCTGACCGGAAATGACCGTCCGTCTGAGCGTGCACGTCAACGTCATTGAGCGCTGTGGTCATTGAATCCGTGAGCGTCCCGGCCAAGAGTGGGAGCACGAATTTCACTCATCGCACAGGTTCGAGAACGCCATGACCCAAGCTTTGATTTTCGACGCGTTACGCACGCCCCGTGGCAGAGGCAAGGCCGACGGTTCGCTGCACAGCGTCAAACCGGTGAACCTGGTGGCCGGGCTGTTGACCGCATTGCAGAGCCGCACGGAGCTGGATACCAGCCAGGTCGATGACGTGGTGCTCGGTTGCGTAACGCCGATTGGCGACCAGGGCGCGGATATCGCCAAGACTGCCGTGCAAGTGGCTGACTGGGACGTCAGCGTCGCTGGCGTACAGATCAATCGCTTCTGCGCCTCTGGGCTGGAAGCGGTGAACCTGGGCGCGATGAAAGTGCGTTCCGGGTTCGAAGAGCTGGTGGTGGTCGGCGGGGTCGAATCCATGTCCCGCGTGCCGATGGGCAGTGACGGCGGCGCCTGGGCGCTGGACCCGCAGACCAATCTGCACAGCCATTTCACCCCGCAAGGTGTCGGTGCCGACCTGATCGCCACTCTTGAAGGTTTCAGCCGTCAGGACGTCGATGCCTACGCGCTGCACTCGCAACAGAAAGCCGCCCGCGCCCGGGCCGACGGTTCGTTCGACAAATCGTTGGTGCCGGTGCAGGATCAGAACGGCATCATCCTGCTCGATCACGATGAGTTCATTCGCGCCGAGTCGACCCTCGAAGGTCTGGGCAAGCTCAAGCCGAGCTTCGAGATGATCGGCCAGATGGGTTTCGACGCCACGGCGCTGCGGGTCTATAGCCACGTCGAGCGGATCAACCATGTGCACACACCTGGCAATAGTTCGGGCATCGTCGATGGTGCGGCGCTGATGCTGGTCGGCTCCGAGGCCAAAGGGCGAGCGTTGGGTCTGCAACCCCGGGCTCGCATTGTCGCCACGGCGGTCACCAGCACCGACCCGACCATCATGCTCACCGGCCCGGCGCCGGCCACCCGCAAGGCGCTGGCCAAGGCGGGGCTGCGGGTCGAAGACATCGATCTGTTCGAGGTCAACGAGGCATTTGCTTCTGTGGTGCTGAAATTCATCAAGGACATGGCCGTCGACCCGGACAAGGTCAACGTCAATGGCGGCTCGATTGCCATGGGCCATCCGCTGGGCGCCACCGGTTGCGCGATCCTCGGCACCTTGCTCGACGAACTGGAAGCCCGGCGACTGCGCTACGGCCTGGCGACGCTGTGCGTCGGCGGCGGCATGGGCATCGCCACCATCATCGAACGCCTCTGACCCTCAGGAACCTTGTCATGACCCAAGCCATTCGTTACGAAAAGGGCCAGGACGGCATCGTCGTCCTGACCATCGACATGCCAGGCCAGAGCGCCAACACCATGAACGCGGTGTACCGCGAGGCCATGGCCGAAAGTGTCGCCCGCTTGCAGGCGGAAAAAGATGACATTGCCGGGGTGATCATTACGTCGGCCAAGAAAACCTTCTTCGCCGGTGGCGACCTGAATGAACTGATCAAGGTCGGCAAGCCCGAAGCCAAGACCTTCTACGATTGGGTGCTGAACCTGAAGGGCCAGTTGCGCACTCTGGAAACCCTCGGCAAACCGGTGGTCGCGGCGATCAACGGTGCGGCGCTCGGTGGCGGCTGGGAAATCTGCCTGGCTTGTCATCACCGCGTGGCGTTGGACGATGCGTCGGTGCAACTCGGTCTGCCGGAAGTGACCCTCGGTTTGCTGCCGGGTGGCGGCGGGGTGGTGCGCATGGTGCGCATGCTCGGCATCGAAAAGGCCCTGCCGTATCTGCTCGAGGGCAAGAAAGTCCGTCCGCAGCAGGCGCTGCAGGCGGGTTTGATCGATGAACTGGCGGCGGATCGCGATGAACTGCTGTCCAAGGCCAGGGCCTGGATTCTGGCCAATCCTGCGCCAGTGCAGCGTTGGGATGTGAAGGGCTATCAGATTCCTGGCGGCACGCCGTCAAATCCGAAAGTCGCGCAGATGCTGGCCATTGCGCCATCGATCCTGCGCACCAAGACCCAGGGCACGTTGCCGGCGCCGGAGAAAATTCTCTGTGCGGCAGTGGAAGGCGCGCAGGTGGATTTCGATACCGCGCACCTGATCGAAACCCGTTACTTCACCGAACTGACCACCGGCCAGATCTCGAAAAACCTGATCGGCACGTTCTGGTTCCAGCTCAATGAAATCAATGCCGGCGGTTCGCGTCCGCAGGGCCTGGCACCTTATGTGACGAAGCGTGTGGGTGTGCTCGGCGCCGGGATGATGGGCGCCGGCATTGCTTATGTCAGCGCCTCGGCCGGAGTCGAGGTGGTGCTCAAGGACATCAACCTCGCGGCTGCCGAGAAGGGCAAGGCGCATTCGGCAACGCTGCTGGACAAGAAAGTCGCTCGCGGGCAGCTGACTGCCCAGCAGCGTGAGGCGGTGCTGGCGCGTATCCGGACCACTGAAAACGATGCCGATCTGGCAGGTTGCGATCTGATCATCGAGGCGGTGTTTGAGGATCGTCAGCTCAAGGCCAAGGTCTCGGCAGCGGCGCAGCAGGTGGTCGGTGCCGACGCGGTGATTGCCTCCAATACTTCGACCCTGCCCATCACTGGCCTGGCGACGGCGGTGCCGGATCAGAGCAAGTTCATCGGCCTGCATTTCTTCAGTCCTGTGGAAAAAATGCCGTTGGTAGAGATCATCAAGGGCGCGCAGACCAGCGACGAAACCCTTGCACGCGGGTTCGATTTCGTCCTGCAAATCAAGAAAACGCCGATCGTGGTCAACGACAGCCGTGGCTTCTTCACCTCGCGGGTGTTCGGCACGTTCACCAACGAAGGCATTGCCATGCTCGGCGAAGGCATCAACGCAGCGATGATCGAGACCGAAGCGCGCAAGGCGGGGATGCCTGTCGGACCGCTGGCAATCTCTGACGAAGTTTCCCTCAGCCTGATGAGTCATATCCGCCAACAAACGGCCAAAGACCTGCAAGCGGAAGGGAAACCGCTGATTGAGCATCCCGCGTTCGCCGTGATTGACTTGCTGCTCAACGAATACAAGCGGCCGGGCAAGGCAGCGGGAGGCGGTTTTTATGAGTACCCGGCTGGAGGCCAGAAGCACCTGTGGCCCGAGCTGAAAACCCGTTTCGAGAAAGCCGACGGGCAGATTTCACCGAAAGATGTGCGGGACCGGTTGCTGTTCGTGCAAGCCATCGAAACTGTGCGCTGTGTTGAGGAGGGGGTATTGACCTCGACGGCGGATGCCAACGTCGGTTCGATCTTCGGCATCGGGTTCGCGACCTGGACCGGCGGTGCGTTGCAGTTCATCAATCAATATGGCGTGAAGGACTTTGTCGCACGGGCCCAGTACCTGGCCGAACAGTATGGCGAGCGTTTCGCACCGCCGGCGTTGTTGCTGCAAAAGGCTGCCAGCGGCGGGCTGTTCTGACGGTACGGGAAGCATTCCGGGGCTTGCCTTGCCGGGTGATTTCAGGGCAGGCTCTGGGGTGTGCATTATTCCCATCACGTGTCAGGAATTTTTTATGTCGCTACGCATCTGCATTCTGGAAACCGACATCCTGCGTCCGGAACTGGTCGATGAATATCAGGGGTACGGGCAGATGTTCCAGCGCCTGTTCTCGAAGCAGCCGATCGCCGCCGAGTTCACCGTGTACAACGTGATGCAGGGCGAGTATCCGAGTGATGACCTGACGTTCGATGCGTACCTGGTCACGGGTAGCAAGGCGGACTCGTTCGGCACTGATCCGTGGATCCAGACGCTCAAGCAATACCTGCTGACCCGCTATGAACGCGGCGACAAACTGCTCGGCGTGTGCTTCGGCCATCAATTGCTGGCGCTGTTGCTGGGTGGCAAGAGCGAGCGTGCGACCCAGGGCTGGGGTGTCGGCACCCACAACTACAAGCTGGCGGCCAAGGCTCCATGGATGAACCCGGTGCGCGAAGAACTGACGCTGCTGATCAGCCACCAGGATCAGGTGACGGCGTTGCCGGAGAACGCCACGGTGATTGCCTCCAGCGATTTCTGCCCGTTTGCCGCTTATCACATCAACGACCAGGTGCTGTGCTTCCAGGGGCACCCGGAATTCATTCATGACTATTCGCGAGCGTTGCTGGACCTGCGTCAGGAAGCGCTGGGCGAACAGATCTACAGCAAGGGCGTGGCCAGCCTTGAGAACGATCACCACGGCACCACGGTGGCGGAATGGATGATGCGTTTTGTGGCGCACAAGCCAAACGCTGCTTGAACCGGAGCGCCCTCGTGTCGACCGCGGGGGGCGCTTTCGGGCTTACAGCCAGCCCGATTTCTTGAAACTGGCCCACAGCCCCACGCAGCCCGCCGTGATAAACCCCAGCACGGCGAAATAGCCGTAATGCCAGCTCAGTTCCGGCATGTTCTGGAAGTTCATGCCGTAGATCCCGGCGATCGCTGTCGGGAACGCCAGAATCGCCGCCCATGCCGCGAACTTGCGCTGCACCACACTCTGTCGTGACGCCTCCAGCAACACACCGATCTCGATGGTCTGGCTCGCAATCTCGGCCAGAGTGGTCAGGTCTTCCATCTGCCGTGTGACATGGATCTGCACGTCGCGAAAGTACGGGCGCATGTTCTTGTCGATGAAGGGGAAGCTCAGCTTCTGCAATTCTTCGCCGATTTCCACCATCGGCGCTGCGTATCGACGCAGGCGCAGAACGTCGCGGCGCAGACCGTGGAGCTTCTGGATGTCGTGCTCATTCAGTGCACTGCACAGCACGTTGCGTTCCAGTTCATCGATCTCGGCGTGGATCGCTTCACCCACCGGCTGATAGTTTTCAATCACGAAATCCAGCAGGGCATACAGTACGAAATCTTCCCCGTGTTCCAGCAACAGCGGTCGCGCCTCACAGCGTTGGCGGACATGGGCGTAGGACGCGGAATGCCCGTTGCGCGCAGTGATGATGTAGCCCTTGCCGGCGAAGATATGGGTTTCAATGAACTGCAGGATGCCGTGTTCGCGCACGGGTGAGTAAGTGACGATGAACAGGGCGTCGCCGAAGGTTTCCAGCTTCGGGCGGCTGTGTTTTTCCAGGGCGTCTTCGATGGCCAGTTCGTGCAGGTTGAACTGGCGTTGCAGATTGGCCAGTTCCTGGGCGTTGGGTTCTTCGAGGCCGATCCAGACAAAGTGCCCGGTCTTGGCGGCCCAGGCGGCGCCTTCATCGAGGGAAATATTGGTGACTTTCTTACCGGCGCTGTAAACCGCAGCAGCAACAACTCGACCCATGGTGGTGGTTCACTTCTTCTTGGCAGATGGCAGGGGAGACATGGCTTCAGCTTAGCCGTGTCGCTGCTTGAGAGTCAGTGAAATCTGCACAGTTCACCGGGCAAAAGAAAACCCGCACAGGGCGGGTTTCCTTTTCACGCGGCTTGAAGCTGTCGATCCATGTCATCGATGCACTCGCGCATCTGTTCACGGCATCGAGCGATGAGCATGGGCATGTCGTCCATGGTCAGGCCGGCGGTGGGAATCGCCGGCAGCGAGCGTATGAGAATTTTCCCGCTGCGCCAGCGGTTCAGACGCATGTGCTTGATGTAGCTGCTGACACAGACCGGAACGATAGGCACGCCGGCGGCGATGGCCATTTGAAACGCGCCTTTCTTGAATGGCAGCAGCTCTTTGCCCAGATTGCGCGTGCCTTCCGGGAACACCCAGATCGAGGTGTCCTTGTGCTGCAAAGTCTCGGTGGTTGTCAGCATCGACCGGCGGGCCTTGTGCGCATTCCCGCGATCGATCAACACATTCCCCGAGAGCCAGAACAACTGCCCGAACAACGGTACCCATTTCAGGCTTTTTTTGCCGATGCACACGGTTCGATGCGGCACGACGTTGCCGAACACGAACAGGTCATAGTTGGACTGGTGATTGGCGATGATCACGCAACTGGCGGGCTTGTTCATCAACGATCCGACATCGGCCTTCACCCGCAGACGCAAAATGCACATGGCCGGCAGTGCATAGAGGCGGGCGCACAAGCGACTGTTATCCGGATTGAAGGGGCGGCACAGTCCGAGGATCAGCCCTAGCATGCCCGCCAGAATAAAGTGCAGGCCCATCAACAACATACGAAACATGAACAGCATTTTCAGGCCCACCGGGACAAAAGGTGGCGCAGTGTACGGATGTGCACTGTTTTCGGCAATTGCCGCTATAGAGTCAGGAGATAGGCGATGTTTAAGCACATGTTTCCGACTTGTCGGTCAGAGCCGTCCTAGAGCTGCTGCAGAAATTTAAACGTTTCGCGTAAGAAAAAGCCCGACGCGACGGTCGGGCTTTTCTGTACCGAGCTGAAGAGGATTCAGCCCAAGTGTTCCTGATCCTGGATGATGGCGTTATCCAGGGTCTCCAGCAGGGCCTTGCGAACCTTGAGCTTGGTGTTCTTGTGCGCGGTCATGTTGATCTTCTTCAACTGACGCGCTGCGGCGAGGGCGGCACCTTGCAGTTCTTCGGCAGAAACCACCTTGTCGAGGAAACCGGCATCCACAGCGCTTTGCGGATCGAACATTTCACCGTTGATCACCGAGCGATGGAACGCCGAACGGCGCAGCCGATCACGGGCCAGTTCGATACCGGCGTGGTGCATGGTCATACCGATCTGCACCTCGTTCAGACCAATGCTGAACGGGCCGTCGACACCGATGCGGTAATCGGCGGACAGCAGAATGAACGCACCTTTGGCCACGGCATGACCCGGGCAGGCCACGATCACCGGGAACGGGTGCGACAGCAGGCGACGGGCGAGGGTTGAACCGGCGGTTACCAGCGACACGGCTTCTTTGGGACCGGCGGTCATGACCTTCAAGTCGTAGCCACCGGAGAGAATGCCCGGCTGGCCGGTAATGATCACGATTGCACGATCCGCCACTGCCTGATCCAGCGCCGCGTTGAAGGCCGCGATCACATCCGGGGAAATGGCGTTGACCTTGCCGTTGTTCAAGGTCAGAGTCGCGATACCGTCTTCGAGGTGGTAGGCAATCAGGTCGCTCATGGCGTAATTCCTTATAAGAAAGATGGGCAGACGTTACCCAGCGTCGCCGGTCAGGTAAAGCACTGTGACTGACTTGCCGGTCACCGATTGCCGTCTGCTGTACAGGCTGCTGCGGGTTCGCCGCTTCATGGGAGGGTTTCGCCGACCGGAGAATGGCCGGTTTGCCATGATCCGAAATGCGCAGGAACGGCTGAATGTCTTAACCGCATGAAAATTCTGAAAAAAAGTTTGCCATCGGAAAAGCTTTCGACTACATTAGCGCGCCTCGACAGACAGAACATGTTTGAAGAGATACGGTGAAGTGTCCGAGTGGCTTAAGGAGCACGCCTGGAAAGTGTGTATACAGGAAACTGTATCGAGAGTTCGAATCTCTCCTTCACCGCCAAATTCGATGTAAACAAACCCCCTGGTTTCGAAAGAAACCAGGGGGTTTGTGCATTCCGGGGTCCGGATTTTTGGTTGCTCAGCTGGGTTCGGTGTCATTTTGCCGGGGCGGTACAATCGCGGTTTTATCTGTATGTAAAAGGACGACTTCCATGATCATTTCCACCACCCACTCCATCGAAGGCCGGCAGATCACGGCATATCTGGACATTGTCAGCGCCGAATCGGTGCAGGGCGTGAATGTGATTCGCGATATGTTCGCCGGGATGCGCGACTTTTTTGGTGGGCGTTCACAGACGCTGGAGCGCGCATTGAAAGAGGCGCGTGTTCAGGCGACTGACGAGATCAAGGAACGTGCACGGTCCTTGCAGGCCGATGCCGTGGTCGGGGTGGATTTCGAGATCAGCATGCCGGCGGGGAAGGGCGGGATGGTTGTGGTGTTTGCGACCGGTACGGCGGTCAAGTTGCGCTGAGCCGGATTTGCGAATGACAGGCCATTCGTCGGTGTTCAGGCGATCTGAACCACAAGTCCAGGAATGACCGGCTAGTCTCAAAAGCCTTGGAGGTCGATATTTTTTCAGGCAAAAGGGTCTTGCCGGTATCGGCCCGCTTTTGAAAGGGGCGAAGAAATGACTGATCCGTACATCGAAGACGACGGGGCTGAGTTTCCATTCAACAATTGCGTGCGCTGCGGCCAGACCGAGTATCAGGCGGGTTTTGGCGAGGATCCGGTGCAGACTGGCAAGATCAAGTCCACGGCTCCTAAAGGGCCCAAGGCAAAGTTTTTGCCCAGGGTGACGACCCGTTCCAGGAAGTAATCCGGATGCCACACAGCCCCCGCCATCGAGCGGGGGTTTTTGTTAATGATTGCCGAGAGATCTGTCCTACAAAATTTGCGGATTTGTCTGGTTTCTTTCACAAACTTTTCACACCCGTCTACGTAGGGTGAAGCCATCCGTTAGAAAGCAAGTCTCCAGCCCGTCTCCCCAGCGGGCTTTTTTTTGCCTGACATCAAACCTTTTTGATAATCGCTGTCCAATCGGCGCCAAGTGCGCGGCAGTGCTGGACATTGCCGCTGCAACAGCATTCAATCTGCGCCCTTTTTTCTTCCTTTTGTTGAGGTTTTCGTCATGCGTTTAACTCTGCCTGCTCTGGTTCTGGGGCTTCTGGTCGCTCAAGGTGCAATGGCCGGCGACGGTACCGCCGCGCTGGGTGGCGGTCTGGGTGGCGCGCTCGGTAACGTGGTTGGCCAGAAAATGGGCGGCAGCACCGGTGCAGCGATTGGAGCCGGCGTAGCAGGCGCGGCCGGCGGTGCCTTGGCAGCGAAGAAAGGTGCCCGTACCAAAGCAGCCATTGGCGGTGGTGTCGGCGCGGCAGGTGGTTCGATCATCGGCAACAGCCTGGGCGGCAAGAATGGCGCGACCATCGGTGCTGGCCTGGGTGGCGCAGCGGGCGGCGCAGTGGGCAGCAACCTGTCCAAGGGCCACAAGCGTCACTGA
The DNA here is from genome assembly GCF_001679645.1 of Pseudomonas bananamidigenes. Classification (GTDB taxonomy): domain Bacteria; phylum Pseudomonadota; class Gammaproteobacteria; order Pseudomonadales; family Pseudomonadaceae; genus Aquipseudomonas; species Aquipseudomonas bananamidigenes. Next base: position 15,033 of record NZ_LRUN01000011.1, on the reverse strand, counting down.
TTGCGAATGCGTGTCTGAAAAGGCCCGGCCATATGCCGGGCCTTTTCGTTGCTGAACGTTTTTCCGAAATTCGCCTCCAATTGCGTATAGCCCATTCTCCGGGCGTACCGTCCCGATCCGGGACCTGTGAGGTCTGTATGCGATCGACATTAACTGCGTTGGTTTTAGGATTGCTCGTGGCCCAGGGCGCCATGGCTGCCGGCGATGGTTCCGCGGCGGTCGGCGGTGGTCTGGGTGGTGTACTGGGTAACGTGGTCGGTGGACAACTTGGCGGCAGCACCGGCGCGGCCGTCGGGGCCGGTGTCGGCGGCGCGGCCGGCAGCGCCGTCGGGGCAAACAAACGCAATCGTACGGAAGCCGCCATTGGCGGTGGCCTCGGAGCGGCCGGCGGTTCAGTGCTCGGCAACAGTGTCGGTGGTTCCACCGGCTCGGCTGTCGGGGCGGGACTCGGTGGTGCGGCGGGCGGTGCCATTGGCAACAGTCTGGGTGACGATGGTGGACGGTCGCATTCCGGTGGCGGCCACAAGCACAAACACAAATATCGTCATCGCTGACCGAGCGCATCTGAAACCCGGCCCTGTGCCGGGTTTTTTGTGTTCGCATGCAATGCGCTGGAACGTATGGCGACCATACTTTTCGAACGTCTACACGCTGAGCTCCCGAGGTGCACCATGACTCCTGAAACCGCAGGCAAGGAAGAAAAAGGCCCGAGCGGGCTGCCGTTTATCAATGATCCGGGGAATGAAGATCCGGGGTCGTTGATGGATGATGCGACGGTTCCGCTTTGGGAAGGGGATGTTGAAGAGCTGGAGTATGAGGATTTTGATGATGATGAGTGACGCGCTTTCGCTCCCTTGAGCTGTTGCTCAACCTCGACCGCGCTCGTTATGCTGCTGAACCCTTTAATCCGATCCGAGCAGCGGCAGCCGATGCCGCCCGGGATGTCTTTGATAACGGATCCGATGATGAATGCACCGCTGAAGGCGTTCGGCCCGATCAAGGCCGTGATTTTCGATATGGATGGTTTGCTGCTGGACACCGAGGGCATTTACACCGAGGTCACCTCGCTGATTGCCGAGCGTTACGGGCGCACTTTCGACTGGAGCATCAAGCAGAACATCATCGGGCGCGGGGCCGGCGATCTGGCGCGCTATGTGGTCGAGGCGCTGGACCTGCCGATCACCGCCGAAGAGTTTCTGGTGATCCGCGAGCCGCTGATGCGCGAGCGCTTTCCCACCGCGCAAGCGATGCCGGGGGCCGAGGAACTGATTCGTCACCTCAAGGCACACAACATTCCGATTGCCGTCGGTACCAGTTCATCGCGCCAGTCGTTCGGCCAGAAAACTACGTTGCACCGCGACTGGTTTGCGTTGTTCGACTTCATCGTCACCGCCGACGATCCGGAAGTCGGTGCCGCCAAACCGGCACCGGACATTTTCCTCACCGCGGCTCGCCGCCTGGGTGTGGCGCCGGAAGATTGTCTGGTGTTCGAGGATTCGCCGTTTGGCGTGACGGCAGCAAAAGCGGCGGGCATGACTGCCATCGCGATTCCGGATGCGGCCATGGCCGATGAAAAATACGCACATGCCGACGGAATTCTTCGTACGTTGAAAGCGTTCACGCCAAGTGCCTGTGGGTTGCCGGCGCTCGATTGGGCCTGACCGGACCGCAGATAAAAACGCCGCCCCTCCATTGAAGGAGGGGCGGCGTTTTTCGATCACTCGAAACAATCAGGCGCCGAAACCACCGTCGACAGTCAGGCTGGCACCGGTGATGTAACCGGCCTCCGGGCCGGCCAGGTAGGCGACGAAGCTGGCGATTTCATCGGCTGTACCGTAGCGACCGACGGCCATCAGCGGAATCAGACTCTCGGCAAAGTCGCCATGGGCCGGGTTCATGTCGGTATCCACCGGACCGGGCTGCACGTTGTTGACGGTGATGCCCCTTGGGCCGAGATCCCGGGCCAGGCCTTTGGTCAGACCGACCAGCGCGGACTTGCTCATCGCATACACACCGCCACCGGCGAAGGGCATGCGGTCAGCGTTGGTGCTGCCGATATTGATGATGCGCGAGCCTTCGCCCATGTGTCTGGCGGCTTCCTGGCTGGCGATGAACACGCTGCGCACATTGATCGCCAGGGTCTGATCGAAGTCTTCCAGTTTGAAGTCTTCCAGCGGAGCGACTGCAAGCACACCGGCGTTGTTGACCAGTATGTCGAGGCGGCCAAAGGTTTCGACGGTCGCGTTCACGGCGTTGCGGATGGCACCGGCATCGGCGCTGTCAGCCTTGATCGCCAGGGCTTTGCCGCCGGTAGCGGTGATGCTGTTCTGCAGTTCCTCAGCCTTGGCGGCGGAGCTGACGTAAGTAAAGGCAACCGCGGCGCCTTCAGCGGCCAGGCGTTTGACGATGGCGGCACCGATGCCGCGAGAGCCGCCTTGAATCAGAGCGACTTTACCGCTGAGGTGTTGAGTGGTCATGTTCGATCTCCAGAAGTTTCAAGGCGGGATGCCTTGTGGTTGGAGCCGAGTATCGGCCTCGCATCGACAACCGTGTAGACCATGATTGCTATAGTCTGTGTAAACCAGAAGTTTATAGTGAGGATCATGGAAACCTTCAGCAGTATCGAATGCTTTGTGCGTAGCGCCGAAGTCGGCAGCTTTGCCGAGGCCGCCCGACGCTTGAGCCTGACCCCGGCGGCAGTCGGCAAGAGCGTGGCGAAGCTCGAGGCGCGGCTGGGTGTACGGCTGTTCCAGCGTAGTACACGGAGTCTGACGCTGACCGAAGCCGGTCAACTGTTTTTGAGTCAGATCAGTGGCAGCCTGACGACCATTCAGAATGCCGTCGCCAATCTGTCCAGCGTTCAGGGGCTTCCGGCGGGGTCGCTGAAAGTCAGCATGGGTACGGCCTTCGGTTGCCTGTATATCGTGCCGATGCTGGGTGAGTTCCTGCGGCGATACCCGGCGATCAGTCCGGACTGGCATTTCGATAACCGGCAGGTCGACCTGATCGGGCAGGGCTTCGATGCGGCGATCGGCGGGGGATTCGAATTGCCTCAGGGCGTGGTCGCTCGCCGGTTGAGTCCGGCGCATCGAGTCCTCGTGGCATCGGCGGACTATCTGCGCAACCACCCAGTGATCAGCGAGCCGGATGATCTCAGGCACCACGACGGTATTCTGATCCGCTCGCCGCAAACCGGACGCGTGCGCTCCTGGCAACTGACCGGCGGTAATCCGCAGAATTGTCGCCCGTTGACGCTCCAGGCACGCATGACCCTGAGCGATTCCCAGGCCGCCTGCGCCACGGCTGCGCAAGGGCTGGGAATTGCACTGGTGAGCATGCCCTTCGCCGTGGGCTATCTGGAAGCGGGGACCTTGCAGCGAGTGCTGCCCGACTGGTACGTCGACGACGGCAACATCTCCATTTATTACGCCGAACACAAACTGCTGCCGGGCAAGACCCGGGCGTTCGTCGATTTTGTCATCGAGCAGTTTTCAGCCCGGGGCCTGGCAGAGCGATTCAACGCGCAAAACGTGCTGGCCAGCCGATGATGGTTTTCGGGCGCGGCGTCGCATACGTCCGCACCTTTGAGGTTGAGAGACCCAGACGCACCAGCGATTCGGCGATGGTCACGGCAGCGGTGACGCCATCGACCACCGGCACCCCGGTGCGCTGACGGATTTTCTCATCGAGCCCGGCCATGCCGCCGCAACCCAGGCAAATCACTTCGGCTTTATCCTGCGTCACCGCCAGTTCGGCCTGATGCACGATGGCTTCCAGCGCCCGTTGCGGTTCATGTTCCAGCTCAAGTACCGCGAGGCCGCTGGCCCGCACCGAGGCGCAGCGGTCCCACAGGCCCGAGAGTTTCAGTCGATCCTCGATCAACGGTACGGTGCGGTCCAGCGTGGTGACCACCGAATAGGCGTGGCCTAGAAACATCGCCGTACTGGCGGCCGCATCGGTGATGTCCACCACCGGCACGTTGAGCAGTTCCTGCAAGCCTTCGCGACCGTGCTCGCCGTAGCCGGCCTGGATCACGGCGTCGAACGGCTGGTCGTAGGCCATCACCCGGTCCATGACGGCGATGGCTGCCAGATAGCTTTCGAAATTGCCTTCGACGGAGTCCGCCCCGAAATGCGGCGTCAGGCCGACAATCTCGGTGCCGGGAGAGGCGACGGCCTGCGCCGAGCGGGCAATGGCCTGGGTGATGGATTCGGTGGTGTTGACGTTGACCACGAGAATACGCATGAGAAGTCCTTATTGCGGTTGGTTCTGCGGCCCGGCAAAGGGCCGCCAAAAGATTCAGTGGCTGACGTTGTCGACGGCGATGGTTTCTCCGTCCACGTCGGCGTAGTGCGATTGGCGTTTGGCGACGATCAGGTAAAGCATCCCGGCGATCCCGGCACCGATCAGCCAGGAGAAGGGCGAAACGCTGTGGAAGCCCGGCACCAGCGCCAGGACGATGGCGATCAGCGCGGCTGGAATGAATGCCGCCACGGCCCGCAGATTGATTCCGCAGTTGTAGTAATACGCGCCGTTCGGGTCTTCGCTGTACAACTGCGGCACGTTGATCCGGCCTTTGCGGATCAGCCAGTAGTCGACCATGATCACGCCGTACAACGGGCCGAGCAGGGCCCCGAGGCCGGACAGGAAATACACGATCACCAGCGGGCTGTTGTAGAGGTTCCACGGCAGGATCAACACGGCAATCGTGGCGCTGATCAGCCCGGCGCGGCGGAAGGTCAGGTACTTCGGCGCCAGGTTGCTGAGCACGAAAGCCGGGGCGACGAAATTGGCCATGATGTTCACCGCCACGGTAACGATCAGGAACGCCAGGCAACCGAGCACCAGAAAGAACGTATTGGGGATCGAGGCGATGATTTCGGTCGGGCTTTCGATGATCCGCCCGTTGATCTGAAATTGCGCACCGCACAGCAGGACGGTGATCCCGGCGAACACCAGAATATTGACCGGCAGGCCCCAGAAGTTTCCGATCTTGATGGTTTTGCGGCACGGCGAAGAGCGGGCGAAGTCGCAGAAGTTGAGGATCAGCGTGCCGTAGATCGCCAGCCAGAGTGCGCCACCGGCAAAGATGTTGCGCCACATCTCGCCGCCGGTCAGCGGTTCGCGGATCGACCAGGCAATGGTCGCGTTGGCCTGGGTGTACATCCACGCGGCAAGGCAGGCGACGGTCAGCAGAATCACCGGCCCGGCGAAGGCTTCGTAGCGGCGGACCATTTCCATGCCGTAGGCCAGAATCCCCAGTTGCACGAACCAGATCGCCACGAAACACACCCAGCCCAGGCTCGACAGGCCGAGGATCGAGTCGTGGTCGTAGTCGGCGAAGCCGGGATGGATCGCCGTGAGCAGCACGCGAAAGACCACCGACGCCAGATACGTCTGAATCCCGAACCAGGCAATGGCGATGACCGCCCGGATCAGCGCAGGAATCTGCGCCCCGTGAATGCCGAAACTGATGCGGCTGATGACCGGAAACGGCACCCCGGTTTTCTGACCCATGTAGCCCGACAGGTTCATGAAGAAATACACCAGCGCGGCGCCGATCCCCAGCGACAGCAGAATCTGCCAGCCACCCAGGCCCAGGGCGTACAGACCGATGGCAAACGAGTAGTTGGCGATGTTGTGCACATCGTTGGTCCACAGGGCAAAGATGCTGTATTTGCCCCAGCGCCGTCCTTCGACCTTGGTCGGTGCCAGGTCGCTGTTGTGCAGGCGGGGGCTCAATTCGAGCGGTTCGACCTGGCCAGTGTCGGGCATTGGCTGGTCGGGGGCAGAGGCGGGCAGATTCAGCGCGATATTGTTGGAGAGACTTGTACGCATTCCGGCAGGCTCCTGATGTGCAGGGGCCGCGATGACTGTGCATGAGCTTTGAGGCTCGACAAATCTTCGTCGCGGCCAGCAGACATCACTGGTTACGGGGCATCTGCAGCCTGTACGGGATAGGGCGCTTCAGGCTTGCGGATCGAAAGTGTGTATTCATGTTCTGCAGTTTTGTATACAAAACATGTATGCACTAAGCCAGATCTGTGCCAGCCAGCGATCTATGAAAATCGCGGTTGATTACGAAAAGTTATTGAATGGCGCTAAGTTGCTGAAATGCAGACGATATAAATTGACCGCTTGAACAGGTATTTATTTTTTGGGGGGAATTCGGGTGGGCGTCGGAAGGGATCGCTCGGTGAGCGTGATGTAACTTTTCAGGGCGCAGAAACGAAAAGTGCACACATAAATGGCACCGATGGTGACATTCGTGTGTACACATTTTTCATGTCCGGAAGAGACACTTTCGGGGCGAGCGGTTTACCCCTTGCTGATGATATTTCCCGCATGCAACCCGCATTCTTTCTGGGTCGCTTCTTCCCACCACCAGCGGCCTTCGCGCTCATGCTGGTTCGGCAGCACAGGGCGGGTGCACGGTTCGCAGCCGATACTGATGAAGCCGCGTTCATGCAGGCTGTTGTACGGCAGCTCCAGCATGCGGATGTAGCCCCATATTTCCTCACTGGTCATCTGTGCCAGCGGATTGAACTTGTACAGCGTGCGCTCCGGGGTGGAGAACGCGCTGTCGATTTCCATCACCGCCACCGCGCTGCGGGTGCCAGGGCTCTGGTCGCGACGCTGGCCGGTGGCCCAGGCTTTGACGTTGGACAGTTTGCGGCGCAGTGGCTCGATCTTGCGGATGCCGCAGCATTCGCCATGGCCGTCCTTGTAGAAACTGAACAGGCCTTTTTCCTTCACGAACGGTTCGAGTTTCGTGTAGTCCGGCGAGACGATTTCGATGTCGATCTTGTAGTGCTCGCGCACCTGATCGATGAAGCGGTAGGTTTCCGGGTGCAGACGGCCGGTGTCGAGACTGAACACCTTGACGTTCCTGTTCAGCTTCCAGGCCATGTCCACCAGCACCACATCCTCGGCGCCGCTGAAAGATATCCACAGGTCATCGCCGAACTCGGCGAACGCGAGCTTGAGGATGTCCTGGGCGGATTTGTTGGCATAGGTCGTGGCGAGTTCCACGACGTCGAACGTTGGGCTCATCAGGCGGCTTCCTACAGGTCGGTGGCGCTGGGCGCTCTATATGGCGGCGATGTTAACAAAAAGCAACGCCCGCCGGGGCGGCCTCTGCGCTGCACGGTCCAGGTCGGGCCGCCAGAGTTCGGGCTCGCACGGCACAATCAGGTCTACAGGCCCTGCAGGGTTTCCAGCAGAACCTTCACCTTGGTAATCGACTCCTGATATTCCGCCTGCCAGTCCGAATCGGCGACGATCCCGCCACCGCCCCAGCAACACACCTGCCCATCCTTCACCAGCAGACTGCGAATGGCGATGGAACTGTCCATTTCGCCGCGCACGTCCAGGTACAGCAATGAGCCGCAATACAGGCCGCGCCGGGTCGGCTCCAGTTCGTCGATGATCTGCATCGCACGGATCTTCGGGGCTCCGGTGATCGAGCCGCCGGGGAAGCTGCCGGCGATCAGGTCAAGGGCGTCGCGATCCTGCGCCAACTCACCGGTCACGCTGCTGACCAGGTGATGCACATTCGGATAGCTTTCCAGGCTGAACAGCTCCGGCACTCGCACGGAGCCGATGCGGCAAGTGCGGCCCAGATCATTGCGCAACAGGTCGACGATCATCAGGTTTTCCGCGCGGTCCTTGGGGCTGGCCAGCAGTTCGGCGGCGTTGGCGGCGTCTTGTGCCGGAGTCGCGCCACGGGGGCGGGTGCCCTTGATCGGGCGGGTTTCCACCTGACGTCGGCTGACTTTGACGAAGCGCTCGGGCGACAGGCTCAGCACCGCGTTGCCGTCAGGCAGGTTCTGGAACCCGGAAAACGGCGTCGGGCAGGCTTCGCGCAACGCGCAATAAGCCAACCATGGATCGCCCTGGCACGGTGCGCGGAAACGCTGGGCGAAGTTGACCTGATAGCAGTCGCCGGCCTGGATGTATTGATGAATGCGTTCGATTGCCTGACGGTAGTCGTCGGCCGAGAGGTCGGCAGTCATCGGCGTGTTCAGTTTGAACGGCGTCAGTTCGGCGGCCATCGGTTGGCTGAACAGGTCGATCAGCCGTTGCTTCTCGCTGGCACTGACCGACGGGTGGAACACCAGTTGGCTGGTGGTTTTCCGGTGGTCGCTGATCAAGGCCCAGTCGTACAGACCGAATCGTGCATCCGGCAGTTGCAGATCATCCAGCGCCTGACTCGGCAGGTTTTCCAGATGCCGGCCGAAGTCGTAACTCAGATAACCGATCAGGCCACCGGCGAAGGGCAGCTCGTATTCCGCAGGCAACTGTGCCTCAACAAGGCGCGCCAGATTGTCCCGCAAGCGTTGCAGGAAATCGTCGCCACGTTCGTCGGGCAACACCGCCAGTTGTTCCAGCGGCCAGGCGCTGAGCAAGTCATAACGGCCACGATCGGCAGCGGGCCGGCCGCTGTCGAGCAGCACGGCGCCGGGCGCATGGCGGATTGCCGCGAAATAACCGGCGGGGTTGGCGCAGTAGGGCAGCGGGTGTACGGAACAGGTCAACATGGGCGGGGCAGATCGGCCATCGAGGCGGGGTGGGGATTGTAGTCCCCTCGGGGAATTGCTCCTAGAGGGGATGTCGGGGATTGGCAGATCGACAGCGGCTGACGAGCAACCTGTGGCGAGGGAGCTTGCTCCCGCTGGACTGCAAAGCAGGCCGGGATTCAGTGGCTCGGTCTGTCAAAGTGATCGTGTCTGCCGGCTCACGACTGCTGCGCAGCCGAGCGGGAGCAAGCTCCCTCGCCACAGGAGTTAGCCCTCGACCGCCGGAATATGCCCGAACAATTCCTGAGCAAACGCCACGCGCTCTTCAACCGTTTCAGTCACGCCGCGGGTCTTGAGATCCTCCAGGTGAGCTTCCACCGCATGGGTGCGCGAGGTCAGGCCGCAGTCATTGGCAATCTGGATATTCAGCCCGGGCCGCGCATTGAGTTCCAGAATCAGCGGGCCTTTTTCCTGATCCAGCACCATGTCCACGCCGATGTAGCCCAGCCCGCACAACTCGTAGCAACCGGCGGCGAGCTTCATGAAACCGTCCCAGTAGGGCAGTTGCACGCCGTCCACCGCGTTGGTGGTGTCCGGATGTTTGGCAATGATGTTGTTCAGCCAGGTGCCGCGCAACGTCAGGCCGGTCGCCAGATCGACACCGACGCCGATGGCGCCCTGGTGCAGGTTGGCCTTGCCGCCGGATTGCCGGGTCGGCAGCCGCAGCATGGCCATCACCGGGTAGCCCATCAGCACGATGATGCGGATGTCCGGCACGCCTTCGTAGCTGATGCTCTTGAAGATCTGGTCCGGGGTCACCCGGTATTCGATCAATGCCCGGTCGCGGTGTCCGCCCAGCGAATACAGGCCGGTGAGGATGCTGGAGATATGGTGCTCCAGCTCTTCGTGCGTGAGGATTTTGCCCGACACGGTGCGATAACGCCCCTCGAAACGGTCGGCGATGACGATGATGCCATCACCGCCGGCGCCCTGGGCCGGCTTGATCACGAAGTCGTTGCGCCCGCCGATGATCTCGTCGAGCCTGTCGATTTCCTTTTCCGTGGAAATCACGCCATACAACTCCGGCACATGGATGCCGGCCTTGATCGCGCGTTCCTTGGTGATGATCTTGTCATCGACGATCGGGTACAGGCTGCGCTTGTTGTACTTGAGCACGTAGTCCGCGTTGCGCCGATTGATGCCCATGATGCCCCGGGCTTCCAGGGCCTTCCAGGTCTTCCAGAAACCGAACATCAGGCGTCAGCCTTCTTCAGGAAGGCCTTGAAACGCACCAGTTCGGTCAGGCGGTAACCGCGATAACGACCCATGGCCAGCATGAAACCCACCAGAATCAGCAGGATCGCCGGGAAGGTGAACACGAAGTACACCAGCTCCGGAACAGTCATGATCAAGTGCGCCAGGGACGCCGCGAACAAGGTGCCGATCGCCACTTTCAGGGCATGGCTGGCGCCGCGCTCTTCCCAAGTGATCGAAAGGCGTTCGATGGTCATGGTCAGAATCACCATCGGGAACAGCGCCACGGACAGACCGCGTTCCAGACCGAGCTTGTGACTGAACAGGCTGATCGCTGCAATCAACACCACCACGAAGGTCAACACCACCGACAGCCGTGGCAGCATTTGCAGCTTCAGGTGTTCCAGATACGAGCGCAGCGACAGCCCCAGCGCCGTGATCACGGTAAACAGCAGAATGCCGAAGCCCAGCTGCGTCTCGCGGAAGGCCAGGGCGATCAGTACCGGGGTGAACGTACCCAGGGTCTGCAGACCGACCAGGTTGCGCAGGATCAGGATCACCAGCACGCCGATCGGGATCATCACCATGATCATGAACGTCTGCTGAGTCTGCAGCGGCAGGCCGTACAGCGAGTATTCGAGGAAGTTGGCGTCGGTGTTTTCGTCGGTCAGCTTGGCCAGACGAATCGCGTTCATTTCGCTGTTGTTCAGGCTGAAGGTCACGTTGGCCTTCTTCGCGCCGTCGATGGTGATCAGGTTTTCATCACCGGTCCACCACAGCAGGCGGTCGCTCGGCAGACCTTGTTCACCGGTTTCCGGGTTGAAGTACAGCCAATCATTGCCGTTGAAGCTGCGCAGCCACAGTTCCGGGGTTTGCGGCTGATCGGCGACGAGGCGGATGGTGTGGACCTTTTCCACCGGAACGTGGGCGATGGACAGCAGCAGTTCGACGATCTTTGCCTTGTGCGGCGTCGACGGATCACCGGCCAGCAGCAGTTTCACGTTGTCGTCGTTGGTATTGTTGACACGCTTGATCGCTTCGCCGATGAAGGTCTCGACGTCGGCCGAGTGCTGGCGGATCGGCGCGAGCAGGGCTTCGGCGGCGATTTTTTCCGGGCCTTCGATGGCCATGCTGTCGCGGAAGGTCGGGCCTTTGACCTTGGTTTTTTCGGCGGTGTAGCGCTTGGTCAGCACCAGGCGGTAATACAGGGTCTGGTTGCCCTTGGCCCGACGTGCCGACCAGGTGACCTTGCGGTTGCCGTCGACACGGTTGACCGCCACGCCGTAGTTGTTGGAGATGAAGCTTTCATTGAGGCTGACGTAATCGCGGCTCAGGGGCGGCACGAACATCTGGATCTTCACCGGATCCTTGGTGCTGGCGACGAACTCGACCTTGGCGTCGATGTTCCACAAGTCGTCGGTGGCGTCTTCGGTCACCGGGATGCCGAGCACGAAAATCTGATAGGCCGTGACCGAAATGCCCAGGAGCACCAGGATGGCGATCAGGATTTTCAGGTGGAAGGTTAAAGAACGCATGGACATTACTCGGCGGTATGAGCGGCGATGGCGCAGGCAGGTTTGCCGGCAGCGTATTTAAGACTGGGATCGACCAGCGCATCGAAGCGTTTCAGCGCCTCGGAGCCGATCAAAAGCGGGTATTGGAACGCACTGCGGTCGGTCAGGTTCACTTCGATGCTGCGCATCGCCGAACCCATGCAGATATCCAGCTCGATCACCGGGCGCGCGGTGTACTTCTTGCCTTCTTCCGGGTCGTAGTCGCCGGCGCGGCGCTTGATCTTGCTGACCCGGGCCAGCGGCCGTTCGATCGGGTGCGAGTGCGCCGCGTCGATGGCCAGGTAGAAGCGCACCCAGGACTCGCCATTTCGCTTGAAGCGTTTGATGTCGCGTGCGCTCAGGGAGGCGGTTTTCGCGCCGGTGTCGAGTTTCGCCGCCACTTCCAGGTTGATCCCGTCGAGCGCAGCGTATTCGTTGAGGCCGTACACAGTCTTTTCCCCCGCCACAGCCAGGCCGGGCAGGCAAAACAGATAGAAAAAGGTAGGGAAGGGCTTGAGTCTCATAAATCCTGGCGAGCAGCGTTCCGTTCTCGGTTCAGGGCCACGGCATCAGGAGATCCTGTCTGCACGTGCCTTCGTGTGCCTATCAGCTTTTTATGACAAGCCGTGCAAGTGACCCGCAAATGCGGCGGCATTCTAGCACGGTGGTTTAATGGCGCCAGCGCCCGAGCGGGTCTATAACCCCTTGGGGTGGACGACGCGTGTTATTAGACGATTGTCGACAATCTTTATTTTTCCTTTGACTGGTACGGACTGATTCGCTAGTTTTTGCCGCATCGGATTTAAAGGTGTCGACAATATGCTGGATCAACTCGATCCCCCGGTCATCAGCGGCGACGATTCGGAAACCCTGTCCGAAAACGTCTTCCGGCGCATCCAGGCGGCTATCGTCAAAGGCGAAATCGCCCCCGGCAGCAAGATCTCCGAGCCGGAACTGGCGCGTACCTACGGCATCAGTCGCGGACCGCTGCGTGAGGCGATTCATCGTCTCGAAGGCCAGCGCCTGCTGGTTCGAGTGCCGCACGTCGGTGCACGGGTGGTCTCGCTGAGCCACGCCGAACTGCTCGAACTCTACGAAATCCGCGAATCCCTCGAAGGCATGGCCTGCCGTCTGGCGGCCGAGCGCATGAGCGTCGAAGACATCGACGAACTGCGCCGGGTGCTGGAAACCCACGAGCGCGATGCCGCGTTTCAGGCCGGCGTCGGCTACTACCAGCAGGAAGGCGATTTCGACTTTCACTACCGGATCATCCAGGGCAGCGGCAACCGCACGTTGACCCAGATGCTCTGCGGCGAGCTGTATCAACTGGTGCGCATGTACCGCATCCAGTTTTCCACCACGCCCAACCGCCCGCGCCAGGCCTTTGCCGAACACCACCGGATTCTCGATGCCATCGCCGACCGTGACGGCGAGCTCGCGGAATTGTTGATGCGCCGCCACATCGGCGCCTCGAAACGCAACATCGCCCGTCATTACCAGGACGGCGCCGACAACCAGACAGCCACTGAACGAGGTGAGTCATGAGTTCCAACAAGAGCACTCCAGGCCAGCGTTTCCGCGATGCGGTCGCCAGCGAACATCCGTTGCAAGTGGTCGGCGCGATCAACGCCAACCATGCGCTGCTGGCCAAGCGCGCCGGTTTCAAGGCGATCTACCTCTCGGGTGGCGGAGTAGCCGCTGGCTCCCTCGGCTTGCCGGACCTGGGCATCACCGGCCTGGATGACGTGCTGACCGACGTGCGCCGCATCACCGACGTCTGCGACCTGCCGCTGCTGGTGGACGTGGACACCGGTTTCGGTGCCTCGGCGTTCAACGTGGCCCGCACCGTGAAGTCGATGATCAAGTTCGGCGCGGCGGCGATCCATATCGAAGACCAGGTCGGCGCCAAACGCTGCGGCCACCGTCCGAACAAGGAAATCGTGACCCAGCAGGAAATGGTCGACCGCATCAAGGCGGCCGTGGATGCCCGCACCGACGACAGTTTCGTGATCATGGCCCGCACCGACGCGCTGGCCGTTGAAGGTCTGGAGTCGGCACTGGAGCGCGCCGCCGCGTGCATCGAGGCCGGCGCCGACATGATCTTCCCGGAAGCCATCACTGAACTGGAGATGTACAAGCTGTTCGCCAACCGCGTGAAAGCGCCGATCCTGGCCAACATCACCGAATTCGGCTCGACGCCGCTGTACACCACCGAACAATTGGCCGGTGCCGATGTGTCGCTGGTGCTCTATCCGCTGTCGGCGTTCCGCGCGATGAACAAGGCCGCGGAAAACGTCTACACCGCGATCCGCCGCGACGGCACCCAGCAGAATGTCATCGACACCATGCAGACTCGCATGGAGCTTTACGATCGCATCGATTACCACACCTTCGAGCAGAAGCTCGACGCGCTGTTTGCGGCGAAGAAGTAAGCCGCAACCGTACTCCCTGACAAATACAAGACTGGAGACAACAATGGCCGAAGCAAAAGTACTCAGTGGCGCCGGGCTCCGGGGCCAGGTTGCCGGGCAAACCGCACTGTCCACCGTGGGCCAGGCCGGTGCCGGGCTGACCTATCGCGGCTACGACGTGCGCGAACTGGCGGCAGATGCACAATTCGAAGAAGTGGCGTACCTGCTGCTCTACGGAGAGCTGCCGACCAAGGCCCAGCTCGCCGAATATCAAGGCAAACTGAGCAAGTTGCGCGACCTGCCGCAAGCGCTGAAAGAAGTGCTGGAACGCATTCCCGCCGATGCCCACCCGATGGACGTGATGCGCACCGGTTGCTCGTTCCTGGGCAACATCGAGCCGGAGAAAGACTTCTCCGAACAACGCGACAAGACCGACCGCCTGCTGGCCGCCTTCCCGGCGATCATGTGCTACTGGTATCGCTTCAGCCACGACGGCAAACGCATCAACTGCGTGACGGACGAGCCGTCCATTGGCGGCCATTTCCTGCACCTGTTGCACGACAAGAAGCCGAGCGAGCTGCACGTCAAAGTGATGAACGTGTCGCTGATCCTTTACGCCGAACACGAATTCAACGCCTCGACCTTCACCGCCCGGGTGTGCGCTTCGACCCTGTCCGACCTGTATTCCTGCATCACGGCGGCCATCGGTTCGCTGCGCGGCCCGCTGCACGGCGGCGCCAACGAAGCGGCGATGGAAATGATCGAGCGCTTCTCATCGCCGGAAGAGGCGATCAAGGGCACCCTCGGCATGCTTGAGCGCAAGGACAAGATCATGGGCTTCGGTCACGCGATCTATAAGGACAGCGATCCGCGCAACGAGGTGATCAAGGGCTGGTCGAAAAAACTCGCCGACGAAGTGGGCGACAAGGTGTTGTTCGCGGTTTCGGAAGCCATCGACAAGACCATGTGGGAGCAAAAGAAACTGTTCCCGAATGCCGACTTCTACCATGCCTCGGCGTACCACTTCATGGGCATCCCCACCAAGCTGTTCACCCCGATCTTCGTCTGCTCGCGCCTGACCGGCTGGGCGGCACACGTGTTCGAACAGCGCGCCAACAACCGCATCATCCGTCCGAGCGCCGAGTATGTCGGCGTTGAACAGCGCAAGTTCGTGCCAATCGAACGTCGCTGAATAGTGGGCTGCTCCGGAGCTTGAGAACACCGATAAACCCTGTGGGAGCGAGCTTGCTCGCGATTGCGGTACATCAGTCGACATCAGTGTTGAATGTCAGTCCG
>NZ_LRUN01000109.1 GCF_001679645.1 Pseudomonas bananamidigenes | reverse complement strand
GTTGGCGTCGTAGTTGTAGCGACGCTGGAAAAGGTTTTTCTCGCGTTGGCTGACGCTGTGGGCCTGCAAGCGGCCTTGTTCGTCATATTGATACTGGCTGAGCAACAGGCCTTGCTGGCGCTGCTGTTCGCGACCACCGCTGAACTGGTGAGACGTCAGGCGCGAGCCATTGAGATCGATGCCGCTGAGCATGCCGCCGGGTTGGTGGCGGTAGTCGAGTTTGCTGCCATCGGGCAGGCGGCAGTGCTTGAGCTGGCCGACGCTGTCGTACTCATAACGCAAGGTGCCCCAGCCCTGATGTTCGGTGACGAGGCGATCTTGCAGGTCGTATTCGTAGGCGAGCGGCCAGTGTCCGTCGTCGACGTTGACCATGCCATTCGGGGACAGATCTATTTTCTTCAACTGTCCTCTTCTGTGTTGTGATGTCTATATTCGACAATCGTTAATCTGTTGGAGTAGAAGGGCAATAGGCTTTATTGCTGTAATGATGTAGTTGAATTTTGTTTGTGGTTGGGTGTGTTGATATATTATTAGCTCAAAGCTTTGGTTCGGGTGTTTTTAGGGGCTGGATAGATTGAGTTTTAGTGTCTGATGAATTTTATCTATTTTGGGAGGGGGTTAATGAGTTTTA
Source organism: Pseudomonas bananamidigenes (assembly GCF_001679645.1). GTDB lineage: Bacteria > Pseudomonadota > Gammaproteobacteria > Pseudomonadales > Pseudomonadaceae > Aquipseudomonas > Aquipseudomonas bananamidigenes. The sequence goes on along the minus strand of NZ_LRUN01000109.1, from coordinate 1,756 downwards.
ACTTTGATGATTTGAGTCGGTTTCTTAGCTATGTTTTACGCCACGAGCCAGAACATATTGGGCTTGAACTTGATTCTGAAGGATGGGGAAATATTAAAGAATTAATATCGGGTAGCGCTGGAAAAGGTGTTTTCATAAGCTTGGTGGAGGTTGAGAAAATTGTTTCTATGAATGATAAAAAACGTTTCGAAATTTCCAGCGATGGATTAAGGATTCGTGCTATACAAGGGCACTCGACCAAGTTAGTTAGTCGCAGGTATTCTGAATTAGAACCTCCAGAATATCTGTATCATGGTACAGCAGAACGATTTCTGGAGAGTATTCGACATCGCGGTCTTGTTCCAGGTAGCAGGCATCACGTACACCTAACAAGCGACAGAGTTTTAGCGTCAGAGGTGGGGCGGCGATATGGCAAAGTTATCTTGCTGAAAATAAACTCTCAATCTATGTATGGAAAGGGCTTTGTTTTTTTTAAGTCTGAAAATGAAGTTTGGTTAACCGATTGTGTACCCGCTGATTTTATAATTGAGGTTGATGAAGAGTAGTCGTACTACTCTTCATCTTCCCAGGTTTTATGTGTTTCTGTTGCGGCAGTTAACCAGTCGCTAAAGGTTTTATAGCTGCCATGAAGCTCCCAGCCCTCACCCGCATAAGCGTGGATTATGAGTACCTGAGGATCTCCGGAATTATCGTTTCCATCAAAACAGGCGATATCATCGTTCGCATTAAATTTGGCAAACGGTATTAAGTCTCTCTGTGGGTAAAGGCTTTTTAGTGTGTGGTGCCAATAGTTGACATCTCCATCTTCAAAGACGATGAACCACCAAGGCTCAAGATCGACTTCAGGAGCGGTGCTGATGGTTTTTATAAAGCTTTTTGGATATTGAAATTCACTTCTGTTTTGAATATTTAAAAAGTAATTCATTCTTTGCCACTCAGTTTTGGAAGCTCGTGTGAGCCGTAAGGAGTTTCTTTGCCGAAGCGCTTTGGCGACTGCTTGCCGACTCTTAATTCGATCGCTTGCCCCCATGTGTCAGGTTTCTTTCCTTTTACGGCGAAACGCTGCTGTTCAGGTTCAGTGACAGGGTCATTATAAGAACGTTCTCTAGCCTCCACTTTGATTCCTGCTTCACGTGCAGCCCGAACCCGAGTGTTGTCCATACTGGTTAGATGACCGTCTGGCATTCGTACAACGTCAATTGGATCACCTTGCCACCCTTTTTCTTTCATACTTGTGACCAAGTTGTCATAAGTATAATTATTGCCCGCTCTATCAGTTTTATTGTATGAAACAGACGTTTGAGAAAATCTTACCTCGTTGGGGTCAATAGAGCGCACTTTGGGGCAGTGTGCCAATGTAGAACTCAATCCCAACGGATCCACCCAACCCGTGGGGTTAGGCACGTACTGGTAGCTATTCAACCCACCCGCAAGCTTGATCGGATCCGGCGTCAAAAACCGTCCAGTCCCCGGATTGTAGTAGCGGTGCCGGTTGTAATGTAACCCCGTCTCAACATCGAAATACTGACCCTGGAATCGCAACGGGTTATCGATTTCACTAACGTCCAGCGCAGCGAGGTTGCCGTAGGCGCGGTACTTCGCGGACCACATGATTTCGCCGCTGTAGTCGGTGAGTTCCTGCGGTGTGCCCAGATGATCGAGCTGATAATAGAACGGCGTTGCCTTGCGTGGGCCTTCGCCGTCGAGCATGGCCAGCGGGCGGAAGCTGCCGGGCTCGTAGATATAGGTGCGATAA
>NZ_LRUN01000108.1 GCF_001679645.1 Pseudomonas bananamidigenes | reverse complement strand
GTTCAGGCGTAATGATCGTTCCCACGCTCCGCGTGGGAATGCATCCCGGGACGCTCCGCGTCCCAAGAACGGACGCAGAGCGTCCATGGCGGCATTCCCACGCAGAGCATGGGAAGATCAGAGGCCTACCCAGGAGAAAACAATGAGCCGCGCCCCGGATACATGGATTCTGACCGCCGACTGCCCCAGCGTGCTCGGCACCGTGGACGCGGTGACGCGTTTTCTGTTCGAGCAGGGCTGCTACGTCACCGAGCACCACTCGTTCGACGACCGGCTCTCGGGCCGTTTCTTCATTCGGGTGGAATTCCGCCAGCCCGACGGTTTTGACGAGCAATCCTTCCGTGCAGGCCTCGCCGAGCGTGGGCAGGCGTTCGGCATGATCTTCGAGCTGACGGCGCCGAACTACCGGCCGAAAGTGGTGATCATGGTGTCCAAGGCCGATCACTGCCTCAATGACTTGCTCTACCGCCAGCGCATCGGCCAGTTGTCCATGGACGTGGCTGCGGTGGTGTCCAACCATCCGGACCTCAAGCCACTGGCCGACTGGCACCAGATTCCCTACTACCATTTCCCCCTCGACCCCAACGACAAACCGGCCCAGGAGCGGCAGGTGTGGCAGGTGATCGAGGAGGCCGGCGCCGAACTGGTGATCCTTGCCCGTTACATGCAGGTGCTGTCGCCGGAGCTGTGCCGCAAGCTCGATGGCAAGGCGATCAATATTCATCACTCGCTGCTGCCAGGCTTCAAGGGCGCCAAGCCGTATCACCAGGCCTACAACAAGGGCGTGAAGCTGGTGGGCGCCACGGCGCACTACATCAACAACGACCTGGACGAGGGGCCGATCATCGCCCAGGGCGTCGAGGCGGTGGATCACAGTCATTACCCGGAAGACCTGATTGCCAAGGGACGGGACATCGAAGGCCTGACCCTGGCCCGGGCGGTGGGATATCACATTGAGAGAAGGGTGTTTTTGAACGCCAATCGCACCGTCGTTCTCTAGATCGCTTTCGCGAGCAAGCTCGCTCCCACATTGAAATGCGTCCCCCTGTGGGAGCGAGCTTGCTCGCGATGAGGCCATAACAGGCAACACAAGAATCAGCATCTGTACCCGAGCACTTAACGCGCTGCCTGCCTGGGCGGCGCGGTTCCATAAAAACAACAGCGAGGTGAAAGCATGTCTGGCAATCGTGGTGTGGTGTATCTCGGCGCTGGCAAGGTCGAAGTACAGAAAATCGACTATCCGAAAATGCAGGATCCGCGCGGCAGGAAGATCGAGCACGGTGTCATCCTGCGTGTGGTTTCAACCAACATTTGCGGCTCCGACCAGCACATGGTGCGCGGCCGTACCACGGCTCAGGTCGGTCTGGTGCTGGGACACGAGATCACCGGTGAAGTGATCGAGAAGGGCAGCGACGTCGAAAGCCTGAAAATCGGCGATCTGGTGTCCGTGCCGTTCAACGTGGCTTGCGGGCGCTGCCGTTCCTGCAAGGAGCAACACACCGGCGTCTGCCTGACCGTCAACCCGGCTCGCGCCGGCGGTGCCTACGGTTACGTCGACATGGGCGACTGGACCGGTGGTCAGGCCGAATACGTGCTGGTGCCGTACGCCGACTTCAACCTGTTGAAACTGCCGGACCGCGACAAGGCCATGGAGAAAATCCGCGACCTGACCTGCCTTTCCGACATTCTGCCGACCGGCTACCACGGCGCCGTGACCGCTGGCGTCGGCCCGGGCAGCACCGTTTACATTGCCGGCGCCGGTCCGGTCGGTCTGGCTGCGGCGGCATCCGCCCGTTTGCTCGGCGCTGCGGTGGTGATCGTCGGCGACGTCAACACCATCCGTCTGGCCCACGCCAAGGCACAGGGTTTCGAAATCGTCGACCTGTCGAAAGACACCCCGCTGCACGAACAGATCGCCGCATTGCTGGGCGAGCCTGAAGTGGATTGTGCGGTGGACTGCGTGGGCTTCGAAGCCCGCGGCCATGGTCACGACGGCGTCAAGCACGAAGCCCCGGCCACGGTGCTCAACTCGCTGATGGGCGTGGTGCGCGTCGCCGGCAAGATCGGTATTCCGGGGCTGTACGTGACCGAGGATCCGGGCGCTGTCGATGCCGCTGCCAAGACGGGCAGCCTGAGCATCCGCTTTGGTCTGGGCTGGGCCAAATCCCACAGCTTCCACACCGGGCAGACCCCGGTGATGAAGTACAACCGCCAACTGATGCAGGCGATCATGTGGGACCGCATCAACATCGCCGAAGTGGTGGGCGTGCAGGTCATCAGCCTCGACCAGGCGCCGGAAGGCTACGGTGAGTTCGATGCCGGCGTGCCTAAGAAGTTTGTGATTGATCCGCACAAGTTGTTCAGTGCGGCGTAAGTTGCAACCAGGAAAAAGGCGACCGTCAGGTCGCCTTTTTTCTTTGAGTTGGTGTGTGCCGCCAGAAAGGCTTTCGATTAATGGAAAGCGGGAATAAAGAACGGGCTGTACTCGTCGGTTTCGGTCAGTTCACAGGCGAATGCAGCCATGGCGCCCGTGCCGTTCATCAGCGGGTCTGCTGTGTTTCACTTTTTCTGATCAGGGTCGCGTTCAAAATGCATGCGCTGCGCTCGGAACATGCCGACCGATACTCGGTCAAACCGGCAGTTTTCCCCTTCGTCGCTGAAGGGTTTCACGCCACAAGAGGATGTCTGAATGAAGATTTCACGCGGTTTTGCACTGGCATCGCTCCTGACCCTGGCGGCAGGGCCGGTGTTTGCCGGTTTCAGTCTGAATGACGTGGCCGGTGCGGTATCGGGCATGCAGGGCGGGGACAAGGCCGCCGCTGCAGCGCCGACTTCGGAAACCGCCGGTCTGTTGAGTGCGTTGAGTGCGCTGAACGTCACGCCGCAGCAAGCGGTCGGCGGCACCAGTGCCATGCTGGGACTGGCGAAAAATCAGCTCAGCAACACGGATTATTCGCAATTGGCCAAGGAGGTGCCGGGGATCGACAAACTCTCCGGCGGCGGTGGCAACCTGGCGGCGCTGAGCGGGTTGCTGGGATCGTCCGGCAAGTCCGCAGGACTGGAAAATGCCCTGGGCAACGTCAAGGACACCAATGACCTGAACAACGCTTTCGGGGCGTTGGGCATGGACAGCAGCATGGTTGGCCAGTTTGCCCCGATTCTTTTGCAGTATCTCGGTCAGCAGGGTGTCGGCGGCTCGTTGCTGCAAAGCCTGGGCAGCATCTGGGGCACCGGCAACTGATCAGCGGCGCTCGTTGCGCAGCTCGGCAATGCGCCGGTCCTTCTCGTTCCAGAGCTGGTTGACCCAGCTCTGGATTTTCTCGCGAAACAGCGGATCGTTCTCGTAGTCGCCCTGCCACAGCGACGGGTCCAGCTCACGGGTGCGAATATCGATGATCACCCGTGGCACGTTGCCGCTGATCAGGTCCCAGAAACCCGGAATCCTCGGCTGTGGATAAACCACGGTCACATCCAGAATCGCGTCCAGCTGTTCGCCCATAGCCGCCAGCACGAACGCCACACCGCCAGCCTTGGGCTTGAGCAGGTGATTGAACGGTGACTGCTGCTGGGTGCTTTTGGCGGCGGTATAGCGGGTGCCTTCCAGATAATTCACCACGGTTACCGGCTGACGCTTGAACAGCTCGCACGCCGCTTTGGTGATTTCCAGATCCTTGCCGGCCAGCTCCGGGTGTTTCGCCAGGAACGCCTTGGTGTAGCGCTTCATGAACGGGTAATCCAGCGCCCACCAGGCCAGGCCCAGGAACGGTACCCAGATCAATTCCTTTTTGAGGAAGAATTTGAAGAAGGGGGTGCGCCGGTTGAGGGTCTGGATCAGGGCCGGGATATCGACCCAGGACTGATGGTTGCTGATCACCAGATAGGACGTGTCACCGCGCAGGTCATCGCCGCCACGGATGTCCCATTGCGTGGGGATGCACAGACGGAAAATCAGCTTGTCGATTTCCGCCCAGGTTTCGGCGATCCACATCACCGCCCACGAGGCGTAGTCGCGAAAGCGTCCCGGCAGGATCAGCTTGAGCAGGGCGAACACCATCAACGGGCCGAACAGCACCAGGGTGTTGAGCAACAGCAGCAGGGTGACGAGACAGCCGGTGAGCAGGCGGCGCATAAGCAACTCTTGAAAGCGGATGGGCGCGTCATGATAAGTGGCTTCGGGCGACAGGCCAAATCGGCGGTGACGAATGTTTCACCTTTGGCGCGTTAGCCTGATCGTTCCCACGCTCTGCGTGGGAATGCCGCCCGCGACGCTCTGCGTTCCCGTGACGCGAAGCGTCACTTGATGAGTTCACACGCAGAGCGTGGGAACGAACAGTGGCACAGCGGTCTAAAATCTCGCTTCAGAGCCCCCATTTCCCAAGGAAGCCCTTTACGTGAAATCTCTCCTTGCATTGCTTTCTCTCGTCGCCCTGCCGGTGCTGGCGGCCGAGCCGACCCTGTACGGGCGCTACGAATACATCGCGCTGCCGGAAATCGGCGGCCAGGTACTCAAGGCGAAAATGGACACTGGCGCGCTGACCGCGTCGCTGTCGGCCAGGGACATCGAGACCTTTACCCGTGACGGCGAAGACTGGGTTCGCTTCCGTCTCGCCACCAAAGACGCGAGTAACAAGGTGTACGAGCACAAGATCGCGCGGATCAGCAAGATCAAGAGTCGCTCGGATGAAGAGGACGAGGGCGAAAGCACCGAAGTGGCCAAGCGTCCCGTGGTCGATCTGGAGCTGTGCCTGGGCAACGTCAAGCGTACCGTGGAGGTCAACCTGACCGACCGCAGCCATTTCAATTATCCATTGCTGATTGGTGCCAAGGCCTTGCGCGAGTTTGGCGCAGCGGTAAACCCGGCCCGGCGTTTCACCGCCGACAAGCCGGACTGCTAAGTGGTCTCATTGACGTAACGTCAGGCTTGGGGCACCGTTCGCGCACTCATTCCACAGGCTTGGACGCCATGCCTCATATCCTGATTGTCGAAGACGAAGCGGCGATTGCCGATACGCTGATTTTTGCCTTGCAGGGCGAGGGCTTCACCACGACCTGGCTGAGCCTCGGCGCGGCAGCGCTGGAATATCAGCGCCAGACACCGGCCGATCTGCTCATCCTCGACATCGGCCTGCCGGATATCAGCGGTTTCGAAACCTGCAAGCAACTGCGTCGGTTCAGCGAAGTGCCGGTGCTGTTCCTCAGCGCCCGGGATGCTGAAATCGATCGGGTGGTGGGCCTGGAAATCGGTGCCGACGACTATGTGGTCAAGCCGTTCAGCCCACGGGAAGTGGCGGCGCGGGTCCGGGCGATCCTCAAGCGCATGGCGCCACGTGCGCCGGTCGACGCATGGTCGGGGATGTTCAGCATCGATCTCGAGCGGGTGAAGATCAGCTATCGTGGACAGCCCCTGAGCCTGACCCGGCATGAATTTCGCCTGCTGCAATGCCTGCTCGAACAGCCGGAACGGGTATTCAGTCGCGAGCAATTGCTCGATGCGCTGGGCGTGGCGGCCGACGCCGGTTACGAGCGCAGCATCGACAGTCACATCAAAAGCGTGCGCGCCAAGCTGCGTCTGGTGCGCGCCGAGGCCGAGCCGATCCAGACCCATCGCGGCCTCGGTTACAGCTACAGCCCGGGGCACAGCTGATGCCGCTCGGGCTGCGAATTTTTCTGGTCTATGTGCTGTTCATCGGTCTGACCGGTTATTTCGTGCTCAACACCGTGATGGAGGAAATCCGTCCCGGCGTGCGTCAGTCCACCGAAGAAACCCTGGTCGACACCGCCAATCTGATGGCGGAGATTCTCAAGGATGATTTCAAGGCCGGCACCCTCAGCCAGAATCGCTGGCCCGAGTTGCTCCGGGCCTACGGCGAGCGCCAGCCGAAAGCGACGATCTGGGGCCTGCCGAAGAACCAGGTCAACCACCGCATTTACGTCACCGACGCCAAGGGCATCGTGGTGCTGGATTCCAGCGGTCTGGCGGTCGGTCAGGATTACTCGCGCTGGAACGATGTCTACCTGACCCTGCGCGGTGAGTACGGCGCCCGCTCCAGTCGCAGCGATCCGGATGATCCGACCTCTTCGGTCATGCACGTCGGCGCGCCGATCCGCGACGATGGCCGGATCATCGGTGTGGTCACGGTGGCCAAGCCCAACAGTTCATTGCAGCCCTATGTCGACCGGACCGAGCGCCGGTTGCTGGCTTATGGCGCCGGGCTGATCGCGCTGGGCCTGTTGTTCGGGGCGTTACTGTCGTGGTGGCTGAGCCGCGCGCTGCACCGTTTGACCGGTTATGCCCAGGCGGTCAGCGAGGGACGGCGGGTGGAAGTACCGCATTATCGCGGTGGCGAGCTGAAACAACTGGCAAGCGCCGTGGAACAAATGCGTACCCAGCTTGAAGGCAAGGCCTATGTCGAACGTTACGTCCACACCTTGACCCATGAATTGAAGAGTCCGCTGGCGGCGATTCGCGGTGCGGCCGAGCTACTGCAAAGCGAAATGCCGTTGGCGCAACGCCAGCGTTTCATCGGCAACATCGACAGCGAAAGTGCGCGCATGCAGCAGTTGATCGAGCGGCTGCTCGATCTGGCTCAGGTTGAGCAGCGCCAGACGCTGGAGGAGCGTGTCGCCGTGCCGCTTGCGGCGCTGGTGGATGAAGTGTTGGACGCGCAGGCCGCGCGCATTGAAAGTAAACAGCTGCGAGTCGAGTGCACTGTCGCGGCGGAATTGACGCTGATCGGTGAGCCGTTTCTGTTGCGTCAGGCCTTGGGCAATCTGCTGGAGAATGCGCTGGATTTCACCCCGTCACGGGGGCTGCTGCGATTTGAAGCGGAACGAATTGGCGAGCAGGTCGAGTTCCGCCTGTTCAATGAGGCCGAGCCGATTCCCGATTACGCATTGGCGCGCCTGACCGAGCGCTTCTACTCGCTGCCGCGCCCCGAGAGTGGACGCAAAAGCACCGGGCTCGGGCTGAACTTCGTCGAGGAAGTGGCCAAGCTGCATGGCGGCTCTCTGCGCATCGACAACCTCGAAGGTGGCGTGCAGGTGCGATTGCACCTGCCGTGATCACTCAGGACAGGGTCGCCGTCTCGCTGAGGCGGGCCTTGCTTTTGCGATGCGCCCATTGCAGCGCCGGTCGTTCAATGCAGATCCAGGAAGCGGCGGCCAGCGCGATCACGATCAGCGCCGACACGATCATGGACGGCACGAATGGCAGCGAGGTCTTGTTGATCACCAACTGCTGCACGGGAAACGCATACAGATAGATGCCGTAAGACAGATCGAACCGGCCCCGAAGGGTGCCGTCGACATACAGCAGACCCAGACTCAGTGTCGCCAGGCAAATGCACAGCGTGACGACGACGCCGGCCATCGGCGTACCCGTTGCAAGCGGAATCAGGCCGAGGCAGGCCGTCAGCGTCATTGCCAATCGAAGTCTGGCGCCCAGGTATTGCTTGTAGAAAGCCAGGAGCGACCCGGCAAAAAAGGCGATACCGGCATAGCCATACACCGCCAGTTTCTGAGCCAGCGCCGAGGAGGGGCCATTGCCCAGCACATAGGTCGCAATACAGAACGCCACCAGCGTTGCACCGACCATCGCCGCCCGGCGGTACAGACTCAAGAAGGCGGCCACCAGCAGGTAAAAGGCGAATTCGATCTTCAGCGTCCACAGACTGCCATTGAAAGACTCGCTGAAGATAAAGCCGTTGGTGATTTCATCGATTGCCGCGCGACCGAACAACGAGATGCGCAGGAAGTCGATCAGCGCCGCAGGGCCGGTGACATAGCCGTCGGCCAATATCCCGCCCGCCACAAACGTCATGATGAATGCGCAAGCGATCAGCGCCGGGAAAATCCGCGCGACACGCTTGGTCAGATAGTCGGTGACGCTGCTGGCATTGAGGAAGCTATGGGTGATCAGCAGGCCGGAGATCGAGAAGAAGGCGATAACGGCGATGCCCCCCAATGAGTTGTAACCGGCGATGCCGGGCTCTTCCAGGCCTGAAAGCGCGAAGTGGTGACTGACCAGCACCATCAGTGCCGCAAAATGCCTGATCAGGTCGAATGAGTTGTTTCTCAACTGAATAATCCTTGTTCGAAACCGGCCCGCACGGTTCGCATGGTCCTGTATTCAATGACGGGAACAGCGTTTTACAGGTATTTCCACACAAAGCCCACAAAACCGCCATCACAAACCCATACAGCATTTGCAGACTCGCCCCATTCCAACAAGGGAGCGTTCTGATGAACCGAAATCTGACATTCAAGCTCGGGGCCATTGCCCTGTTGATCCTGTTACTGCTGATCCCGCTGCTGATGATCGATGGCGTTATCGATGATCGCCAGCAACGGCGTGACGGCGTCCTCGAAGAGATCGCCAGAAGTTCCAGCTACAGCCAGCAGATCAGCGGGCCGGTGATGGTGGTGCCGTATCGCAAAGTGGTGCGCACCTGGAAAACCAAAGAGAAGAGCGGCGAGCGTTACCAGGAAATCGGCGAAGAGCGTGGGCGTCTGTATTTCCTGCCGGAGCGTTTTGAGCTCGATGGCCAGGTACAGACCGAGCTGCGCGCCCGGGGCATTTACGAAGCGCGGCTGTTCCATGCCGACAACCGCATCAGCGGGCACTTCGCGCTGCCGGTACAGTTGGGGATCAAGGAAGACTTTGCCGATTACACCTTCGATGCGCCGTTCCTGGCGGTCGGCATCAGCGATATTCGCGGGATCGAAAATGCCCTGAAGCTGGAGCTGGGCGCGCAGCGTCTGGACTTCGTGCCCGGCACTCAGGTTGGCTGGCTGGGCGAGGGTGTGCGAGTGACGCTGCCGGCGCTGGACACCAGCAAGATCACGGAACTGGCCTTCGGTTTCGACCTGCGCTTGCAGGGCACCGGCTCGTTGCAGGTGCTGCCGGTGGGCAAGACCAGCCGCGTGAACCTGGCAGCCAACTGGCCACACCCGAGTTTCATCGGCAATTTCCTGCCGGCCAGGCGTGAAGTCAGCGATCAAGGCTTCAGTGCCGACTGGCAGACCTCGTTCTTCTCTACCAACCTGCAAGAGGCCATGAATCGTTGCGCTTCGGGAGACGACTGCGAGGCGTTCAACAGCCGCAGCTTCGGGGTGAGTTTCATCGATCCGGTGGATCAGTACCTGAAGAGTGACCGGGCGATCAAATATGCGCTGTTGTTCATCGTCCTGACGTTCGCCGGTTTCTTTTTGTTCGAGATATTGAAAAGCCTGGCGGTGCACCCGGTGCAGTACGCGCTGGTGGGGGTGGCGCTGGCGTTCTTCTATCTGTTGCTGCTGTCCTTGTCGGAACACCTGGGGTTTGCCCTGGCGTATCTGCTGTCGGCCAGTGGTTGTGTGTTGCTGATCGGTTTTTATGTCTGCCACGTGCTGCGCAGCGTGCGCCACGGCCTGAGTTTTTCGGCAGGGCTGGCGGCGCTGTATGGTCTGCTGTATGGCTTGCTGAGCGCCGAGGACTATGCGCTGCTGATGGGCTCGCTGTTGCTGTTCGGCCTGCTGGGCGTGTTCATGGTGCTGACCCGTAACCTGGACTGGTACGGCGTCGGGCAGAAACCGGCCAAGCCCCTGGAGTTCGATCTCGGAGCGGTGCAATGAGCCGGTTCGTAGGGTTGCGTGAGGAACAGCGGGAGGCGGAGGTATTGATGACGCGGATTATCGGGTTTCTGCCAGTTGAACCGCGCTGGTGCATCCGCGAG
>NZ_LRUN01000107.1 GCF_001679645.1 Pseudomonas bananamidigenes | reverse complement strand
TTTTTTCGGTGGCTGATTACGCGCCAGCGAGAGCAGGGCACTGGCCATGGTCACCCCGGCGCTCGGGCCGTCCTTCGGCGTTGCGCCTTCCGGCACATGCAGGTGGACGAAGGCTTCGTCAAAGAACTTCGGATCGCCACCAAAGGATTTGAGGTGCGAACTGACGTAGCTGTAGGCGATCTCCGCCGACTCCTTCATCACATCGCCCAGTTGCCCGGTGAGCTTGAAGCCGCGATTGAACGTGTGAATCCGCGTGGCTTCGATCGGCAGGGTTGCGCCGCCCATGCTGGTCCAGGCCAGACCGGTGATCACGCCGATGCCGGACAGCACCTGTTCGTTGCGAAACACCGGATGGCCAAGGGAGGCTTCGAGGTCTTTCGGCCCGAGTTTGATCACCGCTTTCGGATCGTCGATCAGCTTCATGACTGCCTTGCGCACCAGTTTGCCCAGCTGCTTTTCCAGCTGACGCACGCCGGCTTCACGGGCGTAACCGTCGATCAGCGCCTTGAGCGCGCTGTCGCTGATACTCAGGCTGCCCTTGGACACACCGGCCTTTTCCAGCAGTTTCGGCCACAGGTGACGCTTGGCGATGGCGACTTTTTCTTCGGTGATGTAGCCCGACAGGCGAATCACTTCCATCCGGTCCAGCAACGGGCCGGGAATCGAATCCAGAGTGTTGGCGGTGCAGACGAACAGGACTTTCGACAGGTCCATCCGCAGGTCGAGGTAGTGGTCGAGAAATTCGACGTTCTGTTCCGGGTCGAGGGTTTCCAGCAGCGCCGAAGCCGGGTCGCCCTGGTAGCTCTGGCCCATCTTGTCGATCTCGTCGAGCATGATCACCGGGTTCATCACTTCGACGTCTTTCAGCGCCTGCACGAGTTTGCCCGGCTGCGCACCGATGTAAGTGCGGCGGTGGCCCTTGATTTCGGCTTCGTCACGCATGCCGCCGACGCTGAAGCGGTAGAACGGCCGGCCCAGGGATTCGGCGATGGACTTGCCGACACTGGTCTTGCCCACGCCCGGCGGGCCGACCAGCAGCACGATGGAGCCGCTGATCTCGCCTTTGTAGGCACCGACGGCGAGGAATTCGAGGATCCGGTCCTTGATGTCGTCGAGGCCGGCGTGGTGTTTGTCCAGCACCTTGCGCGCGTGCTTGAGGTCGATCTTGTCCTCGCCGTACACGCCCCACGGCACCGAGGTCGCCCAGTCGAGGTAGTTGCGGGTGACCGCGTACTCCGGCGATCCGGTTTCGAGGATCGACAGCTTGTTCATTTCTTCTTCGAGGCGTTTTTGCACCGGTGTCGGCAGGACCTTGCCTTCCAGACGCTGCTCGAACTGTTCGAGGTCGGCGCTGCGGTCGTCCTTGGTCAGGCCCAGCTCCTGCTGGATGACCTTGAGCTGCTCCTTGAGGAAGAACTCGCGCTGATGTTCGCCGATCTTGCGGTTGACCTCGGCGGAGATCTCTTTTTGCAGGCGCGCGACTTCGACTTCCTTGCGCAGCATCGGCAGGACTTTTTCCATGCGCTTGAGCATAGGCACGCAGTCGAGCACTTCCTGCAACTCATTACCGGTCGCGGAGGTGAGGGCGGCGGCGAAGTCGGTCAGGGGCGACGGATCGTTGGGGCTGAAGCGGTTGAGGTAGTTCTTCAGCTCTTCGCTGTACAGCGGGTTGAGCGGCAGCAGTTCCTTGATCGCGTTGATCAGCGCCATGCCGTAGGCCTTGACCTCGTCGGTCGGCTCGGTGGGCTGGTGCGGGTATTCGACTTCCACCAGATATGGCGGGCGATGGTGCTTGAGCCAGGTCTTGATGCGCACACGGCTCAGGCCCTGGGCGACGAATTGCAGCTTGCCGTTTTCGCGACTGGCGTGGTGCACCTTGACCAGGGTGCCGTACTGCGGCAATGCCTTGGTGTCGAAGTGGCGCGGATCTTCCTGGGGCGTGTCCATGAAAAACAGGGCCAGGGAATGGTGCTCGGATTTGCTGACCAGTTCGAGGGTTTCGGCCCAGGGTTCTTCGTTGACGATGACCGGCAGGACCTGTGCCGGGAAGAACGGGCGGTTGTGGATCGGGATGATGTAGACCTTGTCCGGCAGGTTCTGACCGGGCAGGGCCAGGCCCTTGCCGGGGACGTGGTGTTCGATGGGGTCGGTTTCGGTGTAGTCGTCTGGGTTCTCGGGGAATTCTTGCTGGTCGCTCATGGGGCACCTGCGCAATGGGGTATGGGTGTTAGATGGGGCAGGGTTTTGGTGGTTTCAATGGGGGTGGGTGTTTCTGGTTGTGTGTTCAGGGTTTTGACAGGGGTTTGAACTTGGCGGCCTTTGGGCCGACCAAGCTGCGGTTTTATCGGGTACATATCCGTTTCTTCGGGGGCGCCTGCTGGCGGTTTCGCCCTTACGGCGACTCACTTTTTTGACAAACGCCTCAAAAAAGTAAGCAAAAAAAGGCTTGTCCCAACGTTCGGCCCGCTCGCTGAGGCTCGGGGTTCCTTCGCTCCG
>NZ_LRUN01000106.1 GCF_001679645.1 Pseudomonas bananamidigenes | reverse complement strand
GGGGGAAAGGGAGCCGATCTCGGTGCTTTTCAAAATCGGAGTTCGACTCGATATTTCACGTCGATACGCCGTGATGTGTGTTTTTCAAAACTGGAGTTCGACTCGGTATTTCACGTCGGCGTAACTCGTGAGAACACCTCAATCTGTCCCCTCTCCCTCCGGGAGAGGGTTAGGGTGAGGGCGCTCTTGATTCTAGGCCCCCGATTTCGCATCCAACTCCAAAACCAATCCCCCCGGCATCTGCACAAAAATCTGCCAGATCCCGTCCTCCGGCACCTGCGCCACCTGATACGGCAATCCACTGCCCTGTACCCGTTTCAAAACCACTGCCGCATCTTCATCGGTACGAAACGCGATGTGGCTCAAAACAGCGTCTTCGGATGAAGGCTGCTCAATCACATGCACCAACGCCTGCCCATCCTGATACAACCAACGCCCAGGAAACGGAAACGGCGGCCGCGCCCCGGTTTCAGTCCCAATAGCGCACCAAAAGCGTCCTGCAGCGCCTGGCCGTCAACGGTGTTGAAGGCCAGATGATCGAATGTCCACGTCATGTCTGTCTCCTGCGGTTATTCAGGATTTCAGTATCCACGCTTGCCAATCCCGGAAAAATCCCGCAAAACGCCAAGGATCTTCAACGGATTTTTACTAATGAGCTCGATCCTCGATCTGGAAATCTTCGTCCGCACTGCCGACTCCGGCAGTATTTCCGCGGCCGCCCGGGCGCTGGAGCTGACCCCGGCGGCGGCAAGCATCGCCCTGAAACGCCTGGAAACCCGCCTCGGCATCCGCCTCTTCGCCCGCTCGACCCGCAGCATGCGCCTGACCGAAGAAGGCCGGCGCTATCTGGAAAGCGTGCGTCTGGCGCTGACCACCCTGGCCGAGGGCGAACAGGCGCTGAAGCAGCAGACCGAAGGCCTGAGCGGCGTGCTGCAACTGGCGGCGCCGTCGGACTTCGGGCGCAATGTGTTGCTGCCGTGGCTGGACGATTTCAAGCGCGAGCACCCGCACATTCAGCTGCAACTGCTGCTCAACGACCGGCATGCGGATCTGTTTCGCGAGACGGTGGACGTGGCGCTGCGCTTTGGCGTGCCGAGTGATTCGACGCTGGTGGCGTTGCCGATTCTGCCTGAGCATCGCCGTGTGGCCTGCGCCAGCCCTGCGTATCTGGAACGCCACGGCACACCGCAAAACCCCGCCGGATTGAGCGAACACAGCGCCCTGCTCTACCTGCGCAATGGCCGGCCTTACAACACCTGGCGTTTCCATCGCGAAGACGAAACGGTCGAGGTCGAAGTACGCGGCGACTACCTCAGCGACGACGGCGAAGTCGCCCGCCGCTGGGCGCTCGCCGGGCACGGCATCGCCTACAAGGCCTGGCTCGACGTAGCCAAAGACGTGCGCGCCGGACGGTTGGTGACGCTGTTCGAAGACTGGCACGGCGAGAGTGTGCCGTTCAATCTGCTGTGCCCGCACCGGGTGCAGGTGTCGGAGCGGGTCAAGGTGTTGCAGGCGTTTTTGCGCGAGCGCTGCGAGGCATTGCGCCGTTAAATTCACTTTGCCCCAGCGGGGGCTTCTGGTATTTGATGGACGCTTTCCCACCGACAAAAGGATTTCGGCATGAGCTATCGCACACTGGGTCACTCGGGGTTGCAGGTGTCCACCCTCACTCTTGGCACGATGATGTTCGGCGAGCAGACCAGCGCGGAAGATTCGCTGTGCATCATCGACAAGGCGTGGGATCAGGGCATCAATTTCATCGACACCGCTGACGTCTACACCAACGGTCGCTCGGAAGAAATCGTCGGCGAAGCCATCGCCCGTCATCGTCATGAATGGGTGCTGGCGACCAAGGTCGGTTTTGGCCCGGTGGATGGCGTGCCGAATCGCAGCGGTCTGAGCCGCAAACACATTTTCAATGGTCTGGAGGCCAGCCTGACCCGACTCGGCACCGACTACCTCGACATCTATTACCTGCACCGCGAAGACCACAACACCCCACTGGAGGTGACGGTCTCGGCCATCGGCGATCTGATTCGCCAAGGCAAAATCCGTTACTGGGGCCTGTCGAACTATCGCGGCTGGCGGATTGCCGAGGTGATTCGCGTGGCGGACAACCTCGGCGTCGATCGCCCGGTGATCAGCCAGCCGCTGTACAACATCGTCAACCGTCAGGCCGAAACCGAGCAGATCACCGCCGCCCAGACTTACGGCCTCGGCGTGGTGCCTTACAGCCCGCTGGCCCGTGGCGTGCTCAGCGGCAAGTACGCACCGGACGTGACGCCGGACGCCAACAGCCGTGCCGGGCGCCAGGACAAGCGGATTCTTGAGACCGAATGGCGCGTGGAGTCGTTGCGCATTGCCCAGCAGATTCAGCAGTACACCCAGGAGCGCGGGGTCGGGATCGTTGAGTTCGCGATTGCCTGGGTGCTGAACAACGGCGCGGTGACGTCGGCGATTGTCGGGCCGCGCACGGAAGAACAGTGGGATGCGTACACCAAGGCGCAAGCGGTGAAGATCTCGGCGGAAGATGAGGCGTTTATCGACTCGCTGGTGACGCCAGGGCATGCGTCGACGCCGGGGTTTAATGATGTCAGCCATTTTGTGTCGGGGCGCAAACCGCGTCAGCCTTGAGATTGCTGCCCTCACCCTAACCCTCTCCCGGAGGGAGAGGGAACCGATTGGGGAATATTGAAGCTAAGCTTTTGCCTGAAGCTTTCGTGGTGAATCCATAATCGACTGGCCTTTTCAGGTCGACGGATTTCCTGAGACACCTCGGTCGGCTCCCTCTCCCTCCGGGAGAGGGCTGGGGTGAGGGAGCTTTTGATTGTTGGAAATATTG
>NZ_LRUN01000105.1 GCF_001679645.1 Pseudomonas bananamidigenes | reverse complement strand
CAGCTCCCACAGGAGATCGGGGAATTATTCGTACTGGGCGAGAAGCCGCTCCATCCGCGCATCCAGCCGACGCTTGATTTCGGTTTCGATGTGCGGGGCGAAGTCGTCGATCACGTCTTGCATGATCAATTGCGCGGCGGCGCGCAGTTCGCTGTCCAGATGCAGCAGCGCGTCGGGGCCTTTGTCCACAGGTGCGGCCGGTGCAGTGGCGGGCTTCACGACGGGGGCGGGCGGTGGCTCGACGGCGGGTGGGGTGTTGTCGATCGAGTCGAACAACATTGGTATCTGTTCCTGTTCGCCATCATCGACCGTTTCGGTCAAAAGCGGCGGTTGCAGGTTGTCATCGCCCAGAAGCTGACGGATGGATTCGAGGTCATCCAGCAGGTGGGCGGGTTTTTGCAGCGGTTTTGGAGTGTCCATCGGCGTACTCAGAGTCGCTGTAAACGGTGGTCTTGCAGAGGATAGCCCTGTTCCCGGTAGAAACGGAAACTCTCCCGCGCTGCTGAACGGATCGCCGGATCTTCCACCACCACCTCCGCCACGCGGGCGAATTTGTTGGCGAAGGCGGGGACCTTCAGGTCGAGATTGACGAGCAAGTCCTGGTGCTGGCCGCAGTCTTCGCCCAGTCCAAGCACGATCGCCCCTTCCGGTTCGTGCTCGGCCGGCCCGTGGGGCACGAAGGTTTCGCTCTTGAACGCCCACAAACGTGCATCGAGGTCATCGCGCTGGGCGGCATCGCTGCAATGCAGGTAGATGCGGTGGCCCATGCGCCAGGCTTTCTCGGTGAGCTTGCAGGCAAAGTCCAGGCGTGCCGAGGGGGCAGCGCAGGGCAGGATATAGAAGTCGACTTTGGTCATTGCGGTTCCTGAGCTGCAAGCGACGCCCTTGGAAAGAGACGTCGCTTGCAGTCATCGGTTTCAGGCCTTGGCGCGATCCAGCAGATACTGGGTCAGCAGGGGAACCGGACGGCCGGTGGCACCCTTGTCCTTGCCGCCGCTGGTCCACGCGGTGCCCGCGATGTCCAGGTGCGCCCAGTTCAGGTTCTTGGTGAAGCGCGACAGGAAGCACGCGGCCGTGATGGTGCCGGCCTTCGGCCCGCCAATGTTGGCGATGTCGGCGAACGGGCTGTCCAGTTGCTCCTGGTATTCATCGAACAGCGGCAGTTGCCAGGCGCGGTCGTCGGCGGCCTTGCCTGCGCTCAGCAGTTGTTCGATCAGCTCGTCGTTGTTGCCCAGCAGGCCCGAGGTGTGAGCACCCAGAGCAACCACGCAGGCGCCGGTCAGGGTGGCGATGTCGATCACGGCCTGCGGCTTGAAACGCTCGGAGTAGGTCAGGGCATCGCACAGCACCAGACGGCCCTCGGCGTCGGTGTTGAGGATCTCGACGGTCTGGCCGCTCATGGTGGTGACGATGTCGCCCGGACGCGAAGCCGTACCGCTCGGCATGTTTTCGGCACAGGCGAGGATGCACACAAGATTGATCGGCAGCTTAAGTTCCAGCACCGCACGCAGGGTACCGAACACGCTGGCGGCGCCGCCCATGTCGTACTTCATCTCGTCCATGCCGGCGCCCGGTTTCAGGCTGATGCCGCCGGTGTCGAAGGTGATGCCCTTGCCGACCAGCGCGTACGGCTTCTCGGATTTCTTGCCGCCGTTGTATTGCATGACGATCAGGCGTGGTGGCTGGGCGCTGCCCTGGCCGACGGCGTAGAACGAACCCATGCCCAGGGATTTGATCTTCTTCTCGTCGAGGACTTCGACTTTCAGATCCTTGAACTCTTTACCGAGGTTCCTGGCCTGTTCGCCGAGGAAGGTCGGGTGGCAGATGTTCGGCGGCAGGTTGCCCAGGTTGCGGGTGAAGGCCATGCCGTTGGCGATCGCGGTGGCGTGGTTCACGGCGCGTTGCACTTCGGCCTGAGCAGCCTTGATGGTCAGCAGAGTGATTTTCTTCAGGGTGCGGGGTTCGGCTTTCTGGCTCTTGAACTGGTCGAAGGTGTATCCGCCATCGATCAGGGTCTCGGCCAGCAGGCGGGTCTTGCCGTAGCTGTCGCGGCCCTTGACGAGGACTTCATCCAGCGCCAGCACGGCATCGCTGCCACCCAGGCCCTTGAGGGTGTTGAGGATGCCGGCCACGATCTTGCGGAACGGGCGGTCGCCCAGTTCTTCATCCTTGCCCACGCCAACCAGCAGCACACGCTCGGCTTTCAGGTTCGGCAGGCTGTGCAGCAACAGGCTCTGACCGACCTTGCCGGCCAGATCGCCACGCTTGAGGACAGCGCTGACGGCGCCGCCGCTCAGTTCGTCGACCTGTCTGGCCGCGACGCCGAGTTTGCGGCCTTCGCCGACGGCAACCACCAGGGTGGCGGTTTTCAACGTTTCTGGGCTAACGCTTTTTACAACCAGTTCCATGTCCGGATCCCTGAATGAATGGTCAACACGCAGGCGTTCGACGATGTTCGCAGTCGCCTGCTTATAGAAAGAAAAGGCGCAGGCCAGCGCCTGCGACAAGGGCCGCAGTTTGAACCTCGCTCCCTGCGCCTGACAACCCTCGGTTGTACGATCTTCAACGGATTGCACCCATGCGTGAGTGTGCGCAGTGACAGGCGCCCTCAATCACAGGATAATGCCGCATCTTTTTTCGATGGCTCTGCCTTGCGGGGCCATCGGGACGTTTGCTTGTTTGGCCGCCTTAGCCTGACAACCCTGGAGTGTCTGGTTTGATCGTCTTCCGTTATCTGTCCCGCGAAGTCCTGTTGACCCTGAGTGCGGTAAGCGCCGTACTGCTGGTCATCATCATGAGCGGTCGTTTCATCAAATACCTTGCCCAGGCCGCAGCGGGCCAGCTCGATCCGGGATCGCTGTTCCTGATCATGGGCTATCGCCTGCCGGGCTTCATGCAGTTGATCCTGCCGCTGGGCCTGTTCCTCGGGATCCTTCTGGCGTACGGCCGGTTGTACCTGGAAAGCGAAATGACCGTGCTGTCGGCCACCGGCATGAGCCAGCAGCGCCTGTTCCGCATGACGCTGTTCCCGGCCACGCTGGTGGCACTGGTCGTGGCCTGGCTGAGCCTGAGCCTGGCCCCGCAAGGCGCCAACCAGTTTCAGCTGCTGCTCAACAAACAGGACGCCCTGACCGAGTTCGACACCCTCGAGCCGGGCCGTTTCCAGGCCTTGCGCGACGGCACCCGGGTGACCTACACCGAAACCCTGAGCGACGACCGGGTCAATCTGGGCAGCGTGTTCATCTCGCAGAAAAACCTCGGTGCCAACCAGGCCGATCGCGGGATTTCCGTGCTGGTGGCCGAGAAGGGCCGGCAGGAAATCCGTCCCGACGGCAACCGTTACCTGATCCTGCACAATGGCTACCGTTATGACGGCAGCCCGGGACTGGCCAATTACCGTGCCATCCACTACGAAACCTATGGTGTGTTGCTGCCCAAGCCGGATGTCAGCGAGGAAGTCACCGACCGTGACGCCATGCCGACCTCGACGCTGCTGGCCAGCGACGACATCCGTGCAAAAACCGAACTGCAATGGCGCCTGTCGCTGCCGCTGCTGGTGTTCATCGTGACCCTGATGGCGGTGCCGTTGTCGCGGGTCAATCCGCGTCAGGGACGCTTCCTCAAGCTGCTGCCGGCGATTCTTCTTTATATGGCTTATCTGACCATCCTGATTGCCGCCCGCGGCGCCCTCGAAAAAGGCAAGATCCCGGCGAGTCTGGGTCTGTGGTGGGTGCATGCGATCTTCCTGGCCATCGGTATCGGCCTGCTGTACTGGGAACCGCTGCGTCTGAAAATGGCCAGCCGTCGCAGCGCCGCGCTGGAGGTGGCCCGTGGTTAAACTCGACCGCTACATCGGCAGCAGCGTGTTCATCGCGATCATCGCGGTGCTGGCGATCATTCTTGGCCTGGCTACCCTGTTTGCCTTCATTGACGAAATGGGCGATGTCAGCGAAACCTATACGCTGGTCGATGTGCTGAGCTTCGTGGTGCTGACTGCGCCGCGCCGGCTCTACGACATGTTGCCGATGGCGGCGCTGATCGGCTGCCTGATCGGTCTGGGCAGTCTGGCCAGCAGCAGTGAGCTGACCGTCATGCGTGCTGCCGGTGTATCCATCGGGCGCATCGTCTGGGCGGTGATGAAGCCGATGCTGGTGCTGATGCTGGCCGGCGTGCTGATCGGCGAATACGTTGCCCCGGCCACCGAGAGCATGGCGCAGGCCAATCGTTCGCTGGCTCAGGGCAGCGGCGACGCACAGAGCGCCAAGCACGGCATGTGGCACCGTCAGGGCGACGAGTTCATCCATATCAACGCCGTTCAGCCCGATGGCCTGCTGTATGGCGTGACCCGCTATCACTTCGACAAGGAGCGTCATCTGCTGAGCTCGAGCTTCGCCAAGCGCGCCGAGTTCGATGGCAAGCGCTGGCAGCTCACCGATATCACCACCACGCTGTTCCACGAGCGCAGCACCGAAGTCGTCAACAAGCCGACCGAGGACTGGGATGTTTCCATCAGTCCGGAATTGTTGAATACCGTGGTCATGGCACCCGAAGCGCTGTCGATCAGCGGGCTGTGGGGTTATATCCATTACCTGGCGGATCAGGGGCTGAGCAATGGCCGTTACTGGCTGGCCTTTTGGGTCAAGGTGCTGCAGCCGCTGGTCACCGCTGCGTTGGTACTGATGGCGATCTCGTTCATTTTTGGTCCGCTGCGTTCGGTGACCCTCGGTCAGCGGGTGTTTACCGGTGTACTGGTGGGGTTCACCTTCCGTATCGTGCAGGATCTGCTCGGTCCATCCAGTCTGGTGTTCGGTTTCTCGCCGCTGTTCGCGGTGCTGGTGCCGGCCGGGGTCTGCGCACTGGCGGGTGTCTGGTTGCTGCGTCGCGCCGGTTGATGAACAAGGTTTCACCCAGGTTCCAGTCCTGAAAACGCCCCGGTCACCAGATCGGGGCGTTTTTGCATGCAAACCGGGTGACAGGCGAACGTGACGCTTGCGCCGTGTATCAGGTACAATTCCCGGCTATTTTTCGGCGGGCCAAGCCTGCAGCCTTTTTGAGTGTTGATCCGTGAGTGATTTGAGTCATATCCGCAATTTCTCCATCATCGCCCACATTGACCATGGCAAGTCGACGCTGGCTGACCGATTCATCCAGATGTGCGGCGGCCTGGCCGATCGCGAGATGGAAGCCCAGGTCCTCGACTCCATGGAGCTGGAGCGTGAACGCGGGATCACCATCAAGGCCCACAGCGTTACCCTCCATTACAAGGCCAAAGACGGCGTCACCTATCAGCTGAACTTCATTGACACCCCGGGCCACGTCGACTTCACCTACGAAGTCAGCCGCTCCCTGGCCGCGTGCGAAGGTGCCTTGCTGGTGGTCGACGCAGGGCAGGGTGTCGAAGCCCAGTCCGTAGCCAACTGCTACACCGCCATCGAACAGGGCCTCGAGGTCATGCCGGTCCTGAACAAGATCGACCTGCCGCAGGCCGAGCCTGACCGCGTCAAGGACGAGATCGAGAAGATCATCGGCATCGACGCCAGCGACGCCGTCACCTGCAGCGCCAAGACCGGCCTGGGTGTCGACGAAGTGCTCGAGCGTCTGGTAACGACCATTCCCGCGCCGACCGGCAATATCGAAGATCCGCTGCAGGCGTTGATCATCGATTCCTGGTTCGACAACTACCTGGGCGTCGTTTCCCTGGTGCGCGTGCGTCATGGCCGCGTGAAAAAGGGCGACAAGATCCTGGTGAAGTCCACCGGCAAGGTGCATCTGGTCGACAGCGTCGGCGTATTCACCCCGAAACACACTGCCACTGCGGATCTCAAGGCCGGCGAAGTAGGCTTCATCATCGCCAGCATCAAGGACATTCACGGTGCGCCGGTCGGTGACACCCTGACCCTCAGCTCCACCCCGGACGTTGAAGTGCTGCCGGGCTTCAAGCGCATCCAGCCGCAGGTTTACGCCGGTCTGTTCCCGGTCAGCTCCGATGACTTCGAGGATTTCCGCGAAGCGTTGCAGAAACTGACCCTGAACGACTCGTCGCTGCAGTACACCCCGGAAAGCTCCGACGCGCTGGGCTTCGGCTTCCGTTGCGGCTTCCTCGGCATGCTGCACATGGAAATCATCCAGGAGCGCCTGGAGCGCGAATACGACCTGGACCTGATCACCACGGCACCGACGGTAATCTTCGAGCTGGTGCTGAAAACCGGTGAAACGATTTATGTCGACAACCCGTCGAAGCTGCCGGACGTCTCGTCGATCGAAGACATGCGCGAACCGATCGTGCGGGCCAATATCCTGGTTCCACAGGAACACCTGGGCAACGTCATCACCCTGTGCATCGAAAAACGTGGCGTGCAGGTCGACATGCTGTTCCTCGGTAACCAGGTCCAGGTGACTTACGATCTGCCGATGAACGAAGTGGTCCTGGACTTCTTCGACCGTCTGAAATCCACCAGCCGCGGCTATGCTTCGCTGGATTACCATTTCGATCGTTACCAATCGGCTAATCTGGTGAAACTGGACGTGCTGATCAACGGCGACAGGGTCGATGCTCTGGCGTTGATCGTGCACCGTGACAATTCGCACTTCAAAGGTCGCCAGTTGACCGAGAAGATGAAAGAACTGATTCCTCGTCAGATGTTCGACGTGGCGATCCAGGCTGCCATTGGCGGTCAGATCGTTGCCCGGACAACCGTCAAGGCGCTCAGAAAGAACGTATTGGCCAAATGCTACGGCGGTGACGTCAGTCGCAAGAAGAAACTGCTCGAGAAGCAAAAGGCCGGTAAGAAACGCATGAAACAGGTCGGCAACGTGGAGATTCCACAAGAAGCCTTCCTTGCCGTGCTCAGGTTGGAATAGTCAGGTCCTATGTCGCTAAATTTCCCGCTGTTGCTGGTTATCGCCGTGTTCGTCTGCGGCCTGTTGGCGTTGCTCGATCTGTTGATCCTGGCACCGCGTCGGCGCGCTGCCATTGCGTCCTATCAGGGCAGCGTCAGCCAGCCTGATGTGCTGGTGGTCGAGAAACTGAACAAGGAACCGCTGCTGGTCGAATACGGCAAGTCGTTCTTTCCGGTGCTGTTCATCGTGCTGGTGCTGCGTTCGTTTCTGGTGGAACCGTTCCAGATTCCGTCCGGTTCGATGAAACCGACCCTGGACGTCGGCGACTTCATTCTGGTGAACAAGTTTTCCTACGGGATCCGCCTGCCGGTGATCGACAAGAAAGTCATCGAAGTCGGTGATCCGCAACGCGGCGATGTGATGGTGTTCCGCTACCCGAGCGACCCGAACGTCAACTACATCAAGCGTGTGGTCGGCCTGCCGGGCGACACGGTGCGTTACACCGCCGACAAGCGCCTGTTCGTCAACGGTGAATCGATTGCCGAGCAACTGGTCGGTTCCGAGCCGGGCACCCTGGGCAGTGCGGAACTCTACAAGGAAAAACTCGGCGCCGCCGAGCACCTGATCCGCAAGGAAATGAGCCGTTACCGCGCCACGCCGGACCACACCTGGACCGTACCGGCCGGGCATTACTTCATGATGGGCGACAACCGCGACAACTCCAACGACAGTCGCTACTGGGATGACCCCAACATTCCAAAGGACCTGCTGGGCATGGTTCCCGACCAGAACATCGTCGGCAAGGCCTTCGCGGTCTGGATGAGCTGGCCGGAACCGAAACTCAGCCACCTGCCGAACTTCTCGCGGGTCGGCCTGATCAAGTAAACAATCACGGCGCTGTTGACCACAGCGCCGAATGCATTTCTGGCGTCGGCACAACCGGCACCGGGGCATGAAGCCACGATATTCAGGACATCATTTTTGAACACAGCGTTAATTGTCCCAGGCCTGCGCCCTATCCCGGCGATGGCGGTGGAATCCAGCCACGAACTCAGCGTGGTCAAACCGTGAGCGTTTCTCTCAGCCGTCTCGAGCGTCAGCTCGGTTACACCTTCAAGGACCAGGAACTGATGGTTCTGGCCCTCACGCACCGCAGCTTTGCCGGACGCAACAACGAGCGTCTGGAATTCCTCGGCGATGCAATCCTCAATTTCGTTGCCGGCGAGGCGCTGTTCGAGCGTTTTCCGCTCGCCCGTGAAGGCCAGCTCTCGCGCTTGCGCGCACGTCTGGTGAAAGGCGAGACCCTGGCCGTACTGGCCCGCGGGTTCGATCTGGGCGAATACCTGCGCCTGGGCTCCGGTGAACTGAAAAGCGGCGGTTTCCGTCGTGAGTCGATTCTGGCTGATGCCCTCGAAGCGTTGATTGGCGCCATCTACCTCGATGCCGGCATGGAAGTCGCCCGTGAGCGCGTCCTGGCCTGGCTCGCCGGGGAGTTCGAAGGCCTGACGCTGGTCGATACCAACAAGGATCCGAAAACCCGTCTGCAGGAATTCCTGCAGTCGCGTGGTTGTGAACTGCCACGCTATGAAGTGGTGGATATCCAGGGTGAGCCCCACTGTCGTACCTTCTTCGTCGAGTGCGAAGTTGTCCTGTTGAATGTAAAAAGCCGGGGTCAGGGTGTGAGCCGTCGCATTGCCGAACAGGTAGCGGCCGCCGCAGCACTGATTGCCCTGGGCGTGGAGAATGGCAATGACTGATACAAACGCAACGCGCTGTGGCTATGTTGCCATCGTCGGCCGCCCGAACGTGGGCAAGTCCACGCTGCTGAACCACATTCTCGGCCAGAAGCTGGCGATCACCTCGCGCAAGCCGCAGACCACTCGCCACAACATGCTCGGAATCAAGACCGAAGGCGACGTGCAAGCGATCTACGTCGATACGCCCGGCATGCACAAGGGCGGCGAGAAAGCCCTGAACCGTTATATGAACAAGACCGCCTCGGCGGCGTTGAAGGACGTCGACGTGGTGATCTTCGTGGTCGATCGCACCAAATGGACCGAAGAGGACCAGATGGTCCTGGAGCGCGTGCAGTACGTGACCGGCCCGCTGATCGTCGCGCTGAACAAGACCGATCGCATCGAGGACAAGGCCGAGCTGATGCCGCACCTGTCCTGGTTGCAGGAACAGCTGCCGAATGCGCAGATCATTCCGATTTCGGCGCAGCAGGGTCACAACCTCGATGCATTGGAAAAGGTCATCGCCGAGCACCTGCCGGAGAACGATCACTTTTTCCCGGAAGACCAGATCACCGACCGCAGCAGCCGTTTCCTCGCCGCCGAGCTGGTGCGCGAGAAGATCATGCGCCAGCTCGGTGCCGAGTTGCCTTACCAGATCACCGTGGAAATCGAAGAGTTCAAGCAGCAGGGTGCGACACTTCACATCCATGCGCTGATCCTCGTCGAGCGTGACGGTCAGAAGAAAATCATCATTGGTGACAAGGGCGAGCGCATCAAGCGCATCGGCACCGAGGCACGCAAGGACATGGAGTTGCTGTTCGACTCCAAAATCATGCTGAACCTGTGGGTCAAGGTGAAGGGTGGCTGGTCCGACGACGAGCGTGCGTTGCGTTCGCTGGGTTACGGCGATCTGTAAGAAATCCGGTTCCAGCCAAAAAGAGAACCCTGTGGGAGCGGGCTTGCCCGCGATGAGGATGTAATGTTCGGCAGAAATGTTGAATGTGAATCCGCCATCGCGGGCAAGCCCGCTCCCACATTTGGTTTATGTTGATCTCAAGCCTGCATTCCTCCAGCGAGACACCATGTCCTCAACCCCGCCTCCCACCCAACCCGCCTACGTCCTGCATTCGCGCGCCTACCGCGAAACCAGCGCGTTGGTGGACTTCCTCACGCCGCAAGGTCGGCTGCGGGCGGTATTGCGCGGTGCACGGGGCAAGGCCGGGACGCTGGCGCGGCCGTTCGTGCCGCTGGAAGTGGAGTTCCGTGGCAAGGGCGAGCTGAAAAATGTCGGGCGCATGGAAAGCACCGGCAGCGCGACGTGGATGATTGGCGAGGCGCTGTTCAGCGGGCTCTATCTCAACGAGTTGCTGATTCGCCTTCTGCCGGCCGAAGACCCGCACCCGGCAGTGTTCGATCATTACGCCGCCACGCTGCTGGCCCTTGCCGAAGGCCGGCCACTGGAGCCGTTGCTGCGCTCCTTCGAATGGCGTCTGCTCGACGAACTGGGCTACGGCTTTTCCCTGAGCACCGACATCAATGACGAGCCCATCGCCCCGGATGGTCTCTATCGCTTGCAGGTGGACGCCGGGCTTGAACGGGTCTATCTGCTGCAGCCCGGTCTGTTCAATGGCGTCGAACTGCTGGCCATGGCCGAAGCGGACTGGACTGCTCCCGGCGCGTTATCCGCTGCCAAACGCTTGATGCGTCAGGCACTGGCTGTTCACCTGGGCGGTCGTCCTCTCGTGAGCCGCGAGCTGTTTCGCAAACCCTGAGGGTCTGTTGACGTCTGGGCACGGCACGACGGGCGCTCACTGCGCCCAGACGTCAATAGCCCCTTCACCGTGTATGCTGTGCGCCGAATCTTTCCCTTCAGGAGCGTATCCGTGACCACCAGCAACCGCATTCTTCTTGGCGTGAACATCGACCACGTCGCCACCCTGCGTCAGGCTCGGGGCACGCGCTATCCGGATCCGGTCAAGGCTGCGCTGGACGCGGAAGAGGCGGGCGCCGACGGGATCACCGTGCACCTGCGCGAGGATCGTCGCCATATCCAGGAGCGCGACGTCCTGCTGCTCAAGGATGTGCTGCAAACCCGCATGAACTTCGAAATGGGCGTCACCGAAGAAATGATGGCGTTCGCCGAGCGCATTCGTCCGGCGCACATCTGCCTGGTACCGGAAACCCGTCAGGAGTTGACCACCGAGGGCGGTCTGGACGTGGCGGGTCAGGAAGAGCGGATCAAGGCTGCGGTCGAACGTCTGTCGAAGATCGGCAGCGAAGTGTCGCTGTTCATCGACGCTGACGAGCGGCAGATCGCTGCCTCGAAGCGAGTGGGAGCACCGGCCATCGAGCTGCACACCGGGCGTTATGCCGATGCCGAAACGCCCACCGAAGTGGCCGAAGAATTGAAGCGTGTGGCGGACGGCGTGGCATTCGGTCTGGCGCAGGGGTTGATCGTCAATGCCGGTCATGGTCTGCATTATCACAACGTTGAAGCCGTGGCGGCGATCAACGGCATCAACGAACTGAACATCGGTCACGCGCTGGTGGCACACGCGTTGTTCGTCGGTTTCAAGTCGGCGGTATCGGAGATGAAGGCGTTGATTCTGGCGGCGGCAAAGGCCTGAGCATCAACAAAGACACTGTGGGAGCCGGCTCCCGCAGTGTTTATCAGAGCGGCGGGTTTTCCTGCGCCGGTTTGGACTTGTCGATCCCCGGCACATGCAGATTGCCTTCGGCGACCTGATCGCCCTCGAGTTGCGGCTGGGTCACCCAGGTCAGGATGTCGTAGTAGCGACGGATGTTCGCCACGAAATGCACCGGCTCGCCGCCACGGGCGTAGCCATAGCGGGTCTTGCTGTACCACTGCTTCTGCGACAGGCGCGGCAGCATTTTCTTCACATCCAGCCATTTGTCCGGGTTCAGGCCTTCCCGTGACGCCAGTTTGCGCGCGTCATCCAGGTGGCCGCTGCCGACGTTGTAGGCAGCCAGCGCAAACCACGTACGATCCGGCTCCTGGATCGAGTCGTCCAGTTGATCCTTCATGTAGGCCAGGTATTTGGCTCCGCCCATGATGCTCTGCTTCGGGTCCAGGCGGTTGGAGACGCCCATGGCTTGCGCGGTGCTCTGGGTCAGCATCATCAGGCCACGCACGCCGGTCTTCGACGTGACCGCCGGTTGCCACAGCGATTCCTGATAACCGATGGCCGCGAGCAGGCGCCAGTCGACTTTCTCTTTCTTGGCGTAGGTCTTGAAGTGTTGTTCGTACTTGGGCAACCGCTGCTGCAAATGCTGGGCGAAAGTCGTGGCGCCCATGTAGCCGAGGACGTCGACGTGGCCGTAATAGCGATCCTTCAGGCGTTGCAGGGTGCCGTTTTTCTGCACCTTGTCCAGATAGTTGTTGATTTCGTTGAGCAGGCTGTTGTCTTCGCCGGCGGCCACCGCCCAGCTCTGGCTGCGGGCGTCACCGAGGTCGAAGGCGACACGGATGTTGGTGAAATACACCTGATTCATCGCCACTTCGTTGGAGTCGACCAGGGTCAGGTCGATCTGGCCTTCATCGACCATGCGCAGCAGGTCGACCACTTCGACGGCGTCGGACTCTTCGTATTCGATCCCGGGATATTGGCGTTTCAGCTCGGCAAGCTGTTCGGCGTGGGTGCTGCCCTTGAGCACCATGATCTTCTTGCCGACCAGCTCACTGGCGTCGGTCGGCCGGGACTGGCCGTTGCGATAGATGATCTGCGGCGTGACTTCGAGGTAGGAGTGGGAAAAACGCACCTGTTTCTTGCGCTGATCGCTGCTGACCAGGCCGGCGGCAGCCAGCACCGGGCCGTTGGGCTTG
This sequence comes from Pseudomonas bananamidigenes, assembly GCF_001679645.1. Classification (GTDB taxonomy): domain Bacteria; phylum Pseudomonadota; class Gammaproteobacteria; order Pseudomonadales; family Pseudomonadaceae; genus Aquipseudomonas; species Aquipseudomonas bananamidigenes. The sequence goes on along the minus strand of NZ_LRUN01000105.1, from coordinate 4,923 downwards.
CCGATCTGGTCGAACAGGTCGTCGAGGTTGTCAGCGGTCTCGATCTTCAGCTCCACCCCCAAATCGTCGGCGAAACGTTTCACCAGCTCGTATTCGAAGCCGGTCTCGCCGCTGCGATCCTGAAAGTAGGTGGCGGGGCTGTTACGGGTGATCACCCGCAGCACACCATCCTCCTTTACGCGCTCGAGGGTGTTGGGTTTATCAACACAGCCACTGAGCATCAGGAAGAGTCCGGTAGCGATCAGCCATTTGGCGTACCGCGGACGCAAAGCCGTTGGGAAAAACATGTGCGCAGTATACGCAAAGCGCAACGGGCGCCATATCTCGACAGTGGAGGGGGAGTCTGCTAGCGACTGAAAAAGCGCCCGCAACCCCGCAGGAACGGGGCCGGACAGCATTTTGTGACAGAAAAAATAACCAGCTGTCCTGCAGGCTCGAATTCTGACTCCAGAGGCAGAAACACAGATTGCAGTCCGAGTGCAACCGTGCGTAGCGTTTCGGGTGATGTTGAGGGCGGTTTAGGCTAGAATGCACGGCCTCAAAGCACACCCCTTCCCGAGGCTGTCCCGAAGATGTTGATCCTGCGCGGCGCTCCTGCCCTTTCTGCCTTTCGCCACAGCAAACTCCTTGAGCAACTGAGCCAGAAGGTTCCAGCTGTCAGTGGCCTGTATGCTGAATTCGCTCACTTCGCCGAAGTCACCGGCGTCCTGACCGGCGACGAACAGCAGGTGCTTGCGCGCCTTCTGAAGTACGGCCCAAGCGTTCCGGTTCAAGAGCCGACCGGTCGTCTGTTTCTGGTGCTGCCGCGTTTCGGCACCATCTCGCCATGGTCCAGCAAGGCCAGCGACATCGCCCGCAACTGCGGCCTGAGCAAGATCCAGCGCCTGGAACGCGGCATCGCGTTCTATGTGGCCGGCCAGTTCAGCGAAACCGAAGCACAGCAGATCGCCGACGTCCTGCATGACCGCATGACCCAGATCGTTCTGGGCAACCTCGAACAGGCTGCCGGTCTGTTCAGCCATGCCGAACCGAAGCCGCTGACCGCCATCGACATCCTTGGCGGTGGTCGCGCCGCGCTGGAGAAGGCCAACGTCGAACTGGGCCTGGCCCTGGCCGAAGACGAGATCGATTACCTGGTCAACGCCTTCAACGGTCTCAAGCGCAACCCGCACGACATCGAACTGATGATGTTCGCCCAGGCCAACTCCGAGCACTGCCGCCACAAGATTTTCAACGCCAGTTGGGATATCGACGGCGAGAGCCAGGAAAAAAGCCTGTTCGGCATGATCAAGAACACCTATCAGATGCACAGCGAAGGCGTGCTGTCGGCATACAAGGACAATGCCTCGGTGATCGTCGGCAACGTCGCCGGCCGCTTCTTCCCGGATCCGGAGACCCGCCAGTACGGTGCGGTGCAGGAGCCGGTGCACATCCTGATGAAAGTCGAAACCCACAACCACCCGACGGCGATCGCGCCGTTCCCGGGTGCGTCCACCGGTTCCGGCGGCGAGATCCGCGACGAAGGTGCAACCGGCCGTGGCGCCAAGCCGAAGGCCGGCCTCACCGGTTTCACCGTGTCGAACCTGCAGATCCCGGGTTTCGAACAGCCATGGGAAGTGCCGTACGGCAAGCCTGAGCGCATTGTCAACGCGCTGGACATCATGATCGAGGGTCCGCTGGGCGGCGCTGCGTTCAACAACGAATTCGGCCGTCCGGCCCTGACCGGCTACTTCCGAACCTTCGAACAGTCGATCACTACGCCGCACGGTGACGAAGTCCGCGGCTACCACAAGCCGATCATGCTGGCTGGCGGCATGGGCAACATCCGTGAGCAGCACGTGCAGAAAGGCGAGATCGTGGTCGGCTCCAGGCTGATCGTGCTCGGCGGCCCGGCGATGCTGATCGGCCTGGGCGGCGGTGCGGCCTCTTCCATGGCCACCGGTGCCAGTTCGGCGGATCTGGACTTCGCTTCGGTTCAGCGTGAAAACCCTGAAATGGAACGTCGCTGCCAGGAAGTCATCGACCGTTGCTGGCAACTGGGTGACAAGAACCCGATCAGCTTCATCCACGACGTGGGTGCGGGCGGTCTGTCCAACGCTTTCCCGGAACTGGTCAACGACGGCGACCGCGGTGGCCGTTTCGAACTGCGCAACATTCCAAACGACGAGCCGGGCATGGCCCCGCACGAAATCTGGTCCAACGAATCCCAGGAGCGTTACGTGCTGGCGGTCGCTCCGGCCGACTTCGAGCGCTTCAAGGCCATCTGCGAACGCGAGCGCTGCCCGTTCGCCGTCGTCGGTGAAGCCACCGCCGAGCCGCAACTGACCGTGACCGACAGCCACTTTGGCAACAGCCCGGTGGACATGCCGCTGGAAGTGCTGCTGGGCAAACCGCCGCGCATGCACCGTTCGGTGGTCCGCGAAGCCGAGCTGGGCGATGATTTCGATCCTTCGACCCTGGACATCGCCGACAGCATCGAGCGCGTCCTGCATCACCCGGCCGTGGCGAGCAAGAGCTTCCTGATCACCATCGGCGACCGCACCATCACCGGCCTCGTGGCTCGTGACCAGATGGTCGGCCCATGGCAGGTTCCGGTGGCTGACGTGGCTGTTACCGCCACCAGTTTCGACGTGTACACCGGCGAAGCGATGGCGATGGGCGAACGCACCCCGCTGGCACTGCTGGACGCCCCGGCGTCGGGCCGCATGGCCATCGGCGAAACCCTGACCAACATTGCCGCTTCGCGCATCAACAAGCTCTCCGACATCAAACTGTCGGCGAACTGGATGTCCGCAGCCGGCCACCCGGGCGAAGACGCGCGTCTGTATGACACCGTGAAAGCGGTCGGCATGGAACTGTGCCCCGAGCTGGGTCTGACCATTCCGGTGGGCAAGGACTCCATGTCCATGGCCACCCGCTGGAACGACAACGGCGAAGACAAGACCGTCACCTCGCCGATGTCCCTGATCGTGACCGGTTTCGCGCCAGTGGCTGACATCCGTCAGACCCTGACGCCGGAACTGCGCATGGACAAGGGCACCACCGACCTGATCCTGATCGACCTCGGTCGCGGCCAGAATCGCATGGGCGCCTCGATCCTCGCTCAGGTTCACGGCAAGCTCGGCCAGCAGGCTCCTGACGTCGATGACGCCGAAGACCTGAAAGCCTTCTTCGCCGTGATCCAGGGCCTCAACGCCGACGGTCACCTGCTGGCGTACCACGACCGTTCCGACGGTGGTCTGCTGACCTCCGTGATGGAGATGGCCTTCGCCGGCCACTGCGGTCTGAACCTGAACCTGGACAGCGTTGCGCATAACTCGGCAGAAATCGCCGCCATCCTGTTCAACGAAGAGCTGGGTGCGGTGATCCAGGTCCGTCAGGACGCGACTCCGGACATCCTCGCGCAGTTCAGCGCTGCCGGTCTGGGCGACTGCGTTTCGGTGATCGGTCAGCCGATCAACAACGGCCAGATCATCATCACCTTCAATGGTGAAACCGTGTTCGACGGTCAGCGTCGTCTGTTGCAGCGTCAGTGGGCCGAGACCAGCTACCAGATCCAGCGTCTGCGCGACAACGCCGACTGCGCCCGGCAGGAGTTCGATGCACTGCTGGAAGAAGACAACCCGGGCCTGGGCGTCAAGCTGAGCTACGACGTCAACCAGGACATCGCTGCGCCTTACATCAAGAAAGGCATCCGCCCTCAGGTTGCCGTGCTGCGTGAGCAGGGCGTCAATGGTCAGGTGGAAATGGCCGCCGCGTTCGACCGCGCCGGTTTCAGCGCGATCGACGTGCACATGAGCGACATTCTGGCCGGCCGTGTCGACCTGAACGAGTTCAAGGGTCTGGTGGCCTGCGGTGGTTTCTCCTACGGCGACGTACTCGGCGCCGGTGAAGGCTGGGCCAAGTCCGCACTGTTCAACAGCCGTGCCCGCGATGCGTTCCAGGGCTTCTTCGAGCGCAATGACAGCTTCACCCTCGGCGTGTGCAACGGTTGCCAGATGATGTCCAACCTGCACGAGCTGATCCCGGGCAGCGAGTTCTGGCCGCACTTCGTGCGCAACCGCTCCGAGCAGTTCGAAGCGCGCGTGGCGATGGTGCAGATCCAGGAGTCGAACTCGATCTTCCTGCAGGGCATGGCCGGTTCGCGCATGCCGATCGCCATCGCTCACGGTGAAGGCCATGCCGAATTCGAAAGCGAAGAGGCGTTGCTGGAAACCGATCTTTCCGGTTGCGTGGCGATGCGGTTCGTCGACAACCACGGCAAGGTCACCGAAGCCTACCCGGCCAACCCGAACGGCTCGCCGCGCGGGATTACCGGCCTCACCAGCCGCGACGGTCGCGTGACGATCATGATGCCGCACCCGGAGCGTGTGTTCCGTGCCGTGCAGAACTCGTGGCGCTCGGAAGACTGGACCGAAGACGCTCCGTGGATGCGCATGTTCCGTAACGCGCGTGTGTGGGTGAACTAAGCACCGTGTACAAGCTCGCGTTTTTTGTTCCCGACAGTCATGTCGAAGTGGTCAAGGAAGCCGTATTCGCTGCCGGTGGCGGGCGAATCGGTGACTATGACCGCTGTGCGTGGCAGGTGCTTGGTCTGGGCCAGTTTCGACCTCTGGACGGCAGTCAGCCGTTCATTGGTGAGGCTGGGCAGGTCGAGCGGGTCGAGGAGTGGAAGGTCGAGCTTGTCGTGGGCGATGAGTTGATTCGTGGGGTGGTGGCGGCTTTGAAGTCCAGCCATCCTTACGAGACGCCGGCTTATGAGGTTTGGCGGTTGGAGGATTTTTGATCTTCCTTGCCGTTTGAACAGAAAACCCGCTGAGAGTGATTTCAGCGGGTTTTTTGGTTTTTTGGGGGGTGGGTTTGGGATTGAGTGAATATCCGTTGCTGCGGTAACGGCTTCTTATGGTTTCGCCCTTACGGCGA
>NZ_LRUN01000104.1 GCF_001679645.1 Pseudomonas bananamidigenes | reverse complement strand
GGGGGTAGCTTTTGATCTGCTTTTGATCACACCGCCAACTGGCGATTGGCATACATCCGACACTCCGCCAGCAACGCCAGCAGATTCGGATCCCGCTCCTTGGCCTTCAAGAACACCACGCCAATGTGCTGCTGCAACCGGTACTTCTCCTGCAACGGGATCAGCTTCACCCGGTTCTCGTACACCGCCGCAATCCTGCCCGGCAGCAACGCATAACCGACCCCGGAGCTGACCATGCTCAGCAGGGTGAAGATATCGTTGACCTGCATCGCCACCTTCGGCTCGAAACCCGCTTGCCTGAACACCCGGATGCCGTCCTGATGGGTGGCGAAGCCTTGGGTGAGGGTGATGAAGGTTTCGTCGCGCACCTGCGCCAGGTCCACTTCGCTGCGTTGGGCGAAGCGGGAATCGGCCGGGGTGGCGAGGAAGATGTCGTCGGAAAACAGCGGAATCTGCTCGCAGTCCGGGTCGTTGACGGTGTCGTCCAGCGACACCAGGATCGCGTCGACTTCCATGTTTTTCAGTTTGTAGAGCAGGTCGATGTTCGAGCCAAGGATCAGGTCGATGTTGAGTTCGCTGCGGCGGATCTTCAGGCCCATGATCAGTTGCGGCACGGTCTTCACCGTCAGTGAATACAGCGAGCCGAGCTTGAAGCGTTCGGCCGAAAACCCGGCGGCTTCGCGGGTCAGGCGTACGCTTTCGACCACATCCTGAATCAGCTTCTGCGCCCGCTCTTCGAGCACGTAGGCGCTTTCCAGCGGCGTCAGGTTGCGTCCTTCGTGCTTGAACAGCGGGCAGCGCAGGGCGCTTTCCAGCGAATGGATCGCGCGGTGCACGCTGACGTTGCTGGTCTGCAGTTCGGCGGCGGCGCGGGCGAGGTTGCCGGTGCGCATGAAGGCGAGGAACACCTCGAGTTTCTTCAGGGTCAATTCTTCGTCGATCAGCATGGCGCGGACTCTTCCTTGGTATCGCTCGATTGTGCCCAAATATCAGGACAGGTGCAGGCCCGCGTTGAACGGAAACATTGCGCTTTTACGCTCAAGCCCCGAGCCTTGCGCGCTGCGGTAATGAAATCGAGGTGTGCGACACATGTATCACGGAGAAAAACTCAACGCCTGGACGCATCTGGTCGGGGCGATAGCGGCGTTCGTCGGGGGCGTCTGGATGCTGGTGATCGCCAGCCTCGACGGCAGCCCGTGGAAGATCGTCAGCGTGGCGATTTATGCTTTTACGTTGCTGGTGCTCTACAGCGCATCCACCGTGTACCACAGCGTGCGCGGGCGCAAGAAAGCGATCATGAAGAAGGTCGATCATTTTTCGATCTACCTGCTGATCGCCGGCAGTTACACGCCGTTCTGTCTGGTGACCCTGCGCGGGCCGTGGGGCTGGACGTTGTTCGGGATCGTCTGGGGGCTGGCGCTGATCGGCATCCTGCAAGAGATCAAGCCGCGCTCCGAGGCGCGGATCCTGTCGATAGTGATCTACGCAGTGATGGGCTGGATCGTGCTGGTGGCGGTCAAGCCGCTGATCGACGCGTTGGGGATGGCGGGGTTTGTCTGGCTCGCATCCGGCGGTGTGCTGTACACCGTGGGGATCATTTTCTTTGCACTGGATGATCGCCTGCGCCATGCCCACGGGATCTGGCATCTGTTTGTCATCGCCGGGAGCCTGCTGCATTTTGTGGCGATTCTTTTTTATGTCCTCTGAGCCCCGGTCAGATGGTCGAGTTGTTCACCCGCGCGCTGACTGAAGATTTGCAGCAAATCATTCAAGGTATGCGGCGGTGGTTCGGTGGCGCGAGTTACTGCGTACAGCGTGATCGGCAGCGGCGGGGCGAGAGGGCGGATAGTGGTGGTGGCCGATGAGGCGCCGAGTGCCGTAAACGGGTCAATCACCGCCACGCCCGCCCCGGATTCCACCATCGCCCGGGCCAGTGAGTAAGTCTGCACGGCAATCCGCACCCGAGGCGGTGGCTCGACGGCTTCCAGATAGCTGTCGAGCCGGGCGGCCAGCGGGTCGGCGCTGGACAGCCCGATCAGCGGCGCACCGGCCAGTGCCATCAGCGACAACGGCTGACCGGCGTCTTCCTGCGGCCAGTAACCTTTCGGCGCCAGCGCCACCAGAACTCCCGAAGCAAGGGCCTGCGCCTTCAGCCCCGGATGATCCGGCAATTGCAACGTCAGGGCCACATCCACTTCGCGCATCAGCAGGTTCTGCATCAGTTCGCGGCTGTGGGCGCTGGACAGTTCACAGGCGATATCCGGGAACTGCACCGTCCATTGCCGGATCGCCGGTGGCAGCAACGACAGCGCCAGCGCCGGGGTCGCGCCGATCCGCAGGCTGTGGCCGGGCTCGCGGCGCAGGCTCTGGGCCAGACGCCGAACGCCTTGCAGGCTTTCGGTGACCTTGTCGACTTCGCGCTCCAGCTCCAGCGCTTCCGGGGTCGCCTGCAACTTGCCGCGCACCCGCAGAAACAACGGAAAGCCCAACTGCTGCTCGGCGTGCTGCAGCACCTTGGTCACTGCCGGTTGCGAGACGTGCAGCAACTGCGCAGCGGCGCTGACCGAACCGGTCTGGCGAATGGCCTGGAAAATCTCGATGTGGCGAAGGCGCATGGCGAGTCCATAACCTTGGTTTATAGGTCTGGCATCTTTATTCATTGTTCGGCGCCTGTCACCTCACCCTAACCTCGGCCTCGTCTTCAAATAGAAATAAGGACGGACATGGCTCAGGGCGTGTGCATCATCGGCGGCGGTGTGATCGGGTTGGCAACGGCCTATGCGCTGGTGCGTGAAGGTTTCGAGGTGACGGTGGTCGAAGCGCGGCAGTCGCTGGGCAGCGAAACCAGTTTCGCCAACGGCGGCCAGTTGTCCTACCGTTACGTTGCGCCGCTGGCCGATGCCGGCGTGCCGTTGCAGGCAATCGGCTGGATGCTGCGCGGCGATTCACCGCTCAAGTTGCGCCCGCGTCTGGACCCGGCGCAGTGGCGCTGGATGGCGTCGTTTCTCGCCGCGTGCCGCACCTCGGTCAACCGCGAAAACGCTGCGCATTTGTTGCGTCTGGCATTGTTCAGCCAAAGCACACTCAAACGCTGGCGCGAGGACGACGGGCTCGACGGCTTCAACTGGCGGCGCAACGGCAAGCTGGTGACCTTTCGCAATGCCGCCCGCTTCGATCATGCGCGAAAGAACCTGGCCGATCCGCAGCAACAGCAGGTGTTGTCCGCCATCGAATGTGCGCAACTGGAACCTGCACTGAGTGACGCGCCGTTTGTGGGCGCGATCTACACGCCGGATGAAGAGGTCGGCGACTGTCACGGTTTCTGCCAACAGTTGGCGGCGCGATTGAAGGCGTCGGGCCGCTGTGAGTTCCATCTCGGTCAGGCAGTCACCGGTATTCGCCACAGCCACGGCGCCGTCGCGGCCATTGAGCTTGGCGACGAAATTCTGCCGGTCGAACAACTGGTGATCGCCGCCGGCCATCGCAGCCCGTTGCTGGCGCTGCCTGGCCTGCGCCTGCCGCTGTATCCGCTGAAGGGCTACAGCCTGACCGTGCCGATCGGCAACGAGCAGCGGGCACCGGACGTCAGCATCACCGACTACGACCGCAAGATCGTCTACGCCCGCATTGGCGAGCAACTGCGGGTGGCGGCGATGGTCGACATCGTCGGTTTCGACCCGGCGGTGGACCCCGAGCGACTGGCGCTGATCAAGCGCCAGGCCCGTGACACCTTTCCCGACGCCGGCCACTATGACGCCGCCATCGAGTGGGCCGGCATGCGCCCGGCAACGCCCACCGGTGTTCCGCTGCTGGGCGCCACGGCGTATCGCAATCTGTGGCTCAACCTCGGCCACGGTGCGCTGGGTTTCACCCTGGCCTGCGGCAGCGGGCAGTTGCTCAGCGAACTGATCGGCGAGCAACGCACATCCATTGACCTGCACGGGTTCAATCCCCGTGCGGCGTGACGGTTTCTGCTGAAACACCCCACCCACAACGGAGAATAACAATGCAAAAAATCACGTTGCTCGGCTGCACACTGGCGTTGTTCATCGGCGCCCAGGCGCAGGCCAATGAAGTGCCGCTGACCGGTACGCTCGGCAAGATCGCCAGCGCCAACAGCATCACCCTGGGGTATCGCGATGCGTCGGTGCCATTTTCGTATGTGGGCGATCACACCGGGCAGCCGATGGGGTATTCGGTGGAACTGGCGGACAGGATCGTCGAGCGCATCAAGCAGCAGCTGGCGCTGCCGGAGCTGAAGGTGAAGTACAACCTGGTGACCTCGCAGACGCGGATTCCATTGGTGCAGAACGGCACGGTCGACCTTGAATGCGGCTCCACCGGAGTGACGGCCGAACGGCAGAAGCAGGTCGCATTCTCCTACGGTTTCATCTACGTCAAAGGCCAGTTGTTGACCGCAAAGGACAGCGGCATCAAACGCTTCGACGATCTGCGCGGCAAGAACGTGGTGACCACCGCCGGCACCACCAACGAGCGCTATCTGAAGAGCTACAACCTCGACCGCAAACTGAACATGTTCGTGATCAGCGCCAAGGATCACGGCGAGGCGTTCCAGATGCTGCAATCGGGGCGCGCGGCAGCGTTCTACATGGACGATGCGTTGCTTTACGGCGAGCGGGCCAAGGCGCGCGATCCGCATAACTGGGTCGTGGTGGGGGAGGAGCAATCGAGGGAAATCTACAGCTGCATGGTGCGCAAGGACGATCCGCAGTTCCTGGCGCTGGTCAACGGTGTGTTGGCTGACCTGTACAGCTCGGGAGAGATCAACGGGATCTACCGCAAGTGGTTCGAACAACCGATCCCGCCGAAAGGCTTGAACCTTGAGTTCCCGATGACCAGTGAACTCAAGGCAATCATCGCCAGACCGATCAGTGATCCGGTGCAGTGACGGGTCAGAAATCGCCCCACAGTTGCTGCGCCACCGCCAACGCCACAACCGGCGCCGTCTCGGTACGCAGCACGCGCGGGCCGAGGCGGGCGGCGTGGAAACCGTTGCCTTTGGCCTGCTCGACTTCGGCGTCGGACAGACCGCCTTCCGGGCCGATCAGGAACGCCAGCGTCGCAGGCCTGGCATGGCTGACCAAAGGCTCGGCCACCGGGTGCAGGACCAGTTTCAGTTCGGCTTCGGTCTGTTTCAGCCAGTCGGCCAGCAGCACCGGCGGATGAATCACCGGCACCCGCGAACGACCGCATTGTTCGCAGGCGCTGATCGCCACCTGACGCCAATGCAGCAGGCGCTTGTCGGCGCGTTCGTCCTTCAGGCGCACTTCGCAGCGCTCACTGAAGATCGGGGTGATTTCAGTCACGCCCAGTTCAGTGGCTTTCTGGATCGCCCAGTCCATCCGCTCGCCCCGGGACAGCCCCTGACCGAGATGGATGCGCAGGGGCGATTCGACCTGACCTGCGAACTGCTCGTCGATCTGTACCACGACACGCTTTTTGCCGACCTCCACCAGCGATCCGCGAAACTCGTGGCCGGAGCCGTCGAACAGCTGCACCGCATCGCCCTCGGCCATGCGCAGCACGCGGCTGATGTAATGCGCCTGGGCTTCCGGCAGTTCGTGTTCGCCGGTGCCGAGGGGGGCGTCGATAAAGAAGCGGGACAGTCTCATTTCGGGTCTCTGGAAAGGTGTGAATCAGTTGGATCGTTGTCGACTTCATTCGCGAGCAGGCTCGCTCCCACAGAGAAATGTATTCCAGGTGGGAGCGAGCCTGCTCGCGAAAGCGGCAGTCCAGGCGCTACAAATATTGAATCAGCCCGGATCACGGAACCCGGGATGGAAATCCTTCGGCACCGCCACGCTGACGCTGTCACGGGTGGCAATGTCGATGCCTTCGCTGGCGACTTCGGCGAGGAAGTCGATCTGCTCCGGGGTGATCACATACGGTGGCAGGAAATACACCACGCTGCCCAGCGGACGCAGCAGCGCGCCACGCTCCAGGGCATGCTGGAACACCTTCAGACCGCGGCGTTCCTGCCACGGGTAGGCCTCTTTCGTGGCTTTGTCCTTGACCATTTCGATGGCCAGCACCATGCCGGTCTGGCGCACTTCCGAGACATTCGGATGATCCGCCAGGTGCGCGGTCGCAGAAGCCATGCGTTGCGCCAGCGCCCGATTGTTTTCGACCACGTTGTCCTGTTCGAAGATATCCAGGGTCGCCAACGCCGCCGCACAGGCCAGCGGGTTGCCGGTGTAGCTGTGCGAATGCAGGAAGGCACGCAGGGTCGGGTAATCGTCGTAGAACGCGCTGTACACCTCGTCGGTGGTCAGGCACGCCGCGAGCGGTAGATAGCCGCCGGTCAGGGCTTTCGACAGGCACAGGAAGTCGGGGCGAATGCCGGCCTGTTCGCAGGCGAACATCGTTCCGGTGCGGCCGAAGCCGACGGCGATTTCATCGTGGATCAGGTGTACGCCGTAACGGTCGCAAGCCTCGCGCAGCAGCTTGAGGTACACCGGGTGATACATGCGCATGCCGCCGGCGCCCTGGATCAGCGGTTCGACGATCACGGCCGCGACGCTGTCATGATTTTCCGCCAGCGTCTGTTCCATGGCGGCGAACATGTTGCGCGAGTGTTCTTCCCAGCTCATGCCCTGCGGACGCAGGTAGCAATCCGGGCTCGGCACCTTGAGGGTGTCCATCAGCAGCGCCTTGTAGGTCTCGGTGAACAACGGCACGTCGCCGACCGACATCGCCGCCACGGTTTCGCCGTGATAGCTGTTGGTCAGGGTGACGAAGCGCTTCTTGTTCGGCTGGCCGCGATTGAGCCAGTAGTGAAAGCTCATTTTCAGCGCGACTTCGATGCAGGACGAACCGTTATCGGCGTAGAACACCCGGTTCAGGCCTTCCGGCGTCATTTTCACCAGGCGTTCGGACAATTCGATCACTGGCTGATGGCTGAAACCGGCCAGAATCACGTGTTCCAGCTGATCGACCTGATCCTTGATGCGCTGGTTGATGCGCGGGTTGGCGTGGCCGAACACGTTGACCCACCAGGAACTGACGGCATCCAGGTAGCGCTTGCCTTCGAAGTCTTCCAGCCAGACGCCTTCACCGCGTTTGATCGGGATCAGCGGCAGCTGTTCGTGGTCTTTCATCTGGGTGCAGGGATGCCACAGCACCGCGAGATCGCGTTGCATCCACTGGTCGTTCAGGCCCATGTTCAGTCTCCTCGAGGCGGCTCGCGTCAGGCGCGGGCAAACAATCGCGCAAGCCTATGCAATGCGTCGCGCCGGGACAACCCATTGCGGCGATTGAGCTACTTTGTATGGGCCGATAGACGTCGCTGGCGGCGTTTTGATGGCTGACGTATTCTTCGCGGTTCTTTGGGTCGACTGACCCGCAAAACCGCTTTTTCCTACGTGTATTTCCGGAGTTCGCTGAATGTCTGTCGGTTGGCTGCGCGCCTGTGCGCTTGTGGTGTTGGGGCTTTTCAGCGTTACGGCGCTGGCCAAGGAGAAAACCGCGATCGTGATCGGCGGCGGCCTGTCGGGCCTGACCGCGGCTTACGAGCTGCAGAACAAGGGCTGGCAGGTCACGCTGCTGGAAGCCAAGTCGAGCCTGGGTGGTCGCTCCGGCATGGCCACCAGCGAGTGGATCGGCAACGACAAGGCCCAGCCGGTGCTGAACAAGTACGTCTCGACCTTCAAGCTGAGCACCACGCCGGCGCCTGAGTTCGTGCGTACCCCGGGTTACCTGATCGACGGCGAGTATTTTTCCGCTGCCGACCTCGCCACAAAGCAACCGGCCACCGCCCAGGCCTTGAAAGCCTTCGAGAAAACCCGTGACGATCTGGCGCGTTCGATCGACGATCCGCAGAACCCGGCGGCGACCAATACCCTGCATGCGCTGGACCAGATCAACGTGTCGAGCTGGCTCGACAAGCAGAACCTGCCGGCCACCGCCCGCCAGCTGATCAACCAGGATATCCGCACCCACTACGACGAGCCTTCGCGTCTGTCGCTGCTGTACTACGCGCAGCAGAGCCGGGTCTATCGCGGTGTGTCCGACCGTGACATGCGTGCTTCGCGTCTGGTTGGCGGCAGCCCGGTGCTGGCCCAGGCCTTCGTCAAGCAACTGAAAACCATCAAGACCAATTCCCCGGTTTCCGCGATCGTCCAGGACAAGGACGGCGTGACCGTCAAGGTCGGCAGTGTCGGCTACCAGGCGGACTACGTCGTGCTGGCGGTGCCATTGCGCGCCCTCGACAAGATCCAGCTGACCCCGGCGCTGGACGCCCAGCATCTGGCGGCGATCAAGGGCACCAACTACGGCTGGCGCGACCAGATCATGCTGAAGTTCAAGACGCCGGTGTGGGAAAGCAAGGCGCGCATGTCCGGCGAAATCTACAGCAACACCGGTCTGGGCATGTTGTGGATCGAACCGGCCCTGAAGGGTGGCGCCAACGTGGTGATCAACCTGTCCGGCGACAACGCCCGCGTCATGCAGGCCTTCGGCGACAAGCAGATGGTCGATCAGGTACTGATCCGTCTGCATGCGTTTTATCCACAGGCCCGTGGTGCGTTTACCGGTTATGAAATCCGTCGCTACAGCACCGACCCGGGGACTGGCGGTTCGTACCTGGCCTTCGGTCCGGGCCAGATCAGCAAATACTGGCGCCTGTGGGAGCGTCCGCTGCAGCGCGTAGCGTTTGCCGGCGAACACACCGACACGCTCTACCCGGGCACTCTGGAAGGCGCACTGCGCACCGGCCAGCGTGCGGCCGGCCAGGTGGAAGATCTGGCGGCGGGCAAATCCTTCGAGCCGATCAAGGTCGGCCCGGCAGCGGCCACAGCAGCAGCGGCGGCAGGTGCAGCCGGTGCGGCGACAGCGGCGAAGAAGAAGGGCAACTTCTTCACCAACCTGTTCGGTGGTTCGGATGACGAGAAGAAACCGGAGCCAGTGAAAGCGCCAGAGCCGGCACCTGCTCCAGCCGCCCCGGCGCCTGCACCGACTCCGGCACCTGCGCCAGCCCCGGTGGAAGCGCCGAAGCCAGCGACTCCGGTGAAAGCCGAGCCAGCCAAGAAAGCGCCAGCCAAGCCGGCAGCGAAGAAACCTGCCGCCAAGACCGAGGCGAAAAAAGTCCCGGCCAAACCGGCAGCGAAAAAGGCTGAACCGGCCAAGAAGCCAGCCGCCAAACCGGCAGCGACTCCGGCGGCCAGTACCGACACCAAAGCGCAGTAAGGCTTTGCGGTGAATGAAAAAGCGCGGCTTTCAGGCCGCGCTTTTTT
>NZ_LRUN01000103.1 GCF_001679645.1 Pseudomonas bananamidigenes | reverse complement strand
GGCATTGGTGATGGTGGCCTGAACAGTGCCGGCGTCCTTGTAGACGTCATCGGCCGGCGCAGGAACGGTCACGGTGCCAGTGGTTTTGCCGGCATCGATGGTGATCACGGCGCCGTTGCTCAGGGTCACGGTCACCGGCGAACCAGCGGCGTTGGTCAGCGTTGCGGTGTAGGTGATCTGGCCACCTTCGGCCACGGTGCCGGTCGCGGTCAGGGACAGGTTGGTGGTGTCGATGGTGTCGGTCACGGTGGTGCTGACCGGGGTTTTGTCGGCGACCAGATTTTCGTAGTTGCCACCGTTCACGTTGGTGATCGCGTTGGTCAGCGGTGCGTGACCGGTCAACGCATCGTTCGGCGCGGTGGTGGTCACGGTGCCGGAGGTCTTGCCGATGTCGATGGTGATGGTCTGGCCGTTGGACAGGGTCACGGTCACTGGCGAGCCGGTCACCGGTGCACCAACAGTCGCGGTGTAGACCACGTTGCCGCCCTCGGCCGCTGTTGCGGTCGCGGTCAGTTTGACCGTGGTGGTGTCGATGGTGTCGGTGACGTTGGTCACGGCTGGCGTGGTGTTGGTCACCAGGTTTTCGAAGTTGCCACCGGTGGCCGACTTGATGGTGGCCTGAACAGTGCCGGCGTCCTTGTAGACGTCATCGGCCGGCGCAGGAACGGTCACGGTGCCGGTGGTTTTACCGGCATCGATGGTGATCACGGCGCCGTTGCTCAGGGTCACGGTCACTGGAGTGCCCGCAGCGTTGGTCAACGTTGCGGTGTAAGTGATCTGGCCACCTTCGGCCACGGTGCCGGTCGCGGTCAGCGACAGGTTGGTGGTGTCGATGGTGTCGGTCACGGTGGTGCTGACCGGCGTTTTGTCGGCCACGAGGTTTTCGTAGTTGCCGCCGCTGACGTTGGTAATCGCGTTGGTCAGCGGTGCGTGACCGTTGAGCGCATCGTTCGGCGCGGTGGTGGTGACGGTGCCGGTGGTTTTACCCACTTCGATGGTGATGGTCTGGCCATTGGACAGGGTCACGGTCACAGGCGAACCGGTCACCGGTGCACCAACAGTCGCGGTGTAGACGACGTTGCCGCCCTCGGCCGCTGTTGCGGTCGCGGTCAGCTTCACGGTGGTAGTGTCGATGGTGTCAGTGACATTGGTCACCGCTGGCGTGTTGCTGGTCACCAGGTTTTCGAAGTTG
>NZ_LRUN01000102.1 GCF_001679645.1 Pseudomonas bananamidigenes | reverse complement strand
CCACATTGGTTTTGTATTCAGTCTGCGGGTTTTGCGCGCCGTGCCCGGAAGAACTCGGTCAACACCGCCCCGCACTCCTGCGCCAGTACCCCGCCTTCATACAGCACTCGATGGTTGAGAAAGCCTTGGGTGAAGAACTGCCCCTGACTCTGCACAATCCCGGCCTTGGGCTCCAGCGCGCCGTACACCACGCGAGCCACCCGCGAATGCACGATCAGTCCGGCGCACATGCTGCAGGGCTCCAGGGTCACGTAGAGGGTACTGCCCGGCAGACGATAGTTATCCACCGCTTGCGCGGCGGCGCGGATCGCGACCATTTCTGCGTGTGCGCTCGGGTCGCTGGTACTGATCGGGCAGTTGAAGCCACGACCGATGATCTCGCCGTCCTGTACCAGTACCGCGCCCACCGGCACTTCGCCTAGGGCTGCGCCTTGTGCCGCCAATGTCAGGGCTTCGCGCATGAAATCGCGGTCACGGCTGCGGTCGATGATCGCCGCGGGGCGAATCTGGCGCATCACTTCACCTCGATGGCGGCCATCAGGCCGGTTTCCATGTGGTCGATCACGTGGCAGTGGAACATCCACACCCCCGGGTTATCCGCCACCAGCGCCACTTGCGCACGCTCGTTCTTGCCCAGCAGGTAAGTGTCGGTGAAATACGGCACGATCTTGTGCCGGTTCGAGGCAATCACCTTGAAACTCATGCCATGCAGGTGGATAGGGTGCTGGTACTGGGTCATGTTCTTCAGTTCGAAAATGTAACTCTGGCCCAGTTTCAGGCTGGCGATCGGCCGGTCGGCGCAGGTCTTGTCGGTGATGTCCCAGGCCTTGCCGTTGATCTGCCACAGGCTCGGCGGTTTGCCGTTGTCGACATTCACCGACACCGAACCGACCCATTCGAAATTGAAGTTGAGTTTCTCGGCATTGGCCAGATCCGGCTCGGCCACCGGGTTGGCCGGCAGTGCCTTCGGCCACTCGGTCGGCGCGTCAGTGTTGGCCACCGAGCGCAGGGTGCCCAGGCGTACCGGGCCGTTGCGCAGCGAAAGCTCTTCACCGGCCGGCGGCGCCTTGATCGCCAGACAGATGCGCATGCCCGGGCCGAGCCAGTATTCCTTGCCCAGTGGCCGGGGCTCGACCGGGTTGCCGTCCAGCGCATAGATCTGCGCTTCGACGCCGGGAATGTTGATGCGATAGGTCAGGGTGTTGTCGAGGTTGAGCAAACGCACCCGGGTGACCTGCCCGGCCGGCAACTCGATCACCGGTGAAGGCACACCATTGATCGTCGCCAGCCGCCCCGCCGTACCACCTCGGGCCGCTTCACGCGGAACACTGAATTCGACGAAGTTGCCTTCGTCATCGACGTGCCAGCTTTTGAGACTCAACGTCTTTTCATACTTGAATCCGGTCGGCTCGCGCTCCTCGACGATCAACGGCCCGACCAGCCCGCGCCCAAGTTCTTCGCTGCTGCTGACATGCGGGTGATACCAGTAGCTGCCGGCGTCCGGCACTCGGAACCTGTAATCGAAATATTCACCCGGCAGCACCGGCAACTGCGACACGTAGGGCACGCCGTCCATCTCCAGCGGCAAGCGGATGCCGTGCCAGTGAATGGTCGTCGCCACCGGCAAGTGGTTGATGAAACGCACTCGCAGCCATTCACCCTGACGCACGCGCAATTCAGTGCCTGGCGCCGACGGTCCGAACGCCCAGGCTTCGGTCTTGTGCCCCGGCACCAGCTCGACGTCCAGGGGTGCGGCGATCAGTTCGTAGTCATGCCCGGCATTGGCGTCAGCCACCTTGCCCAGCCAGTACCGCGTCGCACCGGCTCCCGCGCCCACCACTGCAAGACCGGCAAGGCCACCGAGAATTTGTCGACGGGTAAAGGACATGGACACAACTACCTCACGTATCTGCGGCGGGCCCGCAGGCCCGTAAAGGGCGAATACGATACACCTGCAATTGAGAAAGATTAAGTGAACTGTTGTCGCATCGAATCCGTTAATAACGACAAAAAGAAACTCACTGCGCTATTGAGCCTCAAGCAGGGCGGCATTTACTCCAGTGGTTGCATCGGCCCACTGCACCATAAACTCGGCTACCCGCTCCTCGATGCGACTCTCGACGGTGCGAAGACGTAATAGCGCAATACCCGCCTTTTGCAGGATGCTGTCTTTCAAGGCATCCCGTTCGATTTGCATCGGTGTCGCGTGACTACCCCCGTCGACCTCTATCACTCCGAGTGGTCTTTTGCCGACTTTGAAATAGATCACGAAATCACAACTGGCGCGGTTGTCCATGAACTCCCTCTCTCTTGGGGTCAGCCACTCGTTGGCCGTCGAGACCAGTTGGTTCAACTCGACCTGGCCGTGTACAGCAATTCCCCGGTAGATCTCCCGATCAAGGGCCTCTCGCAGTATCTGCGCCATGATCTGCTCGGACTTGTAGTCGGAATCGCTCCTTCGCAACTTGCTATTGAGCCGCTCCAGCGACTTGTCGTATTCCTTGTAGAGCAGATCGAAAGCCGATATCACCGGTGCGCGATGAAGTTGCGATTCATCAGCGTAATACTCCATGTAACGCACCAGCGCTGCGATGTGCCCATTGTTTGCCGTGAAAACGTCTTCGCCGGTGACCATGGTGAATCGCTTTTTGGCCCGCGATACCGCCACATTGATCATCCGGGGGTCGTCCACGAATGCCAGAAGTTTCGGTGTCGTGCTCTTTTTGTCCAGCACAGTGGAAAAAACGATCTCGTCGCACTCCCGCCCCTGAAATTTGTGGACGGTGTCTTTTACGAAATCCTCTGGCAAAAGCGTGCCAGATAACCTGGCCTGGTTCCTGAAAGGGGCGATGAAGCCTCTGCCGTCCTTGTCCTCCCAAGTACTTTCGCCCTCACCATCAAGCACTGCCAACAGTGAATCCAGCTCCCGGAGATTGGTTTTGCGCCGCGTGTGATTCCCCTTCGCGGTCACCAGCAACGACAACGGCTTTTCCCCACGATCTTCAGTCATCGGAACCAGTTGATTGTCGTAGAACTGCTGATTGCAGAACTTGATGATCTGCGGGTGACAGCGATAGTGTTCCTTCAATAGAGTCATTGGGATCGTACCTTCGAACACGCTGACACACGAATCGAGCAAACTGTACTTCTCGCAATCGTAGTGAGGCGCTGGCGCGGCCATGCCCAGCGTCGCGGGAATGTGCGCCAATTGCTTTCTGTCACCGACAACGATCAGATTCCTCGCACAGCCCAGAGCCAATATTCCAGGAACAATGTCCTGCTGCGAAGCCTCGTCAATGATGACGTAGTCGAGCACCGTGCCGGTTTTCAAGGAGTTGACGATGGAATGCGTACCGCTTGAAATGATCGGGTAGCGCTTTATGAACTCATCGAATCTGGCTTTCCGATAACTCTTGGCATCGAAGGACTCAGTTTGCGGTACATGTCGGTGGAGATGCTGCTTCAAGTACTTCATCGAGATACTCGTAAGTTCTTCAAGCAACACCTGATAATTACCGAGCCGTAACTTTTCCTGAATCCCTGCCAGCGCCGCTTTTGTTTCCTGAAGCGCTTTGTCGTAGTAATGAAGCTGCAGACCGTAGAAGACCGATTTGCGCTTGGCCCAGTCATCGAATGGTTTCATGCGCAGGATCTTGAAGTTGAACAGCATTTCTATCCTGTCCTTGATTCGCACGCGGTTGCCAGCAAGGTGCGTCAGGAATGCCATCAGGTCAGTGGACTTTTGCGGGGTCAGGTTATATTTGCCCAGGGGAATGGGATCCAGCACGCCACTTTCTTGCTGCCACTGCCGCAAATAACTGCGCTCGATCTCCAGTTCACTGACTTCAGTCTGCAGCCTGGCCATCGTGTTGCGGTCAGACAGGTAGCATTTGAGCTGCTTAAAGACACTCTGAATGTTCGCCATCTCAGGCGCCGCTTCTGGAGCAACTGTGGGTCGAGGACGAGGACTGGCAAAAAACGCTTCACGGTTTTCATTGCTGCCCAACTCGGCAACCAGATAATCGAGGCCTGACTTACCAAGCTTTTCACATACGTTGGACACGGCTGCATTGTTGTTCGACACCACCGCCACGGTTTTTCCACGCAGCAGAATGTTGGCGATGATGTTCAGAATGGTTTGTGTCTTGCCGGTGCCGGGAGGACCTTCGATCAAACTGATCTGAGAAGTGAAAGCCTGCTCCACTGCTTCAAGCTGACTCTCATTGAGACCAAATGGAAAAATAAGATCCGCTACAAGCTCCTGACTTCCATTACGACCGGTGCAATAAGCGTGCAATGCGGTGCTCGCGCATGCAGAAATTGAATCGAACTGGCGCTGTACATTCTCGGCGATCACCTTATCCTTTTCCGATTCGGCCTGAATGACTCTCGCATCAGCTACAGAGCGGAAATACTGGAAAACCGAATCGTCTTTCATCTTCGTCGGTGTGGTGAACTCGATATCGGCAAGCTTGTAAGCGTACTTTTTACCACCTGCTGAATACTGAACGACGGCATATTTTTCGCCGTAAATCACTGCACTCTCGACAGTACTTATCACTGAGCTGGACTTTTTCCTCAGTAGCTGATGTTTCACCTCTCGAGTCGGAACAACCACACACTCGGCAAGCGGACTGGGCCAACTCTTGCCAGATGGGTAGTGACAAGTCAGCGAAACCCCACCGCGCCCATCACCTTTTATCGTCCAGTCGCTTATCTGACGGGTCTTGTCTATTCCGTTCACGTAGATGGAAATCATATATCCCTTACGCAAGCTGCGCTCACAGCTTGCCCACATCCCTGTCGTTGAAATCCGAATCCAGCGATTCGGAGCAATTGACACTATTTTGCCACCACCCTTCATCCGTATACCAGCTTCTCGCCGGCGCACGCACCAAATAGAAATAAGCGTGTCCGGCTGAATGACAAGAGCGCCTTTCGGCACCCTTGTAATTCAGCATATTTCCACTTGGTCGTCGCCAGATGGAACACAACAAATACTTGAAAGACTTTGCGGGCCCTGAAGGGCGAGCGACCTATCACTCATAAACACCCTTGCTTTTTTCGGTGAAGCAGCTTGTTACCGTTGGAATGCGAAGCAACCTGACAACCGGGGAGAACTTTCCGTAGAATGCCGGCGTGGCTATGGAACACCTTCCTTCTAAACCCTATGAACTAGGGGTTCCGCTCTCCACACCGCGCCTGCTCTTAGCAGGCGTTTTCATATCCGCTGCAGACACGATGCTGCAGCTCGCTCACGACGGCGACCAAAGGAGAAAATCAAGCATGAATCAGGAGCTGTTCCTGCGTCGCCGTAGCAAAGTTCACGTCCCGATGGGCACTGGCGGTGCCACCCGCGCTCAGGTCGCGTCGGCTGTCCGGGAAATCGCGGCGTTCCGATGCGTATTGTCAGAAGCTCTGATTGAGCAGATCGGCCTGTTGTCGCCGACAGAGCTCAAGTACTGGCTGCATGACATTGTTGGAGTGCTTCGGCGCAGGAGTGGTGCTCATGTGCACCATCGGCCGTTCTATCCTGACTTTCCAGAGCAGGTTCTGACGACCTCGGAGGCCGATCTGTACCTGAACGCTGTCCTGCATTACCTCACGCTTCGACGTTTACCAGCGACTGAAGAATCTCGGCCTCCACTGCTTGAAGGCAACATCATACCTTGGGTTATCGAACCGGGAAGTATCCCTGAGTTCGAGGCACTGCTCGAGCCGCTGGTTTCATCACGCACCTCGCTCTCAGAAGAGGAAGCGGCCGATGTCATCTGGTTTATCCGCGAATACAAAAGTGATGTGTTCCGCCTGCTGCCTGAGGTCGTCCCGTTCCGGGAGATCCGGGCACAGGTTGGCGGCGCACTGCTCTTGCATGTCGCCGGCGATGTACGGGTGGATGCATTCCTTAAGCAAAACGTCGAAACGGCGACTGACGCATTGCGACTCGCGGTCGCGTTGAACGGAGGAGACGTGTCACTGGCGACTGCTACGACACGTTTCAAAGCGATGAAGCGCTCGATGCGTCGTCTGCTGTTGAGTTTGCTCGATCGAATACCCAACGCTGCAGAAGACGTGATGCGGCAAGCCGAGCGTTGGAAACGCTTGGCTGAAGTACTACATCCGGGCGACTACGCCGATAAGTTCCCAAGTGCACTGGCCGCCATCACGGCGGCGCGTCGCAACGAAGCACCGGACTCATTTGGTTCATGTGTCGAAACATTGTTCGCCCAGCGTGATATTGCCGGGCTTGTGCCTGTGTTACAGAGTCGCCCCGGAGAATTCGCACGACGGCTGGACGCGACCCTGCGGCGCGCGACGGAACCAGAGCCGGTTCTCGATGCGTTCGAGTCTGTTGCGGCACAAGTGTCCTCGCCTGTCCTGCTGCAGTTGCTGGCCCAGTCACGTGCGCCGCGCCCCTTGCCTCTTCGGGCGTTCACACCGAAAGGTTCCTTCGCCAAAGTCTATGGCATCAAGGATGATCGAGAGCCTCTGGCACCCGAGGTGCTGGCTCGTGCAGCCCGAATCTGCGAGGAGGCTCTGGTAGCGCGGTTTGCGACACTACCGCCCTTGGGTCGCTGTTACATCGATCCGGAATTGCGCGAATACAGGGTACCGCTGGCACAACGCGCGTCTTCGAAATCGCTACGGACACTGGTGCGGGGCAGTCGATTGCCGATGCCTGACACACGTTTCATTCGACTGTTCCTGTGGTGGAAAAACGGTCGTTCACGCACGGACATCGATTTGTCCGCCGCTTTTTTCGATGCCAACTTCGTGTTCAGAGAAACGGTTGCGTACTACAACCTGAGAGATTACGGCGGCTGCCACAGCGGCGACATCGTCGACGCACCCGAGGGTGCCTCGGAGTTCATCGACCTGGACCTGGAGGTCCTCGTCGAGAAGGGAGTCCGTTATGTCGTCACGTCCATCAACTCGTACACCCAGCAACCGTACTGCGATCTCCCAGAATGCTTCGCTGGCTGGATGGCCCGCACCGATACGGCATCGGGAGAAGTATTCGAGCCGCGAACGGTGTTCGATCGTATCGATATCGCATCCGACACACAGATCTGCCTGCCATTCGTGATGGACTTGCAGGAGCGCCGCGTGATCTGGGCCGACTTGGGACTGACCTCAGCTCCCCGGTGGAACAACGTCGGGAACAACCTCAGCGGAATATCATTGATGCTTCGAGCTTTGGTACATACACCGCGGCCTGATCTGGAGACATTGTTCGATTTGCACGTACGGGCACGAGGCGAACGAGTGGCTTCGCCGCAGCAGGCACAAGCGGTGTTTGCACCTGATCAAGGAATAACACCGTTCGATACGGATCTGATTCGGTCACAGTTCCTCTAATACCTGCGCCCGCCTCCGAACTTTCCGTCCAAAAACAAAAAAGCCAGTCAGATTAACTGACTGGCTTTTTTATAACCCCTTTTGCGCCTCTGCGAATACAAACTTGAACTCTAGAGGACACGACGCAGGATCACTCCCACTCTATTATCAATAGCCGGTTGAAGGCCATTAAAGATAGGGGCTTTGAGGACCTGCAAGAATTGAGACCATGAAAAATGCCATGAACCATGTCTAAGCATTATCTCTCACGCGCAGCGGTGCTTGGCCGCGATAGAGATTGATAGCAAATCGTAGGCACTGCCAAACTCTGAAAATAGGGAAGACGGCCCGCTCCTACCGTCTGTTTACCCAGCCCCCAGTTGATATAGGGGCAGAGAAGGTGCTTGTGTGTGGGCTGCCAACAGCCATTAAGGGTAAAGCGGAGCACCGTGGTCAATAAACCTCACGACTGCGCTTCGCGTCAAGCTCTTTCCCAAGATTGAATTTATCCCCCCAAGCGGTAAACCAATATTCATTTGAAGCTCTGACGGACGCCAGCCCCTCCGCATCCAGACCAAAAATCATACCGATGCTATCTTTGGTATCAGTGCTAATATAGGGGCAAACTACAAGATCAAGAAGCATAATTAGAGTTTCAGCATCATTTGGGCAGTGAGCTTTCATATACTCGAGTTTGGCAACTATATGCACCTCTACAAAAGCCTTTAACTTAGTATATCGAACCTTGTTTTTTACATAAGACAAGAGAATTGTAATCGAAAAGTGACTCATAAAGCCCGCGGAACGAATATACTCTCCAGCGTCCTTATCTTCCTCAATCAAAAAATGACGAAGAAGTACGGAATTGGGCAACCAATACTCACGACCTATATGCGACAAGCAAATGAGCAAATATAGGCTTTCCACTTCGCGATGAGAGCTCATAGTATTCTTTTCGAGCTGCTGCATCACATTATCGTGAATATACTTAAAAAGTAAATGCTTCAAGTCATATGGAAAAATTTGGGCATGTAAAAAGTCAACAGAGGTAGCAATCATTCGACAAAGACGGATCGTATGATTGACCTTTGGACTTGCAGAGTACGTAAAAAAAGCGAATTCCATGACCGCAAGAAGAGCACTTGATAAACACTTACGATCACGATCTGACTTATCACTCGAGACATAAGCTTCGAAGAGTTTTTCAATCTTATTCTCAGCGATAGCGAAGGTATAATTCAACAAATCGCTGTAAGATACGTCCGCCTCTTTTATCGCTGATTTATACCGAATAATCAGTCGATTAGCATTTACTTTGCAGGAGATATATCGTTTCGGTGTTAATGATGGATCGTCTGGTGTGTCCTCCTCACACACGGCAACAATTTCTTCGTTAAGCAGTGTCGACACGCGCTCTTTAGCGACCGTAATTTCTGTGATAATCGGCTTTTTATAATTTTTAATCTTTGCAGTGTTAATGCTTAGCTTCTTGGACTTCAAGACCTCCTGAAGCATTTCAAACACGCTCAACTGCGTTGATTCTTCATTATAAAAAACAAAGAAATCATCTACATATCGGAAAATTTCATAATCCACCTTATGGATTAATTTTTTCCTTGCGGCCAGCTGCGAAACCAATTCGACATCAACCGACTGCAAAATTATTTCAGCAAATATGCGAGAAAACTCTGGACCAATGACAATCCCATTGGTCTCTTTATGATTTAGATTTTGCATGAGAGCATCAAACCGACCACCAAAGGTAAGTTTTGATTCTTCCAGTTTAAACTTTGTCTGCCCCTTACCAAGAACAGCCCAAGGCATTGAGTGAGTATAAATGCTATCAAAGCACTTACTTACGTCAAGCTGCACCATTGCATCGTATTTTTTTTCACTAAGGTGGTATTCGTATGATTCAAAGAAACGGTGAATATTTCTATATTTTTGGTATACAAAATAGGATCCTAGCTGCTCGTACTCGCGATCCTCCTCTTCTACACCAGCAGCAGTATCTATTCGCTCCTCATGGAGCTTGTCCTTGAAGTATGCATATCGCGACACCGACACTGGCCGTCGTATCGAAAACTCGCTGATGGATGTGTGATACATAATCAACGCACTATGCGTTGCATAGAAGTTCGCTACAGCAACCTGATTACGCGGATGAACGATACTCAGTGTTCGACCGTCAAGATTATGTGCAACGCGAAAATTGAAAGGGATCGTTGCCATTTGACATTTACTAATTGGCACCGAGCGGCGCGTTTTACTCTTACCCCACTCGCTAACCACCTCAGCCGTAATTTCAGTATTGTGCTTGATTCCAAATATCAGACGCATTGCCTGGTCTAGCTCAGTAGTTTCACAAACCCAACACAATTTATCTTTTTCAATCTCTACACTATTATCCCTCAAAAAAAGATAATAACCGCGATTCGAGAATGTGGGAGGAACCTCGAAAGGCAACATATCTGTCAACACGGGCCTTTGTTTCCGGCAGGTTAATGAGACGCGCCTTTTAGCCATGTTTCCAGACCTCCACAATCATCCGAAGCTCTCTCGTACTAAAATTATGATATCGCCGCTGCTTGAATCCCGATATAAATTTTAACTTCTTCAGCTGCTTCTGCAGGCTAGTTCTTTTGAGCTTCGCAATGAACCTTTTAAGCTGCTTATCGAGCAAATCAAAACTCGATAGATTTGTGGCAATTGAATTATTAAAATATATCCCAGTTGCAGCACACGATTTGCTATTAGAGAGCCGAGTGTTACCTGTAATAAATTTTACTCGCGCGACCAACTTTCTAAATGCCCCCCTAGAGTTAACTGGTTTTTCTCGCCAATAGTCCTTAAAAGCGGCATTCATACGCGCACGATATTTAGCTATCTTTGCTGCGCTCGGACTGATATCCAGACTTCCTGGCTTGAGTAAAAAACGATACCCTAGATACTCAAACTTCCCGACACCGATGTCGGCCATCTTGAACTCTGACGTCTTTTTCACATTATGGGCAAGCTCATTACCACATAAAATCTCGACTATTAAATCTTTAAAAGAGCCTAAATTTTTCCCATCAGGTGGCCGCGCAAACACCGCCACAATGTCATCGACAAACCGACAATATAGAACCATTCCTGGAATCGATTGAATACTATCGTCAACCGGCCTTAGATACAGCTCAGCTAGATATGCGCTGATACCAACACCTCGGGGTATGCCGGACGCGCTACCAGATATCTCGCCATATGAGTCTAGAATTTGTTTAATGTACTTTTTTGACAACGGACTTAGTAGCTGGTCACGATCCAGCTTTTCGACTAGTCGCTTACGATCAATGCTTTCATAGAACGAAGAAATATCAGTACGAATCAGCTCAAAAGGAAACTTATTTCCATCTATGGTATCGCGTAGCTGACAGACCAAGTCGTGACGACTAGCCTGTTTCACCCCATAAATACGATGTATGTTACGCTGAAGTTGCTTGATCGCAAAGAAAGTCTCAGGCTCAGCATCGATACAAAAAACTGGCTTTCCTTTCGGGCCTGTCTTTTGGGAAAGCACAATTTTAAAGTTAGACTTGAGAACTTTCTGACTAATCTCCTCCATTAAACCATCAATTGCAGATGACTTATCTCCTTTTAATTTTTTTAGCTCTGCCTTCAGCGCTAGTAGCTGAGTCTCGAAATAATCAGCCAACAAAGTAGCTTCAATTTTTCGTAGATCACGAATCGCCTGTACTTTGCCACGAACTGCGAGCGTATACGGTTCGAGCATTGGGAAAAACCGGGCAGCCAAGTCAACACCCTTCCGGTTCTCAGCATCATAGATTCGGCGAAAGTTATCTGCGGTAAACATCTGATCGAACATGGCTATCAATCATTCCATTTGATTAGTTCGGTGGCGTGTGAAAATCCAGGAAAACCTTTCGCCAGAAAGTGCTAGCCGGTATCACCTAATTCTAGATCTAGGGCAGCCCCCAAGGCTATTTGACGAAAAAGAATAGCGAGTTCATCGGGTCTTCCATCAAGGCGCAGCTCGTCTATTAACTCCTGCGCGTAGCTTGGGTCTGCACGGAAGATTTCTGCCATAGCAAGATCGTGTGATCTGTCTTTCATTTCAGTGCAGCCCCCTAGCTAGACCTGTTCATTTCCGAGCAAAGACTATAGCGCTCATCTTCTCCCGAATCCCAGCCTGCGACTCACGAAATTCGACCATCATCCGCTCTATCTCAGCCGAGCTTGCTCCCTGGCCGTTTTTCTCCGAGAGCCAGAGCTTCAGCAAGCCAGCAACACGCCCCAAGTCGCCGCTGATCTTGCCCAGATCGGCTACTGCCTTCAGGTCGACGACTGAGTGAATGCGCGTATTTAAACCCAACGCCCGAAGATAGCCCGAGCGGGACATGCCCGCCTCTTCGGCTCGCTCAGTGATCACGACTTTTTCTCCGTCCGTCACCCACACCTCTATCGGCTTCCCACGTCGTCGGGGCGTGGTCTTTCTTTTGGTGCCCTCTGTCATGGCTTGCGCTCCTGTTGTTGCTTTTCAGCTCTTAGACGCGATAGCGGCCGGGGCCTCGCAGAGCAAGATGCCGTTGAGCCGAAGGCGAATAAGGGGCGGTGTTGGATGGGTGCGGGCTTGCCCGTACCCGTACAACACACATCTTGCCGTCCGAATAAACGCAGTTCAAATAAATTTAAGACAACTTCGATTCCTTACAGCATTACACCGCCAAAAAATCTTCTCAAACTCACGCTTTTATACCTGAGTTGCCTTGAGTTGCGTTGAATTTCGCTAAATTGCACTAAATTGCCTTAATTAAACACTGTCACACGCAATTAAGAACGCAGACCAAGGGCGCCTCCCCTCTGTTGATTTCGGTACACTTTCGGGACTTGCCAAGCGAGTGAAGGCGGATAGAAAACTATCCGCATATTTATAACCTCTGCATATCAGTGAATAATCAAAACTCAAGCGTCACAGATGAGGAATTCGATATGGAGCTGGAACCAGGAAAACCCGTGGCTTATGCCTCCCGAAATTCAGGTCGAAACGTAAGGCTTGCTATTGCGATGGCAAGCACATTCGTCGGGGTTGCTATATATACTGCGCCCTCCCCTGCTTACGCCATCTATTGCGCAAATTGCTCGACGTTCTATCAACAGATGTTCGAGTATGCCGAACAGGTCAACACTGCACTAAACACAGCCGAGCAACTTCAAACTCAGATACAGCAGTACCAGAACATGGTCACACAAGGCGCAGGTCTACCCGATTCGATGTTTGGAAGCATCGCTGCCGACCTAAAAAGTGTGGTCAATATCTATCAGCGCTCTCAGGCGTTGGGCCGTCAAATCGGGAACATGGATGCACAGTTCAATGCTGCGTTTCCAGGCTTCGAATCCTACCTTCAACAAGTGGCAAACTCGGCGGAAACTCCGATGCGAGATCGTTATAAAGAATGGTCGGAGCAAGGCCGCGACAACGCTAAAACGGCAATGGAAGCGGCGAACCTCAACACCAGCACTTTCCAGTCGGAAGACGCCTTGCTCAACCGCATGGTGGCACGCTCGCAAACCGCCGTGGGGCGAATGCAAGCTATTCAGGCGGGCAACGAGATAGCCTCGCAAAACGTGCAACAGTTGCAAAAGCTTCGCGATCTGGTGGCCACGCAAATCAATATGCAGGGTAATTACATCGCCCAGCAAGGCGACCGAAAAGCCGCTAGCGAAGCAACCGAGCAGCAGTTTGAAGCGCGTGAAAGCAAACGTGGCGGCGTGAAGGGGTATTGAGGATGGTTATCTCGAAATGGTTCATGACCCTCATTTGCGCCGGGGCCGCAATGGTGGGCTCAGTTGCCACTGTGGTCATTCAAAGCGATACCGACTGCGCTGTGGCGTCTGAGCAACAGAGAAAGCTGCATGACGCAGATGCTGCTTTTGAGGCACGTCCTAACTCGCGCGGCGGCGTTAAGGAGTACTGATTATGGAACGTCGCCTGCTGTTGTTTATTGCCCTAGCAAGCATGCTCTTGGCCGGAAATGCGATGGCTGCAACAGACCTGGCCCATGCCGACACCTCGGTTCAGGGCCTGCTAGATCTTGTTTTGCAGCAATCTCACCAGTGGTCAGGAAAGTTGTACGACTACGCCATAAGATTATTTTGGCTGCTCGCCACCATCCAGTTCATCTGGACGTTTATGCCTCTGGTCATGAAACAAGCTGATTTGGGCGAGATAGTCGGAGAGCTGCTGCGCTTCATCATGGTGATCGGTTTCTTCCTGGCGGTAATGACCTACTCCGTGGAATGGTCGACAGCCATTGTTGACAGCTTCCGCGATGCGGCCGCATCGGCGAGCGGTCTTGGCCGAGCGTTAGAACCCGGCGATATGCTCGCGGTAGCCCTGGACTTCGGCCGCACTATGGTGAAGGGCATTTCAGTGTTCTCTCCGGGCAAAGGAGTTCTGATCGCAGTATGCGCGGTACTGGTCTTGGCGTGCTTCGCCTTTATCGCAGCGTTTATGTTTGTGACGCTCGTAGAGGCCTACGTAATCATCAACGCGTCAGTGCTGTTCTACGGTTTTGGCGGCTCGCAATGGACACGCGATTTCGCGATTGCGCCCATGCGGTTCACCGTGGCAATCGGCGCGAAGTTGTTCGTCTTGACTTTGATCGTCGGGCTGATCGTACAGTCGGCCAAAGAATGGTTAGCTGCTTACACCAACGACGAAGCCTCATTGATGACAATGGTCGGTTTAGCCTTAGTGTGCTGCTATCTGACGAAGACGATTCCTGACCTAATCGGCGGCATGATTAGCGGCACATCAATGGGCGGCGGCTCGGCCATTGGTGGAATGGCAGTGGCTGGTGCTGCCGGGGTGGCAGCTGCTGCGGCCACTATCGCCACGGCTGGGGCTGC
>NZ_LRUN01000101.1 GCF_001679645.1 Pseudomonas bananamidigenes | reverse complement strand
CGGTGCTGGCTGTCGTAGCGGTATGCAGTGACGAGCTGTTGGGCGCGGCCCCGGCGTTCGCGGATCAGGTTGCCGAAGGCGTCGTAGTCGTAATAGCGGTCGCCCTGCATCAGCAGGCGGTTGCCCTTGATGCTGGTCGGGCCGGGACGATCCTGCAACAGCAGGTTGCCCGCCGGGTCGTGGGCGAAGGTTTCCGGCAGGTCGTTGCGGCTGTGGCGCACGCGGATCAGCCGGTCGAGGGCGTCGTACTGGTAGCTGCGCTGGCCGTGGCGGGTGTCGGCGATCTGTTCGAGGTTGCCATTGGCGCTGTAGGCAAAGTCGCGGCGATACAGGGCACTGCGTTGATGGCCGACAGCGTGGGAGAGCAAACGGCCCTGTTCGTCGTAGGCATATTCGCTGAGCAGCAGACCCTGCTGGCGCTGCTGTTCGCGACCGTTCTGGTAGACGTGGCGGGTGAGCAAGGCGCCGTTGAGGTCGATTGCGGTCAGCGCGCCGCCCTTGGCGTAGTGGTAATCGAGCTTGCTGTTGTCCGGCAGGCGCATCCGCGTGAGCTGGCCGCAGGCGTCGTAGGAATAGCGCAAAGTGCCCCAGCCCTGATGCTCGCGCACCAGGCGGTCCTGCAGGTCATATTCGAAGGCCAGCGGGTGGTTCTGGCCGTCGTCCACGCCGGTCAGCCGACCGAGTCGGTCGTAGCGATAATCCACCGTGCTGCCATCGGGCAACGTCTTGCGCAGCAGGCGTCCAGCACGGTCACGCTCATAAGCGGTGACCAAGGTCGAGCCGTCGTCACCAAACTCGGTCTTCTCCCGCAGGTGGCCGTTGCGGTCGTAGGCATACGCGGTGCGCCGGCCATCGAACCCGGTTTCCTGTCGGATCAATCCGGTGGGTGTGTAGTCCAGCCGATATTTTTCGCCGGACTCGTTCTCGATCTCCGTCAGCAACAGCTGCGCATGGTCGTAGCGGTACTGCAACCGCGTGCCGTCGGGGTTGATCCGGCGGCTGACCAAATGCAGATCGTCGTCATACTCGTAGCGGGTGATGCGCCCCAGCTC
>NZ_LRUN01000100.1 GCF_001679645.1 Pseudomonas bananamidigenes | reverse complement strand
TAGACGAAGGGGACACACTACAACATTCACTCCCTGCCGCGTTTCGCTGTGTGCTTTACGCTGCAAGTGGCGCGCATTCTATGGATGGATTGGAGGGTCGTCAACCCCCTGATATAAATTTATTTAAATCAATGACTTCGGGTCACATGACGGGCCGAATCGGACTTTTCGGCCGCCCGACGATTGGCGCCTATATTCCGACACTCGCCAAGGCGTTATAGTCCACGCCACAGGTGATGGCAATCTGTACCCCAAGGGCCAGTATTTATATAAGCAGGCTTGCGGCCGATACAGATGAAACTTCGCTGATCCAACCCGTCGAGCGGCGCTAGGCTCTTCATGGGCCAAGCCACTACACTCGCACGCGAACCCTATAAAGAGGTCTTACCGGTGACACCACTCATGATCACCCTGCTAGTCATAGCCGGGATCGCAATCTTGATCGCCATTGGCTACATGAACCATGTGGTGGAAAACACCAAACTGGAGAAGGCCCGCACCAAGGTCGAACTCAACGATCGCCTGCGCCGCTGTGGCGAACTGACGGAAACCTTCCCCGGCCAGTTCATGACCCCGGCCCTCAAGCTGTTGATGACCCGCCTGGAATTGAACGTCTGCCAGCGCCTGCTGAACCTGGAAAAGACCAGCGCCACCACCAAGGCCCGCATCACCGAATTGAGCGCCCTCGTCGCCCAGGGTGAATCGATCCCGGTCAACAACCCGCCGGCGCCGATCCAGACCGAAGCCAAAGCCAAGGATGTCCGTTTTCTCCTCGAAGCCCTGCACGGCCAGATCACCCGCGCCGCCCAGGACGGCTTCCTGCCTCCGAACGAAGCCAAGCACTGGATTCGCGAAGTGCGCCATATCCTGGTGCTGCTGCACATCGAGTTCTTCAACAACCTCGGCCAGCACGCCCTGCAACAAAACCAGCCTGGCCAGGCACGCCTCGCTTTCGAACGCGGCGTGCAATACCTGCGCAAACAACAGGACCCGCAGATCTACGCCGAACAACTCCAGTACCTGGAAAAACTCCTGGCCCGCGCCAACGCCCAGGTCATGGACAAGATCGCCCCGGTCGAAGGCGAAGAAAACCAGCTGACTGCCGGCCTCAAGGATGTCGAGGCGGATGCGGACTGGAAGAAGAAAGTGATTTACGACTGAGTGCAGATGTCGAGAGAAGCCACCGAAAGGTGGCTTTTTTATTGGCTTCAAAGCAGAAGATCAAAAGCCCCCCTAACCCTCTCCCTAAGGGAGAGGTACGCCGACGTGATATACCGAGTTGAACTCGGGTTTAAAACGCGTGCAACTCGACTCCTGCTTCTTCTGCTCTTTCTTCTGCTCTTTCTTCTGCTCTTTCTTCTGCTCTTGCTTCTGCTCTGGCTTTGGCTCTCCACCACTCAACACGATGAGCGTTAGCTCGAGTACCGCTTTTGACGTACCGGCCCCATCGGAAGGCTGAGTGGAGGGATTTATCCGGGGGTAGGCGCGCAGCGCC
>NZ_LRUN01000010.1 GCF_001679645.1 Pseudomonas bananamidigenes | reverse complement strand
GGAGCGTGGGAACGATCACGGAGTAATCTTCAGAACGACCGCACAATCCGCCCCAACGTCTCCATCGCTTTCTCCGAGGCTTCGGTCCACGGGCTGCCGTAGTTCAAGCGGATGCAGTTCCTGAATCGCTGGGTCGGCGAGAAGATCGGCCCCGGCGCAATGCTGATGCCTTGCGCCAACGCCATTTGAAACAGCTTCAACGAATCCATCTGCGGTGGCAGTTCCAGCCACAGGAAATAGCCGCCGGCCGGTTGGCTCACACGCGTCTGCGCCGGGAAGTAGCGGGCGATAGCCGCCAGCATGGCGCTTTGTTGTTCTTCGAGGGCGTAGCGCAGTTTGCGCAGATGGCGATCATAGCCGCCGTGTTGCAGGTAGTCGGCGATGGCCGCCTGGGCCGGCATGGAGGCGCACAACGAGGTCATCAGTTTCAGGCGTTCGATCTTCTGCGCGTAGCGCCCGGCGGCGACCCAGCCGATGCGATAACCCGGGGCCAGGCTCTTGGCGAACGAACCGCAATGCATCACCAGACCTTCGGTGTCGAAAGCCTTGGCCGGTTTCGGCGCCTGTTGGCCGTAATAGAGTTCGGCGTAGACATCGTCCTCGATCAACGGCACCTGATGCCGCTTGAGCAACTCCACCAGTTCCTGTTTCCTGGCCTCGGGCATGGTCGCGCCCATCGGGTTCTGGAAACTGGTCATGCACCAGCAGGCCTTGATCGGATGCCGTTCCAGGGTCTGGGCAAGCACGCCAAGATCGATGCCGTCGCGCGGGTGCACGGGGATTTCCACGGCTTTGAGCTTCAAACGCTCCAGCACCTGCAGGCTGGCGTAGAACGCCGGGGCTTCGATGGCCACCAGGTCGCCCGGTTCGGTCACTGCTTGCAGGCACAGGTTCAGCGCCTCCAGAGCGCCGTTGGTGATCAGCAGTTCTTCCATCGGCAGCATCAGGCCGCCGACCATGTAGCGCAGGGCGATCTGGCGGCGCAGTTGCGGGTTGCCCGGCGACATGTCGGTGACCACCATGCGCGGATCCATCTCCCGGGCGGCGCTGGCCAGTGAACGGGACAGGCGTTGGAGCGGGAACAACTCGGGGCTGGGAAACGCCGAACCGAACGGTACGGTGCTCGGGTCCTTGATCGATTCCAGCACCGAGAACACCAGTTCGCTGACGTCGACCCGGGTGGATTCGTTGACGGGGGGGCTGATCACCGGCTCCGAGAAGGGGCTCGGAGCGTGGGTGTTGACGAAGTAGCCGGAGCGCGGGCGGGCGCGGATCAGGCCGCGACGTTCCAACAGGTAATAAGCCTGGAACACCGTGGACGGGCTGACGCCATAAGTCTGGCTCGCGTAGCGCACTGATGGCACCCGCTGACCAGGGCCGAGGACGCCGGAGCGGATCAGTTCAGCGATGTCGTCGGCGAATTTTTCGTAGCGTTTCATCTTGGGTCCGGATTGATTTCTTTCTGAAAGACCGTGTCGCCTTCATTCACGAGCGGGCTCGCTCCCACCGTTGACTGCATTCCCTGTGGGAGCGAGCCTGCTCGCGAATGGCCGCGCCGCAGTCTAAGGGATCAGCGATTCATCGGCGCAACAAACCGGCTCTTCGCCACGCTGTAAATCTCTGGCTCATTACTGTCGGCAATCTTGAAACTCAAGGTCTGCGAGCTGCTGGTTGCACGTTCGGTGGTCATGGCCACGGACACCGGCACATCGACGATCTCGCCCGGCGCCAGGCTCAGCTCGGTCTTGCCCTGGAGCTGGAAGCCGTCGCCGTCCACCAGACTCAGGTTGTAGTCCTGACGTTGCTGGGTCTTGTTGATGACCTTGAGGGTGTAGATGTTCTCGATCTGGCCCTGTCCGTTCTCGCGGAACAGGCCACGGTCCTTGGTCACGTCCAGCGACACCATCGGTCGTTCGATCAAGGCCAGGGTGAGAGCGCCGATCATCACCACCAGTACCGTGACGTAGCCGATCAGGCGCGCACGCAACAGATGCGTCTTGCCCCCCTGCAACTCACGCTCCGAGGTATAGCGGATCAGGCCCCGCGCATAGTTCATCTTGTCCATGATCGAATCGCAGGCGTCGATGCACGCCGCACAGCCGATGCATTCCATTTGCAGACCGTCACGGATGTCGATGCCGGTCGGGCAGACCTGCACGCACAACTGACAGTCGATGCAATCGCCGAGACCGGCTTCGGCCGGTTTCACGTCGCGCTTGCGCGGGCCACGGTTTTCGCCACGGGCGGCGTCGTAGGAAATGGCCAGGGTGTCCTTGTCGAACATCACGCTCTGGAACCGCGCATACGGGCACATGTGCATGCACACCGCTTCGCGCAGCCAGCCGGCGTTGATGTAGGTGGCAGCGGTGAAGAACAGCACCCAGAACAGGCTGACACCACCGATCTGCAGGGTCAGCAGTTCTTCGGCCAACGGGCGGATCGGCGTGAAGTAGCCGACGAAGGTCAGGCCGGTCAGCACGCTGATCGCCAGCCACAGCGTGTGCTTGGCCGCACGCCGCGCGAGTTTGTTCAGGCTCCAGGGTGCCGCTTGCAGCTTGATGCGCTGGTTACGGTCGCCCTCGGTGACTTTTTCGCACCACATGAAGATCCAGGTCCACGAACTCTGCGGACAGGTATAACCACACCAGACTCGTCCGGCGAATACGGTAATGGCGAACAGGCCGAACGCGGCAATGATCAGCAGCGCCGACAGCAGAATGAAATCCTGCGGCCAGAAGGTCGCGCCAAAGATGTGGAATTTGCTTTCGGAAAGATCCCAGAGCACCGCCTGACGGCCTCCCCAGTTCAGCCACACCGTGCCGAAAAACAGCAGGAACAGAAATCCCGCGCCGCTCATGCGCAAGGTGCGGAACAGGCCGGTGAAGCTGCGGGTGAAAATCTGGTTATCGCTGCTGGCGTGTTTCGCCTTCATTGGGCGCGCCGGTACTTTTTTTATTCGGGGAGATGCTTCTACGGTTCGGACGGGGATTCGTTCGCTCATGGTCGTTCGCTCATCAGCCTCCATCAGGCCAATGAACTATGAGCGCCGATCTGTTTGCATAACAGACTCAGGTCTTTCAATAAAAAGCGTATCAGATGGGGTTTTCACCCGGCCCTGCGACAACTTGAAGCAGCTGTAGGCAAGGGGCGCAGGCGCCTATCCCGGACGGCTGCGCGAGATATTGACCGGGGTCAGTCAAATCACCGAATCACCGTCGGTGGCTTTGAGGTGTTTGCGCCCGTCAGCGGCTCCGGCGACGGTCAACGCATCGGCTTCGGCTTCCGTGATGTAGATGCGTCGGCCTTCGATTTCCACGGCGGACATCGATTTTTCACTGTCGGTGATGACCGTCAGGTCGCCGCACAGGCGAATCTGTTCACCGTTTTCAGTGGCGAAGAAACAGGTCTGATTTTCGATGCGCACGGTCATGGGGCTGCCCTTTTTCCAAGAGTGTTGAAAGGTTAGGGCGCCCGTTCGGGTGATCGTTCTACGCAACCGATTAATGGTCGCTGCTGTCCACCGTTCATGACCTCGTCTCAAGGACTGCGCAATGGACGCCTGGTGGCATGAAGTGTGGAAAACCCTGCAAGCGGAATTCGCCGACATCGGTGATGCGTCACAACTGACGCGGATCACCGTGCGGCTGCTGATGGCGGCCGTACTGGGCGGGATTCTCGGTTTCGAACGTGAGCACAAGGGCAAGGCTGCCGGTGTCCGCACGCACATGCTGGTGGCCCTCGGCGCCGCGCTGTTTGTGTTGGTGCCGCAGTTGTCCGGCTCCCAGGCCGATGCGATGAGCCGGGTGGTGCAGGGCGTGATTGCCGGGATCGGCTTTCTCGGGGCCGGCACCATTTTGAAAAATCACGAAGGTGACGAAGGTCACGTCAAGGGCCTGACCACTGCCGCGGGCCTGTGGATGACCGCCGCCATCGGCGTCGCGGCCGGGCTGGGCCGCGAAGCGACGGCGGTGCTAAGTACGTTGCTGGCGCTGGGGATCTTCAGTGTCATGCCACGGATCGTGAAAGTCTTCGAGAAAGATCATGAGCCCTGAGTCAGACAATCACCGGCGGCATGGTGCTCGGTGGCTCTTCCTTGGGCGGTGGTGTGGTGCCCGGTGGTTCCTGTTCCGGAACCGGTTGCGGCTCGGTCTCGGGCAGCACCGGTTTGTCGATGTTCGGATCGGGTGTTTCAGCGGGGATCGGAATACTCATCGGATGAACCTCCGTGTGGCACATGGCGTGAGAAGTGCTTAAGTGGGTTGACCACGTCTGCACGAAATCGATCCGATTTTGTGGCGGCGCAAATCCCTGTGAACTTTTGTCACCGAGGTTCGCTCGGAACCTGAGAGCGTTCATTGCCGGGCACCGGTCTGGTTTTGAGTACTGAACAGGCAACCGTGCGTCCCTGGGGCGTTAAGGAGAGATGCTCGATGACGGCTGAAAAACCCTCCGAACAGAGCTACAACCCGCACATCCCGCTGTCACAGGCGTTGTTGCTGCCGCGCATTGTCATTGAAAACACTCGGCCGACCCTCGATGGCGGGCAGTTTGCCGTCAAGGCCGTGATCGGGCGCGAGATCGTGGTCACCAGCAAGATTTTCGCCGACGGCCACGACAAACTGGCGGTGCGCATCCGCTGGCGAGAGGAAGGCGAGGAAGCCTGGCACAGCGAAGTCATGACCGATCAGGGCAACAATGGCTGGCAAGGTCGTTTCCGGCCACAGCGTGTAGGCCGTTATCTGTACCTGATCGAAGCCTGGATCGATCAGTTCGCCAGTTTTCAGTACGAACTGGAGAAGAAACACCTCGCAGCCGTCCCGCTCAGCCTGGAGCTGCAAGAAGGCCGGACGATGGTGCAACAGGCCGCCGAACGCAGCGAAGGGCCGCTCAGCGAGCGGCTGGCGGCCATGCACCATGAGCTGTCCGGACTGCTCGAAACCGAGCAGGTCGCGCTGTTTCTGCACCCGCAGAGTGCGCAGTTGATGGCCGAAGCCGATCTGCGTCCGTACCTGAGCATCAGCGCGGAATTTCCGGTGGATGTCGAACGGGAGCTGGCCGAGTTCGCCAGCTGGTACGAGCTGTTTCCCCGCTCGATCACCGATGATCCCGCCCGCCACGGCACCTTCAATGATGTACACGCGCGGTTGCCGATGATTCAGGACATGGGCTTCGACGTGTTGTATTTCACACCGATCCATCCGATTGGCCGCAGCCATCG
Source organism: Pseudomonas bananamidigenes (assembly GCF_001679645.1). Classification (GTDB taxonomy): domain Bacteria; phylum Pseudomonadota; class Gammaproteobacteria; order Pseudomonadales; family Pseudomonadaceae; genus Aquipseudomonas; species Aquipseudomonas bananamidigenes. Next base: position 188,637 of record NZ_LRUN01000010.1, on the reverse strand, counting down.
CAAGGGTCGCAACAATTCGCTGACCGCAGGCCCGGACGATCCCGGCAGTCCTTATGCAATTGGCAGCGAGGAAGGCGGGCACGACGCGATTCACCCGCAGCTCGGTACCCGTGAGGACTTTCGTCGTCTGGTGGCGGCGGCTGCCGACCATGGGCTGGAGATCGCCCTCGATTTCGCCATCCAGTGTTCCCAGGATCACCCGTGGCTCAAGCAGCATCCGGGCTGGTTCAACTGGCGTCCGGACGGCACGATCAAATACGCGGAGAACCCGCCGAAAAAATACCAGGACATCGTCAACGTCGATTTCTATGCGCCGGAAGCGATCCCGAGCCTGTGGGTCGAGCTGCGTGACATTGTCGTCGGCTGGGTCGAGGAGGGTGTGAAGATCTTCCGTGTCGACAACCCGCACACCAAGCCGCTGCCATTCTGGCAATGGCTGATCGCCGACGTGCGCACACTGCACCCCGAGGTGATCTTCCTCGCCGAAGCCTTCACCACGCCGGCGATGATGGCGCGACTGGGCAAGGTCGGTTACACCCAGAGCTACACCTATTTCACCTGGCGCAACACCAAGGCCGAACTGGCGAGCTACTTCAGCGAACTCAACGACTCGCCGTGGCGCGAATGTTACCGGCCGAACTTCTTCGTCAATACCCCGGACATCAATCCGGCGTTTCTGCATGAATCGGGACGTCCCGGTTTTCTCATCCGCGCCGCGCTGGCGACCATGGGCTCCGGCCTTTGGGGCATGTATTCGGGGTTCGAACTGTGCGAATCGGCACCGGTGCCGGGCAAGGAGGAATACCTCGATTCCGAGAAGTACGAGATCCGCGTCCGGGATTTCAACCAGCCCGGCAACATCATCGCCGAGATCGCCCAGCTCAATCGCATCCGCCGGCAGAACCCGGCGCTGCACAGCCATCTGGGCCTGAAAATCTACAACGCCTGGAACGACAACATTCTGTATTTCGGCAAGCGCAGCGCTGATGGCAGCAACTTCATTCTGGTGGCCGTCAGCCTCGATCCGCATCACCCGCAAGAGGCCAATTTCGAATTGCCGCTCTGGGAAATGGGCCTGCCGGACGACGCCACCACCCACGGCGAAGACCTGATGAACGGTCATCGCTGGGACTGGCACGGCAAGTACCAGTTCATGCGGATCGATCCGGCGTATCAGCCGTTCGGGATCTGGCGCATTACCGCCTGAACACTGATCCCCTGTGGGAGCGAGCCTGCTCGCGAATACGGGCCAACATTCAATACATATGTTGCCTCTCAAATCGAATTCGCGAGCAGGCTCGCTCCCACAGGTTGCTCATCGTTTGCGAGCCAAGTGATCGGCTCATCGTGTTTATAGAGTTCAACAGGAGTTTCACATGGCGAAGAAAACCAAGTCGGCCACCTTCATCAAGGACCCGCTCTGGTACAAGGACGCGGTGATTTATCAGGTTCACGTCAAATCCTTTTTCGACTCCAACAACGACGGAATCGGCGATTTTCCCGGCTTGATCGCCAAGCTCGATTACATCGCCGAACTCGGCGTCAATACCATCTGGCTGCTGCCGTTCTACCCGTCGCCACGGCGCGATGACGGTTACGACATTGCCGAGTACCGTGGCGTCCACAGCGATTACGGAACCATGGCCGATGCCAGGCGTTTCATTGCCGAAGCACATAAACGTGGTTTGCGGGTGATCAGTGAACTGGTCATCAACCATACCTCGGATCAGCATCCGTGGTTCCAGCGGGCGCGCAGGGCCAAACCCGGTTCGGCAGCCCGCGACTTCTATGTGTGGTCGGATGACGACCAGAAGTACGACGGCACGCGGATCATTTTTCTCGATACCGAAAAGTCCAACTGGACCTGGGACCCGGTGGCCGGCCAGTACTTCTGGCACCGCTTCTATTCGCACCAGCCGGACCTCAATTTCGACAACCCGCAGGTCATGAAGGCCGTGCTGTCGGTGATGCGCTACTGGCTGGACATGGGCATCGACGGCCTGCGGCTGGATGCCATTCCGTACCTGATCGAGCGCGACGGCACCAATAACGAAAACCTGCCGGAAACCCACGACGTCCTCAAACGGATCCGTGCTGAAATCGACGCCAATTACCCTGATCGCATGCTGCTGGCCGAAGCCAACCAATGGCCCGAAGACACCCAACTGTACTTCGGTGAGACCGACGCCGAGGGCGTCAACGGCGATGAATGCCACATGGCGTTTCACTTCCCGCTGATGCCGCGCATGTACATGGCGCTGGCCCAGGAGGATCGCTTCCCGATCACCGATATCCTGCGCCAGACCCCGGAGATCCCGGCCAATTGCCAATGGGCGATCTTCTTGCGCAATCACGATGAACTGACGCTGGAGATGGTCACCGACAAGGAACGCGATTACCTCTGGAACTACTACGCCGCCGACCGCCGTGCGCGGATCAACCTCGGCATTCGTCGGCGGCTGGCACCATTGATGGAGCGCGACCGCCGCCGGATCGAGCTGCTCAACAGCCTGCTGCTGTCGATGCCGGGCACGCCGACCCTGTATTACGGCGACGAAATCGGCATGGGCGACAACATCTATCTCGGCGACCGCGACGGTGTTCGCACGCCGATGCAATGGTCGATCGACCGTAACGGCGGTTTCTCCCGCGCCGATCCGGCGAGTCTGGTACTGCCGCCGATCATGGATCCGCAGTACGGCTTTCAGTCGGTCAACGTCGAAACCCAGGCCGGCGATCCGCATTCGCTGCTGAACTGGACCCGGCGTCTGCTGGCCGTGCGCAAGCAGTCGAAGGCGTTCGGTCGCGGCACCTTGAAAATGCTCTCGCCGGCCAACCGTCGTGTGCTGGCCTACACCCGCGAATACACGGGGCCGGACGGCAAACACGAAATCATCCTGTGCGTGGCCAACGTCTCGCGCAGCGCCCAGGCCGTGGAGCTGGACCTGTCGGCTTACGTGGGCATGGTGCCGGTGGAGATGCTGGGCGGTAATGCATTTCCGCCCATCGGCCAATTGAATTTCCTGCTGACCCTGGCGCCTTACGGTTTCTATTGGTTCGGCCTGGCGGCGGAAAACCAGATGCCGAGCTGGCACGTCGAGCCGGCGCAGAGCCTGCCGGACTTCACCACGCTGGTGCTGAAAAAACGCATGGAAGAACTGCTCGAAGCGCCGTCCCGGGCCACCCTCGAACAAGCCATTTTGCCGAGCTGGTTGCACAACCGCCGCTGGTTCGCCGGCAAGGATGCGGCCGTCGAGCAGGTCCGTCTGGCCTACGGCGTGCGCTTCGGCGATGCGCAGCATCCGGTGCTGTTCAGCGAAATCGAAGTCGGCAGCGGCGGGCAGAGCAGTCGTTACCAGTTGCCTTTCGGGTTCATTTCGGAAGATCAGGTCGGGCCGGCACTGCCCCAGCAATTGGCGCTGGCGCGGGTGCGGCGGGGGCGACAGGTGGGGCTTATTACCGATGCGTTCAGCCTTGAAGCGTTTATTCGGGCGGTTTTACAAGGCATGCAAAGTGGCACGGTGCTGGACTCCAGCGATGGCGAAATCCGTTTCGAGTCCACGCCACAGTTGGACAAGCTCGGACTCGGCGCCGAATCCGAAGTGCGTTATCTGTCCGCCGAGCAATCCAACAGTTCGGTGGTGATCGGCAACAGTCTGGTACTGAAACTGATCCGCAAAGTCGCTTCCGGCGTACACCCGGAACTGGAGATGAGCGCTTACCTGACCCGCGCCGGATTTGCCAATATTTCCCCGTTGCTCGGCTCGGTGATTCGCCGCGACGGGCAGGGCGAAGACAACCTGCTGATGATTGCGCAGGGCTATTTGAGCAATCAGGGCGACGCCTGGGAATGGACGCAGAACAACCTCGAGCGGGCGCTGCGCGATGAACTGGCAGACGCCGTGTCCGAACAGTCGCAGCATTACAACGCCCTCGGCGAGCTGAAGGATTTCGCCGGCATGCTGGGTCAGCGTCTGGGGGAAATGCATCAGGTGCTGGCGACAGCCACCGACAACCAGGACTTCGCGCCGCAGGTCAGTTCGGCCAGGGATGCACAGGCCACCGGCAAGGATGTCGCCGCTCAGGTCGAGCATGCGCTGGTACTGCTCAAACAGCATCAGGGCGAACTCGATGGGGCGGATCAGAAGCTGGTCGGTCGCCTGCTCGACCACAGGAAAACCATCCTCGCCCATGTACAGGAGCTGGCGAAGAAATCCGCCGGCGGCCTGCGCATCCGGGTGCACGGCGATCTGCATCTGGGCCAGGTGCTGGTGATCAAGGGCGATGCGTATCTGATCGACTTCGAAGGCGAACCGGCGCGGCCTCTGGCTGAACGGCGCGGCAAGCACAGCCCCTACAAGGATGTCAGCGGGGTGTTGCGTTCGTTCGATTACGCCGCCGCGATGGCCCTCAATGTGCACAACGTCGACAACAGTCCCGAAGCCGAGGCCGCACGTCGGCGGGTGACCGAACGTTATCTGCGCGAAGCGCGGGAAGCCTTTGTGCAGGCATATCACCGGGCGGCAGCTAGTCTTGATCATGCTTGGCAGGATCCTGAAGGTGCCGACGCCGCGCTGGCGTTGTTCGGTCTGGAGAAAGCGGCCTACGAAGTGGCCTATGAAGCCGAAAATCGCCCCACCTGGCTGCCCGTGCCGTTGCACGGTCTGTACGGGTTGTTGACGGGGCTGAAACCCTTTTCCGATCTTGGTGGAGAGTAGTCATGAGTTTCTCGAACAAGGAACAGGGTCACGTTGAAGAGCGTTTGCTGCCCAAAGCCAGGGACATCGATGCCCTGGTGCGCGCAGAACATCAGGACCCGTTTTCCATTCTCGGCCCCCACGGCGATGGCGCCGGCGGGCAATTCATCCGGGCCTATCTGCCCGGTGCGTTGAGCGTCACGGTGCTGGACAAGGACTCTGGTGAAGAGCGCGGTCCGTTGGCGTTGACCGAGACGCCGGGGCTGTTCGTCGCGCATTTCGAGGATGTGCGTCCTTACCTGTTGCGCACTCGCTGGGCCGGTGGCGAGCAGGTCACCGAAGACCCCTACAGCTTCGGCCAGTTGCTGGGCGACATGGACTTGTACCTGTTCGCCGAAGGCAATCATCGCGACCTCAGCAGTTGCCTCGGTGCGCAGTTGAAAACCGTCGATGGCGTCGACGGCGTGCGGTTTGCCGTGTGGGCGCCGAACGCCCGACGGGTGTCGGTGGTGGGTGATTTCAATGTCTGGGACGGGCGCAGGCATCCGATGCGGCTGCGGCATCCGTCCGGGGTCTGGGAGTTGTTCATTCCGCGCCTGCAGGCGGGGGATCTGTACAAATACGAAATCCTTGGCGCCCACGGCATCCTGCCGCTCAAGGCCGACCCGATGGCACTGGCCACCAGCCTGCCGCCTGACACGGCTTCCAAAGTCGCTTCGCCGTTGCAGATCGACTGGCAGGATCAGGACTGGATGACCGGCCGCCGCGAGCGCCAGCAACACAATGCGCCGCTGTCGATCTATGAGCTGCATGCCGGTTCCTGGCAATGCGAACTGGATGATCTGGGTGAAGTCTCCCGCCAGTACCGCTGGCCGGAACTGGCCGAGCGACTGATCCCCTACGTCAAGGAACTGGGCTTCACCCACATCGAACTGATGCCGATCATGGAGCACCCGTTCGGTGGCTCCTGGGGCTATCAATTGCTGTCGCAATTCGCGCCGAGCGCGCGTTACGGCACGCCGGACGAGTTCGCGGCGTTCGTCAACGCCTGCCATCAGGCTGACATTGGTGTGATTCTCGACTGGGTGCCGGCGCATTTCCCGACCGATGTTCACGGTCTGGCGCAGTTCGACGGCACGGCGCTGTACGAATACGGCAACCCGCTGGAAGGTTTTCATCAGGACTGGGACACGCTGATCTACAACCTGGGTCGTACCGAGGTGCATGGCTACATGCTCGCATCGGCACTGCACTGGCTGAAGCATTTCCACGTCGACGGGCTGCGGGTCGATGCGGTGGCCTCGATGCTCTATCGCGACTATTCGCGCAAGGCCGGGGAGTGGGTGCCCAATCGTCACGGTGGCCGGGAGAATCTGGAGGCCATCGATTTCCTGCGCCACCTCAACGATGTGGTGGCACTGGAGGCCCCAGGAGCGCTGGTGATCGCCGAGGAATCCACGGCATGGCCGGGGGTCAGTCAGAGCACCCAGCAGGGTGGTCTCGGTTTTTCGTATAAGTGGAACATGGGCTGGATGCACGATTCATTGCATTACATTCAGCAGGATCCGGTGTACCGCGCCCATCACCACAACGAGCTGAGCTTCGGTCTGGTGTACGCCTGGTCCGAGCGCTTCATCCTGCCGATCTCCCACGATGAAGTGGTGCACGGCAAGCACTCGCTGATCGACAAGATGCCCGGCGACCGCTGGCAGAAATTCGCCAACCTGCGGGCCTATCTGAGCTTCATGTGGACCCATCCGGGCAAGAAGCTGCTGTTCATGGGCTGCGAGTTCGGCCAATGGCGTGAATGGAACCACGATCAGCAACTGGACTGGTATCTGCTGCAGTATTCCGAACACAAGGGCGTGCAGAAGCTGGTGACCGACCTCAACCGCTTGTATCGCGAGGAGCCGGCGCTGCATGAGCAGGATGATGCGCCGCAAGGGTTCCAGTGGTTGATCGGTGACGACGCGATCAACAGCGTCTACGCCTGGTTGCGCTGGAGCAGGGACGGATCGCCAGTGCTGGTGGTGGCCAACTTCACCCCGGTGCCGCGGCAGTCGTATCGGGTCGGTGTGCCGTTTGCCGGGCGTTGGAACGAGTTGTTCAACAGCGATGCCGACACCTATGCCGGTTCCAATTACGGCAATGGCGGCGGGGCTTTTACCGAAGAGGTCGCCAGCCACGGTCAGGCGTTGTCGCTGGAGCTGAACCTGCCGCCGCTGGCGGTGTTGATTCTCAAGCCCGAGGGTTGACCCCACGCAAGATCGTTCCAACGCTCCGCGTTCCTTGAGGCATTCCCACGCGGAGCGCAGGAACGATCATGACGCTTGCTTACCAGCGCATCCGAACCCCCAGACTGCCGATCAACCCGTTCAGATCATTGTCATCCACATCACTGCTGTAGTCGGCGCTGACGTACAGGCTTACCTTCGGTGTGACCCGCGCCACCAGCCCCAGACCAAGCTCTACCGTGGAGGACTTGCGGCTGCTGCTGATCTTGTCCACCTGATCGAGGGTCACGGTGCTGCCGGTGTACACGGTGTGCCACAGGTTGGTGCGCACATAGGGTTCGACGGGCAGACCGCTCAGGTCGTAGCTGCCTTTCAATCGTGCCCCGACGCGACCGCTCCAGGACGACAGATCGCTGGATGAGGCATTGCCTGAACCGGCGTACGGCGTGTCGAGGGTGATCCGCTGGTTGATCAACTGCGCCTGGGGTTCGACGACCCAGTTTTCGCCCAGACCGATGGCGAAACCACCTTCCACCGAGAACGTCAGCGCGCTGCCCTCGGTGGCAAGGCGCGCGCCTTGTTCATTGCGACTGAACCCGCTGACCCGGCCGCCGCTGGCCGACAGGTCGACGTGCCAGCCCTCGGAACCGCTCAGACTGTAATAGGCGCCGAGGCTCTGGCCTTGCAGGTTGAGGGTGTCGGTGGTCGGGTCGGCGAGGATCGGGTTGACCTTCAGCCCGCTGCCATTGGCCAGAATGTGCGTCGTACCGCCGATCAGCCCGAATCGCTGGGTCTGTCCGCTGCTGTCTTGCAGGGTCAATACCGGTGGTCCTTTGAGTGCGGTTGATCCGGCTGCCGTAAATCCCGGTTCGAGACGATCGGTTTGTGCCTGGCGAGCAGATTGTCCGTATAGCTGATCCCGGGCCGAGGGAGCCAGATCTTCGCTGAACAGGTTCGGGCCGCGCAGATCGGGGCGCGGGCTGTTGCGGGGGCGATCAGGAGTGATGATGGTTGCAGGCAGGGTCAGGACGGGAACGTCCTGCCGATACCAGGGCGTGGCTTCATCCGCTGCAGGACCGGCCTGTGCCTCCATGGATGAACACAGCAGAATGGAGCTTGAAACGCTGCAAAAGGTGATTTTTATCTCGTTTGAAGTGACTGAAGTTTTCATGAGCGTCTGCCTTGCTAACGCATGCGGTATCTCGCCTTGGCGTCTCTCCTACCCCGAATGAGGGGCGACCGAATGGAGCGAGGCGAACCTCGGGGCACTCGTTTTCACGACTGTCCGGGGCTCGCCCCGGATAGTGTTTCCGGGGGTAGTAAGCTAGAGCTAAGAAGATCGCTGACAGTGCGTCAAGAAAATGGACGATAAGCGGTAGCGTTGCATTTGTAGATGCAACTTCATGTTTTTACGCGGCTATCTAAGTTCTTGTTTGTATGGAATATCGCTCCTCAAGCGGTATGGGCGTGCGGTTCGGCGACCGACGGTCGGTCTACCAGTCGATACGAATGCCCAGATTGGCGGACACGCTGCGCTGGTCAGTGCTGTCAATATTGTGGCTGTAGTCGGTACTGGCATAGATACTGACCGTTCGATCCAGGCGCAGCGCCATGCCCATGCCGAGGTCCGCCGTGGAGGCCTTTTGTTGACTGCGGATCACATCGGTGTCGGCGAAGGTGACGGCGTCGGTTCCTGAAAAAGTGTGCCAGAGGTTTGCCCGCAGATAGGGCTCCAGCGCACGGCCCTGCAGGCGGTAATGCCCGACGATACGGGTACCCAGTCGGGCAGTGAGGCTATTGTCGGCGTCGAAGGACACACGCGAGACGCCATCGTTCTGACTGTCGAGGGAGATCGCCTGATGGATGAGCTGAACCTGTGGTTCGAGGGTCCATCGATCATTGATCGAAAGCGGATAGCCGCTTTCGACGGAAGCGCTGAGGGCGTGTCCGCGATTATCCAGGCGTGCGCCGCGAATCGAGCGGCTGTCGCCATCGAAGCGGGTACTCATCAGTACGGTGTCGAGGTAAGCGCCGTGAGGGTTGATCAACGTCCAGTAGACCCCGTAACTGCCGCCCTGCAGTTTGAGGGTGCCGGCCCTGTTGTCTTCGATGGCATCGCTGAAACCGTTGACGTCGCCTCGCAAACGGCTGTGACCGACAAACACACCGACTCGCCAGGTCATGGCATCCGAGCGCTCGCTGTAAAGATCATGACCGACCTGCAGGCCGCTGAGCGAACCGTCCAGGCGCGGGGTCACCGTGCCTGCCCAGGTCTGGTCGAGGTGCCGGCCATAGATCCGCGCCCATCCGGAGCTGAAGGTTCCGGTCTGGTCCAGCAGTGGCTGGGCGCCCTGACGATCATGGAAAGTCCCCAATGCATTGAGCGCCAATTGCGCCGCCGCCGGAGGCAGCACCGACCACACGGGAACTTCCGGACGGTACAGGGCGATCGGCGCGGCGCCGGGAATCGCAGCCGGCAACGGCGGGCTGCCGGCGGGAGCGACAGCGGCCACCGGAGCGGCCACCACCGGGACCTGTATCGGCGCAAGGCCTGGTTCGGGATTGGGGACGCTCACCACCCCCGGTGCAACGATGGCCGAACGCAGGTACCAGTTGTTTTCCGTGCCTGCGGTCACGCCGCCCTTGAACAGTCGGTAATCATAGGCGCCGGCGGACACCGGACTGGCCAGGGAAAATGCACTGTCGTTACTGAGGGAACTGCCCAGTGCCTGCACCAGTTGAATACCGTTCTGCGCGGTCAGGGCGCCATTGCCGCCGAGGTTGGTGACGCTGATGAGGGTCGAACCGCTCAGGCTGCCGTTGTTGACCACCAGTCTGTCGCTGGGGGCGTCATCGCCTGCCACCACGCTTTGCAAGCGCAAATGGCCACCGGCGCCGACGTAGTTGCCTTGCACCGTCAGCGTGTCACTGGTGCGGTTGCTGTTGCCGGTCAGGTCGATGACGCCTGCGTTGTTGAGGGTCACCGGTTGTCCGGCGACAGCGGCTGAAACGACGCCTTGCGCAGATGTCAGCGTGCTGCTGGCGTCGATATTCAGTACGCCCCGGCCGGTGCCGGCGTCGCCAAGGGTCAGACTGTCTGCACCCAGATCCATGCGCGAGCCGTTGTTCAGGTTGATGGTTTCCCAATTTGCATAACGCTGGGCCAGTGCAGTGTGGCTGTTGTCGAACGTCAACACATCGTTGCCACTGCCGCCATCGAGCCGAGGCGTCAGCGCGAGCAGGCTGTCGTCGAGGTTGCGCAGGATCGCACTGTCATTGCCGTCACCCATGAGAATCGCCGAGCGCACGATGCCGCCACCGTCCCACACGAATCGGTCATCGCCTGTGCCGGCCCGTATTTCCCCGGCGATTTCGCCGCCGGTGAGCGTGATGCTGTCGCTGCCGCCGCTGACGCTGAGGTTTCCTCCGATCCGCCCGCCGGAAACACGGATGGTGTCATTGTCGAAGCCTGTCACCAGATTGCCGATGATCTGGCCGCCCGACAGCTCGAAGACATTGTCATCGAGCTTCATGTCGACACGGCCGATGGTACCGCCGCTCATTTGCGCGAAATCGCCGTCTTCGAAGGCGCCGGTGATGGTGCCGCCGCTCATCGTGAACCGGTCGAATCCATCGCCCTGGGTCAATGAAGCGATGGTGCCGCCGTGCATGATGAACGTGTCTACGCCATGGCCCTGGTGAACGGCGCCGCTGATGGTGCCGTTGTCGATCTGCAGCACATTCTTGCCATCGCCCATGTCGAGAACGCCCGTGATTGCACCCGATTGCATGAGTACGCGGTCGGCCCCGGCGCCGAATGTAACGTTGCCGGGAATGCTGCCATTACCGTTGGCGGGAAACGTCAGGCTGTTGTTTCCCGAAAGGTCAGTGAGCGATGTACTGCCAGGGCTGTCGCAAGTGTACGAGTCGTCGCCGGGTGTCGGGTTCAAGGTACAGAGAGCGAGCGCCGGGGCAGGAGGCTCAAACAGAAAACAGATGGAAACAGCCAGCAGACTGAAATGGCGGAAACTGGCATTGCCGGGAGCTTTCATGGAATTTGCGCTCATTGGCGCCCGCGTGCGGGGGCAATGGCTTGAACCTAACAAGGCTTGCGGTCTTCGCCTACTGTCAGAACTGACAGTGCTTGAGGGCAGAACTGCAGAAAAGCGGCGCTTATGCCTTAAATGTGTACCTCGACGGCCAGCGGCAGATGATCCGACAGGTGCGTCCAGGGCTTGTTGCCGAGAATCTGCGGGTCATGGCTGCTGGCATTGCGCAGGTAGACCCGATCCAGGCGCAGCAACGGGAAGCGTGCAGGGTAGGTTTTGGCCGGTCGTCCATGGTGGCGTTCGAAGGCTTCATGCAGGTAGTCACGACGGGCGAGGGCGGCGTTGCCTTGCATTTGCCAGTCATTGAAATCACCGGCAATGATCACCGGCGCCTCGTCCGGCAGGGACTCCAGCAACTGGCAGAGCAGCTGCAGCTGCAATTGCCGATGACTTTCCAGCAGGCTCAGATGCACGCAGATCGCATGGACTTCGGCATGCCCCGGCACGTCCAGGACGCAATGCAGCAGCCCCCGCCGTTCGGGGCCGGTGATCGAGACGTCGAGGTTGCGGTATTCACGGATCGGGTATTTCGACAACAAGGCGTTGCCGTGATGGCCATCGGGATAGACCGCATTGCGGCCGTAGGCAAAATCGCTCCACATGCTGTCGGCGAGAAACTCGTACTGCGAGGTCTGTGGCCACTCGTTGTAGCGACTGGAATGCCGTTCGTGTTCGCCCACCACTTCCTGAAGAAACACCAGATCGGCGCTGGTACTGCGCACCGCTTCGCGCAATTCGGGAAGGATGAAACGCCGATTGAGCGCAGTGAAGCCTTTGTGTGTATTGACCGTCAGCACGCGCAGGCGATGGGTGACGGACGGGTTCAAGGGCTTTGCGTCGATGACATGACGCTTGGGGTCGCTGGACACGGTCACTCCTCTGAATCATGACTGCCTGTTCATGCGACTGGCCGAAACGCCGGGCAGTTCACTTTGAGTGAGATGCCCGCCGCCGTCGATCAATCCACGAAAACGATTTCATAGGGCAAACGCATACGCTCCAGAATAGCCTTGGGCAACAGCGGCGCAATGCCGATGGCCGGTTCGCCGTTGAGCTGGCTGGCGTAGGCGTGGGTGGCGTGACTCTTGCGCGCGACCGTCCAGGTATCGAGGCGCAGCTTGCGCGCCCGGTGCCAGGGAATCTGTGCCTGATCGCGTTCCGGCCAGTGCCAGGCCCAGACCGGCACATCGTGGTAGGCGGCGCCGACCTGGCGGGCAGCCTGGGCACTGGCCCGGCCGACCACTTCATGATCCTCGGCACCGTCTTCGCGCCAGGTGCTGAACACCACGTCGCCGGGGCGCAGGTAGCGGGAGATGAATTCGGTCAACTGGGCTTCCTGGTCGAGCAGCGCATTGTCGGTGAAGCCCCCGCGCACCCATTTCAGGCTGTGCATCGGCAGACCCAGACGGCGCAAGGCCTCGACGCTTTCCTGGGGGCGAAACACGCTCAGGCGCTTCTCCGACCACTGACGCGAACCGGGATGGCTGGCACTGCCATCGGTGATCGACAGCAATTGCAGGGGATGGCCAAGGCTGCACAGCAGCTGCAGCAGGCCACCACAGGTGACCACTTCGTCCCCGGGATGAGGGGCGATGACCACGGCGCGGGCACCGGCCGGGACCAGATTATTGGTGCTGATGACGGGAATGTTGTCGAGTTGCGCGGCACTGTTCCAGATTTGTGCAGGCAGGCCGCTTTCATTCAGCGATAACGGTTTCATGGGGCAGGACGTCCTTGTGTCTGGCCTTCCGTCGAGCACGGGCGTGTGCGTGACCCTTGAAGGCTGGTTGATAACCCGGCAGCGCTCCGAACCCTGGATTGCCGCGATGCAGAGTATTGCTCAAGACACGCGGTTCGTCGCGTCACAGATCAATCTGATCCGCTTTTTTTTATTCAGACTGTGCCAACTGTCGCAGATAGTCGCCGAAACCACCCCGTGCGCGACTGTCGAGACGGGCGCTGGTGACGACCTGGGGTCGATGACTCCAGGCGATGCTGGCCCCGGAGCGCTCGAGTTGCCGGACCAGGTGCACGTCTTCGTCGCAGGCCAGTGCCTGGAAACCACCGGCCCGTTTGTAGGCCTGGGCGCTGATACCCAGATTCGCACCGTGAATATGCCGGTGGCCGTCACACGCCTGGTAATGGTGGTGATACCGGATTTGCGCCGCTTCATCGATCGAGTCATGCCAGTGTTCGACGGTCAACGTTCCACAGACCGCATCCACACCCAGTCCGAGCTGGGCGACCAGCCAGTCGTCGGCGACCCGGCTGTCCGCATCCGAGCAGGAGATCCAGCGGGCACCGCGTTCAAGCAGTCGTTGCGCGCCGATCGCCCGGGCCAGACCGACATTGCGGGCGTTGATACTCAATGCCAATACCGGATACCGGCTGACGATCTCCGCCGAACGATCGGTGCAGCTGTCGAGAACGATCAGAATTTCCACCTGCTCGCCGGCCAGCATGGCATGAGTGGCGGCGCGCAGGGCCGCACGCAGGCAGTCATCGAGCCGTTCTTCTTCGTTATGTGCAGGAATCAGGATGCCGATCATCGCAATCCCTCCAGGGTGGCCACTGACCGGGGTTCGCGGCTCCACACTTCCAGCAGGAAATCCGCTTCCTGATGTAGCAGCAGTCGCGGCAGGTGCAAGCGTTCATGGATCAGGTCGTGGACCTGGCGTGCATTGAGCGGACAGCCCTCGATGGCCGGCCGCCAATGGCAGGCCAGCAATTGCCCGTCGGCGGTCAGTGAGTCGTCGAGATGGCGGATCACGGCAATCAGGTCGTCACGGTCCAGGTAATAACCGATTTCGCTGAATACGATCAGGTCGAACTTCTCCTCGGGCCATTGCTGCGGAAGGCGGCAATGCCGGACTTCGGCGTGATCGAACAGGCTCAACCGGGTGCGCGCCAGTTTGACCGCGGCGCCCGTGGTGTCGCAGCACAACAGCCGGTCGCAGCGTTCTGCCAGGGCCGCGCTCAGTTCGCCATTGGCACAACCGGGTTCGAAGATCGCCCGATAGCGAGGACGTGGCAGGGCGGCCAGCGTAATGGCGCGTTTGCGCTGTTCATACCAGCGCTGGCGAAACGCCCAGGGGTCATCATTGCCACTGAACAACCCTTCGAAATAGCGATCCTCGACGCTCATAGAAACACCACCTCGAATGGCTGCAACAGTCGATCGAGCACGTGAGGCGGGAGCACCGGTGCCAGGCCCGCGTCGGGGTCGCCTTCCAGCTGACTGGCAAAGGCATGGATCGCATGGCGCTTGCGCGCTATCTGCATTTTGCTCAGGGCGATTTTCCGGGCGCGCTCCCACGGTACTCTGGCGTCTTCCGGATCTGCCCAGTGCCAGGTCCAGACCGGCAACTCATGACAGCGTGCGCCGACGCGCCGTGCCGCATCCACGGCGGCGCGGCCAACGGCTTCATGGTCGCTGTGGCCGTCCTCGCGCCAGGTGGAGAAGACCACGTCATCCGCCTGCAGATAGCCGGTCAGATAGTCGCAGAGTGAAGATTCGCGAGCGGCCACCTGAGTGTCGGGGAAGCCGCCGCGCAGCCATTGCAGTTGATGCATCGGCAGACCGAGGCGACGCAAGGCCTCGGCGGACTCCTGTGGACGTACCACGCTCAAGCGCTCCACCGGCCAACGGGTGGAACCGGGATGACTGGCGCTGCCGTCCGTGACCGAAATCAGTTGCAGCGAGCGCCCGGCACCGGCGAGCCGTTGCAGGAACCCGCCGCAACCCAGCACTTCGTCATCCGGATGGGGCGCGATGATCACCGCCCGCGAACCGGATGGCACGAGGTCAAGAATGTCGATGCTGTCCAGCGCCGCCAGCTGACAGGAGGTTTGCCATTGCTCCAGGCTCGTGCCATGGCCGACGATCGGATTGCTTTTCATAACGCCCATCCCTCGACCGGTTGCCGGGCGGCCAGTTGGCCGAGAACGGCGAGGTCGCGTTCGGCGTGACTCTGGCGCAGGTACACCGGAAGGTCGGCGATCAGTCGGGCGAAATGCCGGTCCTTGCAGAACGGCCCGGCGCCCAATGCGTGGCCAGTGTCGCGGATGACCTGTTCGGCGGCGTGCTCGACCACTGCACGGACCCGCCGGGCCAGCAGTTCGGCAGCGGCCTGGGGGTGACGGTCAATGTCCAGCGCGCTGCTGCGCAGGACTTGGGCAGCGGCCTGCAACGCGCTGTCGACTGCGCCGAGACTGGCGAGTGCGTGAGGTTCTTCACGTTTGGCGCAATGCTGGCGCAAGTGCTCGGCGATGGCCCGTGCGGCCCCGTACCAACAGGCGGCAATGCCGATGCCGCCGTGCCAGAAACCCGGTCGTTGCAGATAGTCACCGGGATTGCCGATGGCCTGGGCCTCGACATTGTCGAACAGCACCTCGACGCTGCCGGTGGCCGCCATGCCGATGGCTTGCCAGCCTTGATCGGTGATTGTCACGCCCGGTTGATCGAGGGCCACCGCCACCAGTTGTTGGCGATCGTCGTCATCCCAGGCGGTGAGCAGCGCATGGCTGAGCACCGCTGCTCCGGAACACCAGGCCTTGCGTCCGTGCAGGCGCACCATGGGGCCGGAAGGCGTGACCCGCACCCGCGCCTGGGGCGGTTCGGCAGCCCACATGCCCCAGGTGCTGCCGGGTGTCGGCGTGCCGCCGAGCTGATGGATGATCGCCAGGGCATCGGTGTGGCCTTCGTAGAGTTTGCACAGCCCCAGATCATGCCCGCCGACCTCCGACAGCCGTTGCCAACGCTGCAGTGTGTGGCCGTTACCGGGCAACGGAAGCCGATCCAGTCCGGCTTCGACCATCTCCCGCAAACAGCGTCCAAGGGCAGCCGTGTCGCCATAGTCCGGTGCGTGCAATGCCAGATAGTCAGCGAGCTCCATGTCAGTCTTCCTCGTCCCGTTGCAGTTCGAACAACAACAGCGAACGGCCGGTGACCGAGTACTCATGGCCGAAATCGAAGCGCTCCTGACCGCGAATCGACGGTTGGTTGGTGTCGATCATGCAGGTCCAGTAACGGCCTTCCGGTACTTCCGGCAAGGTGAAATTGACGATGTCGTGATGGGCATTGACGATCAGCAACAACGTGGCATCGGCCCCTTTGCGGCGAATGCCGGTTTCCTGCGCGCGGCCATCGAGCAGCATGCCCAGGCAGCGGTTGTGCGCGTCGTGCCAGTGTTCGGTGCCCATCTCGGTGGCATCCGGTGCCAGCCAGGTCACGTCCTTGACCCCGATATCCTCGTTGTATTCGCCCACCAGAAAACGACCGCGGCGCAGGATCGGATAAGCCAGGCGCAACTTGATCAGGCGTTTGACGAACTTCAGCAGCGCCTTGCCGTCCTCGCTCAGGTCCCAGTTGACCCAGCCGATTTCGCTGTCCTGGCAATAGGCATTGTTGTTGCCGTCCTGGGTGCGGGCGAATTCGTCGCCGGCAACGATCATCGGCGTGCCCTGGGCCAGCAGCAGCGTGGCAAAGAAGTTACGCATCTGCCGGTGACGCAACGCATTGATTTCCGGGTCGTCGGTAGGGCCTTCGACACCATGGTTCCACGACAGATTGTTATTGCTGCCGTCCTGATTGTTCTCGTCGTTGGCCTCGTTGTGCTTGTCGTTGTAGGACACCAGATCGTTGAGGGTGAAACCGTCGTGGGCGGTGACGAAGTTCACCGACGAGTAAGGGCGTCGGCCACGTTGGTTGAACATTTCCCCGGAGGCGGTCATGCGGCTGGCGAAGTCGGCGAGCTGGCCGTCGTCGCCTTTCCAGAAGGCACGCACGGTGTCGCGGAACTTGTCGTTCCATTCGACCCAGCCCGGCGGAAAGTGGCCGACCTGATAGCCGCCGGGTCCGCAGTCCCAGGGTTCGGCGATCAGTTTCACCTGACGCAGCACCGGGTCCTGACGGCAGGCGACGAGAAAGCTGTGACGCTCGTCGAAACCGTCGTGATAGCGCCCGAGGATGGTCGCCAGATCGAAGCGGAAACCGTCCACGTGCATTTCGCTGGCCCAGTAGCGCAAAGAGTCGGTGACCATTTGCAGCACGCACGGGTGACTCAGGTCCAGGGTGTTGCCGGTGCCGGAATCGTTGATATAGAAGCGCTTGTCGTCCGGCATCAGCCGGTAATAGGAGGCGTTGTCGATCCCGCGCATCGACAGGGTCGGGCCCTGTTCATTGCCTTCGGCGGTGTGGTTGTAGACCACATCGAGGATCACTTCGAGGTTGGCTTCGTGCAGGTGCGCGACCATTTCCTTGAACTCGGCGATCTTGCCGCTGGCCAGGTAGCGCGGGTCCGGGGCGAAAAACGCGATGCTGTTATAGCCCCAGTAATTGGTCATGCCCTTGTGCAGCAGATGCTGGTCGTTGACGAAGGCGTGGATCGGCAACAGTTCGACGCTCGATACGCCCAGTTTGCGGATATGTTCCAGCACATCGTCGACCATCAGCCCGGCGAACGTACCGCGCACGTTATCCGGCACCGCCGGGTGGCGCATGCTGATGCCGCGTACGTGGGTTTCATAAATGATGGTCTTGTCCCACGGCACGCTGACCCGATGGTCGTTGCCCCAGGTGTGCGCCGGGTCGATGACCTTGCACTTGGGCACGAACGGCGCGCTGTCACGCTCGTCGAAACTGAGGTCGGCATCCGGGTGGCCGATGGTGTAGCCGAACAGCGCTTCGGACCATTTCAGCTGGCCGACCAGTTGCTTGGCGTAGGGGTCGATCAGCAATTTGTTGTGGTTGAAACGGTGGCCGTTGGCCGGGTCGTAAGGACCGTAGACTCGGTAGCCATAAATCAGTCCCGGATGAGCGTCGGGCAGATAGCCGTGGAAGATCTCGTCGGTATATTCCGGCAGCTCGATGCGTTCGAGTTCGACTTCCCCGGCATCGTCGAAGATGCACAATTCGACCCGGGTGGCGTTGGCGGAAAACAGCGCGAAGTTGACCCCCAGACCATCCCAGGTGGCACCGAGCGGGAAGGGCAGACCTTCACGGATTCGTGTGGGCTCGGCATGGGCGGCGGGCTCGGTTTGTTTTGGACGGGTCATGATTGCTCCTGCAACTGGGGGTGGGCATCAATCCTCTGTGGCAGCGAGCAGGCTCGCCGAAACAGGAAGTTCATTTTTTCAGGGCGAGCGCGCCCCGCGTGGCGAGGGAACCCGCCACGTGTTCATTCAATTCAATGGGTCGTAAAGCTTCAGACCGCCGGGGGTTTACGAGGGGCGCGGGGCTTTTTCTCGGCGGCTTTCTCGCCCGGGGGTATCACTTTGGCGGCGCTCGCCGGCTTGGCCTTTGCGGCTGTCCCGGGTTTGGCAACGGGCGCCTTGCTCGCGGCGGGTTTGGTGGTCGTGGTCTTGCCAGCGGTCTTGCTGCCGGCAGCCTTCGGCGATTTTTTCGGCGCCAGGGCCTCGGCTTCGGCCAGTTTGCGCGCCATCTCCCAGTGGCGTTCTTCCTGACCTTCGGGTTTACCTTCCGACTCCCAGATTTGGTAGGCGAATTCGCGGATGCGTTTATCGTCGTTACTCATCGCAATGCTCCTGAAATGAACTCATGCTTCTAGAAGTGTTGGATAAACAGATTGACCGGGACGTCCCCCAGCGCAGCGCTGACCTCCAGCTTCCTGTTTTTTGTGACTGCGCTGCTTGAAAAAAGTCCCTTCAGATTTTCGTCGCAGGTAGCGAACGGTAACTCGACCCGCGTATCGCCCCAGCGCAGCGCGTCCACTTGGGGCACGGCAGCATTTTCGAGCAAGCTCGCGCAGCGAATCGGCACGATCACGATTGCCCGTTGCCCCTCGTGTTCACGGGCAAACGCCAGTACGTTATGCGCCTGGCTGCCCAGCACCTCGAGGGCCTGGTACGAGCCGCGGCGAAACAGCTCGATGTGTTCGGCGCGCAGGTTCAGGACCTGCGCGATCAACGCTTGCTTGATGCGCCCGTCGCGCCAGTTCGACAGCAGCTCCGGTACGGCGGCAGGTTTCAGCGATTGCTCGCGCAGGCGGTAATCAACAGGCCGGCGGTTGTCCGGATCGACCAGGCTGAAATCCCAATACTCGTTGCCCTGATACAGATCCGGCACCCCCGGCACGGTCATGTGCAGCAAGGTTTGCGCCAGGCTGTTTAGCGCGCCGGCAGCGGCAATGCTGTTGACGCTCTTGAGCAGAGCCCCGCGCAGCAGCTCACCCTCGGCAGCCGTCAACAACTGCTCGGTGAACGACTGCGCAGCCTGCTCATAGGCCTCGTTCGGCGCACTCCAGCTGCTTTGCAGCTTGGCTTCGCGCAAAGCCTTTTGCTGCCACTGCCAGATACGTCCGGCATAGTCGGCGAGTCCGGCCTGATCGTCGTCGCGCAGCTCCAGCGGCCAACTGCCGATCAGCGCCTGATAGAGGATCAACTCATCGGAAGCCGACGGCACCTGATCGTCTTGGCGCAACGGGCGGGCGAGGGCACGCCACAACTCGACCTGCTCGGTGTACCAGTGGCTGCGCTCACTGAGCACGGCCAGCCGCGCGCGGGTGTCTTCGCCGCGTTTATGGTCGTGGGTGGCGGTGGCCAGCAGGTTGTCGGGGAATGTCGCCAGGCGTTGTCGATTGGTCGCGTGAAAATCACTGACCGGCGCGCTGAAGCGTTCGGTGTTGTAGCCCACGTCATTGCGCGACAGCAGCACTGCCGAGCGATACAGCGCGGTGTCTTCCACGGCCTTGGCGGCAGCAGGAGAGGTGAGTTGTTGAAAGCGCACGCAGGCATGCCGCAGGATCTTGCGTGAACGCCCGCGTGGCTTGTGTCGCCAGGGCTGGCCACCGAGCCAGCCGGCCACGGATTCAAGCACCGGCCAGTCGTTTTCGGCCAATGTCTGGCGTGCGCCCTCCATGGCCTGGCGGAAAAACACCTCGTCCTGCTCTGAACGGCCCATGGCGCTGATGTAGGTGCGGTACACCGGGAAATGCACGATCAGCGCCTGCAATACCCGGCGAATCGAGCCGAGCGTCAGGTCGCGGGTCATCAGGTCGTCCCGCGCCACTTGCCACAGTGCCTGAGCCACGCTCTCGCTATCGCTGGCCAGCGAACCGTTGAGAATCTGCTGACGGGCCAGTCGTGCTTCTTCGATAAACATGGCGGGCCGCCCGGTGCGGCGATGCCAGAAGTCGCCAAGCACGTGCTCGCCGTCCGGGTCGTGTTGCAACAGCGACAACTGATTCATGAATTCGTAACCGGTGCTGCCATCCACCGCCCAGTCGGCGCGCAGGGTTTCACCTGCTCCGAGAATCTTTTCGACGTAGATCGGCAGGTGTCGCCCCGGTGCCAGAAAATCGAGGCGCCGACGCAGCTTGCGGCAATAACCCCGTGGATCGGCGAGGCCGTCGATATGGTCGATGCGCAGACCGTCGATCAGGCCTTCTTCGATCAAGCGGAAGATCTTGCCATGGGTCGCTTCGAACACGGCAGGCCGCTCGACCCGCAGACCGCCGAGTTCATTGATGTCGAAGAAACGTCGCCAGTTGATGTCATCCGCCGCCGTGCGCCAGCTCGCCAGGCGATAGCTTTGTCGCTCCAGCAGTTGATGCAGGCGCCGGAAGCCGTCGTCGGTCTTCGAGTCGTAGCGCGCCAGGTTGTTCTGCAGGGTTTGCAGAATGTGCGGATCGCGGGCCAGTTGCTGCAACTCTTCCTTGAGCGGGATGGCCAGCGAGCGGGCATCGGTCTGGTAGCTCAGGGTGCTGAAACGGTCGGCCAGCGACTTGAGCGCTTCGTTCACGGGCTCATCGCTGTTGAGCAATTCGCCGTAATCGCCAGGGCAGATCGGGAAGTGATGCTCGTAATGCTCGACGTGGAAGGTGCCGCACTCGGCATTGAATACCAGTGGCAACGATCCTTCCTGCAATGCAATGCCGTAATCGCTGCCGAGGAATGGCAGCAGCAATTGGCCTTCCATCAGTGGATCGGGCGAGTGCCACTGAATATCGAAGAACTCGCCATAGGGACTGAGCCGGCCCCATTCCAGCAGATCGAGCCACCAGGGATTGTCGCTGCCGCCGACGGCCATGTGATTGGAGACGATGTCGAGGATCAGGCCCATGTCGTGTTCACGCAGGGCCGCCACCAGTCGGCGCAATGCCGGTTCGCCGCCAAGTTCGGGGTTGACCCGGGTCGGATCGACCACGTCGTAACCGTGCATGGAGCCGGCGCGGGCCGCCAGCAGCGGCGAGGCATAAACATGGCTGATACCGAGCCGGGCAAAGTACGCCACCAATGGCACGGCGTCATCGAGGGTAAAACCCTTGTGAAACTGCAGGCGCACGGTCGCGCGCACGGTCTGGTTCTGCACGGCACTCATTGGTCACGCTCGGCGGCTTGCAGGCGGGCACAGGCCAGCAGTTCGAGGCGCCGGGCGGCATCGACACCGTCGAGCAGGGTTGCGCTGGTTCCCGGCAAACGCCGTGACCAGTTCGGGTGGGTGTCGATGGTGCCGGGCAGGTTGGCCTGTTCATCCAGGCCCAGCGCGTCTTCCAGCGGCAGGAGTACCAGTGGCGCGCGGGTATGGCCGAGGAAGCGGACACTGGCGTCGACCACCTGATCGGCTTCGTGGGATTCCTCGCGAAAATTCTGCGGGTCCTGGCTCAAGGCATTGCGCAAACCGTCGCGTTCGCGCTCGCGATAACGTCGCCAGTCGATTTCGCCATTGGCGTCGATCAGCCCGAGTCGGGCATTCCAGTCGATGTCCCGACCATGCCACCAACCGTTGAGCGTCGGCAGATCGTGGGTGCTGGTGGTGGCCAGGGCGTTGTCCGGCCAGTCGAGGATCGGTTTGAACCAGGTGTTGTCCTGTTCGAACAACAGCACGCGCATGCCGAGCATGGCCCGGGCGATCAGTTTTTCCCGCAGGCCGTCGGGGACGGTGCCGAGATCTTCACCCAGCACGATCGCCTGATGCCGATGGGATTCGAGGGTCAGCAGACGCAGCAAATCGTCTATCGGGTAATAAAGGTAGGCGCCGTCGGCCGGTGGCGAATCCTTGGGAATGACCCACAGCCGTTGCAACCCCATGACATGGTCGATACGCAGCCCGCCGGCGTGGGCGAAATTGGCGCGCAGCATGTCGATGAAAGCGCGAAAGCCGTTGCGCACCAGCCCCTCCGGGGAGAACGCGGAAATGCCCCAGCCCTGGCCGGAGCGGTTGAGAATGTCCGGTGGCGCGCCGACGGTCAGTGAGGCCAGCAGTTCGTCCTGAAAACTCCAGGCCTGACTGCCGGCGCCATCGGCGCCCACCGCCAGGTCGGCGATCAGGCCGATGCCCATGCCGGCGCTGCGGGCGGCATTTTGTGCGCGCTCCAGACAGCGATGGATCAACCACTGGCAAAAGGCGAAATAACCGATGCGCCCGGCGTACTCCTCGGCGAAGGCCGCGAGCGCCGCGCCACGCGGGTCGCGCCAGTGCTCGGGCCATTCGCGCCAGTCGAGGTTTTCCCCTCGAGCGGCACGCATTTCCTGGATGGCTTCGAAGCGGCAGTGGTTTTCCAGTGCTTCGCCGCCTGCATCGCGGTAGCTGGAGAAGTCCGCCTGCAGGGGATGCTCGCCACGGATGAAGCCTTCGTACAGCGCTTGCAGAAGTTTTTGTTTGGCGTCGGCGGCGGCGGGCCAGTCGATCAGTTTCAGGTCTTCCAGTTGCTGAAACTGATCCGCCAGTCCGGCGGCATCGATGGCGTCACGCAGGGCCCGCTCGCCAAGAATCGTCCCGGGCGCGGCATACAGTGAATTGAGGAACAGACGGCTGGAAGGCGAATAGGGGCTGTAGCGCCCGGTATCGGCGCTGAACATCGCGTGCAGCGGGCTGATCGCCAGGGCGTCGGCACCGCGCTCGCCGGCGCTGCGGGCCAGATCCTCGAGGGCCTGGGTATCGCCGAAACCGCCATCGCCGGGGCGGCGCAGGCTGTAAAGCTGCACGCTCAGGCCCCAGACACGGGGAATCGGGCTGTCCACGGCGTCGCCCACGCTGAAGCAGCGCTCGGGCGCCACGGCCAGGGTGAAATGTTGACCGGCGATGTGGACTTGCTGGTAACCGACCGGGATCTCGCCGGGCAATATCGCGTCGGCATCGAGCTTGAGGGACAGGCGCGTACCGTCCTCCAGATGAATCTCGCAGGGGCTTTCGGGTTCGAAATAACGCGCCAGATCCAGGCCCACGCCGACATCGGCCGTCAACAGGGGAGGAAGCTCGCGATTTTGTTGCGCTTGTTGCAGTTCAAGCAGACTGGCGTCGATCTCCTGGGCAGTGTTGGCCGGATGACCGAGCCCGGTCAGTACATTGCGCAGTATGGCAGGTGCAACTTTTTGTGGACGCCCGTTGGCGTCGATCCAGTCGACCGCGAGGCCGGCCCGGCTGGCAAGAATTTCCAGTTGCGCATCACTCATAGGCGCTCTCCATCCAGTGGGGGCAAAGGGGTTGCGGCCGTGAGGCTGACGAGCGCGCAATACGGGGGCAGTTGCCCCGTGTCCTGCAGGTCGGCGGCAGGCGGTTGTCGAAAGAGCCACACCGCGTCGGCCTGTGGTGGGTTGACCACGGGCGTGTCGCTGAGGTTCAGGTCGATTCGCAGCTCGCTGCCGTCCCCCAGTCGCCAGCGTGCACTGACGGCGCCAAACCCCAGAACCTGAGCGCCAAGTGCCTGGGTGCCGGGCAGGTGCGCAATGATGTGTTGGTGGCGCAAATGCAGTAGCTGGCGATACAGCGCCAGTGTGGCCTGCTGTTTCGACGAGCCGCTGCCGAGCAGCCTTGGTTGCGAGGCGTGGAATGTCTGCTCGGCGTTGGGATCGGGAATCTGCTCGCGGCGTTGCGGATCGGCGAATGCGCTGAACGCGGCGAATTCGTTGCGCCGGCCTTCGCGCACCAGCCTGGCGAGTTCGCCGTGATGGCTGGTGAAAAACAGGAACGGTTGTTCGGCGGCGAATTCGTCCCCCATGAACATCAGCGGAATCATCGGCGACAACAGCAGCAACACGGTGGCGGCCTCAAGGGCGCGAGGATCGGCCAGTCGATGCAGGCGTTCACCGAAGGCGCGGTTGCCGATCTGGTCATGGTTTTGCAGAAACAGCACGAACGCGGTGGACGGCAGGTGCTCGCTCGGTTCGCCACGGGGCGTACCGTGGCGGGTCAGGTGACCCTGAAACACGAAACCCTGGCTCAGGCAGCGGGCCAGTTGTTCGGTGGGGTGTTCGGCGTAGTCGGCGTAATAGGCATCGGTTTCGCCGGTCAGCAGCACATGCAGGGCATTGTGGCCGTCGTCGTTCCACTGGGCGTCGTAGGCGTCTTCCAGCAGGCTGGCCTGATTGTGCTCGTTTTCCACCGTCAGCCACACGTGCCGCGACGGGTCGACCTGCTGACGGATGCGCTGTGCCAGTTCTTGCAGGAAGTCCGGATCCTCGATGGCGTGCACTGCATCCAGACGCAGGCCGTCGAAACGGTATTCCAGCAGCCACATCAGTGCGTTTTCGATGAAGAAGTCCCGCACTTCACGGCGGCGGAAATCAATGGCCGCGCCCCACGGTGTGTGCTTGTCCTCGCGAAAGAAGCCTTTGGCGTAGCGATGCAGGTAATTGCCGTCGGGGCCGAAGTGGTTGTAGACCACGTCGAGAATCACCGCCAGGCCGTAGCCGTGCGCGCTGTCGATCAGGTGCTTGAGCTGCTCCGGCGTGCCATAGGAAGCCTGTGGCGCGTAGTGCAGCACGCCGTCGTACCCCCAGTTGCGATCGCCGGGAAACTGCGCGATCGGCATCAACTCGATGGCGGTGACGCCCAGACCGACGAGGCGCGCCAGATGCTGTTCGACTTCAGCGAATCCACCGAGGGCGCCGACGTGCAGTTCATAGATCACCGCTTCATTCCAGGGGCGACCCTGCCACGTGGTGTTCCGCCAGGAATAGAGGTGCGGATCGACTACCACGCTGTGGCGGTCGAGATCGCCGTCCTGCGCCCTGGAGGCCGGGTCGGGCACCTCCAGTTCGCCGTCGATGTTGTAGCGATAGCGACTGCCGGCGGGGCAGCGGCTCTTGATCACGAACCAGCCGTCTGCCTGTGGCAGCATCGGCAGGGACTGGCCGTCGTCCAGCTCGACGCTGACGTAAAACGCATCCGGCGCCCACAATGCGAACTGCGTATGGTCGGCGTCCAGCATGATCGCGCCGTGGGGCCAGGTTTCAGGGGACCGTAACGGCATCGTTGAAAACCTCCCTGGTTATTTGTGGTGCGTCTTGCCCAGCGCCTTGGCCACCAGTTGTTCGTAGAGCTCGGCATAGGGCTCGACGGCCTTGCACCAGTTGAACGGCGCCGCCATTGCCCGGCAGCGCATGGCGTTGAGCAGGTCGGGGAAGGCAAACACCTTGAAGGCACGGCTCAGGGCTTCGCGGTAACTGTCCACCGTGGACTCGTTGAACAGAAAACCGGTGACGCCGTTTTCGATGGTGTCCGCCAGCCCCCCGGTGTTGCGCGCCACCGGCAACGAACCGAAACGCTGGGCGTACATCTGGCTCAAACCGCAGGGTTCGTAGCGCGAAGGCATCAGCAGGAAATCGCTGCCGGCGAACATCCGGCGGGCGTCGGTTTCATTGAAGCCGATGCGTACGCCGATCTGGCCGGGAAAGCGCAGGGCCAGTTCGCGCATGGCCTGTTCTTCTTCAGGCTCGCCGCGCCCGATGATGGCGATCTGGCCGCCGTTCTGCACGATGTACTCGGACACCGCTTCGGTCAGGTCCAGGCCCTTCTGGTAAACCAGACGCGAGACCACGGCGAACAGCGGACCTTGAGATTCATTCAGGCCGAACAGTTCACGCACATGGGCGGCGTTGATGGCTTTGCCTTCCCAGTCGCCGATGGCAAAGGGTGCGAAGAGATGAGGATCGGTGGCGGCGTCCCAGCTCTCGTCGATGCCGTTGGGGATGCCGCTGAGCAAACCTTGCTGGGTCTTGGCGGCGAGGAATCCGTCGAGGCCGCAGCCGAAATCCGGGGTGGTGATTTCCTGCGCGTAGGTGGCGCTGACCGTGGTGATGTGGCTCGAGTAGGCCATGCCGGCCTTGAGGAACGACATCTTGCCGTAGAACTCCATGCCTTCCTGTTGCAAGGCGTGGGCGGGAATTCCGAGTTCCGGGCACGAACCCAGGCTGGTCACGCCTTGATAGGCCAGGTTGTGAATGGTGAACAGGGTCGGCGTGCGTTGCCCGCGCCAGTGCATGTAGGCGGGTGCCAGACCGGCAGGCCAGTCGTGGGCGTGCACCAGATCCGGGCACCAGTGGATTTGCGCAAGATTGGCGGCGATATCGGCGGCGGCCAGCCCCAGTCGGGCGAAGCGAATGTGGTTGTCCGGCCAGTCGCGACCGTTGTTGGCGCCATAAGGGCCGCCGTCGCGAGCGTAGAGTTCAGGGCAGATCAACACATAGATGACCAGACCGTCAGGCATGTCCATGCGCCCGATCTTGCAGGGGGGCAGCGCGGCATGGCCACCCAGTTCACCGATGATATGGATCGGGTTTTCGCTGTTCATCACTTGCGGGTAACCGGGGATCAGCACCCGGACATCATGCAGATGCGCCATCGCTCGGGGCAGCGCGGCAGAGACGTCACCCAGACCGCCGGTCTTCACCAGATCGGCGATTTCCGAGGTCACGAACAACACTTTCTTCTTGTTGGGATTCTGACTGACTACCGGTTTCAGCGTCTTCGTACCCGGGACGTTGATCGACCGGCTGCCGGGAACGCTCGTGCTGCTCGATTCGCCGACCGGCTGGTGAGCACGCTCTCCCTGAATATCCAATGCCGCACTGATCATATGAATCTCCCGTTTTGTTTGATCTGATTCTTGTCTTGAACAAGCGATGTCCATGGCCGGATCCTGTGGCCGGGCGCAAACGCGCCACGCATCGGTGAGCAAACGCTACCCAACACGCGCAAGCAGAATGGGTGAAGAGGCCGCTGCAAGGAACGAACCAAACGCTCAGGCCCTGTTGTTCAGATGACCCGGTGCGATCAGCAAAAGTTTCGATTAATTTTCGGCTTTGTGACCGCTCGGTCTGACCCCGAGAAAACCAGTCTAGGTCAGATCCTAGAGCGGGCCAGGGCAATCGGATGAATTGTTCGACAATCTGTTGCTGAGTCACGGAAACCGTGGCTTGGGAGGGTGCACGCACCGACGAAGTGCATGCTGTCGGTGACGAAGGACGCAAAACGGTGACTGCTCAGTCATGTTTTCGGGCGTGACAAATGTGCAGATGCACTGTTGCGGTGCGGGCAGTGATGTTGGCGTGCGGTCAGTGGGTGCTGCTTCGCGGGCACGGGCAGCCCGCGAAGCCGATGTGAGTCAGTTCAGCAGGCGAATCGGTTCTCCCGCCGACCAGGCCTGAATGTCCTCGATCATCTGCGAAAAGAACTGCTCATAGTTTTGTCGGCTGACGTACCCGACGTGGGGTGTGGCCAGCACATTGTCGAGCGTGCGCAACGGATGCAGTGCCGGCAGCGGCTCCTGGTCGAACACATCGAGAGCGGCCCCGGCGATGCGTTGTTTCTGCAGGGCCTTGATCAGCGCCGCTTCGTCGACGATCGGTCCGCGTGCCGTGTTGACCAGCAGGGCGGTCGGCTTCATCCAGTCCAGCGCCTGGGCGTCAACCAGCCCGCGGCTGCGGTCGCTGAGCACCAGATGCACGGACAATACGTCGGCCTGTTCGAATAACGCCTGCTTGCTGACATAAGTGACGCCGACTTCTTGAGCGCGCTCGGCAGTGAGGTTTTCGCTCCAGGCGATCACGCGCATACCGAACACCTGACCGAATTGCGCCACGCGCTGGCCGATACTGCCGAGCCCGAGAATGCCGAGCGTCCTGCCGTGCAGGTCGCCGCCCAGACCCTGCTGCCACTGGCCGGTGCGCAGGGCGTTGGCTTCGTTCACCAGATTGCGGGTGGCAGCCATGATCAAAGCCCAGGTCAGTTCCGGCGCCGCATGTTTATAGCTGTCGGTGCCGCAGACCTTGATCCCGAGTCGGGCGGCGGCCGGCAGGTCCAGCGCCGCATTGCGCATGCCGCCGGTGACCAGCAGCCTGAGGTTCGGCAGACGCTTGAGCAGGTCTTCATCGAAACGCGTGCGTTCGCGCATCACGCAAATCACCTCGAATCGCCCCAGACGTTCGGCCAGTGTGGTGTTGTCCGCCGGGTACTCATGGATAAAGGTCACTTCACCGAGACTGTCGAGTACCGACCAGTCGACCACGTCGCGAGCCACGTCCTGCCAGTCATCGATCACTGCAATCTGCACCGCCATCAGCCTTGACTCCTCAACGAACGGGATTGGTCTTGTTCAGCCAGCCGAGCAGCGCCTGGTGGAATTGCGCCGGTTCTTCCATCTGTGGAGCGTGGCCCAGGCCAGGGAACTCCACCAGGGTGGATCGCGGGATCAGCTTCGCCACCTGCTTGCCAAGCACGTCGTAGTGGCCGATTTTCGCTTTCACCTCCGGTGGCGCAATGTCCTTGCCGATGGCTGTGGTATCGGAGGTTCCGATCAGCAGCAGGGTCGGCATTTTCAGGTCCTTGAACTCGTAATACACCGGCTGGGTGAAGATCATGTCGTAGATCAACGCTGAGTTCCAGGCGACCCGAGTCTTGCCCGGGCCGTTGCTCAGGCCGGCGAGCATGTCCACCCAACGGTCGAATTCGGGTTTCCAGCGGCCGTCGTAATAAGTGCTGCGCTCGTAGTCGCGAACTCCCTGGGTGGTGACCTTCAGTTCACGCTGGTACCACTGATCGACGCTGCGCCAAGGTACGCCGAGGGCTTTCCAGTCCTCCAGGCCGATCGGGTTGACCAGCGCCAGTTGCTCGACCTGATCCGGGTATTGCAGCGCATATCGGGTGGCGAGCATGCCGCCTGTGGAATGGCCGAGCAGGGTGGATTTCTGGATGCCCAGCGCCTTCAGCAATTGCTGGGTGTTGGCTGCCAGTTGCTGAAACGTGTACTGGTAATGATCGGGTTTGCTGGAGGTACAGAAACCGATCTGGTCCGGGGCGATCACCCGGTAACCGGCCTCGCTCAGGGCCTGGATCGAACTGTCCCAGGTGGCGCCGCAGAAATTCTTGCCGTGCATCAGCACCACCGTGCGCCCGTTGGCCTTGCCGTGGGCGGCGACGTCCATGTAACCCATCTGCAGAGACTGGCCCTGGGACTGGAAGGCAAAGTGCTTGAGGGTGTAGGGATAATCGAAGCCTTGCAGTTCCGGACCGTATTGCGGGCCTTCGGCATGGGCGAACAGGGGCAGGGCAGCGGTCAGCAGCAGGCCGGGCAGCCAGCGGGTCAGCGACACAGACATGGGGCAACTCCACAGGAAATGGGCCGATGGTGGAACGGCCGGATTAGGGCGAGGTTAAACACAGGCAATGCCCGCGCCTGATGGTTCAACCGAGCCAGCCAAGCGTCAGCATCGCCAGCACCCCATAGCGGGCACCCTTGGCAAACGTCACGATCAACAGAAAGCGCCCGATCGGTTCACGCATGACGCCGGCGAGCAGCGTCAGAGGGTCACCGATCACCGGCAACCAGCTGAGCAGCAGCGACCAATGCCCATAGCGCTCATAGTGAGCGCGGGCGCGGGCCATATGTTTGGGGCCTACCGGAAACCAGCGCCGGTCCCGAAACCGTTCCAGTCCGCGCCCCAGCCACCAGTTCACCAGCGAGCCGAGGACATTGCCCAGGGTCGCCACGGCCAGCAGGCCCCAAAGCCAGTAGCGATCGCTGACCAGCAGCCCGACCAGCACGGCCTCCGATTGCAGCGGCAACAGCGTTGCCGCACCAAACGCGGCAAGGAACAGCCCGAGATAACCCACCGTCATCAATGGGCCGGGTAGTCCGCCACCACCACGTCGGCACCGTTCTTTTTCAGGCCGATCACTTGATAGGCATCGCTCATGCCATCCATTTCCATGCCCGGCGAGCCCATCGGCATTCCGGGAGCCGCCACGCCGAGCAGGTCATCACGCTTGCTCAGGGCCAGCACCTGTTCCGCCGGCACGTGACCCTCGACGAATCTGCCGTTGATGATCGCCGTATGACAGGACGCCAGGCGCGGCGGCACACCGTGTTGTTGCTTGAAGCTGCTCATATCGGCTTCGACATGATCCTCGACCTTGAAACCGTTGGCCTCCAGGTGGCTGATCCATTTTTTGCAGCAGCCGCAGTTGGCGTCGCGGTGGACTTCGATCGGGATGAGGTCGGCGGCTTGCGCCAGGGATGAGATGAACAGTGCGCTCAGGGCAGTCAGACGCAGAGACTTTTTCATGAAGAGTTCTCGACTCGGATGACAGTCAAAAAGAACGCATTTTGACCGGTTTTTCCTGCCGGGCATCAACGGAGTGTTTCCAGTTGATACAAGACAGGCCGTCAGCATGATCGTAGATCAAGGCTGACGGCATCCTGAGCGCAAGATGACAATGCTGTCAGCTGACTTTGAACCGCCCCATGATCGCACTCACCCGACTGTTGGCTTCCAGCAGCTGACGGGTATTGGTTTCACTGGCCTGGCCGCTTTGCACCAGCTCATCGACCATGTGGCGGATCTGCACCATGCTGCGGTTGATTTCTTCGGTGACGGCGCTCTGCTGCTCGGCGGCTGTGGCAATCTGGGCACTGAGGCTGTTGATGTGGCTGACGGAACCGGCCATGTCATCGAGCCCGCTGGTGACCCGTGCAGTGGCATCGGCGGCGGACTGACAACTGGCCTGGGTGTTTTCCATGGCGCTGACCGATGAACTCACACCCTGAGTCAGACGGGTCAGCATTTCATTGATCTCCGACGTACTGGCCTGGGTCCGGGCGGCGAGGGCGCGGACCTCGTCGGCCACCACGGCGAACCCGCGTCCCTGCTCGCCGGCACGGGCGGCTTCGATGGCGGCGTTGAGCGCCAGCAGGTTGGTCTGGCCGGCAATCGCCCCGATCACGCCCAGGATCTCGGTAATGCGCTGGGCGTCCTGTTGCATGTTTTCGACTTTGTGCGTAGCACTGGCCACTTCGTCGATCAATGCTACGACGCTGCTGGTCGCTTCACCGACCACGACGCGTGAACGGTCGGCGTTCTCGTTGGCCCGCTGGGTGAACGCGGCGGTTTCGGCGGCGTTCTGCGCAACGCTTTCGGCGGTGGAGCTCATCTCGTTGATGGCGGTGACGGTCTGGTCGGTTTCCGAGGCGTGGCGCAACAGGATCTGGCTGGTGTGTGCCGATGTGCGTTGCAGGTTGTCGAGACTGGAGGCCATGGCGCCAGTGGCCTGGGTGACCTCACCGATCATGTTCTGCAGATACGCGATGAAGGTGTTGACCGAATGGCCGATGGCCCCAAGCTCGTCTTCGGCGCGGATGGTGATGCGGCGGGTCAGGTCGGCATCACCGCTGGACAGCGAATCGATGTTGGCCTTGAGCGCCTTCATGCGCGCAACCAGTTGGCGAATCGCATAGACCTGCAACAGGACCAGCAGGACCACCAGCGGAATCTGCAACAGGCTCAGGCTGCTGAGCACATCGTCACGCTGGGCCGTGAGCATTCGGGTCGGCAGGGCGGTGGCGAGAAACCATGGCGTCCCTTCGATCGGACGCATGAAAAAGGTGCTGGCTTCACCGTTGTTGTCGAACTCGACGCGCTGTGCCTGATCGGGCTTCTGCAGACCGGCCTTGACCTGGCTGGCGAAGGTGGAGCTGGAGGTCAGTTCGCTGATGTTCTTCAACACGATCGGACCGCTGATGCGCGTGCTGTTGCTGATGATCTTGCCGTCGGCCTCGACGATCAGCATTTCGGCGTTGAGGTCTTTTTCCTTGCGTGCCACCAGTTCGTTGAAGAATCCCAGCGTGACGTCGATGGTCGATACGCCCCACGCGGCGCCGTTTTTCTGAATGGCCATGGCGCAGTTGGTGCGCGGCTCGGCGCTGGCGTCGTCCTTGTAGGCGGCGGCCCAGGCGCACTGGCCGCGTGGGGTCTGCATGCCGCCCTTGTACCAGCTCTGGTCGTAATAGTTGGGTGCCGCGTCGCTGTTCCAGAAAGTGTTCACGGCGAGTTTGCCGGAGCTGTCACGGTGCCAGAAGGTGCTGAACTTGTTGCGACCGGCCTCACGCTGACCGGGCAACGGCCAGATGCCACCACCAAAGACTTTCAACTCTCCGTACTGGTCCACCAGACCCGGCAGTACGGTGTCGATGGCGGCGCTGTCGAGCAGGGGAATGGTCTGGGTGATGCTGCGTTGCTGCGACTGAACCTTGTTCAGTTCACCCTGAATCTGTTGCGCAACCTCGGCAATGCGGTTCAGCACCACCTGCTCTTCGGTGTGGCGCAATTTCGGGGCAACCAGTTGACTGATGCCGACCACCGTCAGGATCGACAGCAGCAGTATGAAAAGAACCAGAAACAGTGTGTAACGAGCCTGAATGGTACGGAGTGCGGGCATGTAAACCGGTCCTTGAGCAGTGTTTCTTATTAGGGGCGAAGAGCAGCGCAGTAGGGGTATCCCTTAGATATCGTCGTGGTGCAGGGAAGCTTTAGGTACTTGCGTGCTAAAAAACACGACGGCAAGTATCAGAATCGACACATTCAAACTAACCAGCTCGTTCGTCAGAGTAAAAAATCGATTTTATCGAGGCTCTGGAGAAGTCTCTGGATTAGTGAATTCGGGGTTGGCGTGAATATGTATCGGAAATGTACATAAATTGTAAAAATGTGAAAAATTCGTTGGTGACATCAGTTCCGCGACCGATACTCCGGGCAATTCAAGACGTTTCACAAGGATATTTTTCATGTTCTTTTCGCAAGGAGCACGCTCATGACCGTTGGCTATACCGGAGCCTGGCAACCCAAGGCGGGTTTGC
Source organism: Pseudomonas bananamidigenes (assembly GCF_001679645.1). GTDB lineage: Bacteria > Pseudomonadota > Gammaproteobacteria > Pseudomonadales > Pseudomonadaceae > Aquipseudomonas > Aquipseudomonas bananamidigenes. The sequence goes on along the minus strand of NZ_LRUN01000010.1, from coordinate 155,725 downwards.
TGGTTCGAGATACCGCCAGTTCGAGCAAACCGGTTTCCCAAAGTGTGAAGGTCAAGCAGATGCTGGCCCTGGTCGGCAACGACCCCACCGTTCTCAACACGGCGGAAATGGACAAGCAGCGTTTGCACAAAAGCATCAAGGGCTTCGATCCGGAGAACGTGTCGGCCAAGCAGTTGGGCAAGCTGAGCGAGTTCTTGCGCAGTCGCGGCCTTATTTCCGAAGTGACGTCGATGACGCTGCTCAATGCCGGTGACAAGTTCGATCGTTTCGGCATCCAGAAAGACCCGGATGCCAAGTTCAACGCGCTGGAGTATTTCGCCACGCAACTGGACACCATCAACAACAACAGCCTCAAGGGCAACAAGTACGCCAATGGGTTGATCCCGGAGTACAAGAAAGCCATTTATGTGCTGCAAAGCCTTAAAACCTATGGGCAGGGCGGTGAGCGTGTGCTTCCTACCGACAAAGGCGTGAGTGCCAAGGCGTAAAAGGCAGGGCCCGCCCCGGTAACGGGGCGGGCTCTTGCGTTCATGGACCGGTGCCGCAGGCCTGGAGCGTCGCCGGCGAGGCGATCTGTCGCTGCATGTCGTCGTGCAACAACTGCATTCGCGGGCAATGCAGTGTCAGGGATCCGGGCTGGAATCCGCGATGAAACAACGCCAGCCATCCCTCACTTCTGTCATCGGGCGCCAGTCCGGTGAACACGAACCCGGTCTTCGATAATCGGCGCCAGGCATTGTCGAAGCTCTGTGCAAGCCTGAGCCTTATCGATATCAGCCAATGAGCGGGCAATTGCTGTAACTGTCTGAGCAAACCGTCGTCAATTTCGCTGAATACCCCGTCATATCGCCCCCATCGCTGTTCCAGCTGCGCGGGCGAGCGGAGCCAGGGCGCAACGTCCGATCGCGTTCCGAATATGTCACACATCCGCTGCATGAACTCACGACACCCGTCCGGCCAGGCCAATGCCGGCAGTGGGCGGCGACAACCTTCCACAGGGGCATAACCCAGAACGAGTGATTCCGCCACGCCATCGCCAAAGGGCGACGGTGCATGATCGGGCAATAATCCGGTGTTGTGAAAACCAAGCCTGGCGGCCATTTTCTGTGTGTACGTGTGATGAGTCATTTGCTTGATCGTGACCCCCTGATAGCCGAGCGCCCGGGCATGGATCAGCAAGTGTCGGCCAAGACGTGTGGCGACATTCCGGCCACGGAACTGTGGATCCACCACGCTCAGCGCCAGTTCGGCGACCGGCGCTCCGTGATCAAGAATCAACGTGGCATGTCCTGCTATTTCATCGTTCGTCACCGCCACGCACGAGTGCCAGCGTCCATCGGCATGGTTCTGGCTGATCATGAGCGGCAGATAAACATGCGGCTGAGCGTAATGGTCGCCATAGATCCTTCTGAACAGGCGACTCACGGCAACGGCGTCACAGGTGCGGTAACCACGCAGGATGATCGGCTCCATCAACGATCCTCCAGACGAGAGCCGTTGTAGACACGTCGATCCACCACTCGCTGACGTTTGCCGGAGCGAGGATCACGTGTCAGGTCCTGAACGTTGCAGCGAAGAACCTGCAATGCCAGCAAGTGTTCGGCGCACAGCTGTTCGATCAACGGATAGTCCTCGATCAGTGCTCGGTAAAGCGCTCGATCGCTTTCAGTCGTCGCCGCTGCCATGGTGTCCGGCGCCCAGAGCAGGCGCAGGATATCCATTGCCCCCTCCTGCTCGATCACCAGTTGCCAATCGTCGCTCCCGGTGATGCGTCGCACGGTCTCGCCGATCGATTGCGGCAACAAGGTCAGAATGCCCACTCGTACCCGCTGGCTGTCGGCGCAGCGGCCCATCAGCGCGAACTTGCGTCGGGACGTCCCGCTCGGCTCGCGCCAGCAGGCACGGTCGCCGACCGGGTAACGGATCAACGGCATCAACCGGCGCGTGAGGTTGGTCGTCACCAGGCGTCCGACACGGTCACACGCTTCGATCACCTCACCGGTCTGTTCATCGAGGATCTCCAGCACGGCGTGCCCCTCTGGAACCCGGTGTTCACCCAGGTCGCAGTCTCGATCGCTGGCGCCGATGAACCCGGCGTCCACACTGGCATAGCCGATGGACGCCACTCGGGCATTGGGCATTACCCGTGTCAGCCGTTGCAACTGTGCGTCGAACAGGCTTTCGCCGGCGTAGAGCAAGGTGGTGACCTCCCCGAGGACACGGTCATGCCGTTCGAGCCACGCCGCGAAGGACAGCAGATTGGCGGGCACACCGGCCAGCACGTTGATCCGGTGCCGGACAATCGCATCAGCCAGAGTGTTCGAGTCGACATGACCGGTGAACGGAAACTCCACGACTTCGGTTTGTACATGCGCCAGCGCATCATGGGTGAAGATGAAACTGGCATACAGATCCCCGACAAAAAACAGGTTGGCGATCCGGTCCCCGTCGCTCAACTGCGCATCGAGACTGCGCCCGAAGTCGGCCACCAGGGTCTGCCACTCTTCGCGCCTGAACAGTGAAAACCTGCCGGCACTGGTGGTTCCTCCCGTCTTGAAGATCAGGGCGTCATTCAGCGGTGCTGTCAGAACAGGCCATTGGTCAAGGTCCGGGCTGCCTTGCCAGTATTGCGCGGGGTCAATCACCGGCAGTTGTTCCAGTGAGGGCAACTGCAAGGGAAGTCCGGCGAAGTGATTGGCATAAAAGTGCGAATGCTGTCGCGCAAACGTCACCAGTTCTGCCAGTTCAAACCGCGTGTTCATGTTCGGCTCCTTGCTGGTCTGCACAGGGACGAACCCTTCGATTGTCGATCAGCAGCGGCGTCTTGCCGCTGTGTCGGTTGCGGGTGAATCGCTCGCTGCCGCAGGTCTCCACCTCCAGGCTCAGCAGGCTTGTCTGGATGAGTACCGCCAGCGTCGGATAACCCGACAAGCGATGCCGGACGTCGTCGGCTTGCCGCGGGCAGAGAACTCGCATGCGCTCCAGGCCGTTCGGGGCATGGTCGAGGATCAGCTGGAATTCGCTCTGCAGATGCTCGGCCAGTTGCGTCAGGCAAATGAAGTCCGTGCCGATGCGCACCAGTCTGCCGTGGCGCTGCAGCAGTTCGAAGCGTGGAGTGGGCAGGCCGCATTCACACACGCCGGCAATCCAGCGGCCGCTGTCGCCGACATCGTAGCGCCGGACGTCCTGACCTTCGCGCCCCAGGGAGGTGAATACCAGCCGTCCGGTTTCATTGCCGGTCACCGCTCGATCGGCGTCGAAGTCGACAATTTCCAGATGCTGGATATCGCTCATCAGGTGAAACACGCCATCGTCGGTGGCCGGGCAGGCATGGCCGAGCGGCCCCGCATCGACACTGCCGTAGACCGCGGAGCGGATCAGCCGGACGCCGCATTCACGCATCAATACGCGGCTTTGCTCACCGGGATGTTCGCCGCCGAGAAAGACCTTTTCGATCCCGCCATAGTCACGCAGCCGTGTCTGTTCGCTGAGGAACAGACGATGCAGGGTGCTCGGCATGCCGACCAGCACGTTGACGCGCCGATCGACGATCAACTGCGCGATTTCGCGATAGTCGTCATCGGCCGGTGCGCCCATCGGCAGGTGTGTGGCACCCAGCAGCTCCAGCACTTTGGAAAAGCTGAAAAAGCCGCCATACAGGCCGCCGCTGAAGAACAGGTTCATCACCCGGTCCCGTTCAGGATCGAGACCTGCCGCAAACAGCCCGTCGGCGGTGGCGCGCATCTGCCGATCGAAGTCGCGATAGCTGAAACCGGACAGCGCCGGAATTCCGCTGCTGCCACCGGAGCGGAAGTACAGCCGGGCGGCTGGATGGATCGGGCGAGCAACGAAGGCGTCTTTGCTCATGATCGGCAAGCCGGCCACGTCGGGAGGTTTTGGCACCGGGTCGAGCGTGGCACGGGCTGCCAGAGTGGTGGCCGGCAGGCTGACCGACACGCGGCGGCTCAAGCGCTGCAAGGCATAAACGCCGTCGTGGGGTTCACCTTCGTAACCCTCGTGAATCGTCTGCACCGGAGTGATCCGGGTGACACCGGCGGCAATCAGAGTCCGGGCCAGCTCGGCCATGTCGTGTTCAGTACAGATCAACCCGGCGCTTTGCAGCACGTTCCGCCAGGGTAGCAGCGCGTCTGCGAGCTGCCTGCGTGGCAGTGGCTTGAGCAGCAGGCTGCGAAACAGGGGCGAGGGAGCGAGCTGCGAGTCGTGGGACCAGATGATTCGCCAGTCGGATGCCTGCCAGACCTGACCACGGATCCCGGCAAAACTGTAAGCCAGGCGTGCCATCGCCATGCGGGTGGTGATTTCCGAAGCTTCCTGGATCGAAGGCGACAAGGCCGGCCAGTGTCGGGAGCGGCGCTCGAACGCCTCGGCGAGGCCCTTGCCGATGGAATGCAGAGTGCTTTCGTCGTCACTGTCCACCAGCAACCATTGCGGGCTGGAGCAGGCCTGCTGGTCGAGGCGACAGACTTCGTCGGCCACGGCGTCCAACGCTTGCGGCGAGACGGCCGTCGGTGTCAGGTAGATGAAGCTGATCCGGTGGCCCCAATCGATCCAGCGACATCCCGGTGGCAGTTGTTGACGTATGGCTTGCAGCGCCGCTTCGCCTCCCCACGCCGACACGCCGTTGGCCCATTGGCACAGTTGGCCGATCTGCGCAGTGGTGGTCGGTGTGACGGCGACATGCCCGGCGATCCGGCCGGTCGTGTCACACTGCGTCAAGGCGTGGAGCAATCGCGCCGTCAGGCCTTGATCACTGCTGCTGGGGCGCAGCCAGTTGACGTTGCCGGCCAGCAGGCTTTCGATCACGGCGCAAAACGCCAGCAGCGGCGCATTGCCCGGGGTGATGTGAACCACCAGACCCAACGGGCTCCAGCGCTCGAAGCGCGACTGACGATAATCAATGCGGCGCAGGGAGCCTGGTTGTTCACCGAGTTCGCGCTCAAGCTTGCGCCGCAGCGCATCGGGCTGGCAGAACTCGATCAGCGCCTGGCGTTGTTCGGGATCCAGTGGCAATGCCGGATCCGCGATTTGCAAGCGCCTGGCAAAGGTGGCTGCGGCACCCAGGACGGTCGATGTGTCCAGCGCCTCGGCCAACCGATGCGGCAAATCCAGGTGAAGCTGTTCCAGGGCGAGGTCGAGGGTGTATTCGTCGTGAAGCTGCCCATTGATCAGGTACATGTCAGAGAGCCCCCAGCAGTTCAGAGGCGGCCATGGCACAGCTTCTGCCGGCGGTGGTCGCGGCGCGGCCATGCAGTTCGAACCAGTCGGCGGACAGACCACAGCCGCAGCTGACGCCTGGGTGCAGGGTGGCGAGATCGCTCATGACCACCGCGTGGGCGGGGCTTGAGGAAATGTAGGGCGAGACGAAACTCAGCAAGCCCTGGTGACCGTAAGACAACACCGTGAAGTCGGATGGATTGCGCACGAAGACCTTCGAATAGACCGGAACATGGAAACGATGGTGAGCACACTCGAGATACGGCACCGGGTGTTCGACCGCACCGTAACCGTCGCGGCAGCGGGACGGCTCGATGCCTAACTGCTCGTGGATTCGCTCGTACAGCTGCTGACGGGGGATCTCTTGTGCCGCATGGGTCTTCCAGCCACCGCCAAACAGGGCCAGTGAGCCCTCGGCCAGTTGCAGGTCAGGCACCCCGGTGGCTCGCATGCGTTGCAGGGTCTGCCAGAGAAAGGCAGGGAAGCCGAAGATCCGCACCGGCAAGCCCTCTTCGGCGAAGGACTGCAAGGCCGCGATCACGCCAAAACCGTCGAACTCATGATTGCCACCCGTGCGACGCAGTGCGTGGACCACGCGATTGACGGGCGCGAAACGGCACAGAAACTGATCGGTGAAAGAGGTTCCCAGACGCAGGCTGACCTCGGGCTCGTAGCTCAGGAGCAAGTAATTGCACGGTGTCTGCGGGTTGTCCCAGCCGTAGTGGTGGAAAATCCGTTCGACCATGAACTGGGCGGCCCCAAGACTGCGCTTGTCGTAGCGCATGCGGCTTTTCTGGCCGCTGGTGCCGGACGACGTCAGCTCCAAAGCGTCTGTACCGGTCGGGCTGAGCAGTTGTTGCTGTTTGAAAAAACTGGCGAAGATCGGGGGCAGTTGCGACCAGTCGTCGAGACTGTCCAGGTCCGCCGCGGTGAGGCCGTTGGCGTTCAACCAATGTTCGTAGCCGGGCGTATATTCACAGTGGAATCGGCTGATTTCGGCCATGGCCTGGTCGAAAAGCGCCGTTGGCACGGACTCCGAACAGTAGGGTCGCGTCATCGCACAGAGCGCGTCGCTGTGAGGGAAATGGAACATCGGATGTCCTTATGGCTGGCTGGAGGAGGTTTGTGGCTTTGAAGCCCGAAGAAACCGGTACAGGAATGGCAGGCTCAGCAGACCACCCAGTGCCGCCCACAAGGCGAAGGATTCAAGGCGGGAACCTGCGCCGATCGCGGCGATGATCGAGCCGCCGGCGCCCATTACTGCAATCGAGATCATGCCGATCACCGCTGACACCAGGCCTTTGCTGTCATCGCTGGAAAACAGTGCCAGGCGATAGAGCGCGGCATTACTGATGCCCAGACCCACGGCGTACAGCACCAGCCCGCTGATCAACAGGCCGAGGGAGGCGCCGGTCAGTGCGCCGGCCAGCAGGATCAGCAGCCCCAGACAGAACGGCCAGAGCGCCAGGCGAATCAATTGCGGCAGCTCGCGCAATGCCAGCAAACGATCAAGGATCAGATTGCCGACGATGACCGCCGCGAATATCGGGATCTGCCACAAGGCGTACTCTCGGGTCGACAGGCCCAGTAACTGGATCAACAACAACGGTGAGAGGCCGATCCAGACGATCAGTGGCAGACTCATGAGCCCGAGCGCGAAGCTTGCAGCGAGAAAGTTCCGGTTGCGCGACAGGGCCGCGTACCGAAGACGGGTCTGGCGCCAGGACAGTGGGACCGCAGCCAGCCGGCCGCCATCGCGACGAACGATCCCGACGGTTTCGGGCATGCAGGCAAAGAGCCCGAGCCACGCGATCGCGGCTGTCAGCCCCAGACCCAGAAACAGTTCGCGCCAGCTCAGCCATTCCAGCAGCAGACTGCCCAGTAATGGGCCGAGCAACGGAGACAGCAATGCGATGTTGCCGAGCAAGGCCATGATTCGCACGGCATCCGCCTCACAAAACACTTCCTGAAGTGCGGGGTAGCTGACGGCCACCACGAACCCCAGGCCCATGCCTTGCAACAGCCTCAATGCGTTGAAGGTTTCGATACCAGGTGTGGCGAACGCTGCTGCGCAGGTGACGCCGAAGAGGGCGCAGCCGCTCAACAGCAGCGTGCGGCGGCCGAACCGGTCGGACAGAGGCCCGATCAGCCACTGCAGGCAGACGCCTCCGATCAGATACAGATTGAATGCGTTGGGGATATGACGTGGATCTGCTTCGAGGTCCTGGGTCACCACCAGCATGGCAGGCATCACCAGATCGCTGGCCATATAGGTCAGCCATTCGAATAGCGAGATGGCCAGGCAGAAGCCTGATGTTTTCAGTGGAGAGATGTGAATGAGCGTTCGTTGCATGCGTGCTGACAGCCTTCGATTGGAAAGGCGAAGGCTAGGAGCGAGCAGGGCGCATTCCTACGATGTTGATGTGGCCAGATGTGTCGGGAATTTACCGAATATTGCGAAGTCCTGTTCTCTTACAGTCAGTAGCGAAACGTCCGAAGCCTGATGATAAGAAAACAATAGAAAATGCCCACATCCTCGTGGGCATTTTTCATGGGCATTCAATCAAATGTTGCATTTGAAACGAGCATTGTCGGTGTTCTTCAAATGTCGGATTTACCGATGCTGGTAGTAACCAGGGCCGGCGCCGTAGTAGCGATGATCGCCATGCCAGCCGCCGTGGGGGATGATGATGCAGCCGCTCAGTGTGAGCAGTGCCAGAACTGGAATCAGCCAGGTGATTCGACGCAGCATTTCAAGAATCCTCATGGTTAAAGCCGCATGAAGTCAAATCTCTTCATCGGCTGTAACATGTGACCGCGTTTATGGCGGCGCATCCCCGCGAATGGGTATGCGCATGGCATCAACGCCGATACAAAACCGATACATTTCCAGGTTTCAGGAACCCGCAATGACCCAGTCGCAACGTTTGAAATATTCGATTCTGATCGCCGTCGCCGTGCTGGCGATCATGCTCGGCCTGTCCTGGCTGCAGAACGCCGGGATGCTCAGCGAAAAAATGTTCCAGTACATCGCCATGGGGGTGGCGGTGGTCGTGGTGGTGATCAACGGCGTGATGCGCCGCAAGGTCAAACCCTGACGGCGCTCGGGAAGGGATTCAGTGGCTGTTGAGGACAGCGGCGGCCTGTGGATGCAGGCTGTAGCTCTTGTCGGCGTTGAAGGTGATGACACCTTCGGCGCACAGACGCTTCAACACTTCGCGCACACTGAGAAACGACAGCGGAATGCCCAGCTCCAGCAATTGGCTGTGAACACCGCGCACGCCAAGGCTACGGTCGCTCTCGGCGGCGATCAGCAGGGCGTCGATGACTTTCAGGCGAATCAGGCTGGTGCGCAGGCCGAAGCTCTTGAGCAGCAGGCGAATACGTTCATTGCCGTGGCGTTCGGCGCGTTGTCCGAATACGCCGGCGTGCGAACCCATGGAAGCTCCTTGATGTGCCTGGCTACCGTCCGATGGTAGTTGCGGGTTGTACATGGGATTACTCCTTTTCAGAGCCTGATCAGGAAGGATTTCTGGTGCTCTCTTTAAACAAGACGTATCAGCCCGACAAATCATGAAGCGAAAAATGTAGAAAATTTGTCGTTGATTCGTCTTTTTCCCGTGATCAGGGCCTGAATCGCCCGGGTATTTCCCTAAATTTTTTTTCATCGGTTTCGTTTTCCGATCAGGCTCATTGCGCGTGGACGCAAGGGTGTTTTCCGGAGCGGATCCGCTGCAATCTCAAACGGTTCGGTACGACGTGGATCCGCTCCTCGGCATTTCGATCAGGAGCGAGCGTGATTATTTCCAGGCGGTTAACCGGGCTGACCCTTGCCGGCATGTTTCTCGGGCTGAGTCTGTCGGCGCATGCCTTCAGCCCTTCCTCCCAGGCCGAGGCCGACATCCGTCGTACGCAGTTCGGCGTCCCGCACATCCGTGCGCAGAACGAACGCGGCCTCGGGTTCGGCATCGGTTACGCCTATGCGCAGGACAATCTGTGCCTGCTGGCCAACGAGATCGTGACCGTCAACGGCGAGCGTTCACGTTATTTCGGTCCGGAGCAGATGACGGTCGAAGAGCGCGAGAATCGCGTCAGTGATGTGTTCTTCCAGTGGCTCAACACCCCGCAGGCGGTCAGTGGGTTCTGGCAGGCCCAGCCGGTCGAGGTGCGTGATCGGCTGCAAGGTTATGCCGCCGGCTACAACCGCTACTTGGCCGAGCGTCGCCAGCAGGGGCTGCCACCGCAGTGTCAGGGCGAGTGGGTGCGGGAAATCACCGCCGAAGACCTGGTGAAGCTGACGCGCCGGTTGCTGGTAGAGGGCGGCGTCGGCCAGTTCGCCGAGGCGCTGGCGGGGGCGACGCCACCTCAGGCCAGCGCTCGGGTCGAACAGGGTACCCGGGCCTATCAGTTGGCGGCCACTCGCCTGCAACGCTTTGCACTGGACCGCGGCAGCAACGCGGTGGCAGTGGGCAGCGAACGTTCCTTTAACGGTCGCGGCATGTTGTTGGCAAATCCGCATTTCCCGTGGGTTGGCGGCATGCGTTTCTACCAGATGCACCTGACCATTCCGGGCAAGCTGGATGTGATGGGTGCTGCGTTGCCAGGCCTGCCGATGATCAACATCGGTTTCAACCGGCATCTGGCCTGGACCCATACCGTCGATGCGTCCAAACATTTCACCCTGTATCGCCTGCAACTCGATCCGAAGGATCCGACCCGCTACCTGCTGGACGGAAAATCCCTGCCATTGAACAAACAGACCGTCACCGTTCAGGCCAGACAGGCAGATGGCCAGATCGTGCCGGTGACTCGGGACATCTACAGCTCGCAGTTCGGTCCGATCGTGCAATGGCCCGGCAAGCTGGACTGGGACAACCAGTACGCCTACAGCCTGCGCGACGCCAATCTCGACAACGACCGTGTGCTGACGCAGTGGTACGCCATGAACCAGGCGGCCAGCCTCAAGCAATTGCGGGACTCGGTACACAAGATTCAGGGCATCCCGTGGGTCAATACGCTGGCTGTGGATGACAAGGGGCAGACGCTGTACATGAACCTGTCGGTGGTGCCGAACGTCAGCGTCGACAAGCTGGCCAAATGCAGCGATCCACGCATGGGGTTGCAGATGATCGTGCTCGATGGCTCCAACAGTGACTGCGCCTGGGATATCGATCCGAAAGCGGCACAGCAGGGCATTTTCGCTTCCAGCCAGTTGCCGCAACTGTTGCGCAAGGATTTCGTCCAGCACTCCAACGATTCGGCCTGGCTGGCCAATCCTGCGCAACCGCTGACCGGATTTTCGCCGTTGATCAGTCAGCAGGATCAGCCACTGGGTCTGCGTTCGCGCTTTGCACTGGATCGCCTGGCAAGCCTGAGCAAAAAGGGGAGGATTTCGGTGCAGGACTTGCAACACATGGTGATGGACGATCAGGTGTACCTGGCCAGCCAGGTACTGCCGGACCTGTTGCAGTTCTGTGGTACACAGGCCGCTGGCGAAGCGGCATTGAAGCCTGTGTGCGCCAGTCTCAAGGCGTGGGATGGTCGAGCCAATCTGGATTCGGGAATCGGCCTGGTGCATTTCCAGACCATCATGCAAGCCCTGCAGGCGTCGCCGGATGCCTGGCGCGTGGCATTCGACCCGAAGGACGCCCGGCACACCCCGCGCGGACTGGCGACTGAAAAGCCCGAAGTGATGAAGGCGCTGCGTGAGGCGATGCTGGCGTCAGCGGAATCGGCCGGCAAGATGGGGCTGACCGCGCAAACCCGTTGGGGCGATGTCCAGGTGGCCAGCAGCGGCGGTCAGCAGACGCCGATTCATGGCGGTCCCGGTACCTTGGGCATCTACAACGCGATCCAGAGCGTGCCCCGTGAAGACGGCAGACTGGAAGTGGTCAGCGGCACCAGCTATCTGCAAGTGGTGACGTTCGATGACAACGGGCCGCACGCTCAGGGGCTGCTTGCGTTTTCGCTGTCCAGCGATCCGGCGTCGAAATACTCGCGGGATCAGACCGAAGCCTTTTCGAAAAAACAGTGGAGCGCATTGCCGTTCACCGAACAGCAGATCAAGGCCGATCCCCAGTATCAGGTGCAAAGCGTCAGTGAAGCACTGGATAAATCGGGAAGCGTGGCGGCGCAGTAATCAGTCGTCACACTGTCGCAACACACATTGAAGGCCGCCTCCGTAAAGAGGCGGCCTTCAGCTTTTTGGCGGTTGCTGCGGCATCGGATTGATCACCGGGTTGCCGTCCTTGTTGCGGGTGATGAACACCGGCAGGACTTTGGGCATCGAGCCGGCGAAGCTGTTGAGCTCTTTGATGTTGTAGATACCGCCGACCCGGATCGACCCCGTGGCGTTATCGGCCAGCATCAGCGGTTTGTCCAGATAACGGTTGATCAGAGGCAGGGCTTCGTTCAACGCCAGGTTATCGAGAATCAACTTTCCGCTGCGCCAGGCCAGCGAGGTGTCGCCGGCGTAGGTCTGGCTGATTTGCGGCATGTAATCGCCGTGTCTGTAGCGCGCCTGCATCGAAGGCCCCAGACGCAGGCCATCACCGGACAACTGAGTGTTGCTGGTGACCAGCACGGAACCTTCGACCAGGTTGACCTTCACCTGATCTTCATACATCCAGACATTGAAACGGGTACCGGTGACACGAATCCTGCCTTCGGCTGCCTTGACGATGAACGGGTGGCTCAGGTCATGGCTGACTTCAAAGAACGCTTCACCCTTTTTCAGGGTGACACGCCGCTCGTCCTTGTAGTTGCTGAAAGTCAGTTCGGTATTGAGGTTCAACTCGACCTGACTGCCATCGCCCAGGGTGACATGGCGAACATTATCGGTGGCCGCAAAGTGCTGATAGCTGTCGGGCAGCCAGCCCAGGTTCCATCCGGTCCAGGCCGCCAGTGGCAGCGCCATCGCGCAGACCGACGCTGCTACCGCGTATTGACGCCAGGTCCGGGTCGGTCGGCGGATCGGTGCGACCACCGCCGGCTCCGGGCGCGGAAGGTGTTCGGCGACCTCCCAGATTTCCAGCATGGCCTCGTACTCGAAGGCATGCAGCGGGTGCGCACTGCGCCATTGCTCGAACGCGAGCCGTTCCTCGGCGGTGCAATCGACGGCGTGCAGGCGCATGCACCAATGCGCAGCGGCATCGGTGATCGCATCGTATTCGGCTTCGGAGAGGGTGTTCTGGGTCATTGACTCGTCCTGATTTGCTGCATTCTAACCTTGACGGGAAGGTGGCGAGAACTGCGGTCATGGCTATTTCCCATCAATGGCGGCATTTTTCACCCGATACCTGCAAATCAGGATGCACGGGAACCGGGCTCGCGAATGTTTACGTTCAAGGGGACTGGACCGGATCCAGCTGGCGGCCGATTTCGCAGATCAGACGGGCGATGGAATCGGCATTGCGCAGAATGACGTCAATCCGTGCGTCGGGCGATTGCTGATCGAGAAAAGCGTTGCGGGCCTCCCGGATGGTCTGGCTTTTCGTCAGTTTGAGAACCTCGGCACTGATGAGCTGCAACTCCGGAATGTTGTCGATGCTGACCCAGGACTTGATTGTCGTGTTCCATTCCGCGAACAGCTGCGCCCTCGGAGTGCTCAATGACAATGCGGATTTCTGATCGAACTCGAGCTCCTGAAACAGTAACGCCCCAGAGGCTGTGATGGTCGAAACCAGGTCGCTGAACGGCTCCCGTGCCCTCAACGAGGCAATATCCAGTGCTTTGCTGAACTGGTGGGCAAATTCATGAATCAGTGTCGAGGCCTGCGCATGGCCATCGACATCGAACGGCTCCAGCAAATAGGTTTTGAACTGATCCAACTGCTGGTCGAAGAAGTGCTCAGTGAAATGCACTTGTTTTTTTGCGTCGCCGTCCAGCACGAACGCAATGACATCGGGCAGGAACCGGTTTGATCCAACAACGAAGCGATCGGTGTCCAGCAGTTCATCGGTCGGGTCCACCAGCGCCTGGCAGATCGGGATGATCGTGTTGTTGATCTTGACCAGCATTGCAGTGGTGATGCGGGGCACATCAAAAAAATCTTCCAGGAAGCGGGATACCCGCGGATTGTCGGTTCCGCTGCTGAGTGGTGTGAGGTTATGCAGGCAATAGAATGCATAGCGTCGCGCGAGATCGATGGCGTTCACCAGCACCCGGGCTTTTTCCGGGTACTTCAGGCGGATTTCATCCATGCCGCGAGCCTCGATGTTCAACATGGTCCGGCGTAGACGGGAGATGGTGTTGCGCTCGGCCAGCTTCCTGAAGGCCTGGCCGTAGTGAACGGTCTGCCAGGCCGGTACCTGAACCATCGCCAGGCCGCTTTTTTGAAAGAGCGGGCCGTGTTTTCCCGTGCTTGCCAGTTGCCAGGCCGAGTCACTTTTTTTGATCTCGTAGACCTTGCCATCGATGGCGGTGTAATCGCGATTGGAGGTGGGTTGCCGGTAAGTGCCGGTGACTGAGCCATATACGAGATCCTTGAGTGCAACGTCGTCGGCTTCCGATGATTGCATCCGGGTGCGCATCGGCGAAGTCGGCTCGAATTCACTGAAATCGGCGGTTTCGTCTTCCTGTTCGGCAACTGCAGCACCGGCCGATATTTCTGGCAGCATCGCCATTTGAATCATTTGCACTCCGCCGCCGATAAAGGACTGCAAGGCGCGTTTCCAGTGATGATCCTGCAAGGCTTCGGCCGAGTCCTCGAAGCTGTCAAAGGCACGCCAGAGAAAGGGCACAAAGGCCAGTTTGCCCGGCAGGATGGCCGAGACCTGCCTGATGCCCCGGCTGAACAGGGTCTTGGCGACTTCCCAATCGGACTGTGCTTCGCGGTCGGTCTGCGACTCGAGCTGTCGTTGCAATAACTCCAGATTATCTTCGTACAACTGCTCCAGCAGGTTGCCTTCGACAGGACGGCTGGCCAGGGTCATTTCGCTGATCTCATCCACGGTAGCTGCCAGCAGGCTGCGAAAGACCGCCTGCCTTCCGGGGGGCAAGCGCCGAATCAACAGGTTTTGCAGAGAACCCGGCGTATTCAGTGCCGCGATCAACGCCTTTTCGTCCCCGAACTCGTGGAACACGTGTTCGGTGTAGGGCGCGTAAAGCACCAGCGGTCCTTCGTGCCTCTGACCCGGAGAAAAGACGTAAAGGCCTGGTACGGTCTCTGGATTGGCGCCGGGTGTCTTGACCAGTGTCAGCGGGCTGACGACTACATGAGCGCCGGGCACCGTGGCTCGGGCATAGCCATCGGGCATGTCCAGTCCCTGAATGATTTGCTCGTAAGCCTTCGCAGACAGATGCTGCTGCAGTTTCAATGCATGGGCGTGCTGCATCAGTTGCCAGGGCATCTGCTGGAAAAAACGCTTTTTGCGTTCACGGCCTTCAACTGTGTTCGTCGATAGTGCCGCAGCCACTTTTCGACCGAAGGTATCCGGGATCTCCAGTGACAGCAGCAACTGATCGACGATTTTGCGGTCCAGTCCGGGAGGCAAGGCCTCGTAGGTTTTCGAGGCAACCCTGTACCCCGTGCCCTGGAGTACATTGACGTGATTCAGGGCAAAATCCACCAGGTCGCAAGACGGGCCGGCCAACGCCAGATTGGGAATGATCTCGATCTGCCGGGGATCGAGATGCTCGTTTGGAAAACGAAGACCCAGCGAAGTTTTCAATGCTTGTTGGACATGCTCGGCCAGCGGAGTCACGCCGCTCAGGTAATCCTGATCATCGATGACACTCTTGTTCCACCGTTCAAGCAGTTCGATGTGCCGTTTCTGATCCTTGACCGGAGCCATGCTCAGCCAGGCAGGGTAGGTCTGCTGGTTTTCGATGGCCCTGGCGTGCTCGCATGCCAGGCGCAGATTGGTCTGGAGCGGCGTCTTGCGCAGCATTGACAATGCCTTGTCCCGCCTTATCACTTCAGTCACACGCTGACGCACCTGTTCACAACCTGCCAGATAGTGCTCGATGCAAGATTGCATGCGCTCGTGCAGCACGTTGCGAAGGATGATGCGAAACCGTCCGAGGGTGTAGCGCTGATGGGGCAGGTACTGATCGGGAACGATATTTTCCAGCAGCGACAGACGTTGAACATTGTCGAGCAAGCGTCGGTCCAGTGCCTGGCGGGCGATGGCGATGTTTTCGAAAACCTCCAGACCCAGCGCGGGCGTCCATAGCACGGTGCGCCCGGAATGTCGGGTGTCGAGCCCTCCACGCTCGGTCATGAGTACGCAATGGGCCAGGGGCCAGACCGTCCTGCCGTCGGGAGACTCAAGGGTGAGTGCATAGGCGTCGGGCCGGAAACCGTTGAGGCTACGTCGTTCCAGGTGGCTCGGCCGATCGGCATCGATGACGGTCTCGACGAGCACCCGGGCCCAGTCGGGCAGACTGTCGCTCGATGCCCTGAGCCTGGCTTCACCGTTTATGCCGACAAACCAGGCGTGGCCCAGATCCGCTTTCATGTTTTCAAGCCAGTCTCGCTGGGTGTCGCGGGTCGCCATGGGTTGCTTGTCGAGACTTTCCAGGAGTGGAGTGTCGACGGCATGGAAGGTCCTTATGGCCGCGCGGGCCTTGTCGGCCAGAACGATCGAAGGCTGCTGGCTGCCGGACCAGACCGGCTGCGTACTCCAGCGTCCCTGCGTGTCGAGTTGTTGCAAACGCTCGTGAATCATCGAGCGGATGTCCAGGCTCTTGTCGAACAATGCGTGGAGGTTCACCGCTCCGTCGCTGAGGCGGAACACCTGCAGGGCGTATTCGATGTTCTGGCGCTGCTTGGTGATGATCGATTCGCCGAGGAACCGGAAGACCTCGCCGGCTACCCGCTCTCCCGAAACCCGGGGCTGATCGAAACCCAGAAAGCGGCTGCGTTCATCCAGACTCAGGAGCCCATAGAGCTCGTCTTCGTGACCTTCGGCGAGGAATTTTTCCTGCAGGGTGGCTTTCAGGTCCTGATAATCCTTGAGCTGCTGCAGACCCTGAGAGGGCGTGTAAAGAAACGAGCCGGCACCGCTGATCATCAGCGATCCGGCCAGCTCCACATAATTGGCCGGGTTTTCCCAGAGGCGTACGGTCTCGGCGATGGGGGCGGGGGGGCCCTCGGCAGCGGGGCGAATCAACTGAAGCAACGTGCAGAACTGGTTGGCATCGAGTATTCCCGCCTCGCGCTTGAGCAGCCAGTCGACGCGGGCCTGGTCTTCCAGGACCCGGGCGAGCAATGTGCGACGGGTCGATCCCAGGGTCGCCGCGCCGTTCCAGTAATGCTCCAGTTGGCGGAACAGCAGGGCCGGCAACATGCCCGATGCCTGGGTGACGGCATTTTTCCATTGCTCCTGATCGTGCGTGCCCGGTGGCCTGTCGGGGTGGGAAAACCCGGGCAGACGATCACCCGGCCAGCGCTGGTGGCGATAGTGCGTCAACACCGCCTCGCTCAGACTCATGGAGCCCGCTTCGCTGGCATCCCCGTTGGAAGCCTGATGGTTTTCACCGTCGCGGGCCGCATGAACGCTGACACGGGTATGACGTTGTTGCAGCGCTCCGAAATGAGGTTTGAGCAGTTCATCCAGTGCGCTGTCCAGCCATTGCGTCAGGGTCGGCAGCTTCTTGAGTTCGTCCAGCATGGCCTGGGCGTTGAGTATGGGACCTTGCCTGAGGCTGGAATCACGCTCCTCGAATACATCCCCCTCAATGATCGAAAACGTCACTGAAATGCGCTCGGCATCCTGTAGTCGTCGCTGCTGGGTCAAGGGTAGAAATGCCAGCAAGGTGTCCTGACCGTCGGTTGTTCCGAGGCGTGATTCGAGCTGAGCCTTCAGGTCCGCGCGACTGTGGTATTTGCGGATGCCTTCTTGCGGGGTGTAGAGGATCTGGCCCTCGTCGTAAGGCGTGTCACTCAGAACAAATGCACCCGGCAGTGGAACGGGATTCTGACTGTCGGCGTTGAGCAGAACACGTTCGGCGTACATGGGCGGCCTTTGCTGGCGCCGCAGGGTATCGGACGCCAGCCTGACATCGGCCAGCCATCTGAAATCCTTTTCTTCCAGGCCGTGGGTCTTGCCCAGTTCGGGCCACCGGCCCGGGGCGTCGAGTGCTTCGGGAAACAGTAATGCAGAAGTGGGGGTGGGCATCGTCAAGCCTCGTCAGTGTGCGTCTGCACGTGAGTAGTGGGGCTCGAGATTGGGGGACGCACGCAATGCAAGGGTGGTATATGAATATCTCGCAGGGTTGACAGGCCACCGGCTGCCCGTGGTTAATCCGGATGCGTCAGTTCGTACGCTGTTGTTCCCTCCAATAATTATTCTGGAGCTTCAGATGTCTGCGCCACACGATCATGCGGTCTCGTCCACGGTCTTTCTGGACGAGCTGACCCAACTGCTGGAAAAAATCTTCATCCGTCACGGTACCTCCCACGAGGTCGCCAGGACCCTGGCGCACAACTGTGCCAACGCTGAGCGCGACGGCGCCCACAGCCATGGCGTTTTCCGGATTCCGGGTTATGTCTCGACCCTCGACAGCGGCTGGGTCAATGGCCAGGCCGTGCCGATAGTCGAGGACGTGGCTTCAGGCTTTGTCAGTGTCGATGCCGGTAACGGTTTTGCCCAGCCTGCGCTGGCCGCGGCGCGTTCGCTGTTGGTGGAAAAGGCTCGCCGTGCCGGGATCGCGATACTGGCGATCCGCAATTCCCATCATTTTGCCGCGCTGTGGCCGGACGTCGAGCCTTTCGCCGACGAAGGTCTGGTGGCGCTGAGCGTGGTCAACAGCATGACCTGTGTCGTGCCCCACGGCGCTGACCGCCCGTTGTTCGGCACCAACCCGATCGCTTTTGCCGCGCCGCGTGCCGACGGTGCGCCGATCGTGTTCGATCTGGCCACCAGTGCCATCGCCCACGGAGATGTACAGATTGCCGCACGCAAAGGCGAAAGGCTGCCGGCGGGCATGGGTGTGGACAGCCTCGGTCAGCCGACCTGCGATCCGAAAGCGATTCTCGAAGGCGGGGCGTTGCTCCCCTTTGGCGGGCACAAAGGCTCGGCGCTGTCGATGATGGTGGAGCTGTTGGCCGCCGCGCTGACCGGCGGCAACTTCTCGTTCGAATTCGACTGGAAGAACCATCCAGGGGCCAAAACCCCGTGGACCGGTCAGTTGCTGATCGTGATCGACCCGAGCAAGACCGCCGGGCAGCGCTTCGCCGAGCGCAGTCAGGAGCTGGTCAGGCAGATGCACGGGGCAGGGCTCAAGCGCTTGCCGGGCGATCGGCGGCATTTGCAGCGGGCCAGATCATTGGCCGAGGGCATCGTGCTGGATGAGCAAACCCTGGCGCAGTTGCGTGAACTGGCGGGCGAGTGACGTTTTGCCGGACATGAAAAAGGCGAGCCCGATGGCTCGCCTTTTTTGTACTCGCTCAGCGGCGGCCAAGCAACAGACCGACCACCAGACCGAAACCGGCCGAGATCGCCACGGTCTGCCACGGGTGGCCGCCGATGTAACTTTCGGTGGCGTCAACCGCCGGCCTGGTGCGGTCGCGCACGCTGGAGACCGAGTCCAGCGCCTGCTGCAACTTCAAGGCAATTTGCCCGCGCAGGGTCTCGGCTTCCTCGCCGACCAGTGAAGCACTGCTTTTGAGCAGCTTGTCCGACTCTTCGATCAGAGCCTGAAGTTCGCTGAACGCTTGATCCTTGATTTGGTCTTCAGCGGCTTGAACGGCGCTTTTGCGGGCCATTGGGTGACTCCTTGCAAGTGAATGGACAGTGTTCAATGGAGTGTGGCGCCGCTTGAAAAGTTGCAGTGAATTTCTCTCGAGAGGAAAAACCAGCGCCGGGGATTTCCGTCCAGCGTGTAAGATGTCGCCATTTCATGCAGCAGGTAATTCCCCATGAGTTTCAATCTGGCCAACAAATCCCTCGCAGAGCGCGCGGCGGTGGAAGACGAGAAATCCCGACTGTTCGAACTCTGGCAGAACAATCTGGGTAAAGCCAAGGGCGAAGCCGCACGATTGTTCGGCGAGCGCTCCAAGCGCAAGGGCAAATGGGCCGAATTCGTGCGCGCCGAGCTGGACGGCATGTCGCCGCCGGAGTTCGCCAACATGGTGCGCAGTGAAGTCAACCGGTTGATGGCAGCCAACAAGTAATCATTCGGTCTTGAAACTGGCGGCAATCGCTTCGCGCACTTTCAGCACAACCGGGTCGATCTGGGTATTGGTGCGCCAGCCCAGTTCGACCGGATAACGCGGCAAGGCCAGCGGGCAGGGCAGCAGGGCCAATCCGCTCAGTGACGCAATGGCCTGCGCCGCGTGAGTCGGGATGGTCGCCACAGCGGTACTGCCCTTGAGCAGGTGCGGCAACGCCGCGAAATGCGTGGTCGAGGCGCACACCCGGCGACTCAAACCGAGCGCCGCCAGCCCCTCATCGGTGATCCCTATAAAGCCGCCCGAGGACACCAGAATGTGCTCCCGGGCCACGAATTCCTCCAGACCGATCTGCTGCTGGCCGGGCGCAAGGCTCGCCGGGTCCACCAGGCACGCGTAACCCCCTTCGCCCAATACCTGGCGGCTGAGCAGCCGCTCGGCGAAACCGCCAGCGGTGATCGCCAGGTCGATGCTGCGCTCCATCAGGGCCCGGGCGACGATCTGGCTGTGGGTCTGGCGGAAGATCAGACGCAGCTTCGGCGCCCGTCGCCCGATTTCTTCGATCAGACGCCGCCCGTAGGCAATCTCGAAATCATCCGACAGCCCGATGCTGACCGAGCGCCCGTCGTACTGATTGGCCGCCGGGTCGACCATCGCCAGGCTTTGCCGACACTTGTTCAAGGCATCGCTGACTACCGGTTTCAGCTGATTGGCCTTGAGGGTTGGCGCAAGGCCCCGACCGGTGCGCACGAACAATTGATCGCCATAAACCTCACGTAACCGGCGCAACGCCGCGCTGACTGCCGATTGCGTCACGCCCAGACGCAACGCTGCACGGCTGGCGCTGGACTCTTCATGCAGCGCTTCAAAGACTTTCAGCAGGTTCAGGTCGACGGTGGCGATATTCATTTGGCTCATATCATTCAGCAGTGAGTCGGGCTTTATTCATGATCCCGTGGCGCCGGAGAATGAGCAACACCTGAACCTCACGGAGTGACCACCATGCCCAAATCAATCGTTGCCGCCCTGCAAATCGGTGCCTTGCCCGGTGGCAAGGGAGAAACCCTGGAGCAGATCCTGAGCTGGGAAGACGCCATCCTCGAATCCCGCGCCTCATTGGTGGTGATGCCCGAAGCCTTGCTCGGTGGTTACCCCAAAGGCGAGGGCTTCGGCACACAACTGGGTTATCGCTTGCCCGAAGGGCGCGAGGCCTACGCCCGTTACTTCGCCAACGCCATCGATGTGCCGGGCGTGGAAACCGAAGCGTTGGCCGGGCTGTCGGCGCGCACCGGGGCCAATCTGGTGATCGGTGTGATCGAACGCGCCGGCAGCACCCTGCATTGCACCGCCCTGTATTTCGACCCGCAGGCGGGCCTGGTGGCAAAACACCGCAAACTCATGCCCACCGGCACCGAACGGCTGATCTGGGGCAAGGGCGACGGTTCGACCTTGCCGGTGCTCGACACGCAGGTCGGCAAGCTCGGCGCGGTGATCTGCTGGGAAAACATGATGCCGCTGCTGCGCACGGCGATGTACGCCAAGGGTATCGAGGTCTGGTGCGCGCCGACCGTGGACGAGCGCGAGATGTGGCAGGTCAGCATGCGCCACATCGCCCATGAAGGGCGCTGCTTTGTGGTCAGCGCCTGTCAGATCCAGGCCTCGCCGAACGAGTTGGGTGTGGAGATTGCCAACTGGCCGGGGGATCGACCACTGATTGCCGGTGGCAGCGTGATCGTCGGGCCGATGGGCGACGTACTGGCCGGGCCGCTTCGGGGCGAGGCCGGATTGCTCACCGCCGAGATCGATACCGATGAACTGGTGCGGGCCCGCTATGACTACGACGTGGTCGGCCACTATGCACGGCCGGATGTATTCGAGTTGAGCGTGGATGAGCGCGCCAAACCGGGTGTTCGCTTCACTGCTTGAGGCGCTGCTGCCACTCCTCTCGGGTGATTTCCCAGATTTCCCGAGGGAAGCGGCCACTGACGAAGTCATCCTCGTCGGTGCGGATCAAGCGCATGCCGGTGCGCTGCGAGAGCTTGCGCGAGCCAATGTTCGGAGCAGCTTTCGGCACGCGCATCAGCGGTTGATCGAGGGTTTCGAACCAGTAGCGGGTCACGGCTTCGCTGGCTTCCGTCATCAGGCCCTGGCCCTGCCAGGCCGGGGCGAGCCAGAACCCGCGATGGTTATCCGGCTCGTCCATAAGACTGATGTTGCCGATCAATTGCTCTGGTGCCGACTTGAGACGAATCGTCCAGTGCCACTCTTTGCCCGCCGCAATCGCCGGCAGCGCAATGTCACGCAGGTAGGTGAGGGCGCCATCGTCCGGATAAGGCCAGGGCACCAAAGCGTTCAGGTAACGCACCACTTCCCAGTGCGCAAATTGCTGCTGGATGGCCTCTGCGTCGGCCAGTACCAGTGGGCGCAGGACTAACCGTTCGGTGTACAGCGTGGGCGTGTCTTCCATAAACCTGCGACTTCCATTTTTCTGCCAGTGAGCGTCGCAGGCTACCGCATCTTTACCAGGTTGCGGCACTGGCTCGTGGCAGGCTGAGCTTGCCGCTGTCGACAAAACGCATGGTGCCAAAGACGCCGCCCGCCAGTTTGCCGCGCAGCACGTAAGGCAGGTTGTCGAGCGACTGGGTCTGGCTCAGGCCCAGGGTCTGGCGCAGCACCGAAAACGCAGAAATGCTCACGGGAACGCTGACGATGGCTTCGGAGAATCGTGGAATGGAGCCGCTCTGATCGCTCACCCCGGAAGCGAAAGAATGACCATTCACGTCCAGATCCAGCGCAATGCCGTTGTAGTCGATGGCGGTTTCGTTGGGGTTCTGCACGCGCAGCTTGATGGCGAAGCGCACTTCCAGATCCTGGCTCGGCAGCGGTTCGACGCCGACCACGTTGATGTTCACCGGGTCGCGGTCGGGAAACAACGCGCAGGCGCTGAGGGAGAGCAGAAGCAGGGACAGGAGGACGGCTTGGATACGACGCATTGATGCTCTCTCATTGAAAAAGGGCTGAACCGTTGCCGGTGTCAGCCCTTTTTTCATCGAGCGGACACCCTCAACGGTTCAACTGTGCGACAGCGGCCTTTGATGCGGGTTCACCCTTGGCCGGGGTCTCGGGGTTTTCCATGACCTGAAGAATAGAGGCTTCCGGATCGAAGTCATCTTCTTCCAGTTCAATGAATTCTTCCGGCAGGAAGAGATTCAGTACGATCGCACACAGCGCACCGACGGTGATCGGCGATTCGAAAATATTGCGCAGCGCCTGCGGCAGTTCCCGCAGCACCTCCGGCACGGCGGCGATGCCCAGGCCCATGCCGACGGAAATTGCCACGATCAGCATGTTGCGCCGGTGCAGGCCGGCCTCGGCGAGGATCTTGATCCCGGCCACGGCCACGGTGCCGAACATCACCAGCTCCGCGCCGCCGAGCACCGGTTTCGGCATCAGTTGCAGCACCGCGCCGATCATCGGGAACAGGCCCAACAACACCAGCAGACCGGCAATGAAGAACGCCACGTAACGGCTGGCCACGCCAGTGAGCTGAATCACCCCGTTGTTCTGGGCGAACGTCACCATCGGCATGCTGTTGAACACTGCGGCCATGGCCGAGTTGAGGCCGTCGGCGAGCAGCCCGGACTTGATCCGGCGGATGTACAGCGGGCCCTTGACCGGCTGCCGGGAAATCATCGAGTTGGCGGTCAGGTCACCGGCAGCTTCCAGCGGCGACACCAGGAAAATCACCGCCACCGGCACGAAAGCCACCCAGTCGAAGTTGAAACCGTACTTGAACGGCACCGGCACGCTGACCACCGGCACTTCGGGCAGGTTGGCGAAATCCACGGTGCCCATCAGCCACGCCACAACGTAGCCGAGGGTCAGGCCGATGACGATCGCGCCCAGACGCAGGAACGGCACGTCGACCCGGTTCAGCACCACGATGGTGGCAAGTACCAGTGCCGCCAGGAACACATGGCTGCCCGCGCCCAGATCCGCTGCGCCGAAGCCGCCGGCAATGTCGGTCATCGCCACCTTGATCAGCGACAGGCCCATCAGGGTGATGATGGTGCCGGTCACCACCGGGGTGATCAGCATGCGCAGCTTGCCGATGAACTGGCTCAGCACCACTTCGATAAAGGCGGCAAAGAAGCACACGCCGAAGATCGTCGACAAGATCTCATCGGTGCCGCCGCCCCGGGCCTTGACCATGAATCCGGCGCTGAGAATCACGCTGATGAAGGAAAAACTGGTGCCTTGCAGGCACAGCAATCCGGAGCCGACCGGGCCGAAACGTCTGGCCTGAACGAAAGTACCGAGGCCGGAGACGAACAGCGCCATGCTGATCAGGTACGGGATTTCACTCTGCAGACCGAGGGCGCCGCCCATGATCAGGGTCGGAGTGATGATGCCGACGAAGCTGGCCAGGACGTGTTGCAGCGCGGCAAACACCGTCGCGGTGAAGTGCGGACGGTCATTGAGACCGTAGATCAGGTCGTTGTTGCGCGGGGCTTTCTCAGAGACGGTCATGGTGGTTTGCGTGCCGCAATGCGGGGCCGGGTCGGAAAATGGGTGCGCAGGATGCCGCAAGCGAGGGGCGAGGGCAACGCATGATCGTTCCCACGCTCTGCGTGGGAATGCAGCTGGGGACGCTCCGCGTTCCAGAAAATGCTCAGGTTCGACCAAAGGCGAACAGCAGATCTTCTTCAAACGCCTTCTGCGCATCCCCCGGTATCTGCGCCCGATGGCGGGCCAGATGGAACGCCACTTCAAAGCTCAACTCGCCTTCGAGCACCGGGCGCAGCAGGCCTTTGTCCTGCCATTGGCGGGCGTAATGGCTGGGCAGGTAACCGAGATGTTTACCCGACAGAATGAAGGCGAGGGTGCCTTCGACCTGCTCAGAGCGCGCCGAGCAGACCTTGCCCTGAAACGGTTCGTCGCTGCGCAGAAAACGGTACGGATGATCGACCCGGTCGCAGGCCTGCAATGCCGCGTCATCAGGCGCCTCATCGGTGAACAGCGGATGCCCGGGGGCGCAATACAGATGCTGGGTTTCGCTGAACAGTTCACGGTAGTCGAAGGCGCGTTGCACCTGGGAAAAGTAGCCGATGGCCAGATCCAGTCGCTGTTGCAGCAACAGACGCTCCATTTCACCTGGCATGGCGCTGATCAGCTCGATGCGCACCGATTCATCCCGTTCGCGAAAGCGCCGGATCGCCTCGGCCACCCGTTGCAGCACCGATTGATCGACAGCTTCGGAAAGTCCCAGCCGTACTTCACCGATCAGACGCCCGGCGACGCCGTTGGATTGATGGCGGAAGGTTTCGATCGAGTCGAACAGGTTTCGTGCGGCGATCAGCAGTTGTTCACCCTTGGGCGTCAAGCTGAAACCACCCTTGCCACGGTTGCACACCCGATAGCCGAGACGGGTTTCCAGCTTGGCCATTTGCTGGCTGATGCTCGACTGGCTCAGGCCCAATTCACCCTGAGCGGCGCTGAAGCCGTTGGACTCGACCACCCCGAGAAACAGGCGCAAAAGCTGCAAGTCGACATCGTGGAGCTGACCGAGCATCACATTACTCCGGCATAAAGTCAGGTTAACAAACTTGATATTTATGCAATGTAATGGACGGCGCATCCTGCCACCACTTCCTTCGGTCAGGTGCTCGTCATGGCTCCCTTGTTCAAGCTGTGTTTCCCCGCGTTGTTGCTTACCGTCTCCATTGTCGCTCAGGCCGAAGACAAGACCCTCAACCTCTACAGTTGGGCCGATTACGTGGCGCCTGAAACCTTGCAGCGTTTTGAAAAGGAAACCGGCATTCACGTGCGCTACGACACGTTCGATACCTCGGAAGTGCTGGAGACCAAGTTGCTTACCGGCGGCAGCGGCTACGACGTGGTGGTGCCTTCGTCCAGCGTGCTGGCTCGTGGCTTGGCCGCCGGCGCCTTGAAGGAAATCCCTCACGAGGGACTCAAGGGCTACGCCAATCTCGATCCGGACCTGCTGGAAAAACTGGCAGCTGTCGATCCGGGCAATCGCTACGCTGTGCCTTACACCTGGGGCACGCTCGGCCTGGGCATGAACGTCGAGGCGGTCAAGCAGCGGCTGCCGGACGCGCCGCTCAACAGCCTCGATCTGCTGTTCAAACCCGAATACGCCAGCAAGCTCAAGGATTGCGGGATCGCCATTCTCGATTCGCCGCAGGAAGTGATCGGTCTGGCGCTGCACAACCTCGGCAAGGACCCCTATAGCACCGACAAGAACGATCTCGCCGCTGCAGAAGCCTTGTTGCAGAAGCTGCAGCCCTCGGTGCTGTACGTCGCCACGGGCCGACAGATCAGCGATCTTGCCAACGGCAGCGTGTGCCTGGCGCTGACCTACAACGGTGACGCGAGCATGGCAGCCGATCAGGCGCGCAAGGCCAACAAGTCGTTCGAGGTTGCGTACCGGATTCCGAAAGAAGGCACGCTGGTGTGGCAGGACAATCTGGCCATCCCCAAGGACGCACCGCACCCGGAGGCGGCGCGGGCCTTCATCGAGTTCATGTTGCGCCCCGAATCCGTGGCAGCGCTGACCAACACGCTGTTCTTCGCCACTGCCAACCAGGCCGCCACGCCGCTGGTGGACGAAGCGGTGCGCAACGATCCGGACATTTACCCGAAACCCGAAGTGCGGGAGCGGCTTTACGCCGACCGCAGCATGAGCCTCAAGGACATGCGTCAGCGCACACGCCTGTGGACCACTTTCCGTAGCCATCAATAACACTGGAAAAACCAAGGAGCACACCGATGGACGTGCCAATGCAGAACGATCAGGCCCTGACCCGTGACAGCCTTTACGGCACCGCTGCCGAAAGCACCTACGCCGGGATCACCAGTTTCATGCGCCGGCGCTACAGCCGCGACTTGCGGGGCGTGGACGTGGCGGTCAGCGGTGTGCCGTTCGACACCGCCACCAGCAACCGTCCGGGCGCGCGGTTCGGGCCTCGGGGGATTCGTGCGGCGTCCACCGGGATCGCCTGGGAGCGGCACTGGCCATGGGCGTTCGACCCGTTCGATCATCTGGCGGTGATCGATTACGGCGACTGCGATTTCGATTACGGCTCGCCGCACACCATCCCGGAGAGTATCGAGGCCCACGCCGAGCACATCCTCGGCTCAGGCAGCGCCATGCTGACTTTCGGCGGTGACCACTTCATCAGCTACCCGCTGCTCAAGGCCCATGCGCGCAAGCACGGCACACTGTCGCTGATCCACTTCGACGCTCACAGCGACACCTGGCCGGACGAGGGTGGCAAACGGGTCGATCACGGCACCATGTTCTGGCACGCGGCGCGGGAAGGGCTGGTGGATCCGGCACGCTCGGTACAGATCGGCCTGCGCACCACCAATGACGATCATCAGGGGTTTCAGGTTCTGGATGCGCGGCAGGTGCATCGCCGCGGTTGTGAGGCGATTGTCGAGGCCATTCGTGCGCAGGTCGGCGACAACCCGGTGTACCTGACGTTCGACATCGATTGTCTCGATCCAGCGTTTGCTCCGGGCACCGGCACTCCCGTCTGCGGCGGGTTGAGCACGGTGCAGGCCCTGGAAATTCTCGGCGGTCTGCGCGGGATCAATCTGGTAGGCATGGACGTGGTAGAAGTGGCTCCGGCCTATGACCATGCGGACGTGACATCGCTGGCCGCGGCGACGCTGGCCATGGAGATGCTCTGCCTCTACGCGGCCCGTCACAAAGTTGATAGATAGGCCAGCCACAGCACGACCCTGTGGGAGCGAGCCTGCTCGCGAAGACGTCAGACCCGCTGACTCATCGTTGTCTGATACACCGCTTTCGCGAGCAGGCTCGCTCTCACGTTGATCCTGACAATTTCTGACACCAGGCTCTGCTAAGCTCCGGCAAATTTCCGTCCAGAGCCCCGCATCGTGTCGCGAACCACTCGTCTACTGACCTTGCTGCAAGTACTGCGCGGCAAGAAGCGCCCGGTCACCGCGGCGACGCTGGCGTCGGAGCTGGAAATCTCCGAACGCACCCTCTATCGCGACATCGCCGAACTGACGGCGCTCGGCGCGCCGATCCATGGTGAGGCGGGCATCGGTTATGTGCTGCGCAGCGGTTTGTTTCTGCCACCGCTGATGCTCAACGCCGATGAAACCGAAGCCATCGTTCTCGGCCTGCGCTACGTCGATCAGCGTGGCGACGAAGTCCTGAGCAAAGCCGCAGCGGACGCCCTGGCGAAAATTGCGGCGGTGCTCGACCCCCAGGCCCAGGAAGCCTTGCGCAATCCGACGGTCATGCCCGGGCCGCCCGGTTACGGCTTTCCGCAAAATGTGGTGCCGCTGAACATGTTTCGTCAGGCGATCCGCGACCAGGCCAAGCTGCACATCGATTACGCCGATGCGCAGCAGGTACCGAGCCAGCGCTTGATCTGGCCCCTGGCGCTTGGCTTTCTCAACGAAGTGCGGATCATCGTGGCGTGGTGTGAATTGCGTGGCGCGTATCGCACGTTTCGCACCGACCGGATTTCCGCTGTCAGCCTGCAGGGCGAGCGGTATCCGGGGCGCCGCAGCGACCTGCTGCGCACCTGGCAGCGGCAGATGCAACCGGATGACAGCGGGCGTTTCACTCCTGACAAAAACTGACGCAGGGCTGTTCTAGGATGGCGACAGAACCGAAAACAAGGAGTTGCATTCATGTTCCATCCCACCTCGATACTCGCCCCGGCCATCGTCGAGTACATCAACGCCGCCAATGCTCGCGATACGTCCCGGGTCGGCAGTTTTTTTGCCGAGGATGCCCATGTGTTTGATGAAGGCCATCATCAGGTCGGCCCGCAGGCCATTGCCGACTGGATGCAAGACACTGCCAGACGCTATCAGCCTCGGGTCGAGGTATTGGGCGTCCAGCAGCGTACCGGCAAGGTGTTGGTACAAGGATTGATTTCCGGGTCGTTTCCCGGCAGTCCGCTGGAACTGCGGTACACCTTCCGCCTCAATGAGCAGGGCAAAATCGCACGGCTGGATATTTCCGCGTAGCCATCGTGGCATACTGCCGCGCATGACTTTCGACTCTCCATTAAGCGCTTGGCAACACGCCGTCGAGCACCGGGGCTTCATCCAGGATGAAGCCCAGGAACACGCGGTCTGGGCGCTGCAAAAATGCCATGAAGCCCTGCACGCCGGTGCCCGTTCGGTCACCGGCGTTTATCTGTGGGGCCCGGTCGGGCGGGGCAAGACCTGGCTGATGGACCAGTTCCATCAAAGCCTGCGCGTGCCGGCCCGGCGTCAGCACTTTCATCATTTCATGGGCTGGGTGCATCAGCGCTCGTTTCAACTGACCGGCATCGCCGACCCTCTGCGGGCACTGGCCCGGGAGCTGGCGGCTGAAGTACGGGTGCTGTGCTTCGATGAACTGTTCGTCAATGACATTGGCGACGCGATCATCCTCGGCCGCTTGTTCCAGGTGATGTTCGATGAGGGCATGGTGGTGGTCTGCACCTCCAACCTGCCACCGGATCAGTTGTATGCCGACGGATTCAACCGCGACCGCTTCCTGCCGGCGATCACTGCGATCAAGCAGCATATGCAGGTGGTTGCGGTGAACGGTGCGGAGGATCATCGCCTGCACCCGGGGGCGATCGAGCAGCGCTACTGGGTGGCGGTGCCGGAGCAGGATTGCGCACTGTCGAAGGTGTTCGATGCGTTGGCGACCGGGCAGTGCGTCAGTACCGAACCGGTGCCGGTCGGCTATCGGGCCTTGAATGTCGTGAAGGCCGGCGAGTCGGTGCTGTGGTGCCGTTATGCCGACCTGTGCGAGCAACCCTTCGCCGCGATGGACTTCATCACGCTGTGCGACACCTACCGGGCTATCCTGTTGAGCGAGGTACCGAACCTGAGCGCGAAACAGCGCGAAGGGCGGATTGCCCGTGGCACTGAGGATGGTGCGCAACGCGTGGCGGCGGGCGATCGGGAACTGCCGCAACTGTCGGTGCACGATGACGGTGTGCGGCGCTTCATCGCCCTGGTCGACGAATGCTACGACCGCAAGGTACCGCTGTACATCGAGGCGCAGGTGCCGATGGAGGCGCTGTATACCGAGGGTTATCTGGAATTCCCGTTCCGCCGGACCCTCAGCCGTTTGCAGGAGATGCAGCTGCAACGCTTCGTCGAGACCTGATGCACGGAGGGCGTCACATGATTCAGCCACTGTCCCATCACTTGCTCACCATGGCTTATCAGAATGCCTGGGCCAATCATCGACTGGCCAAGGCCTGGCTGCAGCTCGATGACACGGAGCTGACGGCACCCAGGGTCAGTTTCTTCCCCGGCATTCGCCTGACCCTCAATCACATCCTCACGTGCGACTGGTTCTACGTCGATGCACTGGAACGCGAGTTGCGTGGTGACGAGCCGCATCCTGATTGCTACGTGTTCTTCAGCGCAGACGAGCCTTTCACCGAGGCCCGGGCCTTGCGCCGTGAACAGGCCCATGTCGACCGCCGCCTGATTGCTTATTGCGAGCAACTGCGCGATGACGATCTGGGACGCCTGGTCACCATCGCCCGGGACACGCCGCAGCACGACAGCCGTCTGCGTATGATTTCGCACCTGTTCGAACATCAGATCCACCATCGTGGCCAGGTCCACGCCATGCTCAGCGGCACACCGGTAAAACCGCCGCAACTGGACGAGTTTTTCTGTACCGGCGAATCCGGATTGCGGGCGGAGGACTTTGCCGAGCTGGGCTGGACGGAGGCGCTCATCTGGGGGCACTGAGTCGACGTCAGGCAGGCATAAAAAAGGCGCCCCGAAGGACGCCCAACTGTCTTCTGCGAAGCCAGAGCGGAGCCATCGCAGATCCATCGGTAAACCGTTACATCACGGACGGTAATGCTCGGTGACCTGTGCGGTCTGGTCGTCCGGAACGCGAAGTTCGTTGGCTTTGGTGTCAGCCTGTTGGCTTTGGGCGGTGTGAACAGGGAAGTTTTCCCAGTGATGCCTCATCCGTTCGGCGCCGCCCTCGGCGAAAGCGCTGGCGGAAGCCAAGGTGATCAGACCGGCAAGCAGTGCAGTCGTGGTTTTCATGGTTGTCTCCTACGAAAAAATGTCGGAGCCGTTCGTCCATGAATCAGTGCTTCGGCGCGCAGTGTCCGCCGAGGGCATTAACCCGAGGTTAACGTGCGTCCCGTGCAGGTTTTACCGATTGTTTCCGAGGGGGCGGAGGCGTGCCGCACGCACCGATGGCGCGTGCAGGTCGCGGGAAAGACGTCAGAGTTTCCAGTCCAGGCTCAGCGTCACCGTGCGTGGATCACCCCAGTACACGCCGTTGTAAAAGCCGACGTTGTCGAAATACTTCTTGTCGAACAGATTGTCGACGTTCAGCGATGCCGACAGATGTCTGTCGAATTCATAGCGCGACATCAGCTTGACCACGGTGTAGGCCCCCTGGCTGATCCGCGCCCGTTCGGTGATGAGCCGGCCATCGGTGCCGCGACCGACCGGTCGGTTCGAGCTGCCATAGACATCGCTCTGCCAGTTCACTGCGCCACCCACGGTCAGCGCGTGCCAGTCACCGGGCAGGCGATACGCGGTGGACAGACGTAACATGTTGAGCGGCTGGTTGGTGTTGGCGCGGTGTTTTTCGCCGTTCACCGCGTGGGTGTAGGTGTAGCCGGCGGTCATGTTCCAGCCGTCGAGGATCTCGCCCGAGACTTCGGCTTCGAAACCGTTGACCTTGTTGCCCTTGCCGCCGGACTTGTAGAACTCTTCACCGGTCACAGGATCCGGCGGCACCGAATCGTCCAGCTCGGCCACGTTGTCCTGTTTGCTCCAGAATACCGCCGTGGCGATGTTCAGACGCTCATCGAGCAGGCTGCCCTTGAGACCCGCTTCATAGTTGCTGCCGACCACCGGCTCGATGAATTTGCGATTGGCGTCGCGGTATTCCTGAGGGTTGAAGATGTCGGTGTAGCTGACATACACGGTGTATTCGGGCGTCAGGTCGTAGAGCAGGCCGGCGTAAGGGGTCCACATGTCGTTGTGTTGCTGGCTGCTGGCATCGATACCGTTGACTTGCAGGTTGTCATCGAACGAAGTGGATGAGGTCGAAGACTTCCAGCTGCCGTAGCGGCTGCCCAGTACCGCATGCAGATCATCGGTGAGGCTCAGGCGCGTGGCCAGGTAACCGGCTTTCTGCCGGGTGCTGGAGGTGGAACCGGTCAGGCCGGTGACGGTGTCGGGAAATGTCCTGATGTCGCCCATGTATTTCCAGTCACGAATGTTTTCGTAACCCGGCGGCACCGCACCTGCGATCGTGTAGGGGCTGCGTTCGCTGCGCTCGGACTCTCCATAGCCGAACATCATCTCGTGCTCGCGACCGAACAAGGCATAGGGCCCGGAGACATTGACGTCATACACCTTCATTTTCTGCGTGCCGATCATGTGCGAGGTATAGGCTGTCATCCCGCTGCGATCGTCGGCAGGGAACCCCGCACCCCCATAGTAGACCTTGCCGTCGGTATCGCTCTGGCGATGGGTATAGGCCGCTTTCAGATGCCAGCCCCCGGCCAGTGCCTGGTCGAGGCTGGCGAAGGCGGTCTTGTCCTTGATCGGCCACGAGCTCCAGGATGTCGCCATGTTGGTCGAACGACCCAGACCGGCCTTGCCGCCGTTGGCGTTCCAGTAGGGCACGGTGCCCCAGGAACTGCCTTGAACCTGCTTGTCCTGATAGTCATAACCGACGGCCACCACCGTCGATTCCGTCAGGTCGGCCTCGAGAATGCCGTACCCGACTTCCCGTTGCAGGGCGTATTTGTCGCGAAACGACTGGCTGTCGCGATAGGCCAGCACGCTGCGCCCGCGCACACGGCCATCGAAGGCAAGCGGGCCGCCCACGTCGACGTAGCTGTAATAATCGTCGTAACTGCCGCCGCTGACCCCGGCCAGGGCCTGCAATTGTGCGGTAGGGCGCTTGCGCACCATGTTGATGGTCGCCGAAGGATCACCGGCGCCGGTGGTCAGGCCGGTGGCGCCGCGTACGACTTCGATGCGGTCGTAGATGATCGTGTCGGAGTCGGATTTCATCCGGTTGAAGGTGTTGAGCATCCCGTCGATCTGGAAGTTGTTGATCGGGTAGCCCCGTGACGAATAGCTGACCCGGTCCGAATCGTTGTGCTGCACGACCACGCCGGTGGTCTGGCTCATGGCCTCGGACAATGTGCCGAGCTTGAAATCATCCATTTGCTGGCGGGTGACCACGGATATCGATTGCGGGGTTTCCTTGATCGACAGGTTCAACCGCGTCGCCGTGCTCATGGCGCCCGTGGTGTACGAACCCGTGTCTTGCGTGGTGGAACCCAGGCCTTCGGCCGTGACGCTGGTGGACGCCAGCTCCAGTGTCGGAGCGAGAGTCTCTGACTGTTTTTCGACTTCGGTTTCAGCCAGCAGATCAGGGCTCAATGCAGCGCTGCACAGGCCCAGGGTGAGGGTCATGGAACGGGTGATGGGCGCGAACATTGCAGCCGACTCCTTGTCTTCGAGGGAAAATTTCCTTTGGTTCAAAGACGAAGGGGGAGAGGGCGATTTAGTGACAAACGAGAAATATTGTCATTTCCGGGTGTTGCGAAGGCATGAAAAAAGGGCCGTTTCCGGCCCTTTCCAGGTTACTGCTTGACCACTTCCTTCACGACAGTCTCGGGCTTTTTCGGCTTCATCAGGCTGAAGTCGATCAAGGCGCGCTGTTCACGTTCATAGGGGTTGCCGATCAACAGCGGGCGTTGCTTGAAACTGGCGCTGACGATGCTTTTGCTGCGGTCCAGTTCATCGAAACTCAGACCGGCCATATCCGCCCAGGTGTGGATCAAGTGAGCACTGCTGTAAGGCCGGCTCAGGTCGGCAGCGAAGCTCCAGTCGTGGTTTTCGCGCCACTTCGGCGAGGCCCACGCCATGAACGGAATGGTGTACATCGGTGCGGTCGGTTTGTTTTCGTTACGGCCCAGGGTGGTGTGGCCCGCTGAATCGAACACGTCTTCACCGTGGTCGGAGAGGTACAGCAGGAAGCCGTTCGGATCGGACTTGGCGTAGTCCTTGATCAGGCTCGACACCACGAAGTCGTTGTACAGCACCGCGTTGTCGTAGCTGTTGTAGGTCGGCACCTGATCGTCACGCACACCGGCCGGGACGCCATCGCGATCCTGGAACTTGTCGAAGCTCGGCGGATAACGGTACTGGTAGCTCATGTGGGTGCCGAGCAGATGCACGACGATCAGCTTGCGCGGGGCCGGATCGGTCAGGGCCTTGTTGAACGGCTCGATCACGTCGCCGTCGTATTGCGCGGCGTTCTGGTTGCGGTTGTTGTTCAGGTACACCTGCTCGTCGGCCTGTTCGGAAAAGGTCGTGAGCATGGTGTTGCGCTTGGTCATGGTCTGCTGGTTGGTGATCCAGAAGGTCTTGTAGCCTGCCTGTTTCATCATGCTGACCAGCGATGGCGTGGACAGGTACAGATCAGGATTCTCTTCGTCGGCGAAGGTCAACACCTGCTGCAGCGCTTCGATGGTGTACGGACGCGGGGTGACGACGTTATCGAAGACCGACAGTTGATCCTTGAGCTTGTCCAGCTCCGGTGTGGTCTTGCGCTGATAGCCGTAGAGGCTCATGCGCTGACGGTTGGTGGACTCGCCGATCACCAGCACCAGGGTCGCCGGCTGATTGGCACCGGCATCCTTGAGGTTATGCAGCGGCGGGATCTTGCTTGCGCTGTGAAGCATGCCCTGCATTTCGCTCAGGGTTTCGAGGTAGCGGTGGTACGCCACGGCCATCTGCCACGGCACGGCCGGCTCGATGCGGGTTTCGAATTTCTCGAAACCGCCGGCGAAGCTGCCGGTGCGCTGGGTCTGCTTGATCAGCGGATAACCGACCACCGCGATCAGAATCGCCATGGCCGCCACGAAAGCCTGGCCGCGAGGCAGGTAGACCGGACGCAGGCGGGTCCACAGGAAGTACGCGAATGCGGTGTGAGCGAGAAACGCCGGAATCATCCACCAGGCAAAGTACTGGGTGATGTACTCGCCGGCTTCCGACACGTTCGACTCGAACATGATGAAGATGACGCTCTGGGAGAACTCCTGCTGATAAATGAAGAAGTAGCCCAGGCTGGCCATCGAGCAGGCCCACAGCATCACGCCGATCACGGCGGCAAGCATGCGGGTGCGTCTGGGGAACAACAGCATCGGCGCCAGCCAGACCGCGCTCATCACGAAGGCTTGACGGAACCCGGTGAAGCCCGAGGTGCCGGTCAGCTGAATCAGCAGTTGAGTGATACCGGAGAAGTACCAGAAGAACACGAACAGCCAGATTAAACCGGCCCAGTCAAAACCTGCCGCAGCAGACTTGCTGCGTTTGAACAATGCCATTCAGCACTCCAACTCGATCACCATTGCCACCGTCGGGCCATTTCATGAAACGGGCACATGAAAACCGACGAACGGAAGCCGCGCACGGACGTGCGCGGCAGAATGGGCCGGAGTATCAACAAGCGAGTGTGAAAACTTCGTGAGTTGCCGCACGTGGCAAAAGGCGGATCATGCGGGAACGGCCAGGCAGCCGTTCCCGGGGCAGGCGGGCAATCAGGCGTGCGGCGAACGCTGGACGCGCGGCAGAGGCTTTGGCTCGGTGCCTTGGGTCATCAGACGCAGTTGCGCCAACTCTTGTTTGAGCTGGTCGCGTTCATCCTGCAACTGGCGCAATTCATCGCGGCGGATCGTGACGTACAGGGTTTGTGGCGGCATTGCTGTGTGTACTGTGCCCATTGCTCACCTCGCAAATGGCGTGTCTCAACTGCAGGTCAAGTCCCGGTTTCGGGACCCTGATCTGCTATCGGCGCCGATTCTGGTTTCTTTTGCTCGTGAATGGAACTTTTTTATTTTTCATGGTCGTTGTGTCTTCGCCACGTTTCCCGACGTTATCAGTCTGGATCGGGCACAATACCCGGAAACTTCACACCGACGCTCTGGACTAACCTCCATGAGCGCGTTGGGCTATAACCTTTGACACACTTTTATTTGTAGTAAGGAGCATCAGCACATGCAACTCGGGATTATTGGACTGGGCCGCATGGGCGGCAATATTGCGCGGCGCCTGATGCTCAACGGTCACACCACCGTTGTTTACGACCGCAATACCGCCTTTGTCGACACCCTGGCCGCCGAGGGCGCTACCGGCGTCGCCGACCTGCCTGCGCTGGTCGCTGGCCTGGCCAAGCCACGTGCCGTATGGGTCATGCTCCCGGCCGGCGCACCGACCGAAGACACCATTGAAACCCTGAGCACTCTGCTTGAAGCGGGCGACACCATCATTGATGGTGGCAACACCAACTACAAGGACGACATCCGCCGGGCCAGGACCCTGGCCGAGAAGGGCCTGCACTACATTGATGTCGGCACCTCCGGCGGCGTCTGGGGCCTGGAGCGCGGTTACTGCATGATGATCGGCGGCGATGCCGACACCGTTAAACGCCTGGATCCGCTGTTCGCCGCACTGGCCCCGGGCATGGGCGACATCCCGCGCACCAGGGACCGCAAGTCCGATGATCACCGCGCCGAACACGGCTACATCCACGCAGGCCCCGCCGGTGCCGGTCACTTTGTGAAGATGATCCACAACGGGATCGAGTACGGCATGATGGCGGCCTTCGCCGAAGGCTTCGACATCCTCAAGACCAAGTCCAGCGAGCTGTTGCCCGAAGATCAGCGTTTCGACCTGAACGTGGCCGACATCGCCGAAGTCTGGCGTCGTGGCAGCGTGGTGTCGTCGTGGCTGCTCGACCTGACCGCCGATGCCCTGGCGGTCGACCCGAAACTCGACGGTTTCTCCGGCTCCGTGGCCGACAGCGGCGAAGGCCAATGGACCATCGAAGCGGCCATGGAGCAAAAGGTGCCGGTACCGGTGCTGTCCAATTCGCTGTTCTCGCGCTACCGCTCCCGTGGCCAGGGCACGTTCGGCGACAAGATTCTCTCGGCCCAGCGCTTCGGCTTCGGCGGCCATGTGGAGACACCGAAGAAATGACCCATACGATCCGCAGAAAATCCAAGGCAGAACCCGCACCACCGACCACGCTGTTTCTGTTCGGTGCCCACGGCGACCTGGTCAAGCGCTTGCTGATGCCGGCGCTGTACAACCTCAGTCGCGACGGCTTGCTTGACGACAATCTGCGGATCGTGGGCGTTGACCACAACGCCATCACGGATGAAGCCTTCGCGCAAAAGCTCGAAGATTTCATCCGTACCGAAGTGGCGGCGAAGGTCGGCAAGGGCGATCAGATGCTTGATCCGGCCTTGTGGGCCAAGCTCGCCAAAGGTATCAGCTATGTTCAGGGCGATTTCCTGGACGACAGCACTTATTCCGCGCTGGCGGCGAAAATCGCCGACAGCGGCACCGGCAATGCGGTGTTCTACCTGGCCACCGCGCCGCGTTTCTTCAGCGAAGTGGTGCGCCGTCTCGGCAGCGCCGGGTTGCTTGAAGAAACGCCGCAAGCCTTCAGAAGGGTGGTGATCGAAAAACCGTTCGGTTCCGACCTGAAAACCGCCGAGGCGTTAAACGCCTGCCTGCTCAAGGTCATGTCGGAAAAGCAGATCTACCGGATCGATCATTATCTGGGCAAGGAAACCGTGCAGAACATCCTGGTCAGCCGGTTCTCCAACAGCCTGTTCGAAGCGTTCTGGAACAACCACTACATCGACCACGTGCAGATCACCGCCGCCGAAACCGTCGGCGTCGAAACCCGTGGCAGTTTCTACGAACACACCGGCGCTCTGCGGGACATGGTGCCCAATCACCTGTTCCAGCTGCTGGCCATGGTGGCGATGGAGCCGCCGGCCGCATTCGGCGCCGACGCAGTGCGGGGCGAGAAGGCCAAGGTGGTGGGCGCGATCCGTCCATGGACCACTGAAGAAGCGCGGGCCAACTCGGTGCGCGGTCAGTACGGCGCCGGTGAAATCGACGGCAAGCCGCTGGCCGGTTATCGCGAAGAGGCCAACGTGTCGCCCGACAGCACCACCGAAACCTATGTGGCGCTCAAGGTGATGATCGACAACTGGCGCTGGGTCGGCGTGCCGTTCTACCTGCGCACCGGCAAACGCATGAGCGTGCGCGACACCGAGATCGTCATCTGTTTCAAACCGGCGCCGTATGCGCAGTTCCGCGACACCGAAGTCGACGAATTGCAGCCGACCTATCTGCGTATCCAGATCCAGCCCAACGAAGGCATGTGGTTCGACCTGCTGGCCAAACGGCCCGGGCGGCGCTGAACATGGCCAACATCGAACTGGGTTTCGCCTACAAGGACTTCTTCGAGATGCAGCCGTCCACCGGCTACGAAACCCTGATCTACGATTGCCTGACCGGCGACCAGACGCTGTTCCAGCGTGCCGACAACATCGAGAACGGCTGGCGCGCGGTGCAGCCGTTCCTCGATGCCTGGCAGCAGGACGCGAGCGTACAGCGTTATGCCGCCGGCGAAGACGGGCCGAAGGCCGCCGATGATCTGCTGACTCGCGATGGTCGCGTCTGGCATGGTCTCGGATGAGTGAGCCGATCCGTTTTGTCTTGAGCGACATGGACGGCACGCTGTTGCTGCCCGATCACAGTCTCAGTCAGCGCACCCTCGATGCCGTTCGTTCGTTGCGCGAATCGGGCGTGCTGTTCAGCCTCGCCACTGGGCGCCCGCCCAAAGCCATGTTGCAGCAGATCGAAGCCCTGGGCGTCGATCTGCCGACCGCCGCGTTCAACGGCGGCACGATCGTCAACCCGGACGGCAGCATTCTGGTCGCTCACTACCTTCCGGCCACGGCGGCGCTGACGGCACTGGCGCTGTTCGTCGATCAGCCGGAGGTCGAAATCTGGGTGTTCAGTGGCGGCGACTGGCTGCTCAAGGACCCTCACGGGCCGATGGTCCCGCGTGAGCAGCATGGCCTGGGTTATCCGCCGGTGGTGGTGGACAGCTTTGAGCCATACCTGGAGCGTATCGACAAGATCGTCGCCACCAGCCACAACACCGAACTGTTGATCGAGCTGGAGGCGCGCTTGCTGCCGAAGGTCAATGGAATGGCGCAGGTTTCGCGCTCGCAGCCGGTGTATCTCGACGTGACGGCGCTGGAAGCCAACAAGGGCACCGCACTGACGACGCTGGCCGAGCATCTGGGCGTACCACTGGCGCAGACGGCAGCGATTGGCGACGGCGGCAATGACCCGGCGATGTTTCATGTCGCCGGACTGTCGATCGCCATGGGGCAGGCAGAGGATGCCGTGAAGCGTCAGGCCGACGTGGTGACCGGGCCGAACACCGAGGACGGTGTGGCGCAGGCCATCGACCGGTACATTTTGCCGCGTTGATCGGCCCATGAAAAAACGGGAGCCCCAGGGCTCCCGTTGTTGTTTCTACAGCCAGTAACTCACGGCATACCAGCCGAGCAAGCCCATCACGAGGGTGTAGGGCAACGCCATCCACACCATCCGCCCGTAGGACAACCGCACCAGCGGCGCAATCGCGGACGTCAGCAGAAACAGAAACGCAGCCTGACCATTGGGCGTCGCCACGCTCGGCAGGTTGGTGCCGGTGTTGATGGCGATGGCCAGTGTCTCGAAGTGTTCACGGCTCATGTGCCCGGACAGGAACGCCTGCTTCACTTCGGTGATGTAGATCGTCGCGACAAACACGTTGTCACTGATCGCCGACAACAGGCCATTGGCGATGAACAGCATTCCCGGCTGTTGCTCGGCGGGCAATGCCAGCACCCACTGGATCAACGGCGCGAACAACTGCTGGTCATGGATCACCGCCACCACGGCGAAGAACACCACCAGCAATGCGGTGAACGGCATGGCGTCCTTGAATGCGCTGCCGAGGCGGTGCTCGTCGGTGATGCCGGTCAATGCGGTGATCAGGACGATGACCATCAGGCCGATCAGGCCCACCTCAGCGATATGAAAGGCCAGCCCGGCGATCAGGATCAATGCGGCACCAGCCTGTACCAGCAGCGCGGCACGCTGGCGTGGTGTGCGTTCGGCATTGTCCTCGGCCGAGTAATTGGCGAGCACGGCGCGCACGTTGTCCGGCAGCAGAGTGCCGTAGCCGAACCAACGCAGTTTTTCCAGCAACAGGCAGGTCAGCAGGCCGGCGACCAGCACTGGCAGGGAAACCGGTGCAACCTTGAGGAAAAACTCGGCGAAGTGCCAACCCATCTCATGGCCGATCAGCAGGTTCTGCGGTTCGCCGACCAGCGTGCAGACGCCGCCCAGCGCGGTTCCGACAGCGCCATGCATCAGCAGGCTGCGCAAAAAGGCACGGAACTGCTCCAGATCCTCGTGATGCAGCTTCGGCAACTGCTGATCGTCGTTGAATTCGCTGTCCTGACGCGGATCGTTGCCCGAGGCGACACGGTGATAGACCGAATAGAAACCAACGGCGGCGCTGATGATTACAGCGGTCACGGTCAGCGCGTCGAGAAAAGCCGAAAGAAACGCCGACAAAAAGCAGAACATCAGCGCCAGCAGCATTTTCGAACGCACGCCCAGCAGCAGGCGCGAGAACAGGAACAGAAGCAGGTCTTTCATGAAGTAGATGCCGGCGACCATGAACATCAGCAGCAGGATCACCGGAAAGTTGTGCTGTAACTCTTCGTACAGCGCCTGGGGAGTGGTCATCTTCAGCAACAGCGCTTCGATCAGCAGCAAGCCGCCGGGCATCAGCGGATAGCACTTGAGCGCCATGGCCAGGGTGAAAATGAATTCGATCACCAACAGCCAGCCTGCAGCGACAGGACCTGCCAACCACAGCACCACTGCGTTGAGAATCAGGAACCCGACGATGCACGCCTTGTACCAGCGGGGCGAATGCCCGAGAAAGTTGTGCGCGAACGCCTGGACCATTGAACCGGACATCGGTTGCTCCTTGCTTTAAGAAGCGCGCAAGGTGCCGCAAGCGTTGAGCAAGATCAAGTGTGGGACGTTTCTGATCATGGGTTCAGATAGCGCGCCACCACGGCGCGGTAGTTGCCGTCCAACGAATAGCCACCGACCAGAATGCCGCCTTCCGGTTGCAGTGCCAGGGACGTGGCGGTGTCGAGACTGCGGCCCAGGCGCGTACGTAACCAGCCCTGGCCGGCGCCAAAGCTGTTATCGAGCTGGCCGTCAGCCAGGTAGCGGGCGACGATGAAGTCCGCTTCGACGCCTCCGATGGTGGCGCCGGCAGCGATGATCCGACCGTCCGGCATGGGTTGCGCGGCGCTCCACTGGCAACCGCTGGGACCGATGTCCAGCAGACTGGGTTGACCGTTGTTGCAATGCAGTTCGGGGCGACCGTTAGGGTGCACCGTCAGCGCCATGCAGCGAATCGGGTCGCGGCTGCTGCCGAAGCAATGCAGGTGCTGGCCCGATTCAATGACCCGGGTCGCCAGGGCGCTGTGTCCCTGAGCCTTGAACGAGAGGAAGCCGTCCACCGCAAAACGGTCATCGAGCTGTCCGTCCGGCAGGTAGCGAGCAAGCAGCCCTTCCTGGGGAAAGTCGATCGCACCCGCCACCACGATTCGCCCGTCCGCCTGCAGCGACAAGCCGCCGAGCCAGGTATTGAGCAGCAAGTGCCGGACCATCACAAATCCGCGACCATTGAAGGTTTCGTCGAGGTTGCCGTCAGGCTTGACGCGGATCAGCATGCCGACGTGGTCGGCCAGCGAACAGTGATGATTGGCAATCAGCACAATGTGTCCATCGTTCTGGACAGCAAAATCACAGGCTTCTGCTCCCGGAACACCTGGCGGCAGCCACGTATCGCGGGTCCCCAGGGACAGATCGCCGGGCAGGCGCACGATCTTGACGCCGTTATCACCGAAGTCCGCCGAGGGCCGGCCATGCTCATCGAACAGTGCCAGAGCGGGCAGGGTACGGTGTTCGGACTCGTAATGCAGGCCTGCCAGCAGAATTCGCCCGTCGGGCAGGACCTGGACCTTACTGCCGGTGGCTTCGAAACCGATGGCGAACCAGCCGATCACACTGCCTTGAAAGCCGAAACCCAGATCCGCCGAGCCGTCTTCGAGCAATCGGGCCAGGCCGAATCGATAGCCCAGGGGTGTACCGACTTTGGCTGCCACCAGGATGCGTCCCTGCGGATCGAGAGCCACGTGCTGAGTCAGACTGCAGAGGCTGCCGGCAAAATAAACCTGAGTCACACCATTGCTGGCAAAAGCCTTGTCGAGTTGCCCGGCGTTATTCCTGAGTGTCGGCAGCGCAATAGCGGTGTGAGTTGACATGCATGCTTCTCCTTGCGCGTCGACCCGGATCCGTGAGAGCGGTCGGTGACGGCATGGCGAAACATTCAATCCCTGAACAGTTGCAAGTACAACTGACAGAACTAACAGGTGGAGGGTCGCACTGTGCCAGAACAGTGACTTTTGGAACCAGTCGCAAGCCTGACAAGCATTCAGGCGCGAAAGTATCGAAGAGCGTTATACAAAGAAGCTGAAGTTAATAAGGATTTGGCAACTAACGGAAGAGGGCGGATGACTTGAAAGTCATCCGCGTAGCCCTCTAATCAATGTGGCATCGACCAGGACTGCAGGGTGTAACCCTCATCGCTCAGTTCGGCGCGGGCCTGTTGCAACAAATGCTCGAGTTGGGCCGGGTCGGAATAGGCGCTGCTTGGAATGCGGGTGCGGCCAATCTGCGAATTGGTGCGGTCGATGACGGTCAGGCTCAGTTCGCCATTGCCGTCTTGTGGGGCCCAGGCCACGCATTGGAAAGGTTTAAATGCGCGGTTGGCAATCAAAAGAGCTTCGTTGATACGGAGCGGGGCGGTCATGGGTTCTTCTCTCTGTAGTGCCCAATCAAGTGATGTGCCGTCGGTTGGGCTTACCGTTCGGCGAGTTACTTGTACTGATGCACGCAACCTGCCGGCAGGTCACACAGGATTTGAAGAAATTTCGACTTTCTTTCATACAATCCTTATTACGACGCTTTTTGAAAGCTGGCTGAAAGAATCGAGTCGATAGCCAACTAACAAAACAGGTTCTTATAACTGCTTCGCTTGTACGCCTATAAGCAATCGATACAAGGCGCCGTCAAATTCTTGCTAACGTTACAGCCAGGTGTGCCAAATGACTGTTTTTACAATCATTTCCCATAATTTGGCGCCAAGGAACAGTCATGAGCGAAGCGCCTGCGTTACGACGTTTATTGGTAGTCGACCCTTGTGACGACTGTCACCGATTGCTGCCCGGTTTACGGGCGGTCGGCTGGGATGTCGACAGTTGCAGTCTGGAAAATGCCGCTGACCGCAGTTGCGATGTCGGCCTGCTTCGTTTGCAGCCCTTTCATCTTGAACGACCGGAAGCCGTCAAGGAGTTGATCAGTCGCAGCGGCACCGAATGGATCGCCGTTCTGAATCAGGAAGTATTGCGGCTGCAGAATGTTGGCGACTTCGTCTGCGAGTGGTTCTTCGACTTTCATACCCTGCCGTTCGACGTGTCGCGGGTGCAAGTCACCCTCGGTCGGGCGTTCGGCATGGCGCGTTTGCGCGGCCAGGGCACGATTCATGTGGACCAGCCGGAACACGAATTGCTGGGCGACAGCAAGCCGATTCGCGAGCTGCGCAAGCTGCTGAGCAAACTGGCGCCCACCGAGTCGCCGGTGCTCATTCGCGGTGAAAGCGGTACCGGCAAGGAGCTGGTCGCCCGCACTCTGCACCGGCAATCGCAGCGACACAGCAAACCGTTCGTGGCGATCAACTGCGGAGCGATTCCCGAGCATCTGATCCAGTCCGAACTGTTCGGCCATGAAAAGGGCGCGTTCACCGGCGCTCATCAGCGCAAGGTCGGACGCATCGAGGCCGCCAACGGCGGAACATTGTTTCTCGACGAGATCGGCGATCTGCCTCTGGAACTGCAAGCCAATCTGCTGCGTTTTCTCCAGGAAAAACACATCGAACGAGTGGG
The DNA here is from genome assembly GCF_001679645.1 of Pseudomonas bananamidigenes. Taxonomy (GTDB): domain Bacteria; phylum Pseudomonadota; class Gammaproteobacteria; order Pseudomonadales; family Pseudomonadaceae; genus Aquipseudomonas; species Aquipseudomonas bananamidigenes. Next base: position 112,396 of record NZ_LRUN01000010.1, on the reverse strand, counting down.
CGGCAGCCAGCCGATCCCGGTAGACGTGCGTGTACTGGCGGCAACCCACGTGGACCTTGAAGCTGCCATCGAGAAGAAGCGTTTCCGTGAGGATCTGTATTACCGGCTCAATGTGCTCCAGGTGGTGACGGCACCGCTGCGCGAACGACATGGTGATCTGTCGATGCTGGCCAACCACTTTTCCCACTTCTACAGCCACGAGACCGGTCGCCGGCCACGCAGTTTCAGTGAAGATGCGCTGATCGCCATGGGCAAGCACGACTGGCCGGGCAATGTGCGGGAACTGGCCAACCGCGTGCGTCGCGGCCTGGTGCTGGCCGAAGGTCGGCAGATCGAGGCACGCGACCTGGGGTTGATCAGTCAGCAGTCGTTTGCCACGCCGATGGGCACCCTTGAAGACTACAAGACCCGGGCCGAACGCCAGGCGCTTTGCGATGTGCTGAACCGCCACAGCGACAACCTCAGTGTGGCTGCCAAGGTGCTGGGGGTTTCCCGGCCGACTTTCTATCGTTTGCTGCACAAACACCAGATCCGCTAGGGCGCGGTGCTTCTTCGGAAGGAAGAAGCTGAAAAGGCCCGCTGCGATGCACTCGCAGCGGGCCTTTTCATTTGTGGCGGTCAGAAGTAGTACGGGAATTTCAGGCTGAAGGAGAAGTCCGGGGCATCGTCGGTCATGCCGATGGACAGGTTGGGCACGATGGTCAGGTTGTCGGTGGCCGCGATGGTCATGCCGACGTTGAAGTAACCGGCGTTGGCGTCGCTGGACACCACCGATTGCCAGTCTCCGCCATCCTGTTTCAGCTTGCTCTTGCGTTGTACGAGGTCGGAGACCGAGAACGACATACTCATTTTTTCGTTGAGTGCGAAGGCGATGCCCGCACCGATCTGGAAGCTGTCGCCGATCCGGACCTTGCCCGGCGTTTTCTGGTTGACGGTAGAGCTGATGTCGTCGAACGACTCCTCCAGGTTATGGGTGTAAGAGAGGCTGCCGAACAGCACCGCAGGGTCGTATGTCTTGACCAGCGAGATGCCCGGTGTAATCGACCAGACGCCGTTGCCGGTGGGCAGGGTGTCAGGCACGAACAGGTTGCTGTTGTCGTTGGTCTTGCGCAGCTTGATACCGAACGGGTCCTTGCCCGTAGGCGCCTTGACCCGCAGGGATACCACGGCGTCCGGCGTATTGACCGATTCGTCGAGGAACTTGTAGGCAATACCGAAGTTGACGTCGCCAATGGTTGGATCGCGAGTGACGTCCTGCTCGGTAGTGACGTTGGATGCGCCACCGTTGCCGCCGCCGGACTGGTAAGTCGATTCGCGGTACACCACCGGCACGTTCAGGTCGAATTGCCAGCGGTTGTCGAAGTTGTAGCGGCCCGTCAGGTCGAGGGTCCAGGTGTCGGCCTTGATCCGGTCAAGGTTGATGTTGCCCAGGAAGATCGAGTCCAGTGCCAGGAAACCGTTGAGAATCAACTGGCGCGTGTCGTAACGCGAATAGGTGATGCCGGTTTCAAAGCTGAACTTGCCACCGCCGAAGAAGCCGCTGGCCTCGTCGTACAGGTTGGACACACTCTGTGCCGGTTGCGAGTCATCGGCCAGCGACTGCCCGTAAGAAGCCCCGCTGCCCCCCGCTGCGCCCCCCGACGCTGCTGCGGCGCCGGTACCGGCGGCCACTTTGGGATTGCCTTTCATGTCGGCTGGCGACTTGGCCAGACGCTTGGGTGGAGGTGAAGCCGGTTGATCCTCGACCTGGCGCACCCGTTGTTCGAGCACCGCCAGGGCTTTCTGTTGCACTTCGTATCGTTGCTTGAGCTCCAGAAGCTCCCGTTTCAAGGTTTCAACATCCGCATCGGGTGCTGCTTGCAGCATCGCCGCGGGTAGAAGAGTACTCAAACATACAGCGGCACGCAGTGATACTGATCGATACATGAATAAGCCGTCCCTTTAAGCCCAATGGATCGAGACTCAGCGTAGTTCAATATCCGATATTGCGTAGTGCTCTTAGTTGAGAGAGATTGCAGTCCAGAGCGCCGGCACTCATGCCGTTGTTGCTCAGGACTACGTTGAGTGTTGTCAGGTTGTTGACGACGTTCGCGTTACCGAGCAAGCGAGTGTTCTGCAGCAGCCCGCCCTGGGCCACTTGTTGCAGGGCGGTGCCCTGATTGCCGGCGGCCTGGATGGCCATCTGTACGCCGCCGCCTGTGGCCGAAACGGCGACGCTGCCGGCCGCATTGCTGCCGGTAATCGTTTGTCCGGCAACCAGGGCCTGGCCCTGAGCCGGCACCAGTGCCGGTGCCTGATTGGCCTCGGAAACATTGATGGCGACGTTGTTGTAGGCCGAGTTGCCGTCGCCGGCGGCGCGAACGCTTTGGGTCACGCCCTGGGAACTGTTGAGTCCCGCTCCGCCAGTCACGGTGCCGGTGCCCGTTTGCGGGGTGCTGCCGTTGCCGGTTTCCTTGATGGTCGAGACGTAGAATTCGGGTTTTATCGTTGCAGCCTGCAGTTGCATCGAGGTCGTAGCCCCGATCAGATCGCCACTGGCGTTGCGCCAGGTGCTGTTCATGACAATGCCGAAGCTGATGATCCGCCCCGGCATGACGTAACGACCGCGAAGCTGAGACAGCTCCGAGTCCTGGATTTCTATGGGTTTGAATCCTGCATTGGCATAGCCTGACGCACTCGCTGCCAGGCAGGCGGCGGCCAGCCAGTATGAGGTTTTCATCTGCTGCTCCCGGGACATCCAGCCCCACTCTTTATAATCGGCGATTAAAAGAAGTCGCTCTGTATGAACCCGAAGTCCATCAATTCAGCATCTTTGACGGGGTTGAAAGTATCGAGCTTGTTCTTGGCGGTCAGCGGTACCGGAGGACTGCGCAATGCATTGCTCTTGTCGTATCCGGGGCCGACTATCGCAAAGACGATACCGTTCCAGCCTTTGACAAAGTCATCATGGTTGTAGCGTTTGTGCCCTAAGACCGGGTCTGCGATGTAGACCCAATCCTTGTCCGCCCGCTGCAACACCACGAAATGCTTGTAGCCGCGAATTTCCATCAGTACCACCACCGGGATAGTGACCGCGTCGAGTTTTTCCGGTGGGATCTTGTAGCCCCTGGCGCGCATGCCGATGCTTTCTATGTAGCGCTTCATGTCCAGCATGGAGAAGCCCTGTGTACGGACCAGCTCCTGGTCGGAATTGACCAGCATGCCTTTGATGATGTGCTCTTCATCGACGTCGAGCCAATAAGCCTGGCGCAGTACCGTTGCCAGAGCGGCGGCGCCGCAGCTGAAATCGGTTTTTTGTTCGACGATGTCGGAAAACTTGCGCTCGCGGATGCTTTGTACGTGTTTGTAGATGAGCGTGCCACCGGGCAGGGCAGCCACGGGCATCTGGGCCGCCTGGGCGAGGCCGGAAAGGCAAAGCAGAGCGAGGAGGGTTGTCTTGCGCATGATCGATACGCCTGTGCGGACTGAGGAAAAGCCCCGTTTCCGGGGCTTTCGTTTCGATCGCGATTACATGCAGGCTTTGCAACCTGCAGCGATGGACAGCGAGTTGCTTTGTTGGTTGCCAACACCGGCGGCGTTGTTGAAGCCACCGTTGCCGGACCAGTTGTTGCCTACGTTGGTCATGCTGGCGGTGTTGGTGACTGGGTTTTTCCAGCCGTCTGGAGTCAGCACTTGTTGAGTGGTCACGCCAGCCAGACCGAAGACACCCACGGCAACGAAGTCAGATTTCTGATCTTTGCCATGGCCCCTGTCGTTGTTGCCATAGCCACCGTGACCATGATCATCGTCTTTGGTGACTGCGGTGCCTGCGGCCACGAATGCGCCGGCGGCGTTGACAGTGCCAGTGAGGGTATCTTTTTTGTAGGTTTGAGTGCCGTTGTTGGCGACGCCCAGGCCCGTCGAGGTTTGGTTGGCGGCAGCAGCGGCGTTAGCTACACGACCACCGGATACAGCGATTGCCAGGTTGTTTTTCTGTTGGTTGAAGTCGCCGGCAGCGTTGTTCACGCCGATGTTGCCCGAGCCACCGTTGCCGACGTTGTTGAGGCTGGCATTGGCGGTGCTGGAGTAGTTCGCAACGGTGTTGCCGGTGTTCATTTGAGTTGCACTGGAGGCGGAAACCGCAGCGCCGAAGATGAAGCTTTCGTCAGCGGTGGCCAGTGCGGCGGCGTTGTCTTGCTGGTTGCCATCGCCTGCGGCGTTGTTCATGCCGATGTTGCCGTTGGCGCCGTTGACAGCGTTGCTGGCGTTGGCATTGTTGTTGGTGCCCTGGTTCAGCACCACGTTGCCGTCGCTGGTTTGCTGGTCGATCACTGCAGCGCCTGCACCGGCGGTGATTTGCAGCAGTTCTTCCAGGGTTGGGCCTTTGGGTCCATGATCATGACCGTGATGTTCATCACGGCCGCCTGCCTGAGCTGCGATTGCCATCACTGCGGCGAGTGCGAAAACCAGTGGTTTGAGAGCCATTGTAGGTTTCATGGTGTTTCTCCGTCGTGCTTATTAGTTGGTTAAGTGTTGGTACTTTCTAATTGCACTGCTTCTTGTTTGGGTCAGTCAGCGACCCGGATGCTCAGGGTGTTAGCCATTCGGTTCCCCACCCCGGCACTCTGGTTCACCTGGATGACCCCGCGACTGCCGGTGAAGGCCTGATCACTTGTCGTGACCTGGCGACTGCCGGGGGTACCAGTTGCTCCTGAGTTCGGTAACAGCGCCACGTTCTGTTGAGAAAGTGCGCTGTCGTCCATGCTCTGCGGCGCAGCACTGATGCTGATCCGCATGGCGTTGGCCATCTGGTTGTTGGCACCGGAACCCTGGTTCACACCCAGTGCGCCGTTGCCGTTACTGAAAGCGTTGCCGCCAATGGTCGAGCTCGCGTTGAGCGAGCGGTCGGCGGGCGTGTCGATTTTCTGGTGAACGCTGGTGGTGGCGCTGGCCGACGTGCCGATGGCAATCGACTTGACGTTGGTCTGTTGCTGCTGGTCGCCGGCGGCCTGGTTGACGTTGAAATTGCCGTTGTACTGCACGCCCGAGTTCTGAATGTTGGCGCTGTCCACGGCGCTTGGGTCGGCCATTGCACTGGTGCAGCCAAGCAGTGCCAGAAGGATCAGGGAACGATTCATCTCATTGGCCTCCGGCCATGCGGGTCAGCGGAGCCAGACCACTGCTGAGGGAACGGTTGATGGTGTTGGAAATCGTGCCGCCACCGCCGCCGCCATGGCCGGCGGTCATGCCGGGCAGGCCGTTCGGATTGGTCAGGACGTTGGTGCCGGGGAGGCTGGAGCCTATTGCCATGTTGCCGCGGATCGATGAGCCACTGGCTACACTGGCAAAGTCACCGTCATTGAGTTCGGTGCTGGTCATTGCCTGGTCGATGCGGCCGGACGGGTTGGCATTGACTGTGGTCGGGTAAGGGTCTTTGCCCGGGGCGCTGCGCCCGATCGGAATCGGCTGGACTTCGCGATTGAGCACGATCACGCCATTGCCTTCGGCCTGAACGTTGAAACTGAGGAAAGTGCTGGCTGCAGATCCGATCAGCAGAAGGCAGGTAAAGGCTTTGTTGATGTTTCCCACGGCGGCAATTCCTTCTTCAGTGGGCTGGCCCTAGTCAGCGTTGTGAAGGAGAGAGCGAAAGCTGTGCCGGTTTTTAAATGTTCAGGGGTTTCAACGACTTGGCGAATGGGTGTGCAGCCTTGATACAAAAGCTGTTTCACGATTGAAACAAAGCCCGGGCGAAACAACTGCCCGTACCCATTGCAAAGCTCTGGAACAAGGGTTCATGGGCAGGTGTTTCATGAGCGTAACAAGTCGGGTGACAAAACAATGAAGGCCGTTGAAACGGGCGCTTTGCCTTAAAGGGAGTGTTTCAGGATCGGACACTTTCACCCGCAACAGAGTCGAAAGCCCCGAAAGCGGGTCAGCGTCCCAGCAGCGCCCGCACGGCGTCGAAAGCCTGGGTCTGGCGAGCTGCCCAATTGCCCTGAATGAGCCTGAGCGGTTGGTGATGTCGCTCCAGCCAGTCCCTGGTAGCCTCATGAAACGCCATCCGTTCAGCGAGTTGCGGCTGGCAGCGTTGACCGTCGTCCGTCCACTCGATCTGTTCCGGGGACAGCAGCAGGTGCAGGTCGTATCGGCGCGCCAGCAGTTCCCTCTCCAGCCAGGCAGGGCAGTCCCCGAACAGGGTCTGGCTCCAGAGCATGTTGCTCAGCAGATGGGTGTCCAGAATCAACAGATCAGGCTGTTGCGCTCGCGCCTCGTCCTCCCACTGCAACTGGCCGCGAGCGATTTCGGGAATGTCGGCAAGGCAGGTATCGCGAGGATTCTGCTCGATGAACCAGCGTACGTACTCGTCGACCCGCAGACCGCCGAACCGTTGCTGGAGTTCGCTCGCCAGCCAGCTCTTGCCGGTGGATTCCGGCCCGGTCAGCACAACGACTTTCATGCGCGCAGCGCCGGGTCGGCGCGCCATTCCCGCCAGCCCTGCACCGCGATCAGGGTGAACAGGGCGTACAGTGCTGCGGTGAGATACAGCGCCTTGTAGAGAAACAGGCCGACGAAGATGACATCCAGTACGAACCATAACGCCCAGCATTGCAGGCGTTTATGGGCCATCCAGAATTGCGCCACCAGGCTGAACGCGGTGAGTGCCGCATCGAGCCAGGGCTGCGCCGCATCCGTCCAGTGCGCCATGGCCCCGCCCAGCAGCAGGCTGCCGGCAGCGCCGATGGCCAACCCTTTGAGCATCGAAGACATGCCGAGCCGGCTGACCTCACGCCCGTCGTGCATCGTTCCGGCACGGGTCCATTGCCACCAGCCGTAGACCTGAAGCGCAGCGTAGACCACCTGCAGCAGCATGTCCGAATACAGCTTCACGTCAAAGAAAACCCAGCTGTAGAGCAACACCATGACCAGCCCGATCGGCCAGCACCAGGGGTTCTGTTTGACCGTCAGCCAGACGGCGATCACACCGAGGGCGGCGGCAAACAGTTCGAGCCCGGACATGCAAGATCCTTGGAGGGAGTAGAAGAGGGAGCGGATTGTACCCAAAAACCGGTGGGCGTGAGCTCCCACCGGTGACCGGGATCAGACGCGGAACTGGCGCAGCAATCCGTTCAATTGCTCGCTCAATTGGCCCAGTCGCACGCTCGCTGCACTGGATTGCTCGGCCGCCAGTGCGGTGCTGTGGGACAGGCCGGCAGCCTGGGTAACGTTCTGGTTGATGTCTTCAACCACGTGCGCCTGTTGCAGGGTCGCGCTGGCGATGGAGGCGTTCAGGCCATTGAGGTTACGCAACGCCTGGCCGATGGCATTGAGGCTGGCACCGGCCAGTCCGGCTTGCTCGATGGTCAGCTGTGAAGCCTTGCTGCTGTCACCGATCACCTTCACGGCGGCTTCGGAATGGTTTTGCAGGCGCTCGATCATCGACTGGATTTCCGCCGTGGATTTCTGCGTGCGTTGCGCCAGCAGGCGGACTTCATCGGCCACCACGGCAAAACCGCGACCCTGTTCGCCGGCGCGGGCCGCTTCGATGGCGGCGTTGAGCGCCAGCAGGTTGGTCTGCTCGGCAATCGAACGGATCACTTCAAGGACGCTGCCGATCTGCGTGCTTTCCGCCGCCAGGGTGCGGATGACTTCAACCGCTTGATCGATGGTGCCGGACAGGGTGTCGATCTGCTGCAGACTGCCATCGATGTTGATCTGGCCCTGTTGTGCCTGAGCCTCGGCATCGCGCATTTCGCTGGCGGCATGCTCGGCGTTCTTCGCCACATCCTGCACGCCGTAGGTGACTTCGTTAATGGCCGTCGCCACCAGCTCCATCTGCTGCGACTGCTGCTGGCTGCGCTGCTGGGCCTGGGCGGCGTCGCTGCCCAGTTCCCGCGAGGAATCGCCCAGCGCGCTGGCGGACGCCTGCAATTCACCGATGACCCGGCGCAGCTTGGCGGTGAAGGCATTGAAGTGATGCGCCAGATGGGTGACTTCGTCCTGACCGTGAGTGTCGAGGCTGCGGGTCAGGTCGCTTTCGCCGCTGGCAATGTTGGCCATGGCATTCACGGTTTCCTGCAAGGGGCGGACGATGCTGCGGGCAATCAGGATCACCAGCACGCCCATGATCAGCGCAATCGCCAGCCCGACAACCGACGCCTTGACCACCTGGCCCTGAAACTCGGCCTGCACATCGTCGACGTACACGCCGGAGCCCAGCACCCAGCCCCAGGGCTCGAACAGTTTCACGTAGGACGTCTTGGCCACCGGCTCGCTGGCCCCGGGTTTGGGCCAACGGTAATCGACCATGCCGGCACCCTTGGCCTTGGCGATGGCGACCATTTCGTTGAACACCGCAAAGCCGTCCGGGTCACGAATCGCCGAAAGATTCTGGCCCTCAAGCTTGGGGTTGGTCGGGTGCATGACCATCACGGGCGTGAGGTCGTTGATCCAGAAGTAGTCGTTCTGGTCGTAGCGCAGGCCGCGAATCGCCGTCAGCGCCTGTTTCTGTGCCGCGTCGCGGGTCAGGGTTCCGGCCGCTTCCAGACCCTGGTAATAGGTCAGCACACCGCTGGCGGTCTGCACCACATGCTGGGTTTTCTGGGCCTTGGCGTGATACAGGTCGTCGTGGATCTGCTTGAGCATCAACAGACCCAGGGTCAACAGCATGACCACCGCCACAATCAAGATGAGCCACAAGCGTCGGCTGATCGACACACTGCGCAAGCTGTTCATAACGCTGTCACTCCGGTTTCTTTTTCTTGTAATAAATCAACGCCAGCATCCAACCACGTTTCGCCGGCCGGGCATACGCGACCCAAGTCGTAGAGCGCGGCAGCGCGATTACGGCTTGTCTGTTAGGATTTCGGCCCCGCGCGTGAAAACCTGAACCCAAGTTGCCGTTTCACGAAATTTTGACCGTTTCGTGTGGATCCTTTGCGCGCGGAATCGGTACAGCAACAAACCGCTACGCTGAACGCAGTGAACGTAAAAAAATACTATCGGGGCATGCCGCCGTGCATCGCTCTCTGGGGGATTGATGGATCTTTGGACCGCCTTGCAGGCATTGATTCTTGGAGTTGTAGAAGGGCTGACGGAGTTTTTGCCCATTTCCAGTACCGGACACCAGATCATCGTCGCCGACTTGCTGAATTTCGGCGGGGAACGCGCCATGGCGTTCAACATCATCATTCAGCTCGGCGCGATTCTCGCGGTGGTCTGGGAGTTTCGCCGCAAGATTCTCGACGTGGTCATCGGCTTGCCGACCCAGCCGGGCGCACGGCGTTTTACCGCCAACCTGCTGATCGCCTTCCTGCCGGCGGTGGTGCTGGGTGTGATTTTTGCCGATCTGATTCACAAGTACCTGTTCAACCCGATCACCGTGGCGACGGCGCTGGTGGTGGGTGGCCTCATCATGCTCTGGGCCGAGCGTCGGCAACATGAGGTGCACGCCGAGACGGTCGACGAGATCACCTGGAAAGATGCGCTGAAGGTCGGTTTCGCCCAGTGCCTGGCGATGATCCCCGGCACCTCGCGTTCCGGCTCGACCATCATTGGTGGCCTGTTGTTTGGTCTGTCGCGCAAGACGGCCACCGAGTTTTCGTTTTTCCTGGCCATGCCGACCATGGTGGGGGCGGCGGTCTATTCGGGCTACAAGTATCGCGCCCTGTTCGTGCCGGCGGACTTTCCGGTGTTTGCCATCGGTTTTGTCACGGCGTTCGTGTTCGCCATGATCGCCGTGCGCGGCTTGCTGAAATTCATTGCCAGCCACAGTTATGCGGCATTCGCCTGGTACCGGATCGTGTTCGGTCTGTTGATTCTGGCGACATGGCAGTTCGGCTGGGTGGACTGGGCGGCGGCCAAGGCATGAGTGATGCCCGCGCACGCCGCCAGGATCGCGGCCCTTACGGTGGCCGCATCCAGCATTTGAAATTGAAGCTGTTCGTGTGGCTGATCGTCTGTGCGTTGCCGCTGTCCGGCTCGCTGTCGATGTGGCTGCGCGGGATCTCCCTTCTGCCGTTGGCGGCCTACGGCATCGTCAGCGTGCTGGCGTTTTTCCTGTACTGGGCCGACAAGCGCAAGGCCCGCGCCGAGGCCTGGCGCACGCCTGAAAACGTCCTGCACGCCGTGGAACTGGCGGGCGGCTGGCCGGGCGCGTTGATCGCCCAGCAGGTCTTGCGGCACAAGACGCGCAAGGTGTCGTTTCAGGTGCTGTTCTGGGTGATCGTCGCGTTGCACCAGGTGTTCTGGATCGACCAGTTGTTCCTGGGTTCGAGCCTGTCGTTGGGGTAGGGCGTTACAGCAGCAAACCCACCTGGGTTTTCTTCGGCAATTTGCTCACCACCAACTGGTGAGAGCGTTGCAGCAACCCTCGCAGTTCCTCGGCGCTCAAGGGGTAGGGCGGGTGCATCATGATCCACTGCGCCCGCGCCAGATACGGCGCCGGGTGAATGCCCGGTCGGTCGCAATGACCGAGAAACAGATCCTTGTCGACCTTGAACGCCAGCGATTCACCGCGCAGTCCCTGCAAGGCGAACATCTTGTTGCCGGCAATCGAGAACACCCGCACACCGCCCCATTTGTAGTCGTCACGGGCGCCGGGCAATGCCAGGCAGAAGTCTGCGACATCCGTTTCGCTCATCTTTCCTTGTTTCATAACAACCGCTCTCCACAGGCATTGAAGGACTCCACCAGATGGTCGATCCAGGCACGCACCGCCGGCATCACCCCGCGTCGGTGCGGGTAGACGGCCTGCAGCCAGCCGCCGGGCAATGACCAGCCAGGCAGCAACTGCACCAGCGTGCCGTTGTTCAGCTCCGCTTCGCAATACATCATCGGTAGCAGGGTGAAGCCCTGGCCGGCCAGCACACACGCCTTGCGTACGATGAAATCGTCGATGCCCAACCGGGCTTCCAGCGCCAGATCGCAGCTTTTGCCGTGCTGATCGAGCAGGCGCACATGCACCATCCGATCAGCCTCCAGCGCACCGAGCACCGGCAGGGTTTTCAAGTCCTGCGGGTGATTGATTTCCACGCCCTGTATAAAAGAAGGGCTCGCGACCACCACCATTTGCGCCTGGCGCAAGCGACGGGTCACCAGCATCGGTTCTTCGTCGCCGTGCTCGCGAACGCGCAGTGCCACGTCGATGCCTTCGGTGATCAGATCCACGCGACGGTTGAGCAGGGTGACTTCCAGTTGCACCTGCGGGTATTTGCCGAGGAAGTTGCTGATCACCACCGGCAGCATTTCGTGGGCCAGTCCGGTCGGGCTCGAAACCCGCAAGCGTCCCCGTGGCTCGCTGGACATGCTGGCCACCGTTTCGTCGGCCATTTCCGCTTCCAGCAACATCGCCTGGCAGTGGCGTAAATAGCGTTCGCCGACCGCTGTCAGCTTCAGCTGACGGGTGGTGCGTTGCAGCAGGCGTGCGCCCAGCCGTTCTTCCAGTTCGGCAATCCGTCGCGACAACCGCGACTTGGGAATGCCCAGCAAGCGGCCGGCAGCGGCGAATCCGCCGGCCTCGACCACTTTGGCGAAATAGTAGAGATCGTTGAGGTCTTGCATGGGGGGACATCCAACTGTTCTATCAGTGGGACAAACTATCGCATTGTTGCCGTCTAATCAGCTATTGGTTTCGTCGGTAGGATTGTCTCCATTCCGTCGCCACCGGCGATTCTTTCCAGGAGATTCCACAATGAAACTGCTGCACATCGATTCGAGCATTCTGGGCGACAACTCCGCTTCCCGTCAGCTGAGCACCGAAGTCGTCAAAGCCTGGCAGGCCGCCGAGCCAAGCGCTGTGGTGACCTACCGCGACCTGGCGGCCGACGCCATCAGCCACTTCTCGTCCACCACTCTGGTTGCCGCTGGCACCACCGCTGAACTGCGCGATGCCGCACAACAGCACGAAGCCGAACTGAGCGCCGACACCCTGGCCGAGTTCATCGCCGCCGATGCCATCGTTGTCGCCGCGCCGATGTACAACTTTACCGTGCCGACCCAGCTCAAGGCCTGGATCGACCGCATCGCCGTCGCCGGCAAGACTTTCCGTTACACCGAAGCCGGCCCTGAAGGCCTGTGCGGTGGCAAGAAAGTCGTGATCGTTTCCACCTCGGGCGGCATCCACGCCGGCCAGCCTTCGGGCGTGGCTCACGAAGACTACCTGAAACTGGTATTCGGCTTCCTGGGCATCACCGACATCGAAATCGTCCGGGCCGAAGGTCTGGCCTACGGTGAAGAAGTCCGCAACAACGCCATGAGCGCGGCTCAGACCCGCATCAGCGAGCAACTGTTCGCCGCTGCGTAAGGCTTTCGTAAAGAACAGCTCTCGTTCAGGCAACACCCAAAAAACTCTGTATTCTGGTTCTGCAAGGGCCAGATACGGAGTTTTTTGTGTCTGACTGTTACATAATCTGGCCCGGGTTATGCAGTCTGATGATCAACGTCTGAGTGCAACGCCGCGCCGGATCACCGAACCACGGAGTTTCGGGCGTCGAACACAACGGATCTTTCGATTGAGTAACAACAGGGTGGGGCATCCCATGATGCGTCTTTGTGCAACGTTACTGATTTGCCTGCTCGGCAGCCTGAATTCAGTGCACGCAGCCCCCGGCCAGCACCCACGCTGGAGCGTCGGTTATCACGAGATGACGTTCCTCGATCCGCTCGACCTGCAACCGATGCGTGCCATCGCGTTCTACCCCTCCAGCGACCGCGAGCACATGAGCCTGCTCGAAGGCTATTCGGTCGAAGCCGGCGAAGACACCAAAATCGCCCTCGGCCGTTTTCCGATGCTGATGCTGTCCCACGGCAACACCGGCACGCCGCTGGCGCTGCACGACCTCGCCACGTCGCTGGCACGCAAGGGGTTTGTGGTGGTGGCGGTCATTCATCCCGGCGACAACTCCCGGGATCACAGTCGCCTCGGCACTTTGAGCAATCTGTATGGCCGCCCGATCCAGATTTCCGAAGCCATTACCGCCACCCTCGGCGATCGCATGCTCGCACCGTTCGTCAACGCCGATCAGGTTGGCGTGATCGGCTATTCGGCGGGCGGCGAGACCGCGCTGATCCTTTCAGGTGCGCAACCTGACCTCGATCGCCTGCGGCGTTATTGCCAGGAGCGTCCGGACGATCGTGACGCCTGCAATACAAACGGTGAACTGATCGTCGACCGCGACGACCTGCAACCGGTGGCCGACCCTCGGGTGCATGCCTTGTTATTGATGGCGCCCTTGAGCTTGAAATTCGGCCGGCACACCCTCGCCGACGTGCATGTGCCGGTGCTGCTGTATAGCGGAGACGGGGACAAACTGGTGGCGTTCGACAAGAATGCCGCCGCCCTGGCGCGCAAACTGCCGACTGCGCCGGACTTCAAATTGCTGGCCGGAGCCGGGCATTTCGTATTCATGGCGCCGTGCACGGAACAACAGATCATCGCCATGCCGGCACTGTGTACCGATGCCGATGGCGTGGATCGTGAAGACATCCATCGCAACCTGATTTCCGAAGCCGGGCGGTTTTTTTCCCACGCGCTGGGCAAGCCCTCCCGGGCGGGGATGCAGACGGCGGACCAGTAAGCGTCAGGCGATTGCCCGGCGCTTGAGCCACCCGGTCAACGCCAGTGCGCTCACGGACAATAGCGCCGCCCCCAGGAATATCCACGAATAGCCCAGATTTAATGCCACCGCGCCCATCAGCGGTCCGGCAATCGCCAGTGCCAGATCGAAAAACACGGCATAAGCACTCAAACCGGCACCGCGGCTGGAGTCGGGCACCTGCTTGATCGCTTCCACGCCCAGAGCCGGGTACACCAGCGACAGCCCGAAACCGGTCAGTCCGGCACCGATCAGTGCGTAACCGGTCGACGGGGCGAGCCACAGCAACGACAGGCCAACGGTTTCGATGCTCATACAGGCGATGGCTGATGCAAAACCGCCGAATCGGGCGATGGCGGAAATGAACAGCAGCCGCGACAGGATGAAACACACCCCGAACACCGTCAGACAGTACGCCGCGCCGGTCCAGCCGCGACTGAGGTAATAAAGGGTGATGAAGGTGGTCAAGGTGCCGTAACCGATGGAGGCCAGACTCAGACTGGCACCGAACGGCGCAATTCGCCCGAAAACCCTCCAGAACGGCAGACGTTCGCCGCGCACCACCGGCACCGACGGCTTGTTGCGGATCAGCAGCAGGGCGCCGGCAGCCAATGTCGACAGCGCAATACCGAGGCTGGTAAAGCCGTAATCGGCCACCATCCACACGCCCAGCGGTGCACCGATGGCAATGGCGCCGTAGGAGGCGATGCCATTCCAGCCGATGGAACGGGCGGTGTGCTCGGCACCGACCTGGCCCATGCACCAACTGATGGTGCCGACGCCGATCAGTCCCTGCGCAATCCCCAGCAGCAGACGTCCGGCAATCAGGATGATCAGGCTCATTGACGGGACGTCCTGCAGCAACGTGGAAACCAGCGTCAACAGACCACTGAGTACGATCCCCAGCAAGCCATAAACAATCGCGCGCTTTGTCCCGACGGTGTCTGACAGGCGTCCGGCCATCGGCCGGCTGAGCAGGGTGGCCAGGTATTGCGAACCGATCACCAGCCCCGCAACGACGGCGCTGAAGCCCAGCTGTTCATGCACATAACCGGGCAACACCGCAATCGGCAGACCAATGCAGAGAAAAGCGATAAAGGTGTAAAAAACGATGGAGACGATTTGCAGGGTGATCGCCATGGAGCTTTGCGGTGGCTGTTGCTGCACAGACATGAGGACTCGTTCGCGGGCGGCGGTGGGAGAGGTCGCATCATGGCTTGGCGTCGGATTAAAAGAAAGCAGGCTAACGATCTTTTCCTCGAAGCAAAAAAAGCCCCGTCGCAAGGACAGGGCTTTTCACTTGAAGCTTGCAGCAGCTCTTAGAACACAACGCCCTGACTGCGCAGGTAATCGTCGTAGGTGCCGCTGAAGTCGGTCACGCCGTTCGGGCTCAGCTCGATGATGCGCGTGGCCAGGGACGATACGAACTCCCGGTCGTGGCTGACGAAAATCAGCGTGCCCGGGTAGTTTTCCAGCGCCAGGTTCAGCGCCTCGATCGATTCCATGTCCAGGTGGTTGGTCGGTTCGTCCATCACCAGGACGTTCGGCTTTTGCAGGATCAGTTTGCCGAACAGCATGCGACCTTGCTCACCACCGGAGATGACCTTCACCGACTTGAGGATCTCGTCGTTGGAAAACAGCATGCGGCCCAGGGTGCCGCGAATCATCTGTTCGCCCTGAGTCCACTGGCCCATCCAGTCGAACAGGCTGACATCGTCTTCGAAATCATGGGCGTGGTCCTGCGCGTAGTAGCCCAGCTCGGCGCTTTCGGTCCACTTCACGGTACCGGCGTCCGGGGTCAGTTCGCCCATCAGGGTGCGCAGCAGGGTGGTCTTGCCGATACCGTTCGGGCCGATGATCGCTACGCGCTCGCCGGCTTCGACGGTAAAACTGAAGTTCTTGAACAGGGTCTTGCCGTCGAAACCCTTGGAGATTTTTTCCAGGGTCACGGCCTGGCGGTGCAGTTTCTTGTTTTGTTCGAAGCGGATGAACGGGCTCACGCGGCTCGATGGCTTGACCTCGGCCAGCTGAATCTTGTCGATCTGCTTGGCACGGGAGGTGGCCTGCTTGGCTTTCGAGGCGTTGGCCGAGAAGCGGCTGACGAACGTCTGCAGTTCGGCAATCTGGGCTTTCTTCTTGGCGTTGTCCGCCAGCAGTTGCTCACGGGACTGGGTCGCGGCGGTCATGTACTCGTCGTAGTTGCCCGGGAACAGACGCAGCTCGCCATAATCCAGGTCGGCCATGTGGGTGCAGACGCTGTTGAGGAAGTGACGGTCGTGGGAAATGATGACCATGGTGCTGTTACGCGCCGTCAGGATCGACTCCAGCCACCGGATGGTGTTGATGTCCAGGTGGTTGGTCGGTTCGTCGAGCAGCAGCACTTCCGGATCGGAGAACAGGGCTTGCGCCAGCAGCACGCGCAGTTTCCAGCCCGGTGCGACTTCGGTCATCGGGCCGAAATGCTGTTCCAGCGGAATGCCCAGACCCAGCAGCAGTTCACCGGCGCGGGACTCGGCGGTGTAGCCGTCCATCTCGGCGAATTCGGTTTCCAGCTCGGCCACGGCCATACCGTCTTCTTCGCTCATCTCCGGCAGCGAGTAGATGCGGTCGCGCTCGGCCTTGACCTTCCACAGCTCTTCGTGACCCATGATCACGGTGTCGATCACGGTGAATTCTTCGTAGGCGAACTGATCCTGACGCAATTTACCCAGACGCACGTTCGGCTCGAGCATCACCTGGCCCGCAGACGGCTCAAGGTCGCCGCCGAGGATTTTCATGAACGTCGACTTGCCGCAACCGTTGGCGCCGATCAGGCCATAACGGTTGCCGTTGTTGAATTTCACCGAAACGTTTTCGAACAGCGGCTTTGCGCCGAACTGCATCGTGATGTTAGCTGTGGAGATCAATTGCTTTACCTATCAATGGGTTGCGAGCCGCACATCGGGCGCTTGGGCCGTTTCTGGGGCATTTTGGAGCTTTTTCTTCCCGGGCCCGGTCACCGTCTGCATGGTGCCAGCGGGCGTGGGGCGAGAGCAGCATCCGGACTCATCGTCCAGAGCTGTTGGGCAATAAAGGCGGGATTCATGCCAGACATGGCGCGCATTGTCGCATAAGTCATGCGGCAGTTGTATGGCAGTCGATAAGGAAAACCTGACCGACATCCGCAAGCTCGTCTACATTCCAACAAGCAGTTTCTTCTTGTAAGGAATGGTCATGTTCAAGGCACGTTTGGTTGTGGCATCTGTTACTTGCCTGGCGTTGATTGCGGGCTCCGCAACGGCGTTGGCAGACCCCGGAAACGGCAATGGCAAAGGGCATGGAAAGGGCGGGCCCGAGAACAGTCAGGGGCATGGAAATCAGGGTGGCAAGAACAAGGGGTTCAATTCAGGCCGCGCGCCTGCGCCCGTTATCGATCGAGGCAGTGTGCTGGGCGTGCTCAACGGTTACAGAGACTACTGGAGTCCCGGACCTGCGTTGCCACCCGGAATCCAGAAAAACCTGGCACGTGGAAAACCTCTTCCGCCCGGCATTGCCAAAAAACTGGATGGCCGGCTGGTGGGGCGGCTGCCTCATTACGACGGATATGAATGGCAACAGGCGGGTACCGATCTGATTCTGGTGGCCATCGCAAGCGGGCTCATTTACGAAGTTCTGAATGGCGCGTTCGACTAGTCGGGTCGGCTGGGATACCGGCTGTAAAAGCAAGGCGTTCTCACTCACTTTATATATGGGGCAAAACCGATTCCGCCGGTCGTTTGTCGCTGAACCAGATCTCGCCGTGTGCGTCTGAGAGGGCAGTAAAACCAACCCTTGTGGATGCCATCATGCGTTTTGAAAAGAAAAGATTCGTTGCTGTCATGTCGTGCGTCATGATGTTTGCGGCTGCGCCGTTGTTGCCTTCCGGACTGTCGATCATGGCTTCAGCCTATGCCAAGGATGGGGGCGGTCATGGCGGGAATGGCGGAGGCGGTGCGGGCAGTGGTGGAAGCCACGGCGGCGGCGCGGGGAATGCAGGGCATGGCGGCGATAACGCCGGGCATTCAGGCAGTGCCTCCAACAATGGCCGCGCAGAAGGCCAGGAAGCGGATCATGCAGGCAGGGCCGTTCGGGATCACGGTGTGAGCGGACGTCATGCGGGGCGCGATCACGGCGCTGAGCGTGGACACGGGGCAACCACCTCGGGCGTCGCGCATTCCAAGACGACACGCGGCTTGTCGAAGGCTACGGCGATTTCGGCTACAACGCCGGGCGATCACAATGCCAAAGGCTTGAGCAAGGCAGGCGTTTCAACCTCCAGGTAAACCCGAACCCGCCAGCCGCACCCTTTACACGTCAGGGTGCGGTTCTCCATTCACCCGGTACGAAAGTGCCGGGTCAAGCGCCTGAATGCTCAGAGCGTTTCCCCGTTTCATCAGGCTCACCCTCCGGACCAGACACCTGACTCCGGCCCGCTGTCGCGCTGTTTTCTCATTCACTCGATGAGCTGCCGTATCGCTGAGGTGACAGACAGGGCTCACTCGGGAGCCGAGTTTGGCCGATTCGGCGGACAGTTTTTCACAGATGAGGTTCACCATTGGTTACAAAGTATGGCTAAAATGCCATCCGATCACCCAATAGCCGCTGACGGCGAGCGCTCAGGGAAGTGCCCTCGGGACCGTATTTTGTATTCATGCCACTGCATCATGTCCTGAGCCCCTGGCCGGCAGGCGCGCAGTTTGTTCACTTTTGACGTGTGACCATTTCCGTGAAACTCATCATTGCCGCTATTTATGTCATTTCCATTGCATACGTTCACCTGCGTGGGCGTGTGCGCCACAAGCTGGGCCGCCAGTTGAGTGACCACTCGACGTTCCTGGCGCCGGTCAACTGCTTCCTGTACCTGTTCTCGAAGATCCCCAACAAGCCTTACCTCGATACGAAAGATTTTCCCGATCTGAGCCCGTTGCAGGCCCATTGGGAAGAAATCCGCGAGGAAGGTCAGAATCTTCTGCGTGCCGGTGCGATCAAGCGCTCCAATCAGTACGACGACGTCGGTTTCAACTCGTTCTTCAAGACGGGCTGGAAACGCTTCTACCTGAAATGGTACGGCGACAGCCACCCGTCGGCATTGCAAATGTGCCCGCGCACCACTGAACTGGTGCAGAGCATCGGTTCGATCAAGGCCGCGATGTTCGCCGAGTTGCCGCCGGGCTCGAAACTGGTGCGTCACCGTGACCCGTATGCCGGTTCCTACCGTTATCACCTGGGCCTGGAAACGCCGAACGACGCCGGTTGCTACATCAACGTCGATGGCGAGAGCTATCACTGGCGCGACGGTGAAGCGGTGATGTTCGACGAGACCTACATTCACTACGCGGAAAACACCACCGACCAGAACCGCATCATTCTGTTCTGCGACGTCGAGCGCCCGATGAAGTATCGCTGGGCGGCTGCATTCAACGGCTGGTTCAGCCGCACTGTAATGTCGGCGGCGGGGGCTCCGAACGATGCCGGCGACCGCACGGGTGGCATCAACCGCTTGTTCACCAGAATCTACAAGATCCGCCTGCGCGGCAAAGAACTGAAAAAACGCAATCGCACGCGCTACTACCTGGAAAAGTGGGCGATCTTCGGTGGTCTGCTGGCCATCTTCATTCTGATCTGATAACTCGGGCGACTGTTGCAAGACAGTCGCCCGATTCATTTCACGAGGCCTTTTTGGTTTTTTTGGCTGTTTTCTTGACCGGTTTGGCAGCGGCTTTTCCTCCCAGACTGCGTTTGAGCAGTTCCGTCAGGTCGATCACATCAGCAGACTTGCGCTCTTCTTCGCCGTCTGCGGTCTCAACGTCTTCGATCTTGCCTTCATGGGCCTTTTTGTCCACCAGGGCCATGATCTTGTCTTCGAATTCGTCGTGGTAATCCTCGGGTTTCCAGTCTGCGCTCATGTCTTCAACGAGCCGTTTGGCCATGTCCAGCTCGGCTTTGGCCAGTTGCGGTTTGGTCACCTCGCTGCCCAGTGCCAGTTCATCGAGGCTGCGCACTTCCTGCGGCCAGCGCAGTTTCACCAGCACCAGCGCCGACTCCAGCGGCATCAACGCCGCCAGATATTGGCGCGTGTGTAAAACCACACGGGCAAGCGCGACCTTGTCGGTCTTGCTCAGGGTTTCACGCAGCAAGGCGTAGACCTTGCCGCCGCGCTTGTCAGGGGCGAGGTAGTAGGGCGTATCGATGTTCTGCAACGGGATCTGCGCGCTGTCGACGAAGGAAAAAATATCGATGGTCTGGGTCGAAACCGGGTGCGCCGAACGGATCTCTTCCTCGCTGAGCACCACATATCGGCCTTTCTCGAACTGCACACCTTTGACGATGTGCTCTTTGGTGACTTCCTTGCCGGTGACCTTGTTGACCCGTTTATAACCCACCGGGTCCATGCTGCGGCTGTCCAGCCAGTCGAAGTCCACGCCCTGCGACGAGGTGGCCGAGACCAGTGCCACAGGGATATGCACGAGTCCGAAACTGATTGCGCCTTTCCAGATTGCCCGAGCCATGCTGCCGTTCTCCGCGTGATGTTCGGCTGACCTGTCTGCCTGCGCAAAAGTTTCTGCGGGTTGCCGGCGAGCTGCAGGTCAAATCGTGTTACACCTTGTTTAGCGAGGACGGGGTTAACAAATCCGAACCCTCGGCGTAGCGTGGACTCGAAGGCTCTGAATCCAGCGCATCGAGAGAGGCCGTCCATGAACCGTTTTCTGTCAGGCATCGCATTGCTCGCCTTCAGTGGCGGGCTGGTTCACGCTGATGCCTTGCTGCTGGCACAAAGTCCGACCGGCAACAGCAGCAATCCCTACAACAGCCCGATCCACCGGGCCAATCCCAACAGCATGCAGGGCACGCAGCCCGCCAATCCGGTGATTCGCGGGCCGAACACCGTGCCTGTACCTCGACAGCCCACCCTCGAAAACGGCGGCATCGGCAATGGTCAGCCGGCGCGTTCGGTGCCGGGCACACCGCCGAAATTCATTCCCAATCCACCCGCCCGTGACGGCGACAGCAACCGTTGAATGGCAGAACCGCTTCTGCCAGCCCTTCAATCGAACAAAAGGAATCGTGCATGTTGCGTAAAACCCTATTGGCCGGGCTGTGTGCCGGCACAGTCCTCTGCAGTCCGGCGTTTGCCGCCGCCTCCAAAGAGCTGCAAAGCGAGCAGGGCACCCTTGAAGTCACCACCATCGCCCAGGGCCTGGCGCATCCTTGGGCGCTGGCGTTTTTGCCGGATCGACAGGGCATGCTGGTGACCGAGCGTCCGGGCAACCTGCGGGTGGTGGGGGCTGACGGCAAGTTGTCGGCACCGATCGATGGCGTTCCCAAGGTCTGGGCCAAGGGGCAGGGCGGCTTGCTCGATGTGGTGCTGTCGCCGGACTTCAAGCAGGACCGGCTGGTGTATTTGTCATACGCCGAAGGCGGTGGCGCCGGTGACAAGGCCGGGACGGCCGTGGGACGCGGGCGACTGTCGGACGACCTGAAAACCCTCAAGGACTTCAACGTGATCTTTCGTCAGGAGCCAAAGCTGTCGGTCGGCAATCACTTTGGCTCGCGATTGGTGTTCGACCGTGACGGTTATCTGTTCATCACCCTCGGCGAGAACAACGATCGCCCCACCGCACAGGATCTGGACAAGTTGCAGGGCAAGGTCGTGCGCATCTACCCGGACGGCAAGGTTCCGGACGACAACCCGTTTGTCGGCCAGTCCGGTGTCCGTCCGGAAATCTGGTCCTACGGCCATCGCAACCCGCAGGGCGCAGCGCTCAACCCGTGGAACGGCACGCTCTGGGAGAACGAACACGGCCCCCGTGGCGGCGACGAGGTGAACATCATCGAACGCGGCAAGAACTACGGCTGGCCGCTGGCAACCCACGGCATCAACTACTCGATGCAGCCGATACCGGAAGCCCGGGGCAAAACCGTCGAAGGCACGGTTGCACCGCACCATGTCTGGGAAAAATCACCGGGCGTCACCGGCATGACGTTCTATGATGCCGATCGCTTCAAAGCCTGGCAGCACAATGCGTTCATCGGAGCACTGGCCACTCAGGAACTGATTCGCCTGCAGTTCGACGGCGACAAGGTGGTGCACGAAGAGCGCTTGCTGGGCGATTTGAAGCAACGGATACGCGATGTCCGGCAGGGCCTGGACGGTTATCTGTACGTGCTGACGGATGAGTCCGACGGTGCGCTGTACAAGGTCGGACTCAAATGAACGCTTCATGCGGGTGAGCGGGCGTAGAGGATCACCGCCGCCCGCAGCTTGCCCCGGCCGAACCGGCACATTTTTTCGAACTCCCCATGGCTGACCGGCACATGCTGGCAGTCCATGGGCTGACGATGCTGGCTGTGGTCGACATCCGGGTCATGCAGATAGACGAAATCTTCGTCGCAATCGGTGACGATAACCCAGTGCGGGGATTTGGAGCGGGTCAGGCGATAGCTGCTGATCAGCACCAACGGTTGTCCGCCGGCACCGAGCAGTCGCGGCAAATCCAGTGACGTGCCGATGGTCTGTTCCACATCGGTGTCTTTCAGTTGTGCCATGAATTCGTCATGCACCAGGCGCATGACGTCTTTTTTATGCGCGTCGCGCACTCCGTCGAGAAACAACGGCCCCGCCATGCTCAGTTGCAAGCGAACGCGAAACCCACGGCGCCAGGCCGCCAGCGCCAAGCCTTGAGGGCTGCAACCACCGTGGCCGGCGGTCATGAACACCGTGGTCGCTTCGCGCCAGAGTTGCAATTCTTCGCGGCGCTCCAGCAAGCGATCGGCCTGCAAAGCACCCATGGCCATCAGCAAGCAGGCCGGCCCGCAGGTGAAATCGGTGGTTTGTCGGTAGTAGGGCACCTTGATGCTGCGCGAATCGCGGTGTTGCAGGATTCGTTTCTCCAGACGCAAGGCGTCCGCATGGTCTTCGTAATAATCGTGAATCACTGCGAAACGCCGATAGCCGCTGCGTTCGTACAAGGCGATGGCGGCGGGATTGTCGATGCGCACTTCAAGCCGCAGATAAACGCAGTCGTGCTCAAGAGCGCAGGCTTCGATGTGTTGCAACAATTGTTTGCCCAGGCCGGCACCTCGTGCCTCGGGAGAAATGGCGATGGAATACAGCCGCGCAAGCGAAGTCCCGCGATGGAACAGTACCAGCGCATACCCCGATAGCTGCCCCTCGCGCTCGGCCACCAGCAATTGGCCGTGGGCGCGGGTGATCATCCACTGAAAGCTGCGGCGGGTGAGCCGGTCCGTGGTGAAACAATGCATTTCCAGCGCCAGCAGCGCCGCTAAATCATCAACTGTCGCCAAGCGAAAAACAGTGTTCATATGACCGCCGTAAAAGTTGCGTAACGAAACGGGACTTTCGAAAAAGTTCGTGCTTAATAGAAATGGTCTTGTTCTCCAACGGATCAATTTCTATGTCAGCGGTACAGGGTCATTGGCGCGAAGTATCCAGTCAAAGTTTGCCACCGGCAACTTATTTAAAACCGCAGATCAGAACGTCCAGTCAAGTGTTGATCATCGTCGAACGCAAGGAAGACTGGGCCTCGTACTTCCCCAGCGAGGACATACTGACGGCCCAGGAATACCTCGAACAACCGCCCGACAGCGAGCCGGGGAAACGGGTGCAGGTGATCAATCTTTGCCGCAGCTACAAGTATCTGGGTCACGGCTACTACTGTTCGTTGCTGGCTGAGGCCCGGGGGCACAAGGTTATTCCGTCGGTGCGCACCATCAGTGAACTGACCCGCAAATCCCTTTATGGTCTGGCGCTGGATGATCTGGACAAAACTCTGGAAAAGGCTCTCAGTCATCATCTTTACAACGACACCGAAGGTTTCACGCTGACACTTTATTTCGGCAGAACCCATATCGAGCCGTTGCAGGATCTGGCCCGGCAATTGTTTGAAGTGTTTCCGTGTCCGATTCTGTTAGCTGAGTTTCGTCGAACCAACGGCTGGCACATCGAAGGCATAAAGTCCGGTGCCCTGCACAAGTTGCGCGACGACCAGGAAGACCAGTTTGCCAATGCGCTGGATGGCTTCAGCCGCAAGATCTGGCGTGTACCGCGCTCACCACAAGTGGCGCGTTATGACCTGGCGATCCTGCATGATCCCCAGGAAGCGTTACCGCCCTCCAACGCGAAGGCATTGGAAAACTTCGTCAGGGTCGGCAAGGGTATGGGCATCGATGTCGAACTGATCGAGCGCAAGGACTATGCAAGGTTGGCTGAATACGACGGCTTGCTGATCCGCGAAACCACCAGCGTTGACAACCACACCTATCGCTTCGCCAAGAAAGCCGAAAGCGAAGGGCTGGTGGTGATGGATGATCCGGCGTCGATCCTGCGCTGCACCAACAAGGTCTATCTCACCGATCTGCTCAACAGCCATCAACTGGGCATGCCCGCCACGGAAATTCTCTACAAGGAGCGACCGGAGGACTTCGAGCGGGTCGGCGAACGCCTTGGCTTCCCGTTGGTACTGAAAATCCCGGACGGGTGCTTTTCTCGAGGCGTGATCAAGGTTGAAAGTCAGCAAGCCTTGCTCGAAGCCACTGCCGAATTGTTCGAGCACTCAGTGCTGTTGCTGGCCCAGGAATTTTTCTACACCGAGTACGACTGGCGCATCGGCGTGCTGAACCGCAAACCGATCTTCGCCTGCCAGTACTTCATGTCCAAGGGCCATTGGCAGATCTACAACCACAAGGCCAAGGGCCAGGACGTCAATGGCGAGTGCCGAACACTGGCCGTTCACGAGGCACCGCGTGCCGTGGTGGAACTGGCGGTGAAGACCGCGAACCTGATCGGCGACGGCTTGTACGGCGTCGACCTCAAGCAGGCCGGCGACAAGGTGGTGGTGATCGAGGTCAACGACAACCCGAACCTCGACGCCGGTATCGAGGACGCCTACCTGCAAGACGATCTGTATTCACTGGTGCTGGAAGAGTTCGTGCGCCGCCTGGAACTCAAACGCCGTGGCCAGGCCTGGTGACCGGCCGATGATCAACAGCTTCGCACTGAGCCATGGCGCGTTGCAGCGGGTCGAGCAACTGGACGCCGAGGTGATGCTGTTCAGCGACCCCGACGCCGCCGAGCGGGACTTGCTGCACAGTCACTTCAAACTCGATGAGCACGCGCTGGCCTCGGCGCTGGACCCGGACGAGGTGTCGCGGATTGAATTCCATCCCGATCATCTGTTTCTGATCTGGAAGCGGCCCGAGAACTATTCCGGCGGCGGCAGCCTGGCGTTCGAGGTGTCGTCCTGCGGTTTGCTGTTTTCGCCGGGCCAGTTGCTGGTGATCGCCACCGACGATACGCCGCTGCACGGTCTCGGCACGGGTCGGCCGCTCAACACGCCGCTGGATGTGTTGCTGGATCTGCTGTTCAACAATATTCATCACTACCTCGGGCACCTGAAGGTGATCAAACTGGTCGCCCGGGAGTTGCAGCAGAAATTCAACGCGTCGATGCAGAACCAGCATCTGGTGCAGATGTTCAACCTCAGCGAAAGCCTGATCTATTACATCAACGCCCTGCACAGCAACGGCGCGGTGCTCACGCGGCTGCGCAATCACGCGGAAAAACAGCATTTCGGCAGCGAAGCCATTGGCCTGATCGACGACCTGATCATCGAAAACAACCAGTGCTACAAACAGGCGGAAATCTACTCGACAGTGTTCTCCGGGCTGATCGACGCCCGGGGCAACCTGATGAACAACAGCATGAACAACCTGTTGCGCAAGCTGACGCTGATCAACGTGGTGTTCCTTCCGCTCAACCTAATTGCCAGCATTGGCGGCATGTCGGAATTCAGCATGATGACCGCCGGAACGCCGTGGTGGATTTCGTACCCGTTGTTTCTTGCTGCGATGCTGTTGGGGGCGGGCGGGATGTTGTTCGGGCTCAGGCGCCTGGCGAAATGAAAAAATCGCCATTGACTTGCCAGCAACGCCCGGGCTAATTTCGAGCCCATGACTTCCACCGTATTGCGCTGCCAGCCAAGCATTATTACCGCCATTCCTCATTTGGCGGGCTAGCTCACGACTGCAGCACCCAACCCGCCCTAGAGGCGGGTTTCTACTTTCTGTCTCCGGGGTTTTGAATAAAAAGTCAGGAGACGACCATGCGCTACAGCCCCGCCCAGCAAGCCCTGCTCGAGCAGTACGTGAAAAAGATCCTCGCCGCGCCGGTGTATGAACTGGCAGTGCGCACGCCGCTACAACCCGCGCCGGCGCTGTCCGAAACACTGGGCAACCGGATTCTGCTCAAGCGCGAAGATCTGCAACCGACGTTCTCCTTCAAGATTCGCGGCGCCTGTAACAGGCTGGTGCAGTTGAGCGATGTGCAGAAGGCGCGTGGAGTGATCACGGCATCGGCGGGCAATCATGCCCAGGGCGTAGCACTGGCGGCCCGTGAGTTGGGCATTGCGGCGACGATCGTGATGCCGGCGACCACCCCGGAATTGAAAGTGCTGGGCGTCAGCAGTCGCGGCGCCGAGGCGGTACTGCATGGCGACAGTTTTCCGTTTGCCCTGGCTCACGCGCTGCAACTGGCCGAACAGACCGGGCGGACATTCGTCCCGCCGTTCGATGATCCCGATGTCATCGCCGGTCAAGGCACGGTGGCGATGGAGATCCTGCACCAGCATCAGGGGCCCCTCGATGCGATCTTCGTCCCGGTGGGCGGTGGCGGGTTGATTGCCGGCATCGCGGCCTACGTCAAATACCTGCGGCCAGAGGTGCGCATCGTTGGCGTTGAATCGGAGCACTCGGCCTGTCTGAAGGCTGCGTTGCAAGCGGGTGAGCGAGTGGTGCTGCCCAGCGTCGGCACCTTTGCCGATGGCGTGGCGGTGGCGCAGATCGGTGCCTATGGTTTCGAGGTGTGTCGCTTCTGTGTGGATGAAGTGATCACCGTCAGCAACGACGAACTCTGCGCGGCGATCAAGAATATCTACGACGATACCCGCTCGATCACCGAGCCTTCCGGCGCATTGGCGGTCGCGGGTATCAAGCAGTACGTGGCGCGAACCGGCGCGCGGAATCAGACGCTGATCGCCATCGACTCCGGCGCCAATATCAACTTCGACAGCTTGCGCCACGTTGCCGAGCGCGCTGCGGCCGGCGGGATTGTGGCGTAAGGGTTATCAGGGCAACAACGGGCGCAGAAAGCTGCGCTCGTAGCTGACGATGAACTTCTTTTCGACCAGATCGTCCACCAATGCCGTGCTTTCCGGGTCGGTCAGTGCAATGTGGCGATAACTTTCGTAATCCGCCAGGGACGGAAAACTGAACAGGCAGTAGGCGATGTTGCTCGCGCCTTCCGAGGGCAGAAAATAGCCGTGATGCGTTCCGCCCAGCCGTTCGACGATGCCTAGCCACGTCTTGGCGTAGGCTTCGAAGGCGTCGAGCTGGTAGGGATCAATCACGTATCTGACATGGCAGGTAATCAATGCCGCTGCTCCTTGGCGAGTTACTCGGGAATGGCAGTGCCGACCTTGTCCGAAGCCGACCAGATGCGATAACGCACCTCGACGTCTTTCGGTGCGTAGACCACGATCGGCAGCTTGCTGTTGTAGCGCACGGTGAAGCCTTCACCGATCACCGGTACGAAGGCGCGCTTTTTCTGGGTACCAGGCGGGCAGGCCATCAGCGTGCTCACAGGGCCGCTGACTTGTTCCAGGCGGTAGAACGGATAGCCCCAGCCTTCGAGGTTTTTCTCTACCAGAGTGCCGCCCAGGCGCTGGCGGTTGCAGTCGACCTCAAGGGTTTTGCCGGCGAGGATTTCGACTTTGAAGTTGTCTTCCTGGGCCTGTTGCGGCAGGTGAATGACCTGGCGAGTAAAGCCCGCTTCGGCTTTGGGGTAGGGCGCCGTGTCTTCGAGTTTGGCGGCGTGAGTAAGGGTAGAGACGCTCGCGAGCATCAGGCCGGCGGTCGCGTAGACAGTGAATTTTCCCATGGAAGCCTCCTGGCGGGTGTAGGGTGGTTGGGGGCATTTTCACTGCCGTGCGCCATGAATGCAAACCACCGGTGGATTGCAAAATGCGTGGCGCAAATGGGGTGATCTTGCATTCTGCAACGGACCAGAGACTGATGCTTTCGCCAAGCCATTGATTTTCAACGGAGTTAACACGACCCGATGGACGGCACGTTTTATGCGTTGTTCGGGTGCGGCGTACCGAGTCCGGGCGCCTACACTCCAATGGGCATTTCGCAGTACAGCCGCTTGCCACACCCAGGGATTCAGCGGGGACACACCTGCCGGGAACAGTGGTAACGGACTTGTGAATACTTGATTGGCAGTCTCACAGAAAGGAGAGGGTTCGCCATGTTTTTGTCTGCCTTGGAACTGCGCAACATCATTGAAAGCAGCTTTCTGCCGAAACGCTGTCAATGCACGCTGTCTTCGGATCTGTCGATGACCGTCAAGGTATTCGGCGACCATCAGACCGACCAGGTCGATCTGCTGGTCAGCGGCATCGATGCCACTCACTTGAACAGTTGCCGAGAAATCAACGGCCTGATTGCCGGGTTGCGCTCCGATCTTGCGCAACGCACAGCCAATCATCAGCCTGCACAGCGTTTGAAAGTGGGTTAACCCACGGTTTCACCCAGTTCGACCGTCACGCGCCGGGCCTGCACGAAACCAAGGCCCAGCGCGAACTCGACCAGCACCGCGAGCAGAATCCCGGGGCCGGCATGGCCGTTGAGCCATTCGGCAGAACCCAGTACGGCCAGACCAAAGCAGCCGACGATAAAACCGTTGCTCAGCGCATTGCGCGCGATCGACACTGGCGCGTTGCGCACCATATAGAACATCACCCCCAACGCCGCGAACAGCACCGCCATGCGTCGTGCGACAAATCCTGCCGCCTCGGAGTACTCAATGCTCCAGATCGAAAGCAGTATTTGCGGCACGAGGCCCCAGGCCAGCGCCAGCAGGAAACACAGGGAAAAGGTGATGGTCGACAACGTGCGAAACGACAACTGCATGGCGAATCCTTGCGGCAGTGAGGAGGGCCCCGAGCATAACCTTCGGGACCCTTGCCCGCCTACCGCAAAGCTGCAAATCAGAGCTTTCTGTCAGTTCTGGAAGTCGCAGGCGTCAGACATTTTCCGGTAAGTGATTTCTTCGGGTTTGCCATTGGTGTCGATGTACTTCATGTCGGCATCGATCACTTTGCAGGCCTTGGTTGGCTGCTCGCTCATCGACACCACTTTGGCCACGTTCAACGGCATGCCATAGGTGTACGGCACTGCTTTGGTGGTTGTGGTGTCATTGGCCTGGGCCAGCCCGGCAAACGCAGTGCAGGCGAGGACGGTGGTGAGCAGGAACGGACGAATGTTCATGGAGTGACTCCCGTGCGACGGATAGAAAGCCCGGCGTGAAACACGCCAGACCTGCCGCACTGGGCGTCAGCATCAGCTGAGAGCGTGCGGATGACTAGAGTCTTTGACCACGGCGTTAAGCGAGGGTTAACCGGGCTGAACGCCGGCTGTCTGACGGGGGATTGTTTCTCGGGGGAGTCTCGGCGCCTTCCTACAGGAACCGCTGCCTTGTCTGCTTCCGGCGGCTGGAGCGGGGCGGTTATGGTTTTGGTGTCGCTGCAAAATCAGCGACTTAGGTTTGGTCACCTAACGTAATCACCTGTGCATGTGTGCCATTATTCGCCCCGACGGACATTCGTGTCTGTGGAGTGCATTGCTGTGGCGGCTGTGTGCAGGGTCGCCTTCGGGCGAGCCGAGTCGGGTGGTTCTCGGTTGACCAAGCCTGTACACAGTCCGCCTCCCCATCGTTTGGTCACGGTGCCGGCGGTTACATTCAAGCTGCCTTGAGTCATTCCAATGCCAATACTGAAACTAAGCTCCGCCCGTTACCTCCCGCTCAACAGCGGCGTCACCGACAGCGCACCGCTGGTCATCGACACCGAAGCCAACCCCCAAGACATCTTCGAAGCCGCCGTCCAACGCGTACGCGCCGCCGCCGACCTGCTCGAAACCCTGCATTGCCTGTGCTTCAAACACGCCGATGTCCAGGACATTCCCCACATCACCCATGCACTGTACCTGCTGGCGCAGGACGGCAATGATTTGCTGCAGGTTGCGCAGCAACGGATGTTGAACTGGCAGGCGCCGGTTTGACGGAACGCAAAAGCAAAAAGGGGAGTCCGTCTGGACTCCCCTTGGTCATTGGGCTGGATGAAGCCGGTGAGATCGGATGTTCATACCGAATCACGCAGTCCTTAGCTGAGCACTACCCGCCTGAGGAATCATCGCGAGTCGAACCTCCACATTGTTTTCTTTCTTCGCCAGCCATCGTTCAACGTTCTGATCATGTTCTGATGCCTGAGTGGCAGAACCGTAGATGTCCTCAGGTGTGAGCTTGAGATAGTTCAGGGTATGAAGGCGCTGGCGAGAGGTGTCCAGTCTACCGATTTCCGCTCTCAATACACTTGCCTGTTGCATGGCGGCTCGGCGATCGGATTGGAAAGGACTGTTCAACTCCGCCTCTTTGGCTTTCAAGCGATCCTGCATTTCCTGCAATTGGTAGTAGATCTGGTCGTATTCAGTCTTTGTAACCACCGTGCCGCCGCTTTCCTGGGTCTGTTGCCAGCGGCGCAACGTTGCCCATGCATTTGGAATGTAAGATGCCAGCATGAAGTGGTCAGACATCTTGAACAGCTGGCGGATAAACATGGCGCGATCAGGCAAGTCGCCGAACTTTTTCACCGCCCGGGTGCACGCGGCTTCTTCGATGGACTCGCATCCAGGGTTCCACAGTACGGAAGATTGCTCACGCCCTTTGAAGTGCACAGGCATAAAGTGGTGCAGATCGCCCTGATGCTCGTAAGGTGAACCTCCTGTTCGACTCAGACCCAAGGCAAAAATCAGAGCGCCAAATGGCGCCGTGATAAAACTAAGGACGGCACCAGGCATCCAGATTCTTTTGCGAGTGTTCATCCACGGCGCTGGCACGCTTGGAATCGGGTCGTTATCGTTGACCATGCGGTGGTGTGCCAAGGCCGCTGCGCCTTGAACAAAGTCTGCATCGCCTGCGCGGGGTGAGCCGTATGTATAGAGGAGAATGTCGTACTTTGTTGAACCCTGTCTTAGTGCTTCTGCAAGCAGAGTCGCTATGGCGCCTCCAAGACTATGGCCGCAAATGATGACTTTTTGATTTACATGAAAGCTATTGAGATAAGTTTCGACAAACTTACTCATCGCTTCATAGGCTTGGTAGAAACCTTGGTGCGCCTTGCCCACACCGGGGTTTACCGGAATTTGCTCCGCATCGGTATCACGCAAAAAGTCAACGGCTTCTAATGTCCCACGTATGGAAATAAGAATGATTTCGTCGTGATGGGTGATGAATGCTTGAGTATTGGTGCCCCCTTTCTTTTTGCTGTCATCGAAAAAGTGCCACTTCGCTGGATGCTCCTGTTCTGGCCCACGCTCAGGCTTGTTTTGATCATACAAGGCAGGGTCGAACGGTAGGATTTCGAAACGTTTTGAATAAGGCACATCTTCATACAGCGGATAGTAAGCCGATGATTGTTTGGCATCGATCTTCCACGATTCTTTATAGCAAGCCATGCCTTCGCCGAACATGTTTCCTACGCTCGGGTCGAGAGGAAAACTGACGGTGTCGGTAGGCTGTTCTGCTGGTACCTGTCCGAAGTCGCAATAGCTCAATGTGGCAAACAATGAGAGCTGGTACAAATTCAATGCGCTGAATTTATTGTCTCTTGAAAGCATTGGGCGGAAAGCCCGTAACGGGCGAACTTCAAGAACTGTGAGTGTGTTTGGCACTAGGGCAACGCCCCAAAGCTTTGATTGCTCCGGGCCAAAGCCGATGTCTCCCATGACTTTCAGCAGGTTCTGGTTAGGAGGATATTTCGCTTTTGACTCTGGAGGAAGATGCGAATTCTTTTCAACAAGATGACGTACTTCGACATGAAAAAACTGGCCCGCTTCAGCTTTTGCAGGGTTGTTGTCAACCCGTTGGCCATCCTTACGGATAAAGCGCGTTTTTTCGGCTCGAACTTGTAATTCGCTGATTTTCAGCGGGTAGTTCGGACGTGTCATCAACCAGTTATATTCTTCTTCCGCTCCGGCGTAAGGCTGATCTACTGTCAGAACAACAGGGCCTTCATAGTGGTTCAACACTTCTCCAAAGCCAGCCGCATCAAGCGTACCCTCATAGCGTTGTTCGACGCTGTCGGTTACGACATATTTCAAACCGGCATAGGGCTTGCCATCACCAGACTCATCTACCAGTCGAAAACGGACTTTTGTGCCTCTGAGCGGACAGGGTTCTTTGGTGTTTTTGAGTAGCGGTTGCTCTACTTTTTTGACCGTCATTAATGAATGTCCTTATTCGGTACACGTCGGATAGATGGTGCAATCGCGTCCGTCCGGCATTTTGAAAGGTTTGAAATCGGTTGTGTTACCGCGACAGAATGCATAGGGGTCTTCGAGACTCTTGCCCATGCACCTCTTCCATCCATTGGGGAATTTCACCCAGTTGTCTCCGACAGCTGGCCTTTCCTCATTGGACATTGAGAAAGAAACGTTCAACGTCTTTCCTGCCAACTGCGTGCGTTGCAAAGGCCCTTTCGCAACGGAGCCGTTTACTTGTTCCGCTGTGTCCACTGGAGCGCATTTTAAGATCTTAACGATATTTCGATCCGGCCCAGTGGTGCGAAACAACCACTCACACTGTCGTTGTAACATCAGAGGAGAGGGAAGACTTCCTTTGTCCGTCGTACCTTCCTGAAATCCAACTCCTGAGTAGTCTCTTCCAACGTCAGAAGGGCCGGCGGCATATTTGGCATAAATTTCGTAATCGAAATTATCCAAAACGAGCGGGCATCCCCCTTCGATACTGGTCAAAGGAACTTGAAAGTTCGCAGTTTGGGCCTTATCACTGTGTTTCTGTTCGAAGAACTTGTAACCTGGATGTTCACGTCCCCTCTTGACAGGGACACTGCACGTCTCACCCATCCGAGGCACATACTTCGCCTCAACTAGTATCTCAAACCCTGGCGGAAGCTCAGTCACCAACGTAAAGCTGTCCTGCTGAGCAACCGAACAACCAGTAGCCCCAATTGCACCCAGCCCAATCATCAAACTACGAAAAAAACCATTGAAAACGTTGCGATGACGCATTTGATTGTCCTTTGTCCCGTGGCGGTCGTTTCGAGCGAGTGACGCCCAAGGTCTTGATTTCAATTCAGTGCGACGTCATCGCTGTGAACAGCGAAAAACCGTGCGCACCGCTCGAAATGCTTTTTCGGTGTTTCCCCCGGCAAGGGCTGCCAGGCCACATCCCCGGCATTTTTGGGGTCAAGGCGCAGGGTCAACATGAATTCCCGTTGCTCTGGTGCGTTCCATTGCCAGGCTTCGAGCAGATCCATCTGTTCTTCCAGCCATTCAAGGATTGGGCGGGTTTCGGAGAGTTTCGCGGCGGTTTCGGCGTGATACACCAACAGCCAGCGTTTAAGGTTGGCTCGCAGGATTTCGCGGGTTCGTTCCGGCGGGGTAGGGACTTGCAGCCAAGGCGCCGGATTCGGCACGGCATACATGCCCGGCCTGCTGTTGTCCGCACCTTTCCACTGATCTTCATCCCAATACAGCACGCTGCTGATCGGGCCGAGCAGCAGTGGCCATTCGGTGTCTTTCATGTTGGCCAGGCAGCGGGCGAGTACGCGGTTGTCCTGGAAGCGGAACAGCGAGCGATCGCCGTCCTCGTCGATGACCATGCGGGCGATCCAGTGATGGGTCAGGCTGTCGAGATCAGCCTTGTCCATGCTGCCGATCCAGCCCCAGTTACGCTGCGGGTCATCCAGCAATTGGGTGACCGCTTCGCTGCCCGGGTTTTCGAGTTCGGTCAGCCATGGGCTGATGGCGGCAAACTGGGCGAACTCGGTACGTCGGTAGAGCTGCACCGAGCGCTGCATTACGCCGGCGCTGTACAACGGCGTGACCGGGTTCGGTTCGGCGAGGCAGTCGAGCACGAGGATCAGTACGCGATTGAGGCGCGATTGTTCACCCAGCCAGTTGTTGAGCGCGTCACTCATGCCACGGCTCCCAAATCACACTTGCCTTCACGGCAGGCCTCGCAGATCGGGCAGCGGGTGTCACCGGCCTTGCGCGCAGCTTTGGCCAGGGCCATTTGCGCGGCAGCAGGGACGAGCAGGGTGCCTGCCTTGTCTTTGGCGGCGGCCCACGGGATGACCGGCTCCAGAATCTGGATACCGGAACCCACCCCCGGCGCACCACCCGTATTGGCCTTCACTTCCGCACCGCTAATGGTCACGCCACCCGCATCCACCTTGACGAAACTCCCCCCGGCCTTGGCCGTCAGCTCCATCCCGCCTTCGATCACCACTTTCTCGCCAGCGTGGTAATGAATCTCCGTACCCGCTTCGACAAACTGCCCGGTGCCGACCTTCACATGCTGGGTCACGCCCACGGTCAGGTGATCGTTGGCGCGCATTTCGCTCTTGCGGTCCAGATGGGTGATGCGATGTTCCTCGACCTTGAATTCGCTGAGCGTGTTGGCCTCAACGGTGTCATGCCTTTCATTGCCGACGCGGATCTTCTGGTCGTGCTCGATGTTCTCGTCCCAGTCGCGCTGGGCGTGGATGTAGATCTGCTCCGCACCTTTCTTGTCTTCGATGCGAAATTCGTTGTAGCCCTTGCCGCCCGGGGAGCTCAGGGTCTTGAAGGTGCTGCGGGTCTTGTTCGCCGGCAGGTCGTAAGGGACGACATTTTCCTTGTGGTACAGGCAGCCGGTCACCAATGGCTGGTCGGGGTCGCCTTCAAGGAAGGTCACCAGCACTTCCATGCCGATGCGGGGGATGGCGATGCCGCCGTAGGCCGCGCCGGCCCAGCCGCTGGCGACGCGTAGCCAGCAGGTGGTCTTGTCGTCGGCCTGGCCGTCGCGGTCCCAATGGAATTGCACTTTTACGCGGCCGTACTGGTCGCAGTGGATCTCTTCGCCGACGGGGCCGGTGACGATGGCGGTCTGGCTGCCGAGGACTTTCGGTTTCGGGTGTTCGAGGGCAGGGCGGTAGTGGGCGTCCCACGGTGTCGCGACAAACGAGTTGCGGTAGCCCTGATGGAAATCGTTTTTGCTGTCGGTGACGTCGCTGGTGACGTTTTCCCCCAGCACTTGCGGCTGTTTGCCTTCGTGGAAAATCTCCAGCAGCAGCCACAGGTCGTTCCATTCGGCGCGGGGATGTTCGGCCAGCGTGAGGAAATGGCCGGTGGTCAGGGTCGGTTCGTCACCCTGGCCTTCAGCGAGTTTGTAATCGCTGCGATGGCGTTCCAGGGCACGGGTCGAGAGGAACTTGCCGCGCTCGCGGGTGGTGAAGCGGCCGGGGTAATCGTAGTCTTCCAGGTCCGGGGCGAATGTGGATTTGGCTGCGCCTTCGGGCAGGATCTTCGGTTTCTCGAAATCGTAATCGCGGCGGCTGACGCGGCTGGTGCGGGTTTCCAGGCGCAGGTTGAAGCGCTTGATCACCGGTTTGTCGGCACTCATGCCGGAGTCTTGCTGGTAGTTCACCGGTTTCAGTTTGCGGAATACGGTCTGGTCGTCGCCGAACACCAGTTTGTGGCCGTTGCTGCTGTGCTGGAAGTGGAAGTGAATGCCTTCCTCTTCGCACAGGCGCTGGATGAAATGCAGGTCGGACTCGTCGTACTGCACGCAGTACTCGCGTTCCGGGTACTCGGCGTTGAGCTGGAAGCTGTAGGCGTCGGCCAGGATGCCGCGATCTTCCAGTACCTGGGCGATGATCTTCGGCACGCTGAGGTTCTGGAAAATCTGCTGGTCGTGGTTGTGCCGCAGGTAGGCCAGTTGCGGCACCAGACTGAGGCTGTAACGGGTCAGGGTCTTGCCGGAATCGCCTTGCTCGATGCGATACACCAGACCGTGGATCTTGCCCTCGCCGGTGGCGCCGAAGGTCAGGCAACCGGGTTTGTGCAGGAGCTCTTCGAGCTTGAGGTCAGGACGGGCGCTGACCAGTTCGAGGTCGAAACGGAACGGTTCGTTGAGGGCTTCGCGGCCGGTGAAGCTGAGGACTTGCAGGTCGGCGGAAGCGCCTTCGAGCGTGAGGGTAATGTGCGTAGCATTGGCGTCCAGCATGCCTTGATTTCCGTCCATTGAATAAGCAAGGGGCGGATGGTGCAGGATTAGCCCGGCTCGTACAACCCGCAAATGCCCGTCAGGGGCGTAGGGTTTTCCCTTAGGACGGGCGATTTCGCCAACGAATACGAGGCTGTACGACTACGCGGTCATTTCAGTTTGATGATTTCGAAGCCTTTCTTGTCAGGCATCACATTCATCCCTTTGGGTTCTTCCGGCTGGCCCTTCGGACTGGTGTAGTCGTAGACGATGAATTTTTCCGGGATCTCATAACCATTGTTGGGGATGACCAGGCGCATCTGCTGCGCATTCAGGTACAGAGAAACCGGGAGGGCCTTTTCGGCAAAATCGATGCGTTCCAGAACTTTGCTGCCCGGATGCCTGCGAATGAAGGCACCTTTCAAATACGGAGAGCCATAGTTCATGGCGTAGATCAGCCCGGAACCCGTGCATTTGGCCATGGCGACTTCACCAACAAAGTCTGAATCGGGCATGTCGGTGAAAGCCGTTTCGGTGTGGTTATCGATTTTGACGGAAAGTCTTTGCCCGTCCTCGCTGGAGGTGGACAGCAGAGAGGCCACCGAGCCGTCCGAAAGGGGGCAGTCCAGAAGGGTTTTTGGGGCGTCTGCAAAAGCGGGATCACAGGCAAGTGCGAGGAGGAAAGGGAACCACAGTTTTTTCATTTCAATGTATCTCTGAGCACTTCCATAGAGTTGGGGCTGGCGTCCAGCTTTCTGGCACACTCACTGATTTTGCGGTAATAAACCCCGTTCGATTTACCGCGGTACTTTTTGTATGCCTCCTCGGTGGAACTCGAAATGTCCAGCCAATATTGCATGTACTCGGTACCGATTCTGATGTTCTGGGCTTCGTCCCAGATAAGGGGAGACGCGTAAAAAGCCGCTCCGGCACTGAATGCCTCGTCAGTCTGGGCCTGGTTGGGCATACGACCCAGTTCCTTTTTCTTACGGTATTTATAGACTTGCTTGACTGCAGGTTCCTGCATTTGCATGAGTCCCCTGGCTGCGTGCTTCCCTCGACCGGCTTCAGGATCGAAACGCGATTCCATGTAGATCTGGCAAATTACGGTGTTGGTATCAATCGTGGATTGGTTATTGGCTTCAACCAGTTTGCGGATTTCTTTCAAGCGTTTACTGTCATCCACGGCAACTTTTGCTGAGGCCGTGTCCGCTTTCGGCGTGAGTGGCTTCTGAGTGGTGGTCAGTGGTTTTTTTTCAGCCATTTCAATCGTCCCATCCCGGGTTGATCGGTGGAATGTCATCAAAGACTTCGATTACTGCCATTTCCGCTTCAGTGCTCGAAATCTTTGCGGTCTTGCCTTCTTCATTGGTGCGGCCGACGATGCTTTTGCCGGAGGTGGTCCTGATAACGTAGGGAAAGTTCTTGAGCGGTAGCCCGGTGTCCTGACTGGTGACAAGAAAGTCCAGGTCATGTTCGGATTTCTCGGGGACAATCTTGCGCTCCAGCAATTGCCCGACACTCCCTACGGCGGCTGCGGCTGGAATCAGGGGAGTAAGAATCCCGATCCCAGTGCCGGTACCCGGCGCACCCCCGGTATTGGCCTTCACCTCCGCACCGCTAATGGTCACGCCACCCGCATCCACCTTGACGAAACTCCCCCCAGCCTTGGCCGTCAGCTCCATCCCGCCTTCAATCACCACTTTTTCGCCGGCGTGGTAATGAATCTCCGTACCCGCTTCAACGAACTGCCCGGTGCCGACCTTCACATGCTGGCTCACGCCTACGGTCAGGTGATCGTTGGCGCGCATTTCGCTCTTGCGGTCCAGATGGGTGATGCGATGTTCCTCGACCTTGAATTCGCTGAGGGTGTTGGCCTCAACGGTGTCGTGGCGTTCATTGCCGACGCGGATTTTCTGGTCGTGCTCGATGTTTTCGTCCCAGTCGCGCTGGGCGTGGATGTAGATCTGTTCCGCGCCTTTCTTGTCTTCGATGCGGAACTCGTTGTAGCCTTTGCCGCCCGGGGAGCTCAGGGTCTTGAAGGTGCTGCGGGTCTTGTTCGCCGGCAGATCGTAGGGGACGACGTTTTCCTTGTGGTACAGGCAGCCGGTCACCAATGGCTGGTCGGGGTCGCCTTCAAGGAAGGTCACCAGCACTTCCATGCCGATGCGGGGGATGGCGATGCCACCGTAGGCCGCGCCGGCCCAGCCGCTGGCGACGCGCAGCCAGCAGGTGGTCTTGTCGTCGGCCTGACCTTCGCGGTCCCAATGGAATTGCACTTTCACGCGGCCGTACTGGTCGCAGTGGATCTCTTCGCCGGCGGGGCCGGTGACGATGGCGGTCTGGCTGCCGAGGACTTTCGGTTTCGGGTGTTCGAGGGCAGGGCGGTAGTGGGCGTCCCACGGTGTCGCGACAAACGAGTTGCGGTAGCCCTGATGGAAATCGCTCTTGCTGTCGGTGACGTCGCTGGTGACGTTTTCCCCCAGCACCTGCGGCTGTTTGCCTTCGTGGAAAATCTCCAGCAGCAGCCACAGGTCGTTCCATTCGGCGCGGGGATGTTCGGCCAGCGTGAGGAAATGGCCGGTGGTCAGGGTCGGTTCGTCACCCTGGCCTTCGGCGAGTTTGTAGTCGCTGCGATGGCGTTCCAGGGCACGGGTCGAGAGGAACTTGCCGCGCTCGCGGGTGGTGAAGCGGCCGGGGTAATCGTAGTCTTCCAGGTCCGGGGCGAATGTGGATTTGGCTGCGCCTTCGGGCAGGATCTTCGGTTTCTCGAAATCGTAATCGCGGCGGCTGACGCGGCTGGTGCGGGTTTCCAGGCGCAGGTTGAAGCGCTTGATCACCGGTTTGTCGGCACTCATGCCGGAGTCTTGCTGGTAGTTCACCGGTTTCAGTTTGCGGAACACGGTCTGGTCGTCGCCGAACACCAGTTTGTGGCCGTTGCTGCTGTGCTGGAAGTGGAAATGAATGCCTTCCTCTTCGCACAGGCGCTGGATGAAATGCAGATCGGACTCGTCGTACTGCACGCAGTACTCGCGTTCCGGGTACTCGGCGTTGAGCTGGAAGCTGTAGGCATCGGCCAGAATGCCGCGATCTTCGAGCACCTGGGCGATGATCTTCGGCACGCTGAGGTTCTGGAAAATCTGCTGGTCATGGTTATGCCGCAGGTAGGCCAGTTGCGGCACCAGACTGATGCTGTAACGGGTCAGGGTCTTGCCGGAATCGCCTTGCTCGATGCGATACACCAGACCATGGATCTTGCCCTCGCCGGTGGCGCCGAAGGTCAGGCAACCGGGCTTGTGCAGGAGTTCTTCGAGTTTGAGGTCGGGACGGGCGCTGACCAGTTCGAGGTCGAAACGGAACGGTTCGTTGAGGGCTTCGCGGCCGGTGAAGCTGAGGACCTGGAGGTCGGCCGAAGCCCCCTCGATCGAGAAGCTGATATGAATGGCATTGGCGTCCAGCATGCTCTGAATTCCGTCCGTGAATAAGCAGGAGGCAAATGTAGCGGGATTCACCGGCTTCGCACAATCGTAAGTTTCTGAAGACCGGACGCTGATCTGAACTGCCGGTCAATTTCAGACTAAAGTCGCCTGTAGCACGTCAAAGCCATCTGCCATCATGGGCGCTCACCCCCGCGTGTTCA
The DNA here is from genome assembly GCF_001679645.1 of Pseudomonas bananamidigenes. Lineage (GTDB taxonomy): Bacteria > Pseudomonadota > Gammaproteobacteria > Pseudomonadales > Pseudomonadaceae > Aquipseudomonas > Aquipseudomonas bananamidigenes. Next base: position 73,044 of record NZ_LRUN01000010.1, on the reverse strand, counting down.
CTTCCTCCCGACACTTCACTGTGCCGGGACGGGAGCCGTTTCTGTTTTGTTTGCGCGCCTGCGCAATCGTTGTTTTGTCGGAGTTTTCAATGCGTCCCCCATTTCCCCTCATCACCCCGCGCCAGTCGCTTGGCTTCGGAGCCTTGGTGCTGTGCGCCGGTTTCACCACGCAGACCCAGGCCGGCGGTTTTTTCGAAGACACCACAGCGAAGATCGAATCGCGCACGGTGTATTTCAACCGCGATTTCCGCGACGGGCACACCTCCAGTGATCAGGGCGCTTCCAAGCGCGAAGAGTCGGCGCAGGGTTTCATTCTCAATTTGCAATCGGGATATACCGAAGGCACCGTCGGTTTTGGTATCGATGCGCTGGGCATGGCGGGCTTTCAGCTCGATTCCAGCCCCGACCGCAGCAACAGCGGCCTGCTGCCGTCCAGCGGCGACAACCCGCGCGGTTCGAAAGGTCAGTACGCAAAAATGGGCCTGACCGCCAAGGTCAAAATCTCGGACTCGGTGCTGAAGTACGGCGCGCTGCTGCCGGATCTGCCGTTGCTCAAGTACAACGATGGTCGCCTGCTGCCGACCATGTTCAACGGCGCGATGCTGACTTCAAAGGAAGTGAAGGACCTGACCTTCATGGCCGCACGCCTGGACAAGTACACCGCTCGGGATTCGACCGACTCCCAGGACATTCGCGTGCACTGCAAGAACAAGCGCTATGCGTGCAACACCACCGCCGATCATTTCGACATGTACGGCTTCGACTACAAGATCAACGACCGTCTGACCGCTCAGTATCACTACGCCGAGCTGGAAGATATCTATCGCCAGCACTTCGTCGGCCTGTTGGCCAACCAGCCGCTGGGTGAGGGTGTACTGAAAGCCGATCTGCGGTTGCTGAAAAGCGCCGACAGCGGCGATGCGAAAGCCGGTTCCATCGACAACCGGGCCTTGAGCGGCATGCTGTCCTACGGCATCAGCGGCCACACTTTCAGCGCCGGCTGGCAGCGCATGAACGGCGACAACTCGATGCCGTACCTCGATGGCAGCAACCCGTACCTGGTGAACTACGTGCAGGTCAACGACTTCGCCGCCGCGCAGGAACGCTCCTGGCAGCTGCGTTACGACTATGACTTCAAGGCTATCGGCATCAACGGCCTGAGCTTCCTGACCCGTTACGTGAACGGCGATCACATCAAGGTGCCGGGCAGCGATCAGGAAGGCAAAGAGTGGGAACGCGACAGCGAGCTGAAGTACGTGATCCAGAGCGGGACGTTCAAGGACGTCAGCCTGCGTCTGCGTAACGCGACTTATCGCACCAACTACGAGAAGTTCGCCCGGGACGTGGATGAGACCCGGTTGATCGTGAGCTACAACTTTTCGGTGTTGTAATCGTTAGAGCTGTAGAGCCTGTTCAATTGCTTTCGCGAGCAGGCTCGCTCCCACGGGGGATCTTCAGCGGCCCCAGGATATGGGGCGACGCAGATCTCAATGTGGGAGCGAGCCTGCTCGCGAAGGTGTCTTTGCCGTCTACGCTACAGCCAATGCCAGAACCGGCTCCAGAACCCGCGATTCAAGTCATCCTTGCACGCCGCGTATTGCTGGCCGTACATGTCCGAGCGGTTCTGCACCTTGCGCGCCACCGGCGGCAACCATGCCTTGCTGGCATAAGTCTTCTGCCGAAAGCCGCCCCAGCCTTCGTGGTAGTTGAGGTACTGGTTATAGGCGTCGTACTTGTACACCCCGTTGATCGAGGTGGTCTTGTCCATGTACCAGCCGACGAAGTCGATGGCGTCATCGAAATCTTCACGGTCGGCGCCATGGCGACCGGTGCTTTTCTGATAGTCGGCCCAGACTTCATCCTTGGCCTGGGCGTAACCGGCGGCGGTCGAGACCCGGCCCCACGGGATCACCCACAGCAGGTATTTGCGCGGGGTCTTGGCGTCGTAGCGGTAGCCGGACTCCTGATACATGATCGCGAACGGCACCTGGATCGGCACGCCCCAGCGCTTTTGCGTGACTTGCGCGGCGTCGTACCAATCACTTTTCTCGCGGAAAATCTCGCAGAGGTTTTCCGGTGAACGCGGCGGCGATGTTCCGCAACCGCTCAACAGTGCCGCCAATACCAACAGTCCAGCCGTGCGCCCCGAATTCAAAAGCCGTCATCCCGTCGTGCAAAAAAGGGCGCCAGTCTACGCGGTCAGGTCAACTGATGGCGATAAGGCAAATCCGGACCTGTCTTGCTGCACGTCAGGGCGGCCGCCTCTACGGCAAACCTGAGCATGGCGTCGATCTGTTCGCGTTGCAGATGCTGTACGCCGTCCACCGAATCCAGCTCATGCTCGGTCAGCCAGGTGATCAATGCGGCCTGGAAGGTATCGCCGGCACCGACGGTATCGGCGATCTTCACCGAAGACGCCGGCACCGACCATGAGCCGTGAGCACGGCTGAATACGGTCGCGCCTTCACCCCCTCGGGTCAGGAACACCACCTGGCAGCGATGCTGCAGCCAGCCTTCGATCACACGCTGCGGGTCCTGCTCCGGATACAGCAGACTCAAATCTTCGTCGCTGACCTTGATCAGGTCGGCCAGCTCTACCAGTGTGGCGATCCGCTCGCGCCACAGGTCGATGTTCGGCTCGGGATTGAGGCGCACGTTCGGGTCGAGGCTGATCAGGCGTTTGCCGCTTTCGCGCTGGATCAGGGCGAGCAGGGTATCGGCCACCGGTTGCACCACCAGCGAAAAAGAGCCGAAGTGCAGGCCGCGTACTTCAGGCCCGAGCGTCGGCAGATGCGCCAGGCTCAGCTGCCGGTCGGCACAACCTTCGCCCCGAAAGCTGTAATGCGGCGAACCATTGGCGCCCACCGCGACCATGGCCAGCGTGGTCGGGGCGGCGAAATCCACCAGATAATCCGGGCGTACGCCTTCGTCCTGCAGCACTTGCCGCAAGCGCCGGCCGAGGTAGTCGGTGGACAGCCCGGCGAACAGCGCCGAGTCCACGCCCAGGCGACGCAAACCCACTGCCACGTTGAATGGCGAGCCACCGGCAATCGCCTTGAAATTGACTTTCGATGCCTGCCCGCCGGCATCGTCTTGGCTGAAGAAATCGAACAGCGCTTCGCCACACACCAGGTACATAGTTGTTTGCTCTTTATAAGGTTGCGACATGCTGTCGATAGCGTTCATAGGCCTGCTGGAAGGCCGCGACATTGGCGGCAACCGGCAGGGTTTCACTGTTCAGGTCGAGCTTCACGCAGCGCTCGCACAAGTCGGTCAGGCTGTCTTCGTGGCCGTTCGACCACGCCTTGCACCATGCCGCCTGAATCGCCGCGCCGAGGGCGGCGGCTTCGCTTTGCTCGGTGCAGATCACCGGGGTGTTCATGATGTCGGCGACGATCTGCCGCCACACCGCACTTTTCGAGCCGCCGCCGATCAGGCAAATGCTGCGGCTTTGTAAACCATTCTGGCGCAGCAGATCCAGTCCGTATCGCAAACCGAAGGTCGTGCCCTCGACGGCGGCACGGCACAGATTGGCACGGGTCAGGTTATCGATCGTCAGGCCATGCAGGCTGCCGGTGGCGTGGGGCAGGGGAGGCACGCGTTCGCCGTTGAGGAACGGCAGCATGCTTACGCCTTCGGCGCCGATCGGCGCCTGGGCCACCAAGGCGTTGAAGGTGTCGAGATCCAGCTCGAACAGCTCGCGGATCGCCCCCGTGGCGTTGGTCAGGTTCATGGTGCAAATCAACGGCAGCCAACCGCCGCTGGATGAGCAGAAGGTCGCGACCGAGGCATCCGGGCTGACCCTGGGCGCCTCGGCGTAGGCGTACACCGTGCCGGACGAACCGAGGCTCATGGTGATCGCCCCCGACTGAATATTGCCGGTGCCGATGGCGCCCATCATGTTGTCGCCGCCACCGCTGGACACCAGCGCATTGGGGTTGATGCCCAGAAGCTCGGCAATCGCCGGCAGGATCGTGCCCACGGCTTGATGGGCGTCGATCAACTCCGGCAGCGCCGCTTGCAGACGGCCACTGGCATCGATGTCGCGCAACAGCTGCAAATCCCATTGCCGGGTGCGTACGTTGAAATAGCCGGTGCCGGACGCATCGCCATATTCGCTGCACGCACGGCCGGTCAGCCAGAAATTCAGGTAGTCGTGGGGCAGCAGGATTTTTGCGATCCGTGAGAATACGGCGGGGTGTTGTTCCTTGGTCCACAGCAGTTTGGACACTGTGTAGCCCGGCGCAATGACCACGCCGAGGCGTTCCAGCGCGCCTGTTTCGCCGCCGAGGCAAGTCAGCAGGCGATCGTTTTCTGCCGTGGTTTCGGTGTCGCACCAAAGCTTGGCCGGGCGCAGGACCTGGCCCTGGTCGTCGAGCAGCACCAGACCGTGTTGCTGGCCGGAAACACCGATGCCGAGGATCGATTGGCCGTCGACATTGGCCGCCAATAAAGCTCGGCGGGTAGCGAGGGCGAAGGCTTCCAGCCACTGCGCGGGGTCTTGCTCGCGACGGCCGTTGGCGCCGCTGATCATCGTGTGGGCAGCGGCACCCTGGCCCAGGACCTGACCGCTGGTGGCGTCGAGGATGATGGCTTTGGTGCCTTGGGTGCCGCAGTCGATGCCGAGGAAGAGTTGTTGGTTGTTCATGGTGTGAACCTGTTGTTTTTTTTGCGACTACCCCTCACCCCAACCCTCCCGAAACGTCGGACCGCCCCAAAGGGGAGAGGGGGAAAGGGAGCAGATCGTGGAGCCTTTCAATTCCTGAGTTCGACTCAAAACGTTCAGGTCGATGTATCTCGAAAGAGCACCTCGGTAGGTTCCCTCTCCCTCCGGGAGAGGGCTAGGCGGGCGGCGTTCCGATGAGGGGCTTTTCAGGCTAGAACCTGTTCCAAAGTCCGAGTGACGCCTTCTTCTCGCAAGCTGTTCAGACACCACTCGAATGCTGCGACAAACTCCGCCGAACGCGCAATTGCCACCCCGAAAATCTCCTCAACCCCCAACAACCGCTCGGTAATCAGCGCATCATCCGCCACCAACGCCTGACAAAACGCCGCCCGAGGATCCGGAATCGAATAAGTGTCGCCATTCTCGTCCACACCCTTCAGATAAAGCGCCCACGCCGCCACCACCAGCGCCGCGCGCTTGGTTTCGCGCCCATCGGCAATCAACCGATTGATCGTCGGAATGGTGAATTTGGGAAACTTCGACGAACCGTCCGAACACACCCGCTCCAGTTGATCGGCAATCGCCTGGTTGGAGAATCGCGCCACCAGCGTGTTTTTGTATTCGGTTAGGTCGATGCCCGGCACCGATGCCAGTTGCGGGGTCACGTCCTGGTCCATGTAGGCGCGCATGTAGCGAACGAACAACGGGTCGTTCATGGTTTCGTGGACGAAACGGTAACCCTTCAAAAAGCCCAGATAGGTCAGCGCCAGATGGCTGCCGTTGAGCAGTTTGATCTTCATCTCTTCGTAGGGCGAAACATCGCCGGTGAACTGCACACCGACCTTTTCCCAGGCCGGGCGGCCATTCACGAATTTGTCTTCCAGCACCCATTGCACGAAGGGCTCGCAGACCACCGGCCAGGCGTCGTCGACGGCGTGTTTGTCTGCCAGTTGCAGGCGATGCGCAGTGCTGGTCATGGGCGTGATGCGGTCGACCATGGCGTTGGGGAAGCTGACGTTGGCATCGATCCAGTCACGTAAATCCGGATCCAGCAGCGCGGTGAAGGCCAGCAGCGCCTTGCGGGTGACGGCGCCGTTGTGCGGCAGGTTATCGCAGGACATCACGGTAAACGCCGGAATGCCCGCTGCGCGTCGTTTGGCCAGGGCTGCGCAGAGGAAACCGAACACGGTTTGCGGCTGTTGCGGGTAGGTCAGGTCGTGCTGAATCTGTGGCAGGTGCGCCATGAACTCGCCGTTGCTGTCATCGATGCAGTAGCCGCCCTCGGTGATGGTCAGCGAGACGATACGGATCTGCGGATCGGCGAGTTTGTCGATCAGCCCCTGAGGGCTGTCCTCGGCCAGCAACATGTCGCGGATCGAGCCGATGACGCGGACTTCGGTGTCGTCGCTGTCGCCGAGTTCGAACAGAGTGAACAGGTAATCCTGTTCCTTGAGGTCGTCCCGGGCGCGGCGGTCTTCGGTGCGCAGACCGACACCGCAAATGGCCCAGCCCAGCGCTTCGCCGGTGTTCATCAGCGCGTCGGTGTAATACGCCTGATGTGCGCGGTGGAACCCCCCGACGCCGATGTGGGCGATGCCCTGACGGGTTTCGCTGAGGCTGTAGGCCGGGAGTTTCACTTCGGCGGTGAGGCGATTGAGGTTCTGTTGGTTCAGTTTCATCGGTCGGTCTCGAAATCAGGCGGCGGCGCGCAACGGGCGGGTCAGCGCCACGCCGTCGGCATCGAACAGATGACAGTGGGCGGCGTCCAGGTGCAGGTTCAGTTGTTCGCCGTAACGGCTCGCCAGATCACCGCGTACGCGCATGGTCAGGGCTTCGCCGGCGTTGGTCGTGACGTGGCAGAAGGTGTCGCTGCCCAGTCGTTCGCTGACGTCGGCGGTGACTTGCAGGGTGCAGTCGCCCGATTGCGCCAGTTCCAGATGTTCCGGGCGAATGCCGAGGGTCACGGCGCTGCCGACACTGAGGTGCGAGGCGTTGAAAGGCAGGGTGATGCGGGTGCCGGCGTCCAGCGAGACTTCGCAGCTCGGGCCATCGATTCGGGCAATCTTGCCCTTGAGGAAGCCCATTTTCGGCGTGCCGAGGAACCCGGCGACGAACAGGTTGGCGGGGTGGTGATACAGCTCCAGCGGCGAGCCGACCTGTTCGATCCTGCCGCCATTGAGCACCACGACTTTGTCGGCCATGGTCATGGCTTCGACCTGATCGTGAGTCACATAAATCATGGTGGCTTTCAGATCCTTGTGCAGGCGCAGCAGCTCCAGGCGCATTTGCACCCGTAGCGCGGCGTCGAGGTTGGACAGCGGTTCGTCGAACAGGAAGATTTTCGGGTTGCGCACGATCGCCCGGCCGATGGCCACGCGCTGACGCTGACCGCCGGACAGCTGTTTCGGTTTGCGTTCCAGCATCGGGCCCAGTTCGAGAATGCGCGCCGCTTCGCCGACTTTCTTCTCGACTTCGGCTTTTGGCACGCCAGCCAGGTCGAGGGCGAACGACATGTTTTTCTTCACGGTCATGTGCGGGTACAGCGCGTAGGTCTGGAACACCATCGCCAGGTCACGCTTGGCCGGACTGACTTCGGTGATGTCGCGCCCGTCCAGCTCGATGGTGCCGCCGCTGACTTCTTCGAGCCCGGCGATCAGCCGCAGCAGGGTGGATTTGCCGCAGCCCGACGGGCCGACGAACACCACGAATTCCTTGTCGTTCACCTCAAGGTCGATGCCCTTGATGATGGAAAACCCTTCGAAGCCTTTTTGCAGATGCTTGATTTTCAGGTTGGCCATGGTGGCGCTCCTCTTGCGAATTCTTATTTGACGGCGCCGAACGACAGGCCGCGGACCAATTGTTTCTGGCTGATCCAGCCGAAGATCAGGATCGGCGCGCAGGCAAGCGTCGAGACGGCCGACAACTTGGCCCAGAACAAGCCTTCGGGGCTTGAGTAGGAAGCGATCAACGCGGTCAGCGGAGCGGCTTTGGACGAGGTCAGGTTCAGCGACCAGAACGCCTCGTTCCAGCACAGGATCAGCGACAGCAGTACGGTCGAGGCCAGGCCGCCCTTGGCGATGGGCAGCAGTACGCGGAGCATTTCCTGGGCGAGGGTGGCGCCGTCGAGGCGGGCGGCTTCGAGGATGTCCTTGGGGATGTCCTTGAAGTAGGTGTAAACCATCCAGACCACGATCGGCAGGTTGATCAGCGTGTAGATCACGATCAGCGCGATGCGCGTATCCAGCAGGCCGAAACTCTTGGCCAGCAGGTAGATCGGCATCAGTACGCCCACCGGCGGCAGCATCTTGGTGGAGAGCATCCACAGCAGCGTGCCGTTGGTGCGCTGGGTTTCGTAGAACGCCATCGAGTAGGCCGCCGGCACCGCGATCAGCAGGCACAGGGCGGTGGCACTGAAGGAAATCACGACTGAGTTCCAGGCAAAACTGAAGTAGTCGCTGCGCTCGTTGATGTGCAGGTAGTTCTCCAGCGTAGGCGTGAAGAACAACTGCGGTGGTGTGGCGAAGGCGTCGATTTCGGTCTTGAAACTGGTCAGTACCATCCAGAAGATCGGGAAGAAAATGATGATCGCGATGGCCCAGGCCAGCGTGCCGAGCAGCAGGCTTTGCAGTCGGCGGGATTGTTGAAGAGTCATGGCGGGCCTCAGGCTTTGTCAGTCAGGTTTTTGCCGATCATCCGCACCAGAATGATCGCGGCGATGTTGGCGATGACCACGGCGATCAGGCCGCCGGCCGAGGCCATGCCGACGTCGAACTGCACCAGCGCCTGGTTGTAGATCAGGTAGGCGAGGTTGGTCGAGGCGTAGCCGGGGCCGCCATTGGTGGTGGTGAAAATCTCGGCGAACACCGACAGCAGGAAGATGGTTTCGATCATCACCACCACGGCAATCGGTCGCGCCAGGTGCGGCAGGGTCAGGTGCCAGAAGATCGCCACAGGACCGGCGCCGTCGAGGCGGGCGGCTTCCTTCTGTTCCTGGTCGAGGGACTGCATGGCCGTCATCAGGATCAGGATCGCGAAGGGCAGCCATTGCCACGACACAATGATGATGATCGACAGCAGCGGGTAATGGGCCAGCCAGTCCACCGGTTGTGCGCCGAACAGCTTCCAGATGTACGCCAGGATTCCGGACACCGGGTGGAAGATCAGGTTCTTCCAGATCAGCGCCCCGACCGTGGGCATGATGAAAAATGGCGAAATCAGCATCACCCGCACGATGCCGCGACCGAGAAATTCACTGGCCTCCAGCAGCGCACTGATCAAAACGCCGAACACCACGCTGATCAGCAGCACGCTGCCCACCAGCAACAACGTGTTGGTGGCACCGGGCAGGAAGCCGGAGTCGGTCAGAAAGAACGTGAAGTTATCCAGCCCGACGAACTCGTTGATGCCCGGGTCGAGCAGGTTGTAGCGGATCATCGAGAAATAGACGGTCATGCCCAGTGGCACGATCATCCACAGCAGCAACAGGGCCACCGACGGGCTGACCAGAAACCAGCCGGGGTTGGCCACGCGGTTTTTGCGCCGGGGGTGCGACAGGTCGATGTGGGCTTTGGCAGTTGAAGTATTCATGGTGGTGGTCACTTACTCGGAAACAGCGAGATATCTGTGGCGAGGGAGCTTGCTCCCGCTCGGCTGCGAAGCAGTCGTTAACCGGTCAACACGATATGTCTGATAAACCGCATGCTGGTTTTTCGGGGCCGCTTCGCAGCGGCGGGAGCAAGCTCCCTCGCCACAATTGAAATGAGGAGCGGCTACTTCGGATAACCCGCGCGCTTCATCTCGCGTTCGGTGGTTTGCTGTGCAGCGGTCAGTGCCTGGTCGACCGTGGTCTGGCCGATCAATGCCGCCGAGAACAGCTTGCCGACCTGGGTGCCGATGCCCTGGAACTCGGGGATGGTCACCAGTTGAATGCCGATGTAAGGCACCGGTTTGAGGGTCGGTTTGCTCGGGTCGGCCGCTTTGAGCGATTCCAGCGTCACCTTGGCAAACGGCGCGGCGCTCATGTAGGCGTCGCTGTAGGTCGAGGCACGAGTGCCCGGCGGTACGTTGGCGATGCCGTCGGTCTTGGCGACCAGTTCGCCGTACTCTTTGGAGGTGGCCCACGCACTGAACTCTTTGGCGGCATCCTTGGCCTTTGAGCTGGTGGGAATCGCCAGCGCCCACGAGTACAGCCAGGCCGAGCCTTTGTCGGTGACTTGATGCGGCGCATAGGTGAAGCGGACATGATCGGCGACCTTGCTTTGGGTCTTGTCGGTGACGAACGAGCCCGCAACGCTGGCATCGACCCAGATTGCGCACTTGCCGCTGTTGAACAGCGCGAGGTTTTCGTTGAAGCCGTTGCTGGATGCGCCGGGTGGCCCGGACTTTTTCATGGTGTCGACGTAGAAGTTCAGCGCGTTTTTCCATTCCGCTCCGCTGAATTCCGGTTTCCACTGCTCATCGAACCAGCGCGCGCCATAGGCGTTGGCCACGGTGGTGATCAGCGCCATGTTCTCGCCCCAGCCGGCCTTGCCGCGCAGGCAGATGCCGTATTGTTCCTTGTCCTTGTTGGTGAGTTTCTCGGCGAAGCCGGCGATCTGCTCCCAGGTCGGACGCTCGGGCATGGTCAGGCCGGCGTCCTTGAACAGGTCGGTGCGGTAATAGGTGATCGAGCTTTCGGCGTAGAACGGCAGGGCATACAACGAGCCCTTGACCGACAGACCTTCACGCACCGACGGGAACACATCGTCGAGGGCGTAACTGGCCGGCAGGTCCTTCATTGGCTCCAGCCAGCCTTTTGCGCCCCAGAGTGCGGCTTCGTACATGCCGATGGTCAACACGTCGAACTGGCCACCCTGGGTGGCAATGTCGGTGGTCAGGCGCTGGCGCAGGACGTTTTCTTCCAGCACGACCCAGTTCAACTTGATGTCCGGGTGCTCGGTCTCGAAGGTTTTCGAGAGCTTTTGCATGCGGATCATGTCGCTGTTGTTGACGGTGGCGATGGTCAGGGTCTGGGCGCCAAGGCTGACGCTGCTGAGGGTCATGCAGGTGAGGGCCAGCAGAGCTTTTGCAGTGGGTTGCATCGTGCACTCCTTTTCTGCACCCGGCGGGTTACAGAAGGACAGTTATTGTTTTTGTGTTCTTCCGGCGGGGGAAGAATGTGCACTGATTACAGCCTTCCGACGCAGGGCTGACAAATCATCCCTGACACTTGAATCGATACTTTTTTGCACTCGGGATTGAGGCGGCCAGCACAGGGAAGGGCATTTCAGGAAGGCGAGGGTAATGAAACCGTACAGGTTTTCAGCGTTCAGCCGTGGTTCTGCTCCGTCAGACGCTGTACCACCAGACGCCGGTAGTGCGAGGGTGTCATGCCTTTGAGTTGCTGAAAGCGTCGGTTGAAATTGGAGATGTTGTTGAAACCCGACTCGAAGCACACCTCGGTCACCGGTTTGTCGCCGTCCGCCAGCAACTCGCAGGATTTGCTGATGCGCAGGCGATTGACGAACTCGATGAAGTTGCGCCCCGTCGCCTGTTTGAACACACGGCTGAAGTAGGTCGTTTTCATGCCCAGATGCTCGGCGACTTCCTCCAGCGGCAGTTCGCGGGCGTAGTGGGCGAAGATGTAATCCACCGCGCGGTTGGTGCGGTCGATATTGTGTTCGTCGGCCAGTTGCGGGGTGGTCACGCCCGACAGCAGTTGATAGTCGTCAGTGGCGGCGAGCAGCTCCATCAAAATGAAAAAGTGCCCCAGACGGGTGATGCCCCGGGTGTCGGCAATCTTTTGCATCAGATTTGTGGCCTGGCGGATCGTGTGCGGGCACCGGAACTCGATGCCGTACTGGGCACGTTCCAGCAATGGCGCCAGGGTTTTCAGCTCGGCAAACACTTGATGGCCGCTTTCGAACAGCTCATCGGTGAAGTTGACCAGCATGTCGCGTTTCTCGACCACTTCGTCCTCCGCCACCTGGCTGATCCAGTTGTGCGGCAGGTTGGGGCCGGTCAGAAACAGCGTCTGCGGGTGGAAATTGCCGATGTAGTCGCCGATGAACACCTTGCCCGAGCTGGCGACGATCAAGTGCAACTCGTATTCCTTGTGAAAGTGCCAGCGCACCAGCGGGCAAGGGAAACCGTGCTGGCGATAGATGATGGACAACCCGTTGTGGTCATCCATCAGTTCGTAAGAAGGGTCGGTCACGCGGGCTGTGCGGGTCATGGCTGGGCACTTTTTTGTTATCGCCCGGCGATCATGCCTCTTTGCAAGCGCGTTGCGCCAGCCTTCAGGCAGGCCATCAAGTGCGTTGCCGGGCTTTCATCAAACTGGCTATCCGGCAGAATTCCACCAGGTCCGACTCTTCCATGAAGTCGACGTTGATGATGTTGCACTTCAAGGCCCAGTCACTTTTGTCCAGGTCGAACCATTCGTTCAACTCGTCGTGTATGTCGACGGGGCCGCCAAGGGCTGTGTAACTGGTGGCGGACAATGACCAGGGGCGCCAGCTCCCCGGCGGGTTCTGCATGACACTGCCAATGAACTGCCTCAATTCATCCTGACTGGTAATGCCGTTGCCGGACCATCGATGACTGATCGATTCGTGAAATACCGTGTGATCCAGTTGCCAATGTGATCTGGCGGCCGCGAACACACGTTGTTGTGTGTGGAGTCGCTTGAGATCTCGCAGATTCAAGGACAAGTTCCGGCGAGGAACAAGGCGGTGACCCAGAAAGTGCATGATCATTTTATTGAAGTAGTCGTAGTCGAAGTCGTCCCCGTCGAGACTGTGAAAATCCAGAACAATGAATTCGTCCGGGTTGTTATCCAGGAACTTATTGACGTCGTTGAACAGTCTTCCAAGGGTTCGAGAGTTTCGGTGGCCGTTATGATGCATGACGAACCTGTCCGGGCCTTCCGCCTGGGCGTCGTAGGTCAGGCGGATGTCGAGCGCTCTGGAGCCACGGTTCAGTTGGGTGATGAAAGTATCGTGCTGACAGGCCAGCCAATGGCGCGGCGGGCCGAAAAACGGATACGAAGCGCGCCAGTCACTGCCGGCGTTATGGGTCCCCGGCAAGGTCAGTTCGGAAATCGACAATACATCAATGGCGGGTGTTGAACCCATCCAGTCATTGGTGCTCATGTGTGCATCCTGCGTAAGTTTCGACTAATGCGCTGCGCATATAAGACATGCAGGCAGCGCGGGCAGGATGTTTATAAAGTCCGGTAGCCGAATTGACGATGCCGGGATTGATGCAAGTTGTTGGCTATTGTTTTTTCAGGTTTCAAGAAAGTTATTTGTGCTGGTTCTTGGCTTCAATCCATTGGGCCATGTATTGCGTGCTCTTGTGAGCGTGGTGACGCAACATGCTGCCGATAAAGTTGTCACGTCTTAGTTGAACAATATTGTTGCGACACTCTTGCAACCTGTTGATCAATGCCGGTCCATGGACGGACTGTGGGTAAACCTGACTGAGCAGCGCCTGCCCCTGTGACCGGGCTGTCTGCCATCGGGTCTCGTCGCGATACAGCTCGACGGCGGCATTGGCCAGATCCTGCGCCGTACGACAAATGGCGCCCGGCCAGGGCTGATCGGTGTGCATGCCTTCAGCGCCGATCGGCGTGGTGACACTCGGCGTTCCGCAGAGCATGGCATCGATCAGTTTGCCCTTGATTCCCGCGCCGAAGCGCAAGGGCGCCAGGCAGACACGCGCGTCGGACATGACCTGCAATGCATCCTCGGCCCAGTTCATGATGTGAAAACCCTGCGCGGCATTGTGCAGCGCAGCGGCCTTGGGCGGCGTGTAGGCACCGTAGATATGCAGTTGCGCTTTCGGCAGCTGTTCGCGGATCAGCGGCCAGACGGTCGACTTCAACCATAGAACCGCGTCCCAGTTGGGGGCGTGGCGGAAGTTGCCGATGCTCAGAAAGTGCGCGCGATCTTCATAGGCTTTCGCCGGCGTGGTTGGTGGTTCGACCATCAACGGACACCAGTGCAATAAATGGCGCGGCAAGTTGAACTGCTGCACCAGCAGCTCGATTTCCACCGGTGAAATCATCAGGTTCAGATCGCAGCGGTAGAGGGCGGCAATCTCGCGTTTGGCCAGATCGGTGTCGGCCATCCGTTCGAATTCTTCGCGCAGTGCAGGCGCGAACAGTTGGTGGAAGTCATCCGCGTCGTCGCTGGCCTTCAGCCGATCTTTCAAGCGCTGATGACGCGCGTGGCGCAGGCTCTGCAAGTCCGAAGTTTCCAGAACGCGCAGGGCATCGGGGCAGTGCTTTTCCACGCGCCAGCCGAACTGTTCTTCGATCATGAACTGGTCGAACAGCACGATATCCGGCGCCAGCTCGCTGACAAAGACATCGAAACTGCTGTTGTTCAATTCGATCGGAACCGTGCGGATGCCCAGTTCGGCAAGATCGGCCGGATGTTCGCCGACGCCCGCAGGGCTGGCAAATGTAATGTCCCAGCCCTGCTGCAAAAAGGTATCGAGAATCTGCATGACGTGCCCGCTCGCCGCGGACGAACGGGGTTCCGGCCAGACGTAACCAATGACGAGGACTTTGGTTGCGGGCTGACTCATGAAAAGGTGTTTCCTGAAGAACGAGAGAGAAGAGAAAAAACGCGCGGATTAAAACATATCCCGAGGGTGAATCCGCGCTGAGACGCGGTGTGTCACTGTTGATTCAGAATGCTTTTCACCTTGTCGCGCAATTGATCGATCGAGAAGGGTTTGCCGATCACGTGCATGTCCGCCGGCACTTCAATGGTCTCGGCATAGCCGCTGGCGAACAGAATCGGCAGGGCCGGACGCACGTTGCGCGCTTCGCTGGCCAGTTGACGACCATCCATGATCGGCAACCCGACGTCGGTCATCATCAGATCGATGTGCTGATTCACATCCTGAATGATCGCCAGGGCCTGTTCGCTGCCGTCAGCTTCCAGCACCTCGAAGTCCAGTTCCTCCAGCACGTCGACGATCAGCATGCGCACAATGGTGTCGTCTTCTACTACAAGGATGGTGGGTGTGGCGGTGGACATAGTGGCGGCTCTCAAGAAAGGGGGGCGGTGGCGCCGGTCGAAGGATTTTGCCGGGCTCTTGCATGAGTAAGTGGCGCATGGCCACAAGTTCCCGAATGGATACAAAAAAGAACAGCGGCAGACGGGCAGGCAGGATACCCGTTGGCTGGCAATTCGGTGCAGGCAAATATGAGAAAACAGTGCTAACACTGTGAGAAAAATGGATCCATGCCGCCGTTTTGGGGCAAACTCCCTGGTTTTCGACAGTTCGACAAGGCTGCCACATGTCCACTCCGTCTTCGGTTGATGAGCAACGCTTTCGCAAACTCCTGAGCCGTAACGTCAGTCTGCCCTTGGGCGTCGGCGTCGTCAGTGCCGTATTTTTTGTTTCATTGATCACTTATCTGTTGTCGACGATCCAGTGGGTGGAGCACACCGACCGCGTCATCAATAACGCCAACGAAGCGGTGAAACTCACGGTCGATCTGGAAACCGGCATGCGCGGTTTCCTGCTCAGCGGCGACGAACATTTCCTCGATCCCTATGAAACCGCCAAACCGCGTATCGCCGTGGCACTCAACACCTTGCTGGAGCTGACGGCCGACAACCCGGTTCAGACCGACCGCCTGCGTCGTCTGCAAGCCCTGCAGACCGAGTGGGCGACCTACGCGCAATCGATGATTGACCTGCAACGCGCCAGCGGTGACTACAAGGGTGCAGTCAAGGCCGGTCGCGGCAAGCGCCTGACCGATGAAATCCGCAAGCAATTCGAAGACGTGATCGACACCGAGCAGACGTTACGCACCACCCGTAACGAAGATGTGCGCCGGACCACGATCTGGAGCATCAGTCTGTACCTGTTGTTCATTGCCGGCATCAGCGGTTTGCTGGCCTATATCGGCCGTCGCGATCTGCTCAGTCTTTCCAGCAGCTATGGTGCCAATCTGGCTGCACAGCAGGCCAGCGCCGAACGCCTGGAGCAGCAGGCCTGGTTACGCACCGGCCAGACGGAGTTGGCCGAGCAGGTGCTGGGGCAACTGACGCTCAATCTGTTGGGGCGCAATATCCTGCAATTTTGTGCGCAATACCTGGGCACTGCCGTGGCGGCGTTGTACGTGCGCGAAGAACATGGCGGCCTGAAGCGTGTGGCGACTTACGGTTTCTCACGGGAGCAGGAACAGCAGGAACACTCCCTCTATAGCGACGAAGGCATTGTCGGACAGGCGGCGCAGCAGGCGCGGCTGATTCGTCTGGATTCGGTGCCGGCCGATTATTTCAAGGTCAGTTCCGGCCTGGGCGAAGGCTTGCCGCACAGTGTGCTGGTGGTGCCGACCAGCGATGACGACCGGGTCAACGGTGTGATCGAACTGGGCTTCCTGCGTCCGCTGACCGAACGTGATGTGGCGCTGCTGGAACTGATTGCCGGCAACATCGGCACGTCCATCGAGGCCGCGCGTTATCGCCAGCGTCTGCAGGAAGTGCTGGCCGAGACCCAGCAGTTGAACGAAGAGTTGCAGGTACAGCAGGAAGAGCTGAAAACCGCCAACGAAGAGCTGGAAGAACAGTCGCGGATTCTCAAGGAGTCCCAGGCGCATCTGGAAACCCAGCAAGTAGAGCTGGAGCAGACCAACGAGCAACTGGCTGAACAGGCGCTGACCCTGGCTGAGCAACGCGATGCCATGGACCGCAAAAACACTGAGCTCAATCAGGCCCAGGTGCAGCTGGAAGAACGCGCCGAAGAATTGCAGCGTTCGAGCAAATACAAATCTGAATTCCTGGCCAACATGTCTCACGAACTGCGCACGCCGCTGAACAGTTCGCTGATCCTGGCCAAGCTGCTGGCGGAAAACCCGCAGGAAAATCTCAGTGCCGAACAGGTGAAGTTCGCCGAATCGATCTACTCCGCCGGCAACGATCTGCTCAACCTGATCAACGACATTCTCGATATTTCCAAGGTCGAAGCCGGCAAGCTGGAAGTGGTTCCGGAAAACACCAGCGTGGCACGTCTGGCCGACAGCCTGCGCAGCGTGTTCGAACCGTTGGCGGCAGACAAGCAACTGGCGTTCGACGTTGAATTGCAGCCCGATGCGCCGATGACGCTGTTCACCGACCGTCAGCGCCTGGAGCAGGTGATCAAGAATCTGCTGTCCAACGCCGTGAAATTCACCGAGCACGGCAAAGTCAGCCTGACCATCGCCGGCCAGCCGGACGAGCGCATCGCCTTTATCGTGCGCGATTCGGGGATCGGCATCGCGGCGGATCAGCAGGAAAGCATTTTCGAGGCGTTCCGTCAGGCCGACGGCACCACCAACCGCAAGTACGGCGGGACCGGATTGGGACTGTCGATTTCCCGGGACCTGGCGACGTTGCTGGGTGGTTCGATCAGTGTCAGCAGCGCACCGGGGCAGGGCAGCGTGTTTACCCTGGTATTGCCGCAGCACTACAGCGAAGGGGCCGAAAAGGCGGTTGCACCGCTGGCGCTGGCACCGCCCGCGCCGGTGGCCGCACCGAATCCGGACGTCTCGCCGCTGGCGTCCGTTGAAATCCCGCGTTTCAACGACGACCGTAACAAGGCGCCATTCGATACTCGCTGCATTCTGGTGGTGGAAGACGAGCCGAACTTCGCTCATATCCTGTACGACCTGGCCCATGAGCTGGGTTACCAGTGCCTGGTGGCCCACGGCGCCGATGAAGGTTACGACCTGGCGAAAGACTTCGGCCCGGATGCGATTCTGCTGGACATGCGCCTGCCGGATCACTCCGGGCTGACCGTCCTGCAGCGTTTGAAGGAGCACGCCGAAACCCGGCACATTCCGGTGCACGTGATTTCCGTGGAAGACCGCGTCGAAGCGGCCATGCACATGGGGGCCATCGGTTACGCGGTGAAACCGACCACCCGCGAAGAGCTCAAGGATGTGTTTGCGCGTCTTGAAGCCAAGCTGACCCAGAAGGTCAAGCGCGTGTTGCTGGTCGAAGACGATGACTTGCAGCGGGAAAGCATCGCCCGGCTGATCGGCGACGACGACATCGAAATCACCGCTGTCGGCCTGGCCCAGGACGCGCTGGAGCTGCTGCGCACGACGATCTTCGATTGCATGGTCATCGACCTGAAGCTGCCGGACATGCTTGGCAACGATCTGCTCAAGCGCATGTCTACCGAGGACATCTGCTCGTTCCCGCCGGTGATCGTCTATACCGGGCGCAACCTGACCCGCGACGAAGAGGCGGATCTGCGCAAGTATTCGCGTTCGATCATCATCAAGGGCGCGCGCTCGCCGGAGCGCTTGCTGGACGAGGTGACACTGTTTCTGCACAAAGTCGAATCGCAGTTGTCCCATGAGCGGCAGAAGATGCTCAAGACCGCCCGCAGCCGCGACAAGGTCTTCGAAGGCCGCAAGGTGCTGCTGGTGGACGACGATGTACGTAACATCTTCGCCCTGACCAGTGCGCTGGAAACCAAGGGCGCAGTCGTGGTGATCGGTCGTAACGGCCGTGAAGCGATTGAAAAACTGAATGAAGTCGAGGACATCGATCTGGTGCTGATGGACGTGATGATGCCGGAAATGGATGGTTTTGAAGCCACCATGGAAATCCGCAAGGATCCGCGCTGGCGCAAGCTGCCGATCATCGCGGTGACAGCCAAGGCCATGAAGGACGATCAGGAGCGCTGCCTGCAGGCGGGCGCCAATGATTACCTGGCCAAGCCCATCGACCTGGATCGCCTGTTCTCGCTGATTCGCGTGTGGTTGCCGAAGATGGAACGCATTTAGTGGAACGCAGTTATCCAGCCGAACGAAACAGTGAAATCGAATTGCGCTTGCTGATCGAGGCCATCTACCTCAAATACAGCTATGACTTTCGAGACTATTCCGGCGCCTCCATCAAGCGCCGGGTGCAACATGCGCTGAGCCAGTTCGAATGCGCGACCATCTCGGCGTTGCAGGAGAAGGTCCTGCATGATCCGACCGCCTTCATGCAACTGCTGCAACTGCTGACGATTCCGGTCAGTGAGATGTTCCGAGATCCGTCGCACTTTCTGGCGATCCGTCAGGAAGTGGTGCCGCTGCTCAAGACCTATCCGTCGATCAAGATCTGGATCGCCGGCTGCAGCACCGGCGAGGAGGTCTATTCGATGGCGATCCTGTTGCGCGAAGAAGGTCTGCTCGATCGCACGATCATCTACGCCACCGACATCAACCCGCGCTCGCTGGAGAAGGCCAAGCAGGGCATCTTCTCGATGGAGAACGTGCGTGCCTATACCGCCAACTACCAGCAGGCCGGCGGCCAGCGTTCGTTCGCGGACTACTACACGGCGGCCTATGGTTACGCGATTTTCGACAAGAGCCTGTGCGAGAACGTGACGTTTGCCGATCACAGCCTGGCGACGGATAGCGTATTCTCCGAAACTCAATTAATTTCATGTCGTAACGTATTGATTTATTTCAACAAAAAACTTCAGGATCGTGCGTTCGGGCTGTTCCATGAATCGTTGTGTCACCGTGGTTTTCTGGTGCTGGGCAGCAAGGAAACGCTGGATTTCTCCGGCTATTCCAACCAGTTCGAACCTCTGGTGAAACAAGAACGGATCTACCGCAAATCATGAACGGTGCAGTGGATCTGCCCAAGGTCGAGGCGATTGTGGTCGGAGCCTCGGCCGGTGGTGTCGAAGCCTTGATGACGATGCTCGGTGCACTGCGGGCAGGCTTCGGTCTGCCGATCATTATCGTGCTGCACCTGCCGGAAGAACGACGCAGCCAGCTGGCCGAGGTGTTTGCCCGGCGGTTGGCGCTGCCAGTCACTGAGGCCATGGACAAGCAGGACATCAAGCCCGGCACGGTGTATTTCGCCGCACCCGGTTACCACTTGTCGGTGGAGCAGGACCGCAGCCTGTCGCTGAGTCTGGAAGACCGACTGCATCATTCGCGGCCGTCGATCGATTTCCTGTTCGAGTCCGCCGCCGATGCCTACGGCGAAGCGCTGGCTGCCGTGTTGCTGACCGGGGCCAACCACGACGGTGCGCGAGGCCTGGCGCAGGTCAAACGCCACGGCGGGCTGACCATCGTCCAGGATCCGCAAGACGCCCTGGTGGCGACCATGCCCGAGGCTGCACTGAAGATTCACCAACCGGACCACATACTTCCCATCCACGGCATCGGCCGTCTGCTTGTCGAGCTGGAACGAATCGCATGCTGAGTAATATCCAGGCAAAACTGCTGATCGTCGACGATCTGCCCGAGAACCTGCTGGCGCTCGAGGCACTGATCAAACGTGAAGATCGCACCGTGTACAAAGCGCTGTCGGCGGACGAGGCGCTGTCGCTGCTGCTGCAACATGAATTCGCCATGGCCATCCTCGATGTCCAGATGCCCGGCATGAACGGCTTCGAGCTGGCCGAACTGATGCGCGGCACCGAGAAAACCAAGAACATCCCGATCATCTTCGTCAGTGCCGCCGGTCGTGAACTGAACTACGCGTTCAAGGGCTATGAAAGCGGGGCGGTGGACTTCCTGCACAAACCGCTCGATATCCATGCGGTGAAGAGCAAGGTCAATGTGTTTGTCGATCTCTATCGCCACAGCAAGGCGATGAAACAACAGGTGGAAGCACTGGAGCAGAGTCGCCGCGAACAGGAGGCATTGCTTCAACAGTTGCAGAGCACCCAGGGCGAACTGGAGCAGGCGGTGCGCATGCGGGACGATTTCATGTCGATCGTCGCCCATGAAGTGCGCACGCCGCTCAACGGCCTTATTCTCGAGACCCAGTTGCGCAAAATGCATCTGGCCCGTGATAACGCCGCCGCGTTCACCCTCGACAAGATGCACGCCATGGTCGACCGCGACGAGCGGCAGATCAAGAGCCTGATCCGTCTGATCGAGGACATGCTCGACGTGTCGCGGATCCGTACCGGCAAACTGTCGATCCGCCCGAACCGGTTCGATCTCGTGCAACTGGTGGACAATCTGCTGCAAAACTTCGCCCAGCAGATCGAAGCGGCCGAAACCGAGGTCAGCTTCACTGCGGACGGCCCGGTAGAAGGGCACTGGGACGAGTTTCGTATCGAGCAGGTGGTCACGAATCTGCTGACCAACGCCTTGCGTTATGGCGGCAAGAGTCCGATCCAGGTCCGGGTTTATCGTGAAGGCAATGAGGCTCGGGTGGAAGTCGCGGATCGGGGCATCGGCATCAGCGAAGAGAACCAGAAACGCATTTTTCAACAGTTCGAACGGGTCTCCGCCAAGACGGTGGTCGCCGGTCTCGGGCTGGGTCTGTTCATTTCCGAGCAGATCGTCGCCGCCCATGGCGGCTCCATCGTCGTCGAAAGCAAGATCAACGAAGGCGCCCTGTTTCGCGTTTGTCTGCCGCTCCAGGAAAACGGCGAAACAAACGCAACCTCTGAGTGACCACACGGTCGTATCAGCAGCTATTGACCGAACAAAGGCTTCCCATGAGCGTAGATGCACAAGATGTAGTACTCGTCGTCGAGGACGAACCGGTGATCCTGATGGTGCTGACAGACTATCTGTCGGGGCAGGGCTATCGCGTATTGCAGGCCGAAAACGGCGAGCAAGCGTTCGAGATTCTGGCGAGCAAGCCGCATCTGGACATGTTGATTACCGATTTTCGCTTGCCGGGCGGAATATCCGGCGTGCAGATCGCCGAACCTGCCGTCAAATTGCGCCCTGACCTGAAGGTGATCTTCATCAGCGGCTATCCGCAGGAAATCCGCGAGACCGGCAGCCCGATCACCCGTCGGGCGCCGATTCTGGAGAAACCGTTCGATCTGGACGTGTTGCAGGAGAAGATTCAGGAATTGCTGGCCTGAGGCGTCAAACGCCTCAGTTCTTGATCATTTCCCGCACCTTCGACGTCAACAGATCGAAGGTGAACGGCTTGGTGATCATCTGCATGCCAGGATCGAGAAACCCGCCGCGAACCGCGGCGTGCTCGGCGTAGCCGGTGATGAACAGCACTTTCAATTCAGGCCGGTATTGCCGGCCGATTTCCGCCAGTTGCCGACCGTTTATGCCTGGCAGGCCGACATCGCTGATCAGCAGGTCGATGCGTTGCGCGGAATCGAGGATAGGCACGGCGCCGTCGGCGTCGCTGGCTTCGACAAATCCATAACCCAACTCGCTCAATACGGCACTGACCAGTACACGCACGGCCGGGTCGTCTTCGACGATCAGCACGGTTTCGCCTTCCTGCGCTTGGGGCATCTGTTCCGTATCTACAGGCGTGTGGGGCAGGGATTCACCCTCGAAGCGCGGCAGATAGAGTCTGACCGTCGTGCCCCGGTCGATTTCGCTGTCGATCGAAACGTGGCCGCCGGACTGCTTGCTGAAACCGTAGATCATCGACAGGCCCAGCCCGGTGCCCTGACCGATGGGCTTGGTGGTGAAAAACGGATCGAACGCGCGGTTGATGACGCTCTCCGGCATGCCGGAACCGTCGTCGCTCACGCTGAGCACCACATAATCGCCAGGTTTCAAATTGCTGTAAGCGTCGGTGAAGTCGCTGTCCAGCACCTGATTGCCCGTTTCAACCACCAGCCTGCCGCCATCGGGCATTGCATCACGGGCGTTGATCACCAGGTTGAGCAGGGCGCTCTCCAGTTGGTTGGGGTCCGCCTTGGCCACCCATAATTGATCGTGCAGGCGCATGTCCAGCTGGATGCTCTCGTTGAGGCTGCGATGCAACAGCTCACCCATCGATTGCACCAGATCATTCATCTGCACGGCTTTGGAGTCCAGCGACTGCCGGCGGGAGAATGCCAGCAGGCGGTGCGTCAGGCCGGCGGCGCGGTTGGCGGAAGTCACACCCAGATCGATCAGACTGTCCAGGTCTTCCAGGCGCCCGCGAGCCAGACGCCGGCGCAACAGTTCAAGGCTGCCGATGATGCCGGTCAGCATGTTGTTGAAGTCGTGGGCGATACCGCCGGTGAGCTGGCCGACCGCTTCCATTTTCTGCGACTGACGCAGGGCTTCTTCGTTATGGCGCAGTTGTGCGGTGCGTTCTTCGACCTGCTGCTCAAGGGTTTCCAGGATCGATTGCAGGCGCAGCTCACTGTTGCTCAGGTCGATCAGGCGGTCGCGAGCCTCGTACTGTCGTCGTCGCCCGCGCAATGCGGTGGAAACGAGGCTGATCAACGTCGCAGGATGGAAGGGACGCTCCAGAAATGTCACGTTGCCGAGCAGTTCACTGAGCTGCGAGGAAGGGCTTCGATCGGAACCTCCATGATGGGTCAGCAAAACGATCGGCAGATCCGACCACGCCGGTTGCTGTTCCAGATACAGCAACAATCCCTCCAGACCTGCGTCACGAAGGGCCTCGGTTGCGATCAGCAGCAGACCCGCTCCGGCTTCGAGCTCGTGGCAGAGCCCGGTGAAATCGGGGGTGATCGTGCCGCCATAGCCGGCCTCGTTGAGAATCATCAACGCGATCTGACTGTCCCGACCCTGTGGCGTCAGAATCAATGTCCGTTCGGTCAGCGGCATTGCAAGGGTCACAAGTCGGCATCCTTGAGCAACGGTTTGCTTTCGCCGAGGTAGGTCGGCACACCTCGCAGTACGCCCTGAAAGGCGTCCAGAGGCTCACCGATGGTCAGCCCTTCGGAGGAAATACGGTATTCGCGAATGGTGGATTCGTGGCTGCCGGTGCGCTTCTTGATGATTGAAATGGCCCGACGGACCTTGCCCAGGGCTTCGAAGTAGCGCAGCAGGATGACCGTGTCGGCCAGATAGGTGATGTCGACGGGTGCCTGCATGTCTCCGACCACGCCGTGCTGGGCCACCGTGATGAACGTGGCGGCGCCCTGACGGTTCAGATACAGCAACAGTTCGTGCATATGCAGAACGAGCGCGTTCTCTTCCGGCATGGCAGCCTGATAACCATTGAGGCTGTCGATAATGACGGTCTTGATCTCGCCTTCGTCGACGCAACGTCGCACGCGATGGGAGAACTCGCCGGGGGACAGTTCCGCGGCGTCCACCTGTTCAATCAGCAGATTGCCGGTGGCCTGCAGGGCATTGAGATCGATGCCCAGGCCCTTCATGCGTTTGAACAGCAGACCCAGTTCTTCATCGAAAATGAACAGCGCCGCTTTCTCTCCACGGGCCACCGCCGCCGTGGCATAGACCATGGCCACCAGTGACTTGCCGGTACCTGCCGGGCCGAGGATCAAGGTGCTGGAGCCTGCTTCGACACCGCCGCCCAGCAGATCGTCCATCTCGCTGATGCCGCTGCTCATCGATCTTCGCGAGTAGTCGGTTTTGTGTTCCGCCGCCACCAGACGCGGAAAGACGTGTACGCCATCGCTCAGAATGGTGAAGTCATGAAAGCCGCCACGATATTTCTGGCCACGGTATTTCACCACGCGTGCGCGCCGACGCTCCGCCCCATAGGTGGGGGTCAGCTCTTCCAGGCGAATCACGCCGTGGGCGACGCTGTGAACGGTTTTGTCGAGGGACTCGGCGGTCAGGTCGTCCAGCAGCAGAACGGTGGCGTCGTAGCGGACGAAATAGTGTTTGATCGCCAGAATCTGTCGGCGGTAGCGAAGCGAGCTCTGCGCCAGCAGACGGATTTCCGAAAGGCTGTCGAGCACCACGCGAGCCGGCTTGAAACGTTCGACCACTTCGAAAATCTGCCGGGTGGCTTCGCCCAGCTCCAGGTCCGAAGAATAGAGCAGGCTCTGTTGATGCTCGGCGTTGAGCAGGCTTTCCGACGGCGTCAGCTCGAAAATCTCGATATTTTCGTCCAGCGCCCAGCGGTGGGAGGCCGCGCCTTGGCGCAACTCTCGCTCGGTTTCCGAAAGCGTGATGTACAACGAGCGTTCACCGGCACGGGCACCGGCCAGCAGAAAGTGCAACGCAATCGTCGTCTTGCCGGTCCCGGGTTCGCCCTCCAACAGAAAAACATGACCACGAGACAAGCCACCGGCCAGGATATCGTCCAGTCCTTCGATGCCGGTGGCGGCTTTCTCACTGATCAACTCGTTCGATGTAGACAAGAAATGTCCTCTCATAAACAGGGAAACGAGGCAGCGGCGGTGCACGCCGTTCAGGGCTGCCTGATTAACTTGACCTTTTGACGGGGTGACGGTTCCGATTTTATTGCCAGAGATGTCCGGAGGCTGTCAATTATCGCTTACAGACCCTGCTGCAGGGCCGGGTCGTCCGGGTTCATCTGTTCGAGTTGGGCCAGCAGTATCTGCACATTCTGCAACTGACCGCTTTCCTTCCAGTAATTGATCAGCAGGACCCGGGCCTTGCGGTCGGCCGGGTGGCGCTGGACGATCTCCTGCAATTGTTTCTGCGCAGCTTCCAGTTCCTCGGCGTTGTGCAGTGTGGTGGCGAGGTCGTAGCGATAATCCTTGTTGTCGGGCTCCAGCTCCACGGCCTTGGACAGGCCGAGCAGGGCGAACTCGCGTTGGTCGTGATGCAGCAGCCATAGGCCCAGAGCATGTTGCAGATAGGCGGAATCGGGCTGGGCCTTCAATTGCCTGGCCAGCAGTTGGCGGGCGGCATCGCTCTGGCCCTGACGGTCGAGTACCTCGATTTGCATCACCAGCGCCGGCAGGTTACCGGGGTCCAGGCGCAAGGTCTGATCGAGATCCTCCTGTGCCTGTTTGAGCTCGGCGTTGTGCAGATGCAGGCGCGCCAGCTGGACGAAGTTGTCGGCGCTTTCCGGCTGACTTTGCAGGGCCAGCTCCCAACCGTCGATACCTTGTTGCAACGGCGCGAAATACAGCCCCAGTTGATCCGGCGACAGGCCAAGCAGCGCATTGATCGCCGCAAATCGCACGGCCTGATCCTCATCGTCCAGCAACGGGCCCAGCAGAAGGCTGCGTTGGCCGCCTGGCACCAGACCGGTCACGCTCCTGATCGCCGCCATTCGCACTTCGGGTGACGGGTTCTGCAGATCGGCATCGGCCAGCTTCAGGGCCTGAGGACTCGGGTAATTGGGCAGTTCGGCATGCAGCCAGACACGCCGTTTGACGGTCAGGTCGGGGCGTCCCAGTTGCTGATACAACATCCTGGCGGCTCCCGGATGCCCGGAGCGGGCAGCAGACAGCGCTTCGCTGTAACCATGCCTGATCGCTTCCGGCACCACCGGAGCGGTGCTGCGCAGGGACAGCCAGGCAATCACGAGGATGACCACGAGGCCAAGACTGATGAGCAAGTAGCGGCGGGACTGAGGCATGCAGGTATCCGAAGCATTCCATTGACGCAGAGGGAGCAAGCTTCGGTCAGGCGACGCCGTGAGTCAAACACTGTGCCCGACACGCCCCACCGCGTTTGGTGAACGGGCCTACAGGATTTGTCGCCAGCCGAAACCTTCCAGCGCTCGAAGCAGTGACTACGCTTGGTGAACCTCCTTCTATGAGCGTGTCCATGCAAGCCCTGTTCAGTTACTTCAAGGCAGTGATCCATCCAGGTCAGGCGGTATTGCTATTCGCCCTGCGCACAATCGCGGCCGGACTGCTGACGTTGTACCTGGCGTTTCTGTTCGATCTGGATCAGCCCAAGTGGTCAATCATGGCGGTGGTCATCATCAGCCAGCCACTGGCCGGGATGGCACTGGCACGCAGTTTCGGCCAGGTCATCGGCACCACCCTCGGCGCGGCGGTCGCCGTATTGATCATGGCGATCTTTCCCCAGGCGCCATTGCCCTTCATTGCGACCCTGGCGCTGTGGCTGGCTCTTTGCACCGCCGGTGGCACCCTGTTGCGCTACACCAGTTCTCAGGCCTTCGTGCTGAGCGGTTATACCGCCGTGGTGGTGGCGCTGCTGGCGATTCCGGATCAGGACGGCACCTTTCTGCTGGCGGTCACGCGGGTAACGGAAACGCTGCTGGCGGTGGCGTGCGTGTGTATCGTCAGCTTGCTCACGGCCCGGCCGGAGGCGGTTTCCCGCAACTATTTCGCGAAAGTCGATCAGGTGATCAAACTGGTCGCCACCCATGCCGCTGCGGTAATCCGTACAGAGGAAAGCGAGGCGGAGTTCCAGCGCCGGCAAATGCTGCTGCTCGGCGAAATCAGCGCCCTGGAAGGGCTGCGGCGACATTTGTATTTCGATGCTCCGCGCCTGCGCAGCGCCAACAATCTGGTATTGCTGCTGGGCAATCAACTGATGTTGCTTACCTCGCGCCTGACCGCCCTGCGTCATCAACGTCAATTGTTGACCGAGCGCTGGGAAGGTGACCTGCCACTTGAGGTTCAGCGCTTGCGCGCCGATGAGTTGGCATTTCTCGATGAACTGGCTCGCCACGGACGTTCATTGCCGCAAGAGACGCGGCATCGGCTGGTCATTCTGCAACAGCAGTTCGAGCAACTGGCCTACAGGGCCGAACAACTGACGGAAGACATGAGTGCGACGCTGCGCTCCCTCGCATGGGCGCTGCGTTGGGAGCAGGCGCGGCTGCTGCAACAGATCGAGCAGATTCTCGAGCTGAGCGAGGCGATACAGGAGGGGCGGGAGGCCAGTTGCATGTTCCGTGGCCAGTCCAGTCCTTTGCACCTGGATTTCACCCTGGCGACCATGAACGCGATTCGCGCCTTCAGCGCCTTGTTGATCGCCGGGCTGATCTGGATCGAAACCGCCTGGGATGGTGCCCGTGGCGGAATGATTCTGGTCGGGATCCTGTGTTCGCTGATGGCGACGTTTCCGCGCCCCTTGATCGCGGCACAGAGTTACGCCCGGGGGCTGGGCCTGGCACTGGTGGTTTCGGCGTTGTATCAGTTCATGCTGGTGCCGGCGGTCAGCGACTTCGAATGGCTGGCCTTGCTGCTTGCGCCGCTGCTGTATGTGATTGCGGTCGGGCTGGCCAGTCCGGCTACTGCCGGTATCGGAATGGGGTTGGGACTGTCGAGTTTCCTGATGCTGGGCCCCCAGAATGTCGGCACAGGCCAGAACACGGCCATTCAATGGTTCGAGTTCGCCGGCGCCTACGTCAGCGCGGCGATGCTGGCCCTGATTGTATATGCGTGGATCTTTCCGTTTCGTCCGGTGTTGCGGATAAGCCGGCTCTACAACGAAGCGCGAGAGCAGGTGTATCAATTGACCAGGCTGCCTGCCACGGACGAACAGCAATTCGCTTTTGAAAGCCGCATGGTCGATCGCCTGACAACGATGCTGGGGCTGTTACCGGCAGCGAACGATCCGGACATGCAACGACGTTATGAGATCAGCCTCGCTTGCGTGGCACTCGGTGTCGCCACTTTCCAGCTCAGGCAGCAAATGCAGACCAATACCTTATTGTCGGATGCCTTCAGCCGGCAATTGATGGCAGCCCTGCGCCAGACCGGGCGCTTCGTCGCCGGTCGGCCGGACGCCGACTTGAAACCCCTGCTGACGACACTGCATGGACTGGGCGACGAGCTGGATGATCTGCATGTCGCGACCCATGAACACCTGTGGTCCGTTTTTCGTATGCGTGTGGCGTTACTGATCGTCGTGTCGTTTCTTGAGCGTCATGGCGAGTACATGCAGCACCACGTCCCTGAAGGAGTACCCGGCCTTGCCCATTGATTTCGAGATTGGCGGCGTCTACCTGCCGCCCATTGCCCAGGCGTTGATTCTGGCCGTCCCGATCTTTCTGTTGCTGGACTGGGTATTGCGTCGTCTTGGCGTGTTGCGTCTGGTCTGGCATGAAGCGCTGTTCGAAGGCGCTCTGTACGCCTGTGTGTGTGCCACATTGATTTTGCTGATGGGAGCCTGAGGCCTTGAAGACATTGCTCACCCGATTGACGACACTGGCGGTGGTGCTGTTGGCCATCGTGCTCGGCTGGTTCGCCTGGGAGCATTACACCCGGGCACCCTGGACCCGGGACGCGCGGGTGAGGGCGGACGTGGTGACACTCTCGGCGGACGTCTCCGGGCGCATTGTCAGTCTGGCCGTACAGGACAACCAGCACGTTGAAAAAGGGCAACTGCTGCTGGAAATCGACCCGGCCCGCTACAGCCTGGCCGTCGAGCATGCCAAACGCTCGGTCGAGGTGGCCAGGGCCACACTGGGGCAGTCCCGGGCGTCCATCGTGGCCAGCGAAGCCTTGCTCAAACAGCGCGAGAGCGAGGAACGGCGCAGGCGCACGCTCAAGCAGGGGTTTGCGATTTCAGGGGAGGAGTGGGAAAAGTCCAGCACCGATGTGGCCGTGGCCCAGGCTGACCTGCTGCGCAATCAGGCCAATCTGGGGCTGGCCGAAGCCAACGTGCAACTGGCTGTTGCAGCACTGACCCAGGCAGAGCTGGACTTGCAGCGTACCCGGGTCGAATCGCCGGTCAGCGGCTACGTCACCAACCTGTTGACCCGGCAGGGCGACTACGCGGTGGCCGGCAGTGCATTGCTGGCACTGGTGGACAGTGACTCGTTTTACGTCAGTGGCTATTTCGAGGAGACCAAGCTGCCGAGGATCGAAGAGGGCGACCGCGTACGGATCGAGCTGATGAGCGGAGAGCGGTTCGGCGGCACCGTGCAAAGTATCGCGTTCGCCATCGCCGATCGGGAAAACGCGCCGGGCAGCCGGCTGCTGGCCAACATCAACCCCAGCTACACCTGGGTGAAACTGGCGCAACGGGTGCCGGTGCGGATCGGCATCGACCCTGACTATGCGGGCAAGGACCGTCTACGGGCGGGCACGACTGCCACCGTGACCGTTCTGGAAAACCACGACAGACAGGCACAAAAAAGCCCCGCGACCGAATGATACGCGGGGCAAAAAATTGGTTGGTTGCGGCCAACCAAAGGAGCTCTTTGAAAACCTGTTACTTGCTGGCGACCGTTTCCGGTTGCCAGCCGCCACCGAGGGCCTTGTAGATCGCCACGATGCCGCGATACAGATCGACTTCGGCCTGGGCCTGGCTGTCTTCGGCATTCAAACGTTCACGCTGGGCGTCGAGCAACACCAGGAAATCGGTGGTGCCTTCGCGATAGCGGATCTCAGCCAGATCGGCGGCCTTGCGGCTCGATTCACTCTGACGAATGAGCGAGATCAAACGTTGCTGGCGTTTGCCGTAGTCGCTGAAAGCGTTCTCGGATTCTTCCAGCGCCAACAGCACTTGTTGCTCGTAGGTCGCCAGCGCGCCCTCGGCGTCGGCGTCGGCACCCCGCAGACGGGCCCGCACGCTGCCAAGGTCGAACGCTGCCCAGGTGATGCTCGGGCCCAGTGCCCAGGCGTTGGCCGCCGAGGAGCCGATCTGCGAACCGCGCCCGGCGGTCCAGCCGAGGAAGCCGCTGAGGCTGACCCGTGGGAACAGGTCGGCCTTGGCCACACCGATACGCGCCGTGGCGGATGCCAGTTTGCGTTCGGCGCTGAGGATGTCCGGACGACGTTGCAGCAGTTCACCCGGATCACCGATCGGCAATGCCTTGGCAATGGCGGGCAAGTCCTTCGGGCTCAGGTCGACGGTCAGCTTGTCCGGACGCTCGCCCAGCAAGGTCGCGATGCGGTTCTTCTGCCGTACCTGTTCGGCCTGCAATTGCGGCACGCTGGCTTCGACCGATGCCAGACGGGCATCGGCGCGTTCGACATCGAGCTGATCGCCAACGCCGGCGTCACGCAGGCTGATGGTGATCTTGCGTGACTCCTGCTGGTTTTCCAGGTTGGCCACGGCGATCTTTTCCCGCAGCTGGGCGCCACGCAATTGACCGTAGGCGTCCACCAGTTCGGCAATCATGGTGACTTGCAGCTGGTACAGATCGGCTTCGGCAGCCTGCTGATCGGCTTCGCTGGCTTCCAGGTTGCGCTGGATGCGACCAAACAGGTCGACCTCCCAGGCCATGTCCAGACCCAGGTCATAGCGTTCGCTGTTGACCCGTTGGGTGGTCTGGCCGGGAATCTGCCCCTTGCCCAGATTGCTGCTGGCGCGGCTGGTGATGGTCGGCATTGCATCGTTGCTGACATCGTCGCGGATGGCCCGGGCTGCTTTCCAGCGAGCGAAGGCCACGCGCAACTGACGGTTGCCCTGCAGCGACTGGGTCACCAACTGGTTGAGGGTCGGATCGTCGAACTGTTGCCACCAGATGCCTTCGAACTTCGAACGGTCAAAGTTCTTCTGGCCGGCGGCACCGTCGGAGGCGGCCGTGATGTGGGCTGCCTCCGTGGCCGGGGTCTTGTAGTCGGGGCCGACGGCGCAGGCACTCAGGGCCAGCACCAGCAGACTCGGCAGGAAGACTTTCAGACTCATGGGTGCGCCTCCAGTGGCTTTTGAAGATTGTTCGCCTTGGCCGCTTTGCGAGCTTCGCTGCGCTCCACGAAGTTGCGGATCAGGACGTAGAACACCGGCGTCAGCAACAGACCGAAGAAGGTCACCCCGAGCATTCCGGAGAACACCGCCACGCCCATGGCATGACGCATCTCGGCACCGGCACCACTGGAGAGCACCAGCGGCACGACACCCATGATGAAAGCCACCGAGGTCATCAGGATCGGCCGCAGACGCAGGCGGCAGGCTTCCAGTACCGCAGCCAGCGGGCTGAGGCCTTCCTGTTGTTTATCCTTGGCGAACTCGACGATCAGGATCGCGTTCTTGCACGCCAGACCCACCAGTACGATCAGGCCGATCTGGGTGAAGATGTTGTTGTCACCGCCCGATGCAATCACACCGGTGATGGCCGACAGCAGCGTCATCGGTACGATCAGGATCACCGCAAGCGGCAGGCTCCAGCTTTCGTACTGCGCGGCGAGTACCAGGAACGCCAGCAATACGCAGAGCGGGAACACGAACAGTGCAGTGTTGCCGGCCAGGATCTGCTGGTAGGTCAGGTCGGTCCACTCGTAGGTCATGCCGTTCGGAAGTTCATCCTTGAGCAGTTTCTCGATGGCCGCCTGAGCCTGACCGGAGCTGTAGCCCGGGGCCGCCGCACCGTTGATTTCCGCGGTGATGAAACCGTTGTAATGCATCACGCGATCCGGGCCCGAGGTGTCACTGACCTTGATGAAGGTCGCCAGCGGGATCATTTCGCCCTTGTTGTTGCGCACTTTCAATTGACCGATCTGGTCGGATTCGAGCCGGAACTGCTGTTCGGCCTGAACGTTGACCTGATAGGTGCGTCCGAAGCGGTTGAAGTCGTTGGCATACAGCGAACCCAGGTAAATCTGCAGGGTGTCGAAGATGTCGCTGACGGCCACGCCGTGGGTCTTGGCCTTTTCCCGGTCGATGGCGGCATCGATCTGCGGCACGTTCACGGTGTAGCTGGTGAACAGGTTGGCCAGTTCCGGAACATTGTGGCTCTTGGTGATGATGTTCATGGTTTCCTTGTACAGCTCCTCGTAACCCAGGTTGCCCCGGTCTTCGATTTGCAGGCGGAAACCACCGATGGTGCCCAGACCTTGTACCGGCGGCGGCGGGAAGATCGCCATGTAGGCTTCCTGGATCCCGGCGTACTGGCCGTTCAAGGCACCGGCAATCGCACCGGCGGACATGCTCGGGTCTTTACGCTCATCGAACGGTTTCAACGTCACGAACACGATGCCGGCGTTCGGACTGTTGGTGAAACCGTTGATCGACAGGCCGGGGAAAGCCACGGCACTTTCCACGCCTGGCTGTTTCAGCGCCAGGTCGGACATGCGCTTGATCACATCTTCGGTGCGGTCCAGGCTCGCGGCGTCCGGCAGTTGCGCGAAGGCCACCAGGTATTGTTTGTCCTGACCGGGTACGAAACCGGTTGGCGTGCTGGAGAAACCGAAGAAGGTCAGCACCATCAGACCTGCGTACAGCAACAGGGCGATGCCGCTGCTGCGGATGACCCGGCGCACGGTACCGACGTAACCATGGCTGGCCTTTTCGAAGAAGCGGTTGAAGGGACGGAACAGCCAGCCCCCCAGCAACTTGTCCAGCACCCGGGAGAACCGGTCCTTCGGCGCGTCGTGGCCCTTGAGCAGTACCGCGGCCAGAGCCGGCGACAGGGTCAGCGAGTTGAAGGCCGAGATCACCGTCGAAATCGCGATGGTCAGGGCGAACTGCTTGTAGAACTGGCCGGTCAGGCCGGAAATGAATGCCGCAGGCACGAACACGGCGCACAGCACCAGTGCCGTGGCGATGATCGGGCCGGTCACCTCACCCATGGCCCGTTGGGTTGCTTCGAACGGCTTGAGCCCCAGTTCGATGTTTCGCTCGACGTTTTCCACCACCACGATAGCGTCGTCCACCACGATACCGATCGCCAGTACCAGACCGAACAAGGACAGGGCATTGAGCGAGAAGCCGAACAGGTGCATCACCGCAAACGTACCGATCAGCGATACCGGCACCGCCACCAGCGGAATGATCGACGCACGCCAGGTCTGCAGGAACAGGATCACTACCAGAACCACGAGGATCAGTGCTTCGAACAGGGTGTGAACCACCGCTTCGATGGAGCCGCGCACGAAGATCGTGGGGTCATAGACGATGCTGTAGTCCATGCCCTGCGGGAAGTTCTTTTTCAGCTCTTCCATCTTGCCGCGAACTTCGTTGGAAATTTCGATGGCATTGGAACCCGGGCGCTGGAAGATCGGGATCGCCACGGCCGGCTGATTGTTCAGCAGCGAACGCAGGGCGTATTGGCTGGAACCCAGCTCGACTCGGGCAATGTCCTTCAGACGAGTGATCTCACCGTTATCGCCTGCGCGAATGATGATGTTCTCGAACTCTTCCTCGGACACCAGGCGGCCCTGGGTGTTGATCGACAGTTGAAAGCTCTGGGCATTCGGCGCGGGAGGTGCGCCGAGCTGACCGGCCGCCACCTGACGGTTCTGTTCGCGAATGGCCGTCACCACATCCGTGGCGGTCAGGTTGCGCGAAGCGGTCTTGTTCGGGTCGAGCCAGACACGCAGCGAGTAGTCGCCCATGCCGAACAGCTGCACGTCACCGACACCGCCCAGGCGAGCCAGCTCGTCCTTGATGTTGAGGATCGCGTAGTTGGACAGATACAGCATGTCGTAGCGCTTGTCCGGCGAGGTCAAGTGCACAACCATGGTCAGGTCGGGCGAAGCCTTGTCGACGGTGATACCAATACGCGTCACTTCCTCGGGAAGTTTCGGTTCGGTACGGGTCACACGGTTCTGAACCTGCACCTGCGCGTTGTCCAGGTCGGTACCCAGGGCGAAGGTGATGGTCAGGGTGATCTTGCCGTCGGCGGTCGACTGCGAGGACATGTACAGCATGTTCTCGACGCCGGTGATGGCCTGTTCCAGTGGAGCGGCCACGGTTTCACCGATGACTTTGGGGTTGGCGCCCGGGAAGTTGGCACGCACCACCACGGTTGGCGGCACGACTTCCGGGTATTCGCTGATCGGCAGCTGGAACAGCGAGATGGCGCCGGCGATCAGAATCAGCAGCGAAAGCACCGCTGCGAAGATCGGCCGTGAAATGAAGAATCGGGAAAAATTCATCGGAGTTGTCGTCCCTTAACCGCGTGGGGCCGTAGCAGCCAGTTTCACAACCGAACCCTGTGCGCCTTTGGCAGGTGCGACTTTGGGCAGGTTGCTGGCTTCCAGCGCTTGTCGTTGTTGAGCCAGTGCAGCGAGGGTCTGTTCGCTGGCCATCGGAATCACTTCAGGCGATACCGGAGAGCCTGGGCGAACCCGTTGCAGCCCCTTGACGATGATCGTGTCGTCCTTGTTCAGGCCGCTGCGCACGATGCGCAAGCCTTCGATCTTCGGCCCGAGTTCCACCGGGCGGTAGGCGGTCTTGTTGTCGCCATCCATCACCAGTACGAATTTCTTGCCGAGGTCGGTGCCGACCGCTTCGTCATTGATCAGCATGGCGTTGTAGGTGCCGCTGCCGACCAGTTTCAGACGCGCATAGAGACCCGGGGTGTAGGTGCCATCGCTGTTGTCGAACACGGCGCGACCACGGATGGTGCCGGTCTTGGGGTTGACCTGGTTGTCGACGAAGTTCATCTGGCCCAGGTGCGGGTTGCCGTCTTCGTTGGACAGGCCCATGTACACCGGCGTGGTCGCACCGCGCTGACCCTGACGGGCGAGTTGGGTGTATTTGAGGAACACGCGTTCATCGGCGTCGAAGTAGGCGTAGACCTTGTCGGTGGAAACCACGCTGGTCAGTGGAGTGGTGTCGGCAGTCACCAGGTTGCCGGCGGTGATCTCCGCACGGCTGACGCGACCGCTGATCGGTGCGGTCACGCGGGTGAAGCTCAGGTTCAGTTTGGCCAGGTCCAGTTGGGCCTGCAGTGCACCCACGGCGGAGCGGGCTTCTTGTGCAGCGCTGGTGCGCGAGTCGGCCAGTTCGGCGGAAATTGCGTTGCTGGCGCGCAGACGTTCGCCACGGCCGGCTTCGTTTTCGCTACGGGTGGCATTGGCACGGGCCTGAGCAACCAGGGCTTCAAGGCGGCGAACCTCGGCCTGGAACGGACGCGGGTCGATCTGGAACAGCAGGTCGCCCTTTTTGACCAATGCACCTTCGGTGAAGGCGACTTCGTCGATCTGGCCGGAGACCCGTGGACGGATTTCAACGGTTTCCGGCGCCTCGAGGCGCCCGGTGAATTCGTCCCACTCGTTGACCGGCTGTTCAAGCACCTTGGCCACGCTGACTTTGGCAGCGGGCATGGTGGCGGCGGTCTCCGGGGCTTTGCCGCAGGCGCTCATCACCATCACGGCCAACAAAGCCAACGGGAAGCGCAAATGTTTGAGTGATTGTTCCATGGATGCATCCGCCAATGTATTGAAGATGGGCGGATGATGCTCGGCGGGTAGATAGCAAACGAATCGAATGACACGAAGGTAACTATCATTCGGAATGATATAAGACCGAGCGAAGCCCTCTAGCATGCGTCTTTCGTTAGGGGGCTATCAATGTATTCCATGACAAATCTGTGTTGCCGTGAATGCAACAGTCATGAACCGGCTGAAGAGGGCTTCAAAGCGTGGAGCCATGCAGCGAGGAAGCCGATCGTGCTTCTTTATAGTAGAGTCGCCATCGAACCACCTGTCGTCTGAAGTTTTCCGGCACAAGGTGTGCGCAAAACCGACAGTTGGAACGACCTGTAAATGAACGACTCTACGGCTACAACCAGCGGCAACTGGTACTCGGTCATCGCGCTGGCACTGGCTGCATTCGTCTTCAACACCACCGAGTTCGTGCCTGTCGGTCTGTTGAGTTCGATCGGCGGCAGTTTCGACATGACGTCGGCGCAGGTCGGGCTGATGCTGACCATCTATGCCTGGGTGGTGTCGCTGACGTCGCTGCCCATCATGCTGCTGACGCGCAACGTCGAGCGGCGCAAGTTGTTGCTCGTCCTGTTCGGCATGTTCATTGTCAGCCACGTCCTGTCGAGTCTGGCGACAAGCTTCGCGGTCCTGCTGCTGAGCCGGATGGGTGTGGCGTTGTCGCACGCATTGTTCTGGTCCATCACCGCCTCGCTGGCAGTACGCCTGGCGCCACCGGGCAAGCAGGTGCAGGCTCTCGGTCTGTTGGCAACCGGGACTTCCCTGGCAATGGTGCTCGGTATTCCCCTCGGTCGGTTATTGGGCGAAGCCATGGGCTGGCGGACGACGTTTATCGCAATCGCCGCGCTGGCCGCCACGCTGGTGCTCTGGCTGGCCAGAGTCTTGCCGCTGTTGCCCAGCCAGAATTCCGGCTCACTCAGAAGTCTGCCCATGTTGTTGAAGCGGCCGGCGCTGGTGGCGATCTACATCCTGACCGCCATGGTCGTGACCGCGCATTTCACGGCTTACAGCTATGTCGAGCCGTTCATTCAGGTCGTGGCAGGCATGAGCGGCGAGACGGTGACGCTCATCCTGCTGATCTTCGGTGGTGCGGGTATTTTCGGATCTGTGCTGTTCAGCTGGCTGCATCGCTACAGCCCGTCGCGTTTTCTGATCGTTGCCGTATCGCTGCTCGCACTGTGCCTGGCGTTGCTGCTGCCTCTGAACGGCAGCGTCTCGTACCTGTGTGCGCTGAGCGTGTTCTGGGGGATGGCGATCATGGCGTTCGGCCTTGCGTTGCAATCCCGGGTGCTGGTGCTGGCGCCTGACGCCACCGATGTGGCGATGGCGCTGTTTTCGGGGATCTACAACATCGGCATTGGCGGCGGGGCGCTGATGGGGAGCTGGGTGGGGAGCCAGTTTGGTTTTGCTTATGTCGGCGTGGTGGGCGGGATATTGGCGGCGTCGGCGTTGCTGATTTACTGCCTGTCGGTCTATCGGGTGGCTCGATCCGGGGCTTCCTGTTGAGCTCTTGAGTCGCCTGCAACCTGCATTCAAACCCGGCACATCGCACGTCTGAATCCCGTGCTAAGCTGCGCCGCCTTCCGATCCGGCAGCAAGATCTTCGAGGTAACCCATGACCCCCAAACGCGTATTGATCGTCGAGGATGATGCCGATGGCGCAAGCATTCTGGAGGCCTACCTCAAGCGCGATGGCTTTGAGGTGGACATCGCCGAGGATGGCGCCCGCGGACTCGCCCTGTTCCGCCAACGGACGCCGGCGATCGTGTTGCTGGACATGATGCTGCCGAAACTCTCCGGTCCGGAGCTGCTGAGCGAGATCCGTCGCGATGCCGATACGCCGGTGATCATGGTCACCGCCATCGGTGACGAGCCGGACAAGATCGGCGCCCTGCGCTACGGCGCCGACGATTACGTGGTCAAACCCTGCAACCCCAAGGAAGTGGTGGCCCGGGTGCACGCGGTGTTGCGCCGCTACGGGGCGCCTGCCGACAGTCGCCAGCGCCTTGAGTGTCAGGGCGTCTGGGTCGATGCCGAGCGCTTTGTGGCCGGGGTGCAGGTGGGGGGCGAGGAGCATGTGCTCGACCTGACCCGTTCGGAACTGCTCCTGCTCGCCGCATTGCTGCGTGCTCCCACAAAGGCCTTCAGCCGCGTGGAACTGCTTGAGCTGTGCATGCCCGAAAGCGATGCGCTGCTGCGCATCATCGATACTCACGTACACAATCTGCGACGCAAGCTCGAGGCCCTGGGCATCACCGGTGTGCTGGTGACCGTGCGCTCCGTAGGCTACCGGTTCCGCTGATCGTCATGCGCAAACGTCCGCTGTGGCTGTGGGTCGGCCTGAGAATGACCCTGCTCGCCGTTGGCGCGGTGATCACGATCACCGTGTGCATGTACCTGTATTTCTGGATCAGGGACTACCTGGTACTGCAGTCGATGCGGCCTGCGGATCGCGCCGAAATGCTGGCCGGCCTGGTCGATGTTCCGCGCAACGAGTCCAGGCTGTGGCAGTTGATGCAGACCTACTACGACATTCACGACTTTCTTCCCGGTCCCGGCAACAGCATCGACTGGCTGGTGCTGTACGGTTTCGTCATCGTGGTCATTCCGTTCACGCTGATCGTCGGTCTCTACCTCTCAAGGCCGCTGTCCCGGCAGTTTCGTCAGATCGCCGAAGGGGCGAGGCGGGTGGCCGAGGGCGACCTCGGCGTGCGGGTCCGTCAGCACCCGCGCCAGCCCAAGGAAATGCAGCGCCTGTGCACCGACTTCAACAAACTGGTCGAACGTCTGGCGCTGTACGAAAGCGAGGTGGCCGAGTCGAGCTCCAACCTGGCCCACGAACTGCGCACTCCGCTCAATGCAGCCCTGGGGCGGGTACAGGGCATGCTCGACGAGGTGTTTCCGATGACGCCCGAGCAGCTGCGCCTGGTGCAGAGCCAGCTGTACAACCTCAACACCCTGGTGGGTGACCTGCACCTGCTGTCACTGGCCCATGCCGGGCAACTGCAATTGCACATCAGCCTGTTTTCGCCGGCCAGACTGGTCGAGGAGCGCCTGGCGTGGTTCGCGCCACAGTTCGAGGCTGCCGGTATGCAGTTGCATACGGTGCTTGCCGATCCGCTGTTGATGGAAGCCGATCGGGCGCGGGTCGGCCAACTGCTCAACATCCTGATCGAGAATGCCCTCAAGTACGCCCCGGAAGGGCGCGAACTCCGAGTCGCCCTGCGTGAGGCAAAAGGGTGTGTACAAATCGAGTTTCTTGATCGTGGCCACGCGGTGGATCAGAAGGACCTGGGCAACATGTTCGTACGCTTCTGGCGTGCGGAGCAGTCGCGGGCGCGGGTCAGTGGAGGTGGCGGACTGGGCCTGTCGATCGCCCAGGCGATCTGCGATGCCCACGGTGGCTGCATTTCGGCGCAGCGCCGGGACGGTGGCGGGATGGCCTTGCTGGTGACATTGCCCCTGGTGACGCCCGTTAACCTCTAGGACTTGCTGGGCGCAATTCTTCAACAAATCTTGACATGCACTGCACGGAATCTTGAGTGGGCCGTCTTAACCTGCCCGGCGATCGGGCCGATGCGTGACGTCGGCCCTCGTTATCACTCACCGTGCAGTCAATCACATGAAAAAATACATGCTCGCCGCCCTGGTCTTCTGTTCCTTGGGTAATGCCCATGCTGCCGATATCAGCGGCGCCCTCGGCACCACCGGACAAAGCGAATTCACCGGCCGCATCGGCCTGGGCTTCGACTGGCACAAACACTGGCTGCAAAGTGAAAGCGGCCACCTGACGGGGTACTGGGATACCGGCCTGACCCACTGGGGCGCGGGTAAACAGGCCTCATCGCGTACCTCGCTGTCCTTTGCCCCGGTATTCGTCTACGAGTTCACTACCGCAGGTCCGGTGGTGCCCTTTATCGAAGCAGGTGTCGGCGTTGCGCTGTTTTCCGGCACGCGGGTGGGCGCCAAAAACCTGGGCTCATCCTTTAACTTCGAGGATCGCCTGGGCGTGGGTCTGAGATTCGCCAACCAGGACCGTGTCGGCCTGCGGGTGATCCATTACTCGAATGCCGGCATCAAGGAGCCGAACGACGGCATCGAGTCGTACTCGTTGTTCTACCGTCACGCCTTTTAGTTCAAGCAGAACCGGTGTGCCTGATGTTTTCCCGGCAGAACTGGCCGATTCACTCCCCACTGTCCGCCATTGCCAGAATCGGCCAGAAAATCAGCCATCTTGACGAAACCTTGATAATCGCTGAAAGGAACGTTGACAGACCCTCGCTAGAGTGCGGCCCGTTGAAATGCGCCGCGTAACCCCGGTGCGTTTCCACGGTGTCGAAAACTTTATTCAGCGAGTCAACATCATGTTCGAATCAACGTCCATCAAGAAGATAGTGGGCACATCGCTTGCCCTCAACGCGGCAGTGGTCTGCAGCCAGGCCGGCGCGCAGGAAAAGACTGCGGCGGACACCCTCTGGGGCGACGAGACCCAGGTCACCGCTGGCCTGGCCCTGCACACCGCGCCGCGCTACATGGGCGCGAATGGTAGCATCGGGCACGTGCTGCCATCGGTGACCGTCCAGCGTGGCATTTTCTTCGCTGACAGCCTCAAGGGCGTGGGGGTCCAGCACCAGTTCGACAGTGGTTTCAGTGCCAGCCTGTCGCTTGGTTACGACTTTGGCCGCGCCGACGGTGACAGCAAGTATCGCGATGGCTCGGACCGTTTGAAAGGTATGGGGGAGGTGGGCAGTGCGACCGTGGTCGACATCAACCTGGCCCAGCAGATCCTGCCCTGGCTGGCGATCACCGCCGACGCCGAACTGCGTACCGGTGGCTACAAGCGCGGCAACCGCTATCAGCTCGGCCTGTTGAGCACGCTCTACCACAGCGACGCAGACACGTTTACCTTCGGCCTCAATGCACACGCCGGGCAAGCCCGCTACAACCAGACCTACTTCGGCGTCACCGGCCTGCAAAGTGATAACAGTGGTTTTGATCGATTCAAGGCCGACCAAGGCATTTATGCCTACTCGGGCGAACTGTCATGGATGCACCGGTTCGACTCGCACTGGTCGACACTCGCCAGCGTGAATGTAATGCACTACACCGATCAGGTCCGCCATAGCCCGATCCTGCGCCAGGATACGCCGGTGACATCGACCGTCGGAGTGCAGTACATGTTCTGATTGCGCTTCCTGCAGATAGGGCGCGGGCCCGGTGCCCCCGCCTTTTGGGGATGGCCGGCTCAGCTGCACGGAATTGCGTCGCGATGCGCGTGCCTCGCTGTCTTTGCCAGTCTATGGATATTCAGCGACTCGCTCAAAGGCTGTCCGGATCCCCAAAAAACATCTGAATCCGCGACCTTAACCACCGCTCCCCCGGATCGTTATCCTGCGACCCGCGCCAGGCCATGTGCAGTTCGAACGTGCGCGTCGGCAGCGGTGGATCTTCCGCCCGGACCCCGCCCGCAGACGTCAGCGCCTCCGCCGTGTAATCCGGAACGGTGGCGACGATGTCGGTGCCGGCCAGTAATGTGCTCAAGCCGTTGAACTGCGGCACGGCCAGTACGACGTGGCGCTTGCGTCCGAGTTTTTCCAGTTCTTCATCGATGAAGCCACTGAGGTCGCCGGCGAACGACACCAGCGCATGGGGGCGGGCGCAGTAGTCGTCCAGGCTCAGCGGGCCGGGTACGGTGTCGGCGCGCAGCAGTTTGGGCTGGCTGCGGCGCAAGACCTTGCGCTTGGCGTTGGCCGGCAGGTCGGTGGTGTAGCTGACGCCGATGGAGATTTCGCCGGAGGCGAGCAGACCGGGCATCAGAATGTAGTTGACGCGGCGCACCACCAGCACGATGCCCGGGGCCTCGGCGCGCAGACGTTTGAGCAGCATGGGCAGCAGCGCGAATTCGACATCGTCCGACAGACCGATGCGAAACACCGATGTACTGGTGGCAGGGTCGAATTCAGCCGCACGGCTGACCGCCGTCGAAATCGAATCCAGCGCCGGGGAGAGCAGGGCGAAGATTTCCACCGCCCGGGCGGAGGGTTCCATGCTGCGCCCGGTGCGCACAAACAGCGGATCATCGAACAGACCACGCAGGCGCGAGAGCGCCGCACTGATCGCCGGCTGGCCGAGAAACAGCTTTTCCGCCGCGCGGGTCACGCTGCGTTCGTGCATCAGGGTTTCGAATACGATCAACAGGTTCAGGTCGACACGACGCAGGTCATTACGATTCATCTGGAGTCCTGGCAGAGTCATCAAGCTTGACGAGGGCAGCCATATGAGAACAATGGCCGGCATGAATATTACGGGGAAAGGCTGGTAGTCTGCACCGGGTAATTCAGCTTTACTGAGCAGGCAGAGCCAGTTTTTTCATGGATTTTCCCAATGCTGGCCATACTGCGGAATCAATGACAGGCATGTCGACTATTAATGGCCACTGATGGTCTTGGCCGGAAAGCCCAGATAGAGTTCAGGGCATTAGAGGTTACTTTGACGAGGTTTGCGATGTCCCGCACGATCCGTTTTCACAAGTTTGGTCCGGCCGAGGTGCTCAAATGCGAAGAGCATGCGGCCGCTCAGCCAGGTCCTGGCGAAGTGCAGGTGCGTGTCGAGGCGATCGGCATCAGTTGGTACGACACACTCTGGCGCCAGAACCTGGCTTCGTCCCAGGCCCGCCTGCCGTCCGGGCTGGGCCATGAAATGGCCGGCGTGGTGACAGCCATCGGCGATGGCGTCGAAGACTTGATCGTGGGTGACAAGGTGGCCAGCTTCCCGGCCGAGAGTCCCAACGACTATCCGGTCTACGGCGAACTGATCGTTCTGCCACGTACCGCCCTGACCCGTTACCCGGACGTGCTCAACCCGATCGAAGCCAGCGTGCATTACACGCCGCTGCTGATCGCCTATTTCGGTTACGTCGATCTGGCACGGGTCAAACCGGGGCAGTTTGCGCTGGTCACCGATGCCAGCCATTGCGCCGGTCCATCCTTTGTCCAGCTGGGCAAGGCCTTGGGTGTACGGGTGATTGCTGCCACGAAAACCGCGGAAGAACGTGAATACCTGCTGTCTCTGGGTGCCGAAAAGGTGATTGTCACCGAAGAGGAAGATCTGTTGATGCGAATCAACAAGATCACCGACAACCGTGGCGTCGACGTGGTGTTCGACGGTCTCGGCGGGCCGCAGATGTCGTTGTTGGGCGATGTGCTTGCGCCACGCGGCAGCCTGGTGCTTTATGGCCTGCAGGGTGGCAACCAGACGCCGTTTCCGGCCTGCGCGGCGTTCCAGAAGAACATCCAGTTCTTCGTGCACTGCATCGGCAATTTCACCGGTAAACCGGAACTGGGGATCGTCCAGGATCATGTCGCCCTGCAACGTGCCCTGCGTGACATCAACCAATTGACCGCCGACCGCGTGCTGGTGCCGCTCAAGACCCGGGTTTTCCCGTTCAACGAGTTTGTCGAGGCGCACCGTTACATGGACGAATGCCCTTGTCGTGAGCGCGTTGCGCTGCAAGTCGAACCTGCCTGACCCTTGCCATCAGAGTCCGTGACCTCACGGACTCTTGTGCGTTTCTTCCTTCAGACCTTGAGAAACCCTGGGTGCGATGCCTGGGGAGTTCAGTAACTGAGCTGGTTTTTACTCTTGATCTGTATCTTCTAATCGCCCTTCAGACCCTGATAATTGAGTGATTGTTTTCATCTCAAGGAATGAGCGATGTCGGTGCATTCTATTTGCCCTGTGCAATACCGGACGGCTGTTGTTGAGCGATATTCCGGATTCTGTTTAATTGCTGTAGGGCGGTTATGTAATACCTTCTTTTTTTCTTGTGCTAATGGTGCGCAGGTCGTTGTAAGAATTTTCCTCAGAAAATTTAACGAGCGGCGAGGCCCAGTAATTGCTGGCCTTTGCGCCACGTCTGCCGAAGGCTTGTGATGTTTTGAGCACAACTGTTTCAAATAACTACAAAACCTTAAGTGTTAGCATTTCAGCGTCTATTAATTAATGAAGAATGATTGCCTGTCTGATGTTTATGGCGGCGCAATGTATAACCTTTGATATCGGGTGAAGTACTGATGAGCACGATCCATGATCAGGCAATGAACTATGTTTACCAACAGGTATTGCAACGATTGCTGAGTTTCTTTTCCCGTGCGGAACGCACGGCATTGCAGCTACTGATTCAGCGATTGGCGGTAGCTGCCGGAGGCATGGATCGTCTCGGTGAATTCAAGGTGATGGTGACTCAATCCGGCACGCGTGAGTGCTGTTACAACCTGGCCCTTTTGCGCGCGGCACAACTGAGCATTGCCGGTCGTGCTCCCGGGACCTTTCAACTGCGGGTTGCGACGCTGCGAGGTGGAACCCTGCCGCCGGCGGCGTTGCACAACATGCATCGCAGCTTCAGTGCGCTGTTTCTTTATGACGACCCCAGGGTCGAACTGCTCATGGTCGACCATCGAGAGGTTCTGCCCTTCAATCACCAGGCGCCGGACTCGGAAGCAGGCCGTGAGGCAAACTGCATCAATTTGTTGATGCTCGGCCATCGCCGGGGGCAGGGTGAAGACCTGGCGCTATGGGATGACACTTACCTGGCAACAGCAGAGTTTCTCGGCCAGGTCGCTCGCTGGAACAATGGCGTCGACGCGCTGGTCGGCAGCGACTCTGCCCGCAGCCAGGAGTCCTTTCTGCACGGCCTGGATCGTGCAGCCCGCAAGGCAGGCCTGGGTGCGTTGCCGAAACGGGCCAACGGCTTCGACGAGTTGTTCGGTCTGCTCGATGGCATGGGCGGCGATTACTATCGGGAGCTTTATCCGGAGGGGGATCTGCAACCCTGGCGCCCGTCAGGTCAGTTCGAGGCCTGTCGGCGTACTTGTTACATCGGCATCGACGATATCGTGGCGGGCAAGATGGAGGAACGATGGCCACTGCTCAGCGATTTTCTCGGTTTTCAGGCCGATGAACTGCAGATCGAGACGGGTGACGTCGAGTCCAAAGACCCTATAGTCGAAGCCTGCTTCAATGGACTGCACGCCTGTCATGTCGATGGGCGCTCATACGAGGCCGGTGTTTCGGATTACTTGCAGCGTCGCCTGGCTGCGATGCGCCGCAAAAGCGTTTCAGAGGCGGTGTGCGAACGGTTCCTGGCATCGTTCGGCAATCTGTCCGATC
Source organism: Pseudomonas bananamidigenes (assembly GCF_001679645.1). Lineage (GTDB taxonomy): Bacteria > Pseudomonadota > Gammaproteobacteria > Pseudomonadales > Pseudomonadaceae > Aquipseudomonas > Aquipseudomonas bananamidigenes. The sequence continues at coordinate 28,538 of NZ_LRUN01000010.1, read as the reverse complement.
TGACGGAGCACAGGTCGCTGGCGCTGGCTGCACTGCAACAGAGCTTCGGGCTCAGTGAGTCACAACTGGTCTGCCTGTTGTTCACGCCCTTCATCGAAGGCGGTGCCGGTCTTGAACGTTTTCTGCGGACCTGCCATCCAGGCATGTTGATCGCCATGCCGGATCTGCACCGCGCCATGCAGGGGCTCCATGCCCCGGACCAGGTGCTGCAATGGATGACCGAAGTCAGTGGGTTGCCGGTACATCTGATCAGCCGGCTATATGCCATGGACTCCATCTCCGGTGATAAGCCGGTCGCGCAGGCATCTGAATTCAACGACGACATGGTTGCCGTGGGCGACCGCTCTGCGGAAGGTTGAGTGTGAGCCTGTCGTCCAGGGACGAAAACATGTCGGCGTACGCCTGCTCATGAATGCCGCACGTGAATCCGACTTCGCCTATCAGGCCGTCTATCGATACCTCACCCAGTTGATCGACGAGCCTGGCGCCACAAGTGACTTCCGGTTGCCTTCCCTGCGGCAACTGGCCGAGCGTCTGGGCGTGTCGATTTCAACCATTCAGTACGCCTATGCACTGCTGGAAAAGGAAGGTCGGGTCTATTCCGTGGCCAAGTCAGGCTATTTCGCACGGGCAGCGACCGCGATCAAACCGCCCGATCAGGGAAGTGACCTGCTGGAAACCGTCTATGTCAACGCCAGGTATTCCGGGATGCGCGTTTTGAGCGCCGACGACCCGGCTGCGGTGCAACCGCTGGACGGTCCGTTGCTGATGCTCGAAAGGGAGCTGATGCGTCAGTACCCCCGACAGCCTCAGGTGCTGGCTCAGCCGTGTGGCGAACTGGAGCTGCGCACATTGCTCGCCGCACGTTATACCTCGTCACCCACCCATTGCTGGCACGCCGAAGATGTCTACATTGGCGCCGATACGCGAAGTGTTCTGGAAATCCTGATTGCCGTACTCGAACTGCGCCACGCTACCGTAGTGGTGGAGTCGCCCTGCGACTGGGTGATATTGCGCCTGCTTCAGTCGGCGGATGTGCGCATCATCGAGTTGCCCCTGCAACCCGGTGGAGTGATCGATCCCGAGCAACTGGCGTGGATGCTCGAAACCGAGCCGGTGCGGCTGGTCCTGCTGTCATCGCAATTGAACATGCCCAATGGCAGCCTGGCCCCCCAGGAGAACCTTGAAGTTGTTGCCGGTCTGCTCAGACGCCAGGGCATCTGGGTGCTGGAAAACGACAGCTACAGCGAGTTGAGGGATGACGGTGAGCGGCGGCCGCTACGGGAACTGCTTGATCCCGATCGGCTGCTGGTGTTCTCCACGTTCGAAAAGGTGATCGGTGTGGAGGCGCCTTACGGTTTCGTGCTCGCTCGCCAGTGGCGTGATCACCTGCAGCGGCACTTTCTGCTGCGCTCGTTCCGCCTTTCGCCGATTCGTCAAAGAGCCATTGCCCGCCTGTATGCAACGGGTCGGGTCGATCAACACCTTCCCGTGCTCAAGCGGCTGCTCAAGGAGCGCCGTACGCAGCTGATCGAGCTGCTGCGAGAAGGGCTGGGTGATGCGCTGCATTTCGACGAGCCGCAGGGTGGCGCAACGATCTGGGCAAAGTCATCCCGTCGGGTAGCGATGGGGGCGGTGTTTCAGCGCCTGCTGAAGCAGCATGTTCTGATCGCGCCGGGAGAATTGTTCAGTACCCAGGGCATGCACGCACAGCATATGCGTTTGAGTGCCATCGGCAGCAGCGGCCCCGAGCTGGCGGGCGTCGTGGATTTGCTCGGCGATGCATTGCGGTTGGCCCCCGGGGACTGAGCTGTTAAAAAACATCGGGGATGGACCGGATAGATCCCATCGCACTACGGTCAAACTGCCAGTAAACTCCGCTGTAATTTCCTGAACCACTCTATTTCAGAGGTTTTGCATGACACTCAGTCCTTTTGCGGGCAAACCGGCACCGGCAGAACTGTTGGTCGACATCCCGCGACTGGTAACGGCGTATTACACCGGGCAGCCTGACGCGTCGATTTCCACCCAGCGCGTGGCATTTGGCACCTCCGGGCATCGTGGCAGTTCCTTCGATCTGAGTTTCAACGAGTGGCACGTACTTGCGATCAGCCAGGCGATCTGCCTGTACCGCGAATCCCAAGGCATCACCGGTCCATTGTTCGTCGGCATTGATACTCATGCGCTCTCGACTCCGGCGGGCGCGAGCGCGCTTGAAGTGCTGGCCGCCAACGGTGTGACGGTCATGATCGCCGAAGGCGACGAATACACGCCGACGCCTGCCGTGTCCCACGCCATTCTTTGCTACAACCGTGGCCGCACGACCGGCCTCGCAGACGGTATCGTCATCACGCCTTCGCACAACCCGCCACAAAGCGGCGGTTTCAAATACAACCCAACCAATGGCGGCCCGGCCGACACGCATATCACCAAGTGGATCGAAGCCAAGGCCAACGAACTGCTGGCCAACAAGCTGGCAGGCGTAAAACGCATCGGTTACGAGCAGGCGCTCAAGGCGCCAACCACCCATCGTCACGATTACGTGAACACCTATGTCGCCGACCTGATCAACGTCATCGATTTCGATGCCATCCGTGGCGCCGGGCTGCGTCTGGGCGTCGATCCGCTGGGTGGAGCAGGGGTGCGCTACTGGTCGGCCATCGCCGAGCACTATCGTCTGGACCTCGAGGTGGTGAACAAGGAAGTCGATTCGACGTTCCGTTTCATGACCGTCGACTGGGATGGCCAGATCCGCATGGACCCGTCCTCCAGCCACGCCATGCAAGGCCTGATCGGCCTCAAGGAACGGTTTGACGTGGCGTTCGCCTGCGATCCGGACCACGACCGTCACGGCATCGTCACTCCGTCCGGCGGTCTGTTGGCGCCGAACAATTATCTGGCGGTATCGATCGACTACCTGTTCCAGAACCGTCCGCAATGGCGCGCCGATGCGGCCGTGGGTAAAACCGTGGTCAGCAGCGGTCTGATTGATCGCGTAGCCAAACGTCTGGGCCGTCGCCTGTACGAAGTGCCGGTCGGCTTCAAGTGGTTTGCCGACGGGCTGTTCGACGGCTCGCTGGGTTTCGGTGGCGAAGAAAGCGCCGGCGCATCGTTCCTGCGCAAGGACGGGGGTGTCTGGAGCACCGACAAGGACGGTTTGATCCCGGCCCTGCTGGCTGCTGAAATGACCGCCCGCACCGGACGGGATCCAAGCCAGGCCTACCGTGCGCTGACCGAAGAACTGGGCGAACCGTTCTCGGTACGTGTCGATGCCAAGGCCAACCCTGAGCAGAAAGCCCTGCTGAGCAAGTTGTCGCCGGAGCAAGTGACCTCGACCGAACTGGCGGGCGAGAAGATCCAGAGCATTCTCAGCAAGGCGCCGGGCAACGACCAGGCCATCGGCGGTCTGAAGGTCATGACCGAAAACGGCTGGTTCGCGGCACGTCCTTCGGGCACCGAGGACATCTACAAGATCTACGCCGAAAGCTTCATTGGCGATGACCACCTCAAGCAACTGGTGGCCGAAGCGCAAACGCTGGTCGATGGTGCAATTTCCACCCAGTGATCGGTGCTCAATAGAAAAGGGCGACCCAAGCGGTCGCCCTTTTTTTGCCCGTCATTCAGCCGATCAGGCCAGGTCCACCAGCACGATTTCACTGTCCTCGAGCGCTGTCACGCTCAATACCGATTCGTGGCTCACCGCAACACCGTCCCGGGCTTGCGCACGCAAGCCGTTGACTTCAATCGCACCGGTTGCCGGCACGAGGTAGGCACGACGCCCGGTATCGAGTCGATACTCGGCGGTTTCACCGGCTTTGATCGTGGCGGCTACCAGGCGGGCGTTGGCGCGAATCCGCAGGCTTTCGTCGTCTCCGTCCTTGCCGCTGGCGAGCGTCACAAAACCTTCGCGATCCCCTTTGGGGAACGGTTTGGCGCCCCAGGAGGGCGGTGCGCCGGTTTCGGTCGGCAGAATCCAGATCTGGAAGATTTTGGTAGGAGTGGCTTCCAGATTGTATTCGCTGTGGGCGATGCCGGTGCCGGCGCTCATTACCTGTACGTCGCCTGCTTCAGTGCGGCCCTTGTTGCCCAGATTGTCCTGGTGGGTGATCGCACCTTCACGCACGTAAGTAATGATTTCCATGTCCCGGTGCGGGTGAGTCGGGAATCCGGTTCCGGGGGCGATGATGTCATCGTTCCACACCCGCAGATTGCCCCAGCTCATGCGCTGCGGATCGTAGTACTCGGCGAAGGAAAAATGGTGATGGGCATCCAGCCAGCCGTGATGGGCGCCGCCCAGCGAGCTGAAGGGTCTGAGTTCAAGCATGTTTTTCTCCTCATCAGGTTCGTCATGGGGCGTTCCGGCCTTGGCCCTGAAGCGACCTCCGTGATTGATGGTGCTCATCATCTATCAGGAAATGATCGATAAAAAGCGTAAAAATTGCGGGATTCCAATCGAATGGTTAGATGTTTAAAGCCTCGAATCGCTCTCATCCAGCCTTCAGTTCATCGCCTAAGCCAATGACCTGTAAGCATTTCGCTAGAACTCCAAGGCAAATGCAGACACCATAGCCCCTCAACAGCCTCACACTCTGGAGTCCGTCAGCGTGGCGCAACACACCCCCGATCTTCCTCCCGAACTTCGTCCCCTGGCCGAGATGTCATGGCTCAAGCGACTGGCGGCGCGTTTCCTGGGTCATGGCCTGACGCAGTTGCGTGCACAGCACCGGGCGTCGTGGCTGCATGGTCAGGCCGATGGTTTTCGCAGCGGTCACACGGCCGGTGTCGAATACGGTTACAAGGAAGGCAAGGCCGACGGGCTGGAAGAGGGGCGTCAGGTGTTGTTGATCCGCGACAGCCGCAGCACCGAGCATCCCGCGCCGGCCATTGACGACCACTTGTTCGATGACTGGCGCCTGCCGCTCACCGCTGAACTGAAGAAGCGCATGAAAGCGGACGTCGCACGTTTATTGCCGGCTCACGCCCAGCCGAGTGCAGCGCAATGGAAAATGATTTTCAGCGACACGCCTTCAACCTCGGTCGTCGCTGGCGCCGGAGCAGGCAAATCCACCACGCTGGTGTTGCGCATTTTGCTGCTGACGCACTATCTGGGCTTTGAGCTGGACTCGATGACCGTGGTGACCTTCACCCGGGAATCACGCAAGGACTTCATCAATAAGCTGATCGAACTGTTTGCGCTGTGGGGGCAGGTCATCAGCCAGAAAACCGCCCGGGATCTGGTGCGCACCTTCCACTCGCGAATTCTGCCGATGGTGCGCAGCCTGCCGGGGTTCGAGCGCTTGCAGGCCTTTGAAAATCTGAGCCATCGGTCGCAAGGTACCGAGGAGGATGTCGACAGTAATCCGTTCGATCTGCGGATCAACGACGCTCAGCGTCAGCAGCTCAATGCCTGTTATCACCGTCTCTACACCGAAAACGAGCGTTTTCGCCAGCTGATTCAGCCTTTGTCCCGGCATGCCTTGCAACTCAAGGAGCTGGAACGCGATCACCCGGATGTACAGAAGCGGGTGGCGGTGACCGAACTGGCTGCCAGGCGCGACGAAGAACTGTGCGATGTGATCGAAGACCTGTGGTTTCGCGCGGGGGCCTGGCCGATACAGGGGGTCGAGCCGAATCGCCAGGCTTTTGAGATCAACGGCGCCACTTTCCATTGTCACGGCTATATACCGAGTCTCGATGCCTGGGTCATTCTGGGTTTCGATCCTCGGGAAAACCCTCAGGTTTGTCGTCCAAATGCCAAACTCACGGTTCGGGCGGAATGGGCGGTCAAGCGCACCCTGTTTCAAGCTTTCTGTCGTAAGCCTTTGATTTGGCTGGATAGTTACGAGGCTTCTCGGCGGGTTCTGGCATCTCTGGCTGGCGATGCGAGTGCGGGGCCGGGGTTCGATTACAAGGTCAAGGGCGAGCTTGCGTCTGCACCTTTGCTTGACTGTTTCGTCGCCGCCGCAGGCTTTATCGAGAACCTGGGCCTGGATGTGCCGGACGCCGTTGGCCGAATGAGTTTCGCCAAGGACGACCCCGACCGGTTTTTCTTCGAGGCCTTGAGTCTGTTCTGGCGTGCGCTGGAAGACCATCTGCTCGATCAAAAGCCACCGATCATGACCTACAACCGGATGTTCGCGCTGTTCAGCGAGCATTCGCCGGAAAACCTCAAGCTGCTGAGCGATGAGCTGCTGCGTCCCTTGTCGCACCTGATGATCGACGAGTTTCAGGACGTTTCACCGCAGATCGTTTCGTGGATCCGTGCCAGCCTCGCAGAAATTCGCAGCCGTGGCCCGGCCATGCACGTCGGACGCGGGGCGCAACGTTCTTCTTTGCTGTGCGTGGGGGATGACTGGCAGTCGATCTATGGCTGGCGGGGCAGTTCGCCGAGCTACTTCATGGAGTTCAACAAAACGTTTTCCTCGCCCGGCACGACGCGAGTGATGCTCAGCGACAACTATCGCAGCCATCAGCACATCATTGACGCGGCCGAACACATCGTTCGTGCAGCGCCGGCGATCCCCGGCAAAAAAGCCAAAGCCGCTGGAGAGGAGAAGCCGTTGCAACCGGTCAATGTGCTGGAACGCGACGATCAGGCCCTCGGCCTGCGACTGTCAGAGCACTATGCAAAGGGTGATTCAATCTTGATGCTCTATCGAAAAAGTAGCGATAAGTCGTTGATAGAGCAGCATATTCAGTCTGTAGTTAATGTTGATTCGAGCTTGCCGTATGAGTCCCGGCGCCTGAAACAACTGACCTATCACAGCGCCAAAGGCTTGCAGGCCGACGCGGTGTTCCTGCTGGGTGATTGCCAGCACCTCACCAGTTCGCCCTACAAGAATCAGGTTTACCGAATGGCCGGGCTGGGCAAGGCGGGCGACAACGAGCCTTACGACAGCGCGCAGAAAGACGAAGTCCTGCGTCTGGCCTATGTCGGTATCACCCGTGCGGTCAGTCATTGCTATTGGTATGTCGAGCCGCAGGATGCTCAGGCGGTGAACATGCCGCGTGCCTCAGACCGGGTCGCCAGGAGCAAGCCGTTCTTTTTCGATCATCGACCGGAACAGAAAAGCGCTTGAATCGAACAACAAAAAAGCCCGCGTAATCGCGGGCTTTTTGTTTTAAATCAATGAGCTAGGCGTAATTCTTCAAGGATTCCGAAGGAATGAACGCCTCCAGCTCATCCTCGACCGCTTCGATTATTCGCTCGACATCGGCCGCGTTCATCACCGTGGCACAGGGTATGCCTGCGATGGCGATCATGGTTTCACCACTGGCCCGATCGAACAGGCGGGCGATCATGCTGCCCGGCGCATCCATCGTGGCTTCGAAGCCCATGGGGTGAAAATGCCAGCGCATCAGCTGGCAGGCGTTGGGGAACGTGACTTTGCTGGATCCATTGTTCATGTGTTGCCCGCCTTCTTCATCGAGCACTTCCGTTTGCTCATGGTAGGTGGGAAGAGCCCTCATTGGCTCAACCGGAGACTGTCCTTAAAAGTAGCATCTGAATGTGAAAAGCCTGTGAGATTTTTCAGGCCGTTTGGCAATTGCAGGGATTTTTTTGATGTAAGTCACAGTCGATCAAACTATCGCCAAAGTGCCATCATTCCTGGCGTGTTGATGTCGTTCGGGAAGTTGGGCAAGCTCGGTTCTTTTCTTCAAGAGCCTTTTATGCACGCCGACGATGACGGTCCGGAACAGACCCGGGCCACGGCTGATACCGTCATGCGCTATCACCTGTGCTGGAAACACCGGGATCTGGACGGCGTCATGGCGCTGTATCACCCGGACATCCAGTACAACGATTTTTTCCAGAATCGCGTGCTCGGCCTCGATGAATTGCGTGAGTACGTTCGTGTCAGCATGCCTCGGGAATCCGACGAAGCGCTGGAGCATTGCGACCGCATTCGCATTGATGGCAACACTGCGTTCATCCAGTACGAAGTGACGCTGCGTGGCGGTAACGGCCTGGTGTCGTTTCGTTCCAGTGAAGCGATCACGGTCAGGGACGCCAAAATCTGGCGCGTCAACGAATACGCCTCGCTGGTACGCGAACACAGTGCCGGTGCCCCGATGACAAACCAGCGCCCGGCGGCAAGCCGCCTGGGGCTGTCACCCCGTCAGCTGAGCTTCATGGCCGACGATCTGCAGCAGTATTTTCAGCGTCAGCAGCCGTACCTTGATCCCGAACTGGACCTGCAGCGGGTGGCGAAGGAGTGCGGGTACAGCCGCAACCAGATTTCCTATCTGCTGAATCAGGTGCTGGGGCAGAGCTTCTACCGTTACGTCAACCAGGCCCGGCTGCAACATTTGCTGCAATCGCTGGACGGCGCCATGCCGCCGCTGCGCATCGATGAACTGGCGTTCGCCGCCGGATTCAACTCACTTTCGGCGTTCTACAGTTGTTTTCGTCAGCACACCGGCCAGTCGCCCAAAGCCTACGTCAAACAAATTTCTTTGCGGGCACGCGCGCAAGACATCCCCTGAGATCAACCACTAGGATCGACGCCATCGAAATCTGGATTGGCGGAGTCTTGCATGCCGGCGTGGCGCACTATCAGTTTGTGGATGGACCAACTCGACGAGCCGCTCACTGCGCGCCCGGCCCTGGAGCAAGACCTGGACGTCGACGTGGCGATCATCGGCGCCGGTTATACCGGGTTGTGGACGGCGTACTACCTGAAGAAGCTGGCACCGGGGCTGGACATCGCCATCGTCGAGGCGCAAACCGCTGGTTTTGGGGCATCCGGTCGCAACGGTGGCTGGCTGATGGGCAATCTGCTCGGCGAAGATCGCTTGCTGGCGGGACTGTCACCCGAGCAGCGTCGGGCCTCATACGATTTGCTGCACAGCATTCCCGATGAGGTGGAGATCGTCCTCGAACGCGAAGGCATCGACTGCGATTATCGCAAAGGCGGGGTGTTGTACTGTGCGGCCCGCTATCCCGAGCAGGAAACCAGTCTTCGTGCCTATCTGAAAAAATTGCATGCCCAAGGCCTGACCGACGATGACTATCGCTGGCTCAGTCGCGAGCAACTGGCGCAACAGATCCGCGTTGCCAAGCCTTATGGCGCAATCTACGCACCGCATGTCGCAACCCTGCAGCCGGCAAAGCTGGTGCGCGGTCTGGCCCGCACCGTTCAGGGCATGGGCGTGAAGGTCTACGAAAACAGTCCCGTAACCCACTGGCAGGCGGGCAGTCTGCGCACCGAAAAGGCCAGTGTGCGCAGTCGCTGGATCGTCCCGGCCATCGAAGGCTATTCAGTCACCCTGGCACCGCTGGGCCGTTATCAATTGCCGGTACAGAGTCTGATCGTCGCCACTGAGCCGTTGTCGGCGGCGACCTGGAACGAAATCGGTCTTGATCGCGGGCAGGCCTTCAGTGAGTTCAGCCGCCAGGTCACTTACGGTCAGCGCAGTGCCGATAATCGGCTGATTTTCGGCGCTCGTGGCGGCTATCAGTTCGCCGGTCGGTTGCGCCATGACTTCGACCTGACCCGGGATGAGGTGGAACTGCGCCGCTACCTGTTCGGCGAACTGTTCCCGCAGCTGAAAAACACCACGATCACCCACGCCTGGGGTGGCAACCTCGGCATGTCCCGGCACTTCAGGCCGCACATGCTCTGCGATCGGGCCAACGGCATCGCATTGTCCGGCGGTTATGGCGGGGAAGGTGTCGGCGCGTCCAACCTGGGCGGGCGCACCCTGGCCGATCTGATTCTCGAGCGCGATACCGAACTGGTGCGCCAGCCCTGGGTGCTGCCGGACGGCGGGATCCATGCACTTCGGGCATGGGAGCCGGAGCCGTGCCGCTGGCTCGGCTACAACGCGATCATCAAAAGCTTTGTCCACGAGGACCAGACCCTGGCCAACCCGGCGACCGCGCCCTGGCGGCGCAGGCTTGCCAGTCGGGTGGCCGGGTTCATGGAAGGTTTCATGCACTGAACATTGTTTTACTCCTGACGAGGTAACGCCATGAGCATCACCCAATTCAAGAACACCCCCGCGTTGCAGCTGGAGGACTCCAATCCGGTCGCCGTACCGATCGGCACACCGGTCGCCATCGCTTCGACCACCAGCGTCGAACGCGATGACGGCGTCGAAACCGGCGTCTGGGAATGTACGCCCGGGCGCTGGCGGCGGCAGATCACCGCCAAGGAGTTCTGCCACTTCATTTCCGGGCGCTGCACGTTCACTCCGGACGACGGCGGCGAGACCCTGCACATACAAGGTGGCGACGCGCTGATGTTGCCGGCCAATACGCTCGGCATCTGGGACATCCAGGAGACCGTGCGCAAGACCTACGTCCTGATTTTCTGATTGCTTGATCCTTTTGATTGCCTGCCAACAACAATAGCCAATACAGGAATCGATCCATGCTCCGAAAGACCCTCGCTCTTGCACCCATGATGCTCGCGGTTTCCCTTGCCCACGCCGCAGACACGGTCAAGGTTTACAACTGGTCCGATTACATTGCGCCGGACACCGCGAAGAATTTCGAAAAAGCCACCGGCGTCGGCGTGACCTACGACGTCTACGACAGCAACGAGACCCTCGACGGTAAACTGATGACCGGCAAATCCGGTTACGACGTGGTGTTTCCGTCCAACCACTTCATGGCCCGGCAGATTCAGGGCGGGGCGCTGATGAAGCTCGACAAGAGCCAGTTGCCGAACTGGAAAAACCTCAATCCAGTGTTGCTCAAGGCCTTGCAGACCAACGACCCGGGCAATGAACACGGCTTTCCTTACCTGTGGGGCAGCACCGGCATCGGCTACAACGTCGCCAAGGTCAAGGCCGTGCTGGGCGATAACGCGCCGGTGGATTCCTGGGATCTGATCTTCAAGCCCGAAAACATGCAAAAACTGCAGAAGTGCGGCGTGGCGATCCTCGACAACGGCCCGGAGCTGCTTCCCGCAGCGCTCAACTACCTCGGGCTGCCGCATCACAGTAAAAATCCCGAGGACTACAAGAAGGCCGAAGCGCTGCTGATGAAAGTGCGGCCCTATGTCAGCTACTTCCACTCGTCGAAGTACACCAGTGACCTGGCCAATGGCGACATCTGCGTAGCGGTCGGCTTCTCCGGCGATATCCTGCAGGCGGAAAACCGCGCCAGAGAGGCGAAGAACGGTGTCGATATCGGTTACGCGATTCCCAGGGAAGGGGCTGCGATCTGGTTCGACATGGTCGCCATGCCCGCCGATGCTCCGGACGCCAAGGCCGGCTACGCCTTCATGAACTACCTGCTGCAGCCGGAGGTCATGGCCGGTATCAGCAACTACGTGCATTACGCCAACGGCAATGAGCAGGCCGACGCTCTGATCGACCCGGCCATCAAGAATGACACCAAGGTTTATCCGAGCCCGGACATGATGGGCAAGCTGTTTGCGCTCGAGGCAATGCCCCTGGATATCGACCGGATCCGGACGCGGGTGTGGAACAAGATCCGCACCGGTAGCTGAAGTTTCAGGAATTGCAATTATGAGGGCGAGTTTCTTCGCTCTCATAATAAAAGTGTTTATCTGACTGATGTCACTTCAATGGCGTTGCACTAATAAAGTGCAGAAAAGTGAGACGCGTGCAGCAAAAGGAAACTTACCGATATTTAATATTTAAATAAGAAATCGTCAGACAATTAGGCAAACTCACCATACTTGCAACATTCTTTCGGCGGCATGCGCTTTGTTTACGGGGCTTTCCCGGAATAGTTCAATTTGATCTCGAAAAAAACGCTAGACGACAGATTTCAAATTGTGTCAGGTTTCTTACGCCTTCATTGGGCGAGTGATAGGACAATCTCGCCAGAGGTTGTCGCTATCGGACAAAAACTGTTCCATTGCTAAACAAGGAAGTGTGTTTATGTCGAAAGTAAAAGCTAATGCTATTGATACCGCCGAACAGCTTTTCCAGCTGAACGCGGCGCCACAACCTCTGGCTGCGACCAGCTCGGCGTACAACCAGATCAATAGCTTCAGCCATCAGTACGATCGTGGCGGCAACCTCACGGTCAATGGCAAACCCTCCTTCACGGTGGATCAAGCCGCCACTCAGCTGCTGCGCGACGGTGCCTCCTGGCACGATCTCGACGGTAGCGGCAAGATCGAACTGACCTACACCTTCTTGACCTCCAAGACCGCCAACTTCGGTGGACTGGGCGTCACCGGTTTCAGTCAGTTCAGTGCCCTGCAAAAAGCCCAGGCGGTGCTCGCCATGCAATCCTGGGCCGACGTCGCCAACGTGACCTTTACCGAAGCCGCCAGAGGTGGCGACGGCCACATGACCTTCGGTAACTACAGCGGCGGTCAGGAAGGCGCAGCGGCATTCGCATTCCTGCCAGGTACCGAACCAGGCTATGACGGTCAGTCCTGGTACCTGACCGGCAGTGGATACGATGTCAACAAAACCCCGGGCGTGAACAACTACGGGCGTCAGACACTGACCCACGAAATCGGCCACACCCTGGGCCTGTCTCACCCCGGCGACTACAACGCCGGCAATGGCAACCCGACCTACAATGACGCGACCTACGGGCAAGACACCCGCGGTTACAGCCTCATGAGTTACTGGAGTGAAAGCAACACCAGCCAGAACTTCAGCAAGGGCGGTGTCGAGGCCTACGCTTCGGGCCCGCTGATGGATGACATCGCCGCCATCCAGAAGCTCTACGGCGCCAACATGTCCACCCGTACCGGTGACACCACCTACGGCTTCAACTCCAACGCCGGTCGCGACTTCCTCAGCGCGACTTCGTCGGCGGACAAGCTGGTGTTCTCGGTGTGGGATGCCGGTGGCAAGGATACCTTCGACTTCTCGGGTTTCACCCAGAACCAGAAGATCAACCTCAATGAAGCCTCGTTCTCCGACGTGGGCGGCCTGGTGGGCAACGTGTCCATCGCCAAGGGCGTCACCATCGAGAACGCCATCGGCGGTTCGGGCAACGACCTGATCATCGGTAACAGCGCAGCCAACGAAATCAAGGGTGGTGCCGGCAACGACATCATCTACGGGGCCGGCGGCGCCGACAAACTGTGGGGCGGTTCGGGCTCGGACACTTTCGTGTTCGCCGCCAGCTCCGATTCCAAGCCGGGTGCAATCGATCAGATCCTCGATTTCGTCAGCGGTCTGGACAAAATCGACCTGACCGGCATCACCAAAGGTGCAGGCCTGCATTTCGTCAGCGCCTTCACCGGTGCGGCGGGCGACGCGATCCTGACCACCTCGGGCGGCAACAGCCTGCTGTCGGTGGACTTCTCCGGGCATGGCGTGGCGGACTTCCAGGTCAGCACCGTTGGCCAGGCGGCGTACAGCGACATCGTGGCGTGATGTAACGGGAAAGCGGCGTGTCATGCGCCGCTTTCTTTCACTTGCATCGCCTTGGCCGGTAAGCAAGGCTACGCGCCGGAGTGAAATTTCCTATGATCCAATTCGCTTTTACCCGCAAAGCGGCGGCGTACCTGTTGCCGATGCTGATGATGTATGGAGAAACAACCATGGCAAGCAGCCTGAGACTCGAAGATCCATCGGTATTTGCCGGGCCGTGGCAGGCGACCTTGAGCGCCCGCGGCGACAGCCCCGAATCACAAGCGATGCAGGACAAACCGTCGAATACCTGTGTGGTCGACCTTGAGGCCAATCAGGTCCTGGGCAAGGGTGCCGATTGCCTGAGTGCGTGGTTGCAGGAGACCGCCACCGGCTGGTTTCCGGATCCGGACGGGCTCTCGATCACCGGCAAGGAGGGCTCAAGAATCCAGTTCTTCAGCCGACAACGTGATGGGCTTTATCTGAGTACTTTGAAGTCGGGCCTGGTAATTACCCTTGAACGGGCGGCGAAACAGCCGTGATGGCCGGGATCGATACACAGTTTAAATATAAGGCAGTCCGTTACAGTTATAAGCAGGGCTTTAATAATCAAGGATTCCGGTTTTATAGCGGAAGTTGTTATTGAAGTGTAAGCGGATACTGTTGGTGTATGTCCCGCCATGAGCGCGGGCTCATTAATTGAAGACTCGCCAAGTATGGCGGGAAATATCATTTCAGGAATAAACAATGAAGATGGCGAAGGCCCCGGCCACCGCTCCCTTATTCAAGGCATTGGGTGACTATAAAGGCATTCTGATCAGTGTCGGGTGTTTTACCGCACTGATTAACGTGCTGATGCTGGTGCCCTCCATCTATATGCTTCAAGTCTATGACCGAGTGCTGTCTTCGCAAAACGAAACCACCCTGGCGATGTTGTCGCTGATGGTCGTCGGTTTCTTCGCGTTCATCGGTCTGCTGGAAGTGGTGCGCAGCTTCATTGTGATCCGCATCGGCAGCCAGCTGGAGCGTCGTTTCAACCTTCGGGTCTACCAGGCGGCGTTCGAGCGCAACCTGTTCAAGGGCGAGGGTAATGCCGGCCAGTCTCTGGGCGACCTGACCCACATTCGCCAGTTTGTCACCGGGCCTGCGCTGTTCGCGTTTTTCGATGCGCCATGGTTCCCGGTCTATCTGTTTGTCATTTATCTGTTCAACGTCTGGCTCGGCGTGCTCGCCACTGCCGGTGCGGCGCTGTTGATCGCGCTGGCGTGCCTCAATGAATACATGACCAAGTCTCCGCTGGGCGAAGCCGCCGGTTTCTCGCAGAAGTCCAGCCAGTTGGCCACCAGCCACCTGCACAACGCCGAAACCATTCAGGCGATGGGCATGCTCGGCTCGCTGCGCAAGCGCTGGTTCCAGGTGCATTCGCGTTTCCTCGGCTTGCAGAACCAGGCCAGTGACACTGGCGCAGTCATCAGTTCTTTGAGCAAGACCTTGCGTCTGTGCCTGCAATCGCTGGTGCTGGGGCTGGGAGCCTTGCTGGTGATCAAGGGCGACATGACCGCCGGCATGATGATCGCCGGCTCCATTCTCATGGGTCGGGTGCTGAGTCCGATCGACCAGTTGATCGCCGTGTGGAAACAGTGGAGCGGGGCGAAGCTGGCTTATCGCCGTCTCGATGCCCTGTTGCAGGCGTATCCGCCGAGCGACGACGCCATGGCGCTGCCGGCGCCGAAAGGCCAGATCGCCTTCGAACAAGTCAGCGCCGGCCCGCCCGGGCAACGTGCGGCAACCTTGCACATGATCAACTTCAATCTGGCGGCCGGTGAAGTGCTGGGCGTGCTCGGTGCCTCCGGTTCCGGCAAATCGACCCTGGCGCGGGTGCTGGTCGGTGTGTGGCCGACCCTGGGCGGTACGGTGCGCCTGGACGGTGCCGACATCCACCGCTGGAACCGCGATCAACTTGGTCCGTACATCGGCTACCTGCCGCAGGATATCGAACTGTTCAGCGGCACCATCGCCGAAAACATTGCGCGCTTCAGCGAGACCGATCCGCAGAAAGTCGTGACCGCCGCGCAACAGGCCGGGGTTCACGAAATGATCCTGCGCATGCCGCAGGGTTACGACACCCAGCTGGGCGAGGACGGCAGCGGTCTGTCCGGCGGCCAGAAACAGCGTGTGGCGCTGGCGCGGGCCATTTACGGTACGCCAAGCCTGGTGGTGCTGGATGAGCCGAACTCCAACCTCGATACCGTCGGCGAAGCGGCGCTGTCCAGCGCCATCGTGCAACTCAAGGCGCAGGGCACCACGGTGGTCCTGGTGACGCACCGTTCCTCGGTGCTGGCCCAGGCCGACAAGCTGCTGGTGCTCAACGATGGTCGCCTGCAAGCCTTCGGCCCGAGCCATGACGTGCTCAAGGCGCTGTCCGGCAACCCGCCGCAACAGCCCCAGCAAACGGAAAAAACCGCGCAGGCACCGGGCGGGCTCAGCATGAGCCGGCAGTACCAGCCCTCGACAAGGAATTCGGGTGTATGAGCAGCGCGAGCATGAACACAGAAAACGAAGCGACCATGGAACACGCCTACATCACCGAACGTCCGGAGCGCGACGCGAAGTTTTTCGCCCGCATGGGCTGGATTCTCGCCATCGCCGGCGCCGGCAGTTTCTTTGCCTGGGCGGCCCTGGCGCCGCTGGATCAGGGGATTCCGGTGCAAGGCACGGTGGTGGTTTCCGGCAAGCGCAAGGCCGTGCAGTCGATGAGCAGCGGCGTGGTCAGCCGGATTCTGGTGCGCGAAGGCGAGATCGTGAAGCAGGGCCAGCCCTTGTTCCGCCTCGACCAGACACAGGTCGCCGCCGACGTGCAATCGCTGCAGGCCCAGTACCGTATGGCCTGGGCCAGCGTGGCACGCTGGCAGGCCGAGCGCGACAACCTCAAGCAGGTGACGTTTCCACCGGAACTGAGCGACAGCACCGATCCGCGCCTGGCGCTGGTGCTGGAAGGCCAGCGTCAACTGTTCAGCAGCCGTCGTGAAGCCTTCTCCCGCGAGCAGGCCGCCTTGCGTGCCAGTATCGAAGGTGCCACGGCGCAACTGGCCGGCATGCGCCGCGCCCGTACCGACCTCAATGCTCAGGCGCAATCTTTGCAGCAGCAATTGAGCAACCTGCAACCGCTGGCAGACAACGGCTACATTCCGCGCAACCGTCTGATGGAATATCAGCGTCAACTGTCGCAAGTACAGCAACAGCTGGCAGAGAACACCGGTGAAAGCGGCCGTGTGGAGCAGGGCATTCTCGAATCGCGCCTGAAACTGCAACAGCACGGCGAGGAATACCAGAAAGAAGTCCGCAGCCAACTGGCGGATGCGCAACTCAAAAGCGTCACGCTGTCCGAGCAACTGACCTCCGCCGGTTTCGACCTGCAACACAGCGAAATCCTTGCGACCTCGGACGGCGTCGCCGTCAATCTCGGCGTACACACCGAAGGCGCGGTGGTGCGTCAGGGCGAAACCCTGCTGGAGATCGTTCCGCAAGGCACTCGCCTGGAAGTGGAAGGGCACCTGCCGATCAACCTGATCGACAAGGTCGGCACGCACCTGCCGGTGGACATCCTTTTTACCGCGTTCAACCAGAGCAAGACACCGCGTGTTGCGGGCGAAGTCAGCCTGATTTCCGCCGACCAGATGGTCGATGAGAAAACCGGTGCGCCGTATTACGTGTTGCGCAGCAGTGTCAGCGATCAGGCCATGGAGAAGCTCAATGGCCTGGTGATCAAGCCGGGCATGCCGGCGGAAATGTTCGTGCGCACGGGCGAACGTTCACTTCTCAACTACCTGTTCAAACCGTTGCTCGACCGGGCCGGCTCCGCATTGACTGAAGAATAAGGATGTTCGGCTGTATGAATAAGCTTTCCATGCTGGCGGCAGCGTTCGCGCTGCTCGCGGGCAACAGTGCCATGGCGGCCATGGGGCCGTTCGAGATCTACGAACAGGCATTACGCAACGACCCGGTGTTTCTCGGCGCGATCAAGGAGCGTGACGCCGGTCTGGAAAACCGTGCCATCGGCCGCGCCGGGCTGCTGCCGAAACTGGGTTACAACTACAACAAGGGGCACAACACGTCGAAGGTCACGCAACTGACCGATCGCGGCAATTTTTCCGAGAACCGCAACTACAACAGTTACGGCTCGAACCTGACCCTGCAACAACCGCTGCTCGACTACGAAGCCTACGCGGCCTATCGCAAGGGCGTGGCACAGTCGCTGTTCGCCGACGAAAACTTCCGTGGCAAGAGTCAGGAATTGCTGGTGCGCGTCCTGGACAACTACACCAAGGCCCTGTTCGCCCAGGATCAGATCGACATCGCCCAGGCCAAGAAAAAGGCCTACGAGCAGCAGTTCCAGCAGAACGAGCACATGTTCAAGCAGGGTGAAGGTACGCGAACCGACATTCTCGAGGCCGAGTCGCGCTACGAACTGGCGACCGCCGAGGAAATCGAAGCGCGCAACGAGCAGGACGCCGCGCTGCGAGAACTGGGCGCACTGATCGGCGTACCGGCGGTGGACATCGCCGATCTGGCGCCACTGGATCAGAACTTCCAGACCTTCGCCCTGATGCCGGCCAATTACGACACCTGGCACGAGCTGGCGATCAGCAACAACCCGAATCTGGCCTCGCAGCGCCAGGCCGTGGAAGTGGCCCGCTACGAAGTCGAACGCAACCGCGCCGGGCACCTGCCGAAAGTTAGTGCCTACGCCACGGTGCGTCAGAACGAATCGGAAAGCGGCAACACCTACAACCAGCGCTACGAAACCAACACCATCGGTTTTGAAGTCAACGTGCCGCTGTACGCCGGTGGCGGCGTATCGGCCTCGACCCGTCAGGCCAGCCGCAACATGGAGCAGGCCGAATACGAGCTGGACGGCAAGACGCGCGAAACCCTCATCGAATTGCGCCGCCAGTTCAGTGCCTGCCTGTCCGGGGTCAACAAGTTGCGCGCGTATCAAAAGGCCCTGACTTCGGCCGAAGCGCTGGTGGTCTCGACCAGACAAAGCATCCTCGGCGGCGAGCGGACCAATCTGGACGCGCTGAACGCCGAACAACAACTGTTTACCACCCGCCGCGATCTGGCCCAGGCACGTTACGACTACCTCATGGCCTGGACCAAGCTGCATTACTACGCGGGCACCTTGAGCGAGCAGGATCTGGCTCGGGTGGATGAGGCATTCGGGCAAGGTCCGCGAACGCGATAACACAGTAGTTTTTACACCAAACAACAAAAACGAGTGGTGAACATGGACGTACGCTTCAAGCCGACATCGGTCGGCACGCTGTTGCTCGCAGTTTCTATCTCCCAGGCTCATGCGCAGTATGTGGAGTCGGGCAAACCCGGTGATCCCGCGAGTTGGCGCTCGGCGGAATTTCTCCGTGACTGGGGCCTGGACCGGATGCAGGCCGATCAGGCCTACGCCGCCGGCATCACCGGCAAAGGCGTGAAGATCGGTGCGCTGGATTCCGGTTTCGATGCGGCCCATCCCGAGTTCGCCAGCGACCGTTATCATCCGCTGCTGACCAGCGGCAGTTACATCGATGGCTCGCCGTTCAGTGTCAATGGCACGCTCAACCCGAACAACGACTCCCACGGCACCCATGTGGTCGGCACCATGGGGGCATCCCGTGACGGCAACGGCATGCACGGCGTGGCGTTCAATGCGCAGATCTACGTCGGCAACACCAACAAGAACGACAGTTTCCTGTTCGGCCCCAATCCCGATCCACGCTATTTCAAAGCGGCCTATGACGCCCTGGCCGACGCTGGCGTGCGGGCGATCAACAACAGCTGGGGCAGCCAGCCGCCGGATGTCAGCTATCGGACCCTGGCGGATCTGCACGCCGCTTACGCCCAGCACTGGAACAAAGGCACCTGGCTTGATGCCGCCGCCGATGTTTCGCGTCGCGGTGTGATCAACGTGTTCAGCGCCGGCAACAGCGGTTATCCCAACGCCAGCGTACGTTCGGCGCTTCCGTACTTTCAGCCGGATCTGGAAGGTCACTGGCTGGCGGTGTCGGGGCTGGACCAGAGCAATCAGCAGAAATACAACCAGTGCGGCCTCGCCAAATACTGGTGCATCACCACGCCGGGCGCGAAGATCGACAGCACCATCCCCGACGGTGGTTACGCGATCAAGTCCGGCACCTCGATGGCTGCGCCGCATGCCACCGGGGCGCTTGCGTTGGTGATGGAGCGGTATCCGTACATGAACAACCAGCAGGCGCTGCAAGTACTGCTGACCACCGCTACCCAGCTTGACGGATCGGTGACCGACGCACCGACCACGCAGGTCGGCTGGGGTGTGGCCAACCTGAAGCGGGCGATGGGCGGGCCAGGGCAGTTGCTCGGCGCCTTCGACGCGCATCTGCTGGCCGGGCAAAGCGATGTGTGGAGCAACGACATTTCCGACAAGGCACTGATCCAGCGTCGCAGCGAAGATCTCGCCGAACACACCGCCTGGCAGCAAACCCTGCGTGACAAGGGCTGGCAGAACGGCGTTCCGGCCGGCGCCAGCCAGCAGGATCAGACCGATTACGCCATCGGTACGGCCCGGGACGCAGCCGCCGCGAGCCGGGTGTATGAGGGCAGTCTGATCAAGTCCGGTGCCGGTCGCCTGCTGTTGACCGGTAACAGCAGCTATCGCGGGCCGACCACGGTCAACGGCGGTCTGCTGAGCGTCAACGGTTCGCTCACTTCGACAGTCACGGTCAACGACAGCGGCACCCTCGGCGGGTCCGGACGAATCGGCGCGCTGATCGCCAATAACGGTGGTCGTGTGGCGCCGGGCAATTCCATCGGCACGTTGAATGTGGCCGGTGACGTGAGCTTCGCAGCGGGTTCGACTTACGCGGTGGAAGTGTCCCCGACGGCCAGCGACCGGATTGTCGCCGGCGGCATCGCGACTATCAGCGGCGCGACCGTCAGTCTGTCGCTGGAAAACAGCCCGACCTTGCTCAGCACCACCGAAACCAGAAGCCTGCTCGGTCATCAGTACGACATTCTGCAAGCGGCGGGCGGCATTCAGGGGCAGTTCGGTGCGGTGGTGCCGGATTACCTGTTCATCGGTGGCAACCTGGCGTCCACCGGCAACGGGATTACGCTCAGTGTCGAGCGAAACGACACGTCGTTTGCCAGTGTCGGCCAGACCCCGAACCAACGGGCCGTGGCCGGCGCCGTCGAGGGCATGGGCGCAGGCAATTCGGTGTACGAAAGCCTGTTGCTGTCGGCTACTGCCAGCGATGCCCGACAAGCCTTCCAGCAACTGAGCGGGGAAATCTACCCGGCCCTCGGTTCGGTGCTGATCAACGACAGCCGCCAGTTGCGCGACGCCATCGGCGAACGCCTTCACGATGCAAACAGCGCGCAAGGCAACGGCTGGGTCAAGGCCCTCGGCGCCTGGGGGACAACCGACTCGCGAAACGACACCGCCGGTTACAGCACCTCGATCGGCGGTCTGCTGGCCGGTGTCGATGGTGCGTTGGACGAGCGCTCCCGTATCGGTCTGGTCACCGGTTACAGCGACAGCTCGTTGAGCATGGGATCCGGCACGCATTCATCGGCCAAGGTCGACAGCTATCACCTCGGGGCCTACGCCGGGCATGACATCGGTGCCTGGCGCCTGAGGACCGGAGCGGCCTACAGCTGGCACCGCGCCGACGTGAAACGCGATCTGCAATACGGCGACGTCAGCGCCAAACAGAAAGCCAGGGTCGATGCCGCCACCACACAGGTGTTCGGCGAGGCGGCGTATCGCCTGAATCTGCAAGCGCTGGCCCTTGAGCCGTTCGCCAATCTGGCCTACGTGCATCTGGACAGTGACGGTTTTACCGAGAAGGGTGACGCGGCCGCGCTGAAAAGCCGTGGCGACCAGCGTGACGCAGTACTCGGCACGCTGGGCGCCAGGGCGATCAAGACCATCAACCTGTCGGGCTCGCAGAAGCTTGATGTCAGCGGCCGTCTCGGCTGGCAGCACAGTCTCGGCGACATCCAATCCGAGCAGCATTTGCGCTTCGCCAGCGGCAGTGCGCCGTACAGCGTCGAAAGCTCGCCACTGGTGCGCGATGCCGCGCTGGTGGGCGTGCAGGCCAGCCTGGCGCTGAGCCGCGACGTGCGGGTCAACCTCGATTACAACGGACAACTGGCCAGCCGCGAGAAGACCCACGGCGTCGGCCTGAGCCTGAACTGGCAGTTCTGACTCATCAAGAGATGATCGTTCCCACGCTCCCGCGTGGGAATGCAGCCCGTGACGCTCTGCGTCACTGGAGGCGTTCCCACGCAGAGCGTGGGAACGATCAATTCAAAAGACGGATTTTTCGCAACATCACTAAGGAAGGTCGCTGGATGAAAAACAACAACACCCCCGCGCAATCGGGTGGAGGCTTTCGCCTGAAATCTCTCAACTGTGCACTGCTCTGCGCCATGGCCGCCTGGGGCAGCGCACAGGCTGCACCTTACGTGGAGAACGGCCGGGCAGGGGACCCGGCCAGTTGGCGCAGCGCCGAGTTCAAGGCCGATTGGGGCCTGGGGGCCATTGGCGCGGATTACGCCTACGCCGCCGGTTACACCGGCAAGGGTGTGAAACTCGGGATCTTCGACCAGCCGGTGTATGCCGCGCACCCGGAGTTTTCCGGTCCGAACAAAGTGATAACGCTGGTCACCAGCGGCATTCGCGAATACACCGACCCGTACATCCCGGTCAAAGCCGGGGATGCGTTTCTTTATGACGGTTCACCGTCGGTGGGTTCCAACGGCAAACTCGGCGCCCACGGCACCCACGTCGGCGGCATCGCAGCGGGCAGCCGTGACGGCGGCCCCATGCACGGCGTGGCGTTCGGTGCGCAGATCATCAGCGCCGACAACGGCGACCCGGGCCCGGAAGACGGCATCGTGCGCGGCAACGACGGCGCGGTGTACAAGGCCGGCTGGGATGCCCTGATCGCCAGCGGCGCGCGGATCATCAACAACAGCTGGGGCATCGGCATCACCGACCGCTTCGACCTGGGTGGTCGTGACCCGGCCTATCCGCATTTCACCGTCAACGACGCGCAATTGCAGTTCAACGAGATCCGTACGCTGCTCGGCACCAAGCCCGGCGGTGCCTATGACGGTGCGATTGCCGCCGCACGCAGCGGGATCGTGACCATTTTCGCCGCCGGCAACGACTACAACCTGAACAACCCGGACGCCATCGCCGGTCTCGGTTATTTCGTGCCGGAAATCGCGCCGAACTGGATGACCGTCGCCGCCCTGCAGAGAAACCCGGATCAGGCCAGCGCCAACCCGTACATCATGAGTACGTTTTCCTCGCGTTGCGGTTACACCGCGAGTTTTTGCGTCTCGGCGCCGGGCACCCAGATCTACAGCTCGATCATCGGTGGCACCAACGCCGACAACCTGACCACCGGCTACGCCAACTACAACGGCACCTCGATGGCTGCGCCGCACGCCGCCGGTTCCGTGGCGGTGCTGATGGAGCGCTTCCCGTACATGACCGGTGCCCAGGTCGCCAGCGTGCTGCGCACCACCGCCACCGACCTCGGCGCACCCGGGATCGACGCCCTGTACGGCTGGGGCATGATCAACCTGCGCAAAGCCATCGACGGCCCGGCGATGTTCGTCACCGAGCAGGACATCCCGACCGAATTCCGCATCGAGGGCGCCTACGGCTCCAGCCAGTTCGTGGCAGACCTGCCGGGCATCGGCGCGATCATCGACGCCGGCAAGCCAACCCAGCGTGTGTGCACCGACATCACCTGCGGGCTCGACATCTGGCGCAACGACATTTCCGGCCATGGCGGTCTGACCAAGCAGGGCCTCGGTACGCTGGTGATGACCGGCGCCAACACCTACACCGGTCCGACGCTGGTGAATCAGGGGCGACTGGCGATCAATGGCTCGCTGCAATCGGCGGTCACGGTCAATAACGGCGGCATCCTCGGCGGCAACGGCAGCATCGCGGCGCTGACCGCGAAAAGCGGCGGTATCGTTGCGCCGGGCAATTCGATCGGTACCTTGAACGTGGCCGGGAATGTGACGTTCGAACCGGGCTCGACCTACGCCGTGGAAGTCTCGCCTGCCAGCAGCGACCGCGTCGTGGCCGGTGGTACTGCAACCATCGAAGGCGCGACCGTTGCGCTGTCTCTGGAAAACAGCCCGACCTTGCTGACCACCGGCGAGGTGAAATCCCTGCTCGGCAGCCAGTTCAACATCCTGCAGGCGGCGGGTGGCATTCAGGGCCGTTTTGGTCAGGTCCTGCCAAGCTACGCATTCCTGGGCGGCACCCTCGATTACTCGTCGGGCGGTGTGCAACTGAATGTGGGGCGTAACGGCGCTTCGTTCGCCAGCGTCGGCCTGACCCCGAACCAGCGGGCCGTCGGTGCCGCCGCCGAACGTCTGGGCGCGGGCAATGCGTTGTTCGAAACCCTGTTGCTGTCGCCGACCGCTGCGGTGGCGCAGGACGCGTTCCAGCAACTGTCCGGCGAAATTCACCCGGCCATCGGCACGATGCTGATCAACGACAGCCATTACCTGCGCGATGCGGTGGGCGAACGTCTGCGTGAACGGGATATGTTCGATGCCGGCGCGCCGACCGATGACCGCAGCAACGCCTGGATGAAGGTGCTCGGTGCCTGGGGCAAGAGCGATGGCGGCCATGACAACGCCAATTCCAACAGCTCCATCGGCGGGCTGTTGCTCGGTGTCGATGGCCTGATCACTGAAGATACCCGTCTGGGTTTCGTTACCGGTTATAGCGACAGCTCGTTGAACATGGGCAGCGGCACGCATTCTTCGGCGTCAGTCGACAGCTATCACCTGGGTGCGTACCTGGGGCATCAGATCGATGCGCTGCGCCTGAGCGCCGGTGCGGCTTACAGCTGGCATCGCATCGACGTCAAACGTGATCTGCAATTTGCCGGTGTCAGCGGCAAGCAGAAAACCAAACGCGATGCGGCCACCACGCAACTGTTCGCCGAAGCGGCGTATGACCTGGGCCTGCAACCGATGAACCTGGAGCCGTTCGCCAACCTGGCTTACGTGCACCTCAACAGCGACAGCTTCACCGAAAAAGGGGATGCCGCCGCACTGAAGGGCGGTGAAGACAACCGAGACGCCGTACTGTCGACCCTCGGCGTGCGCGCCAAGCGCACATTTGCCCTGTCCGAGAAACATCAGCTGGAACTGGGTGCGACACTGGGCTGGCAGCACAACCTGAGCAGCGTGGATGCCGAAAACCATCTGGCCTTCGCCAATGGCAACAGCGCATTCAACGTGCAAAGTGTGTCGATGGATCGTGACGCAGCGGTGGTTGGCGTTCGTGCCGGGCTGGCGCTCAATCGCGATGTCCGGGTCAACCTGGACTACAACGGACTGATCGGTTCGAACGAGAAGGACCACGGTGTGGGCCTGACGCTGGACTGGCAGTTCTAAGGTGTAGCGGCAGTTCTGCAGAGAACTGCCGTTTTTGAAAGGAAGAGAGAGCACGACATGGGACTGTTTGACTACAAGAATGCCGACGGCAAAGCGCTGTACAGCGATGCCATCGCGCTGACGTTGTATTCCTACACACCGACCGGACAGGCGTTGCCCGGTACCGGGTGGAAACCGCTTGGCGCCTCGGCGCTGGGCTATCAAGGCAAGACGGACGCGAAAGGCACGTTCTTCGGCGAGAAGGACGGCTTCACCAGCGCCGAGGCTGAAGTGCTCGGCAAATACGACGCTGCCGGCAAGCTGATCGGCATCGGCGTGGCCTTTCGCGGCACCGGCGGCCTGGGTTACAGCGATACCTTCGGCGACATGAAAAACAACCTGCTGGCTGCCCTCGGGCCGGTGGACTACGCCAAAAACTATGCGAAGAACGCCTTCGACAACCTGCTCAAATCCGTGGCCGCGTTTGCCGCGGCTCACGGCATCGCAGCCAAAGACGTGCTGATCAGCGGCCACAGCCTCGGCGGGCTCGGGGTCAACAGCGTGGCGCAGCTGAGTGCCAGCGACTGGGGCGGGTTCTTCAAGGACGCCAACTACATCTCCTTCGCTTCGCCGACCCAGAGCAGCACCGGCACCCACGTGCTGAACATCGGTTACGAGAACGATCCGGTGTTCCGCGCACTCGACGGCACCACGTTCAGCACGGCGTCGATGGGCAAGCACGACAAGCCGCACGACTCGACCACCGACAACATCGTCAACTTCAACGAAAACTACGCGTCCACCGCGCAGAACCTGGTGCCGTTCAGCATCGTCAATCCGTTGAACTGGTCGGCTCACAGCTCGCTGGGCTACGCCGATGGCCTGAACCGGGTGATCGACTCGAAGTTCTACAACCTGACCAGCCAGGACTCGACCATCATCGTGTCCAACCTGGAAGCGTCATCCCGGGGCAAGACCTGGGTCGAGGATCTGGGCCGCAGCGGCGAGCCGCACACCGGCAGCACCTTCATCATCGGCACCGACAGCAACGACTGGCTCAAGGGCGGGGCGGGCAACGACTTTCTCGAAGGCCGTGCCGGCGATGATCTGTTCCGCGATGACGGGGGCTACAACATTCTGCTTGGCGGTCAGGGGCACAACACCTTCGACCTGCAGAAACCGTTGCAGAACTTCAGCTTCGCCAACGACGGTGACGGCACGCTGTACGTGCGCGATGCCTACGGTGGCATCAGCATGACCCGTGACATCGGCGCAATCGTGAGCAAAGAGTCCGGTTCGATGTGGAGCAGCAAGGAAATCACCTGGACAGTCACTGCCAAAGGCCTGGCCAACGGTGCCGAGCTGACCGGGTACAACCATTCGCTCAATGGCGGCGCACTCGGCGACACGCTGAAAGCCACCGCAGACGGTGACTGGCTGTTCGGCCTGGGCGGTGACGATCACCTGTTCAGCGACAAGGCTCATGTGACCTTCGTCGGCGGCGCCGGCAACGACGTGATGAATGCGGTGGGTGGCAACAACACCTTCCTGTTCAGCGGCGCGTTCGGTTTCGACTCGATTCACGGTTACCAGGGCAGCGACAAACTGGTGTTCATGGGCGTGCAGGGCGCGGGGCAGGGCTACGACTACAAGCAGCACGCTTCGCAGTCCGGCGCCGATACCGTGCTGAAGATTGGCGACTATGCCGTGACCCTGATCGGGGTGGGTGTGGCTAACCTGTCGGATTCGAGTTTCGTGTTCGCCTAGTAAACCGGTGGGAGCGAGCCCGTTCGCTCCCACAGTATGAATACGCAGTAAATGCTCCGGGACGTCCCGAGAGGGGCGTTCTGGTTGTGAGCTATCTCTGAATAATTCCAACAAAGAGAGAGGCAACAGCAATGGGTGTGTATGACTACAAGAACTTCAGCACAGCGGACTCCAAGGCGTTGTTCAGCGATGCCATGGCCATCACGCTGTATTCCTATCACAACCTCGACAACGGTTTTGCGGTCGGTTATCAGCACAACGGTTTCGGCCTCGGTCTGCCGGCCACGCTGATCAGTGCGCTGATCGGCGGCACTGACTCGCAAGGGGTGATTCCCGGCCTGCCGTGGAATCCGGACTCGGAAAAACTCGCCCTCGACGCCGTGAAAAAGGCGGGCTGGACGCCCATCACCGCCGCGCAACTGGGCTATGACGGCAAGACCGACGTGCGTGGAACCTTCTTTGGCGAAAAACCCGGCTACACCAGCGCCCAGGTGGAGATCCTCGGCAAGTACGACGCCCAGGGCCATCTCACGGAGATCGGTATCGCCTTTCGCGGTACCAGTGGTCCCCGGGAAATCCTGATCGGAGACTCCATCGCCGACGCCATCAATGACCTGCTGGCCGCGTTCGGTCCCAAGGATTACGCCAAGAACTACGTCGGCGAAGCCTTCGGCAATCTGATGAACAACGTGGTGGCCTTCGCCAGGGCCAACGGTCTCAGCGGCAAGGACGTGCTGGTCAGCGGCCACAGCCTCGGGGGGCTGGCGGTCAACAGCATGGCGGACTTGAGCGGCAGCAAGTGGGGCGGCTTCTTCCAGGACGCCAACTACATCGCCTACGCCTCGCCGACCCAGAGCAGCACCGACAAGGTGCTCAACGTCGGTTACGAGAACGATCCGGTGTTCCGCGCACTCGATGGTTCGACCTTCACCGGAGCAACGCTGGGCGTCCACGATGCGCCGAAAGTCTCGGCGACCGACAACATCGTCAACTTCAATGACCACTACGCCTCGGCGGCGTGGAACGTGCTGCCCTATTCGATCGTCAACATCCCGACCTGGATCTCGCATTTGCCCACCGCTTACGGCGACGGCATGAACCGGGTGATCGAGTCGAAGTTCTACGATCTCACCAGCCGCGATTCAACGATCATCGTCGCCAACCTGTCGGACCCGGCACGGGCCAACACCTGGGTGCAGGACCTCAACCGCAACGCCGAACCCCACAAGGGCAGCACCTTCATCATCGGCAGTGACGGCAACGATCTGATCCAGGGCGGCAGCGGCAACGATTACCTGGAAGGCCGCGCCGGCAACGACACTTTCCGCGACAGCGGCGGTTACAACATCATTCTCGGCGGCTCGGGCAGCAATACCCTTGAACTGCAGCAGTCGGTGAACAAGTTCGCCTTCGCCAACGACGGTGCCGGCAACCTGTACATCCGCGATGCCAACGGCGGGATCAGCATTACCCGCGACATCGGCAGCATCGTCACCAGGGAGCCGGGGTTCCTCTGGGGCCTGTTCAAGGACGACGTGACCCACAGCGTGACCGCCGAGGGTCTGAAAGTCGGCAGCAACGTCACGCAATACGCATCGAGCGTCAAAGGCAGCAACGGCGCCGACACCCTCAAGGCCCATGCCGGCGGCGATTGGTTGTTCGGCCTGGACGGCAACGATCACCTGATCGGCGGGGCGGGCAACGACGTCTTCGTCGGTGGCGCCGGCAACGACCTGATGGAGTCGGGTGGCGGGGCGGATACCTTCCTGTTCAGCGGTGCGTTCGGTCAGGACCGGGTGGTGGGATTCACCGGCAATGACAAACTGGTGTTCCTCGGCGTGCAGGGTGTGTTGCCGGGCGATGACTTCCGTGCCCATGCCTCGGCGGTCGGGCAGGACACGGTGCTGAAGTTCGGTGCCGATTCGGTGACGCTGGTCGGGGTTTCGCTGAGCAGCCTCAATGCCGATGGCATCGTGATCGCCTGATGTGTGTGGCGCCTGCAAAGGCGTCATGGCAAACGG
>NZ_LRUN01000001.1 GCF_001679645.1 Pseudomonas bananamidigenes | reverse complement strand
TGTCCCCTTCGTCTAGTGGCCTAGGACACCGCCCTTTCACGGCGGTAACAGGGGTTCGAGTCCCCTAGGGGACGCCATTGCGGGAATAGCTCAGTTGGTAGAGCACGACCTTGCCAAGGTCGGGGTCGCGAGTTCGAGTCTCGTTTCCCGCTCCATATTCAATAAAAACGCCGCTCAGAGATGAGCGGCGTTTTTGTTTGTGCGTGATTTGCAGCGCCACAAAAAAGGACCGTGAGGTCCTTTTTTGTAGGCCCGCCTGGGTGGCAGGCTTGAAGTGCGATCAAAGTTTCGGCAGTTGCCCGATACGCCCCATCATCTCCGTGACGATCTGCAGGTCCAGCAGGAACTGGTCAACCGTCTTGAACTCGCCGTCGGTGTGGCCGGTGTATTTGACTTCAGGTCGAGCCAGACCGAATTGCACCCCGTTCGGCAGTTCATGCACCGAGGTGGCGCCGGCAGAAGTGCCGAACTCGTGTTTCATGCCCAGGTTTTCGGTGGAAACGGCCAGCAGCGCCTTGACCCACTCGCCTTCAGGGTTGCGGTACATCGGCTCGGCGATCGAGTAATCGAAGTTGACCGCGACGTGGCTTTTCCTGCTCCAGGCCGCCAGTTTGTCGGCGATTTCGGTCTTGAGCACTTGTGGCGACTTGCCCTTCGGCACGCGCAGGTTGACCGCCAGTTTGAAGGTCTTGTCATCCATGCCGACGTAAGTCAGCGAAGTGGTCAGCGGCCCCATGAAATCATCGGCGAACCCGACGCCCAGCTTGCCACCCTTGTAGTCCAGGCCCCAGTTGTCGGCGGCGTAACGGGCGGCGTCGGTGATGTGGTTGTGTTTGAACGCAATCTTGCCATCCACGCTGTGAATGAAGTCGAGCATGCGAGCCACCGGATTGACGCCGGATTCCGGTTCGGATGAGTGGGCGGAAACGCCGGTTACGCTGAGTTTCACGTCTTTGCCATCGACCTTGGCATTCACTTCGAAATCGCCGCCATTGCGCTTCGCGTATTCGCTACCGGCCTTTTGCAGGCTGGCGGCCAGTTCGGCGGGTTTGTCTGTGACCAGAGTGACGACTGAAACCGATGGAATCTGGTTGGTCGCCATGCCGCCGGTCATCGAGACCAGTTCCGCGCCTTTGCCCTCGGCCTTGCGCTTGGCGAACTTGGCCATGACTGTGCCGTAACCTTTCTCGGCGATCACCACCGGGTAGCCGCCATCCAGCGCCAGGTTGTACTCCGGCGTCGGGTTGCGTTCGAAGTAGTAAGGAATCGCGTCGCCGGTGGTTTCTTCGGTGGTGTCCACCAGCAGTTTGAAATTGCGGGCCAGCGGAAGTTTTTCTTCCTTGATCACCTTCATGGCATACAGCGTCACCACGATCCCATTCTTGTCATCCTCGGTGCCTCGACCGTACATGCGGTCGCCGATCAGCGTGACTTTGAACGGGTCGAGTTTGGTGCCGTCCTTCAGCACCCAGTTTTCCGGTGTCACCGGCACCACGTCGGCGTGCGCGTGAATGCCCACGACTTCCTTGCCGCTGCCGTCGAGGGAGATTTCGTAGACACGGTTATCGATGTTCCGGAAGTTCAGGCCAAAAGACTCGGCCAAGTCCTTGATCTTGGCCGCGATCCTGATGAATTCAGGGTTTTCGTGCTGGGCAACGCCCTCTTTGCGATCAGTCGGGATCTCGACCAGTTCGCGCAGGGTTTCCAGGGCGGCTTTGCCGTATTTCGCCCGGGTGTAGAGGCCCAGCAGGCGATAGATCTCGTTTTGTTGCTCGGCAGTCAGCGTCTTGTTGTCGAGGAACGCGCTGATGGACGGGCGCAGGTCGTCGGTCTTGCTCAGGTCGCTCTTGGCCAGCTCGCCGAGGAATTGGCGGAAATCACTGACCTTGGCATCGCTGAAACTCTTGAGGATGGTCGCGCTTTGCTGCGGTGTGATATTGGCGTGAGCGGGCAGTGTCACGGACGAAAGGCTGGCCAGAATCAGGGTCGACGCGGCCAGTTGCTTGAGGGAAAAATCCATTGCTAAGGGCATTCCTTTGCAGGTGGTGAGTAGGAAGTGTCTGATTGATTGTTCAGACGGTTTCGCAAACTAACACCACAAGCGCGTGACAGGGGAGCCCCCGAAGTGGGACGCGTCGCACAGAAATGCAAAAGCGGCGCAGAATCGAAAAAGCCCGTCCAATCTGTCTGGGCCGGGCTTCTCCGATCAGCGTGTTTACATCGACAACACCAGTCGCCCGGCAAACAGGATCAGAATCACCCCCATGCTGCGCTCGAACCAATGGCCCATGCGCATAAACAACAGTCGCACCTTGCTGCTCGAAAAGAACAACGCAACGATCACGAACCACAACGCGTTCACGCTGCACATCCACAGTCCGTACAGGGCCTGGATTTCCAGCGGCGTGCTGGCGCTGATGATCGTGGTGAAGATCGCCAGGAAGAACAGTGTGGCCTTGGGGTTGGTGGCGTTGGTCAGGAAACCGGTGGAAAACGCCTTGAACAGTGATTGCTCGACCAGTGGTTCGTCGCTGTTTTTTTCGCCTTCCAGCGTTGTCTTGGGTTTGCTGCGGATCAGGCTTATACCGAGGTAGAAAATGTAAGCGCCGCCCACCACCTTGGCCACCGTCAGCAGCCAGGGCGTGGTGTGCATCAAGGCGCCGACGCCCAGCAGGGTGTACAGCACGTGCACGGAAATCCCCGCGCCGATGCCCAGTGCCGTGCAGATGCCGACCAATCGACCGAAGCGCACACTCTGGCGAATGGTCACGGCGAAGTCCGGGCCGGGAGCGACCACGGCCAGAAAGTGGATGGTGGCCAGCGCCAGAAACTCGCCCAGGTAATTCGATGTCATTTCAACTCCAGAAAGTCAGGGGTGATGCATTGCCGCGATAGCCGACAAAAAACGAAAGGCTCAGGCGCGGATCCGCCACGCCCGGCGTGACCGAGTGCATGCGACGGGAATTGAACATGATGAAATCCCCGGGTTCCGGGCGCACTTCCAGGGCGGGTGGGCCGAGCAGTGCCGGGTCGATGCCATAGCTGTCGCCGCGCATTTCGTCGAAGCGATCCGGTGAGATGTCGTCTTCCCACATCTGCAACGCACCGCCCTCGGTCGGCATGTTCAGGTAAACGTTGCAGGCGAATTGCGCCTCCAGGCTGCGGGCCTGAAAGCTTTCCGGAGCATCCTTGGCGAAGATGTCATGGTGAGCGAGAAAGCAGACACCGGGTTTGACCACCCGTGACAGACCGACATACATCTTGCGCCCGTACAGGTTCTCCAGATGCGCGCCTGCCGGCCAGGATTCGTCGAGCATGCAGCGCAGAGTGTCGATCGGCGAGGAGTAGGGCGCGCAACGATTGCGCAGTTCGGCAATGTTGCCGGTGGCGCGTTCGAAGTAATCCTCGATGAGCAATGGCTGGTTTTCCGCCTCATAGAACGCCATGCCGATGCGACCGATGCTGGGTGCGTTGATATAACCCTCGAAGCCGGGGGCGAGAATCTTGTCGCCAATCCGGATCGCCTGGTCTTCAGGCAAAAAACCTTTGAGGCGAATGGCGAGGACTTCTTCGTTGGCCAGTTTTTTTATGCACGTCTCATCGAGACGCTCGACGTCAAGCATCATGGTTTCAGGTCCATCTAACGAGTAGTCAACGGAACCGGCGAGCGCGGTTCCCCGGCGTCGGGCACTGCATCTGGCAGTACCCGATATCCTCAATCCACGGTGTAGTGGACGGACAACGTGCCCTTTTTCTGCGAAAGGGACGCGATCGTGACTGTGCCCAGATCCTTCAGGCTGCGTACATGGGTGCCACCGCAGCCATAGGCCGGCAGTTCACCAAAGCCGATTTCCCGCGCGCCCTCGCGCAGGGATGTCAGGCGTGGGAGATCGTGTTCGATCCATTGTCCGATGCCGTACTGGACGATTTGCGCATCGACTTCCTGAGCCGAATCCCCGGGTTTGAACTGCACCCGGCCTTCATCGGGCCAGTGGTGCCCCTTGATCGGCATCCAGCCCATGGCTTGAATGAAATGGCCGATCAAGTGACCGGCAGAATGCATGCGGGTGTTGAAATGCCGGCGTTCTTCATCGACGCGGATCTGGGTCATGCCCAGCGGCACAGGCCGATCGACGAAGTGGATGATTCGTTCCGTTTCCTGCACCACTCGCAAAACCCGAGCGTCGCCGATCCAGCCGGTGTCGCATGGTTGTCCGCCACCTTGCGGGTGAAACAGCGTGGCGCGCAGCACCACGGCAAATTCGTTCTCGTGGGGCGTGCAGTCGAGGACTTCCACATTGGCCTTGAGCTCATCACTATGGAAAAAGAGGCGAAGCGTCATATTCCATGCCCTTATTAAAGTTTCTTTTTTAATTATATGAATCGTGCAATAACGTGATAATCCGTTCAAACATCAAAGGACTGTTGCGCTGTGAGCATAAATCTTCCCTTGCCACTGCTCGGCGAAATGGCCATTTTCGTCAAGGTCGTGGAAACCGGCAGCTTCTCCGAAGCGGCTCGTCAGCTGGGCTCGTCACCCTCGGCGGTCAGCCGCAGCATTTCTCGCTTGGAGAAAGCTTTGGCCACGCGGTTGCTGCAACGCACCACGCGCAAGTTGCGCCTGAGTGACGGCGGGGAAGAGGTATTCAAACGCTGTCAGGAGATGGTCAGCGCCGCCCGGTCGGTGATGGAAATCAGCGGCCAGTTCACCCACGAAGCCGAGGGACTGGTGCGGGTCAGCGTGCCGAAAGCGGTGGGGCGTTTCGTGATTCATCCGCACATGCCGGAGTTTCTGCGCCGTTATCCGAAGGTCGATGTGGAGTTGCTGCTGGAAGACCGGCAAGTGGATCTGATCGACGATCATGTCGATCTGGCGATTCGCATCACGGAGCGGCCGCCGGCGGGGCTGGTCGGGCGACAGTTGCTGACCATCGACCATTTGCTCTGCGCGACCCCGCAATACCTGGCCGAACATGGCACGCCCACTCATCCCCATGACTTGCTCAATCACAGTTGCATCTATCTGGGCGAAACCCCGAGCGATGCGCGCTGGAAGTTCAAGAAGGGCAGCAAGGCAGTGACGGTCGGCGTGCGTGGCCGGTATGCCGCCAATCACACCGGCGTGCGCCTGGGCGCGGTGCTGCAGCACATCGGGATCGGCAGCCTGCCGTATTTCACGGCGCGTTATGCCCTTGAGCAGGGGCTGGTCGTGCAGGTGCTGCCGGACTGGACATTCCTGGCGTCCTATCATGGCGGTTTGTGGCTGTTGCACTCGCCGACGCGCTACCTGCCACCGAAGTTGCGGGTGTTCATCGACTATCTGGTGGAGTGTCTGGAGAAAGAGCCGACTTTGAGCAAACGGGGAAAATCCGGCAGTGCGAAAGTGTTGGCCGAATACGAATTGCCCGAGGGGGAAGGGTTGCTCTAAGCAGAAAAAAGGCCCGCATGAAGCATCATGCGGGCCTTTTCATTGTGCGGTGAAAATCAGTGCTTGCTGTCCTGGGCGGACATCGCCAGCAGTTGTTTTTCCTGGTTCCAGTCGAACGGTTCGTCGTTCTGCTCGGCTTCGTAGCGGCGCTCTTCCAGTGCCTGATACAGGTCGATTTCTTCGTCCGACAGGTAGTGCAGGCAATCGCCGGCGAAGAACCACAGCAGATCCCGAGGGATCAGGTGGGCAATTTGGGGGTAGCGGGTAATCACTTGAGTCAGGATGTCCTGGCCCAGGTACTGGCTTTCGATCGGCTCGATCGGCAGTGACGCCAGCAGTTCGTCGAAACGCTCCAGGAACAGGGCATGGCTTTCTTCGGGAACCTGATCGGCCTCACCTACGGCGACCAGGATACTGCGCAGGTGGTCGAGCAAAACCAGATGATCGGCAACGACATTGGACACGAGATAAGTCCTCAAGAGCAAAACGGGCGCGGGAGTATAAAGCCCCTGCGCCCGTTTTTCACTGATTGAAGGGATCAGCGGATTTTCCCTTCCGCCGGTTTCAGCTGCTCTTTGTCGAAGTCATCGACATCGATCACCTTGCGCCGTGCGGCTTCGGCATCACGCAGGCTCTGGGCTTGCGCCGCTTGCAGCACGCCCGCCTCCAGCGCCGCATCGATGACGTGTTCGCCGGCAACCGGTTTGACCTGACCGCTTTTGAGCGAGGCGTGCAGTTTTTTGTGCAACGGTTGCGCGGCATTCAGTTGATCGCAGGCATGTTGCAGTGCACCCACGGCATCGTCCGCCGATTGCGGGCGATAGCAGCCGGCGAGCAGCTCCTCCAGCGCCGGATCGCCTTTGGCCCGACCGATGACCGCTGCCACTTCGGCACCGAGTCGGTCCGACGGACCTTTTTGGCGGCGACCGAACGGGAACACGATCACGCGCAACAGGCAGCCGAAAACCCGGTTCGGGAAATTGGTCAGCAGCTCATCCAGGGCCTTTTCCGACTGCCCGAGGCTTTCTTCCATGGCCCATCTGAACAGCGGTTCCATATAGGCCGGGGAATCAAGGTCGTGATAGCGCTTGAGCGCTGCGGAGGCCAGATACAGGTTGCTCAGCACATCGCCCAGCCGTGCCGAAAGACGTTCGCGACGTTTCAGTTCACCGCCCAGCAGCATCATGCTCAGGTCGGCGAGCATGGCAAATGCCGCAGCCTGACGGTTGAGTGCGCGGAAATACCCCTGGCTGAGCCTGTTACCCGGGGCGTGTTCGAAATGCCCGAGTCCCAGGTTCAATACCAGCGTGCTGGCGGCGTTGCTCACGGCAAATCCGATGTGCCTGAGCAGAAGGCCATCGAACTCCTTGAGCGCCTGATCCTTGTCCTCGCGGCCGGCGAGGGCCATTTCCTTGAGAACGAACGGATGGCAGCGGATCGCGCCCTGGCCGAAGATCATCAGGTTGCGCGAAAGAATGTTCGCGCCTTCCACGGTGATGAAGATCGGCGCGCCGTTCCAACTGCGGCCCAGGTAATTGTTCGGACCCATGATGATTGCCTTGCCGCCGTGCACGTCCATGGCGTGGCTGATGCACTCGCGACCACGTTCGGTGAGGTGATACTTGAGAATGGCCGACAGCACCGAGGGCTTCTCACCCAGATCCACCGCGTTGGCGGTCAACATGCGTGCGGCGTCCATCATCCAGGCGTTGCCGCCGATGCGGGCCATGGCTTCCTGAATGCCTTCGAAGGCGGACAGCGGAACGTTGAACTGCTCACGAATCTGCGCGTACTGCCCGGTGACCAGACTGGTGAACTTGGCCGCACCGGTGCCAACTGCCGGCAGGGAGATCGAACGGCCGACCGACAGGCAGTTCATCAGCATCATCCAACCCTTGCCGAGCATGTCCTGGCCGCCGATGAGGAAATCCAGCGGAATGAACACGTCCTTGCCGGAGTTGGGGCCGTTCATGAATGCTGCGCCCAGCGGCAGATGGCGGCGGCCGATTTCCACACCGGGGGTGTCGGTCGGAATCAGCGCGAGGCTGATGCCCAGGTCTTCCCTGTCGCCGAGCAAGTGGTCCGGGTCATAGGCCTTGAACGCGAGGCCCAGCAGAGTCGCGACCGGACCGAGGGTGATGTAGCGTTTTTCCCAGTTCAGGCGCAGGCCGAGGGTTTCCTTGCCCTCCCACTGCCCCTTGCAGATGATCCCGGTGTCGGGCATCGCCCCGGCATCGGAACCGGCGAGGGGGCCGGTGAGGGCAAAGCACGGGATATCGTCACCCCGGGCCAGGCGCGGCAGGTAGTGGTTTCGCTGTTCGTCGGTGCCGTAGTGCAGCAGCAGTTCGGCCGGACCGAGGGAGTTGGGCACCATCACGGTGGAGGCAAGATCGCCGCTGCGGGTTGCCAGTTTCATCGCCACCTGGGAGTGGGCATAGGCAGAGAATCCTTTACCGCCGAATTCCTTGGGAATGATCAGGGCGAAAAAACCGTGTTCCTTGATGTGGTTCCAGGCTTCGGCGGGCAGGTCCATCGCCTGGCCGATCTGCCAGTCGGTGACCATGGCGCAGAGCTCTTCGGTCGGGCCGTCGATAAAGGCCTGCTCTTCTTCGGTCAGCTGCGCCTTGGGATAGGACAGCAGTTTTTCCCAGTCCGGACGACCGCTGAACAATTCGCCGTCCCACCACACCGTGCCGGCATCGATGGCATCGCGCTCGGTCTGCGACATCGGCGGCAGGGTTTTCTGGAACCAGCTGAACAGCGGCGCGCTGAAGTGCTTGCGGCGCAGATCCGGCAGCAGCAACGGAGCCGCGACGATGGCCAGTACGATCCAGAAGATCAGCAGCAGCCAGCCCGGCGCGTGGCTGAAGATCCCCATCGCCAGCAGATAAGCCGCGACGATGCCCAGTGCCGGCAGCGGGGCGATGCGTCGGTGGGCCAGATACGCCACGCCGACGATCAGAACCAGTATCCACAACAACAGCATATGTAATCCTCCGTGAACCAGGGCAAACGACCCTCCAGAGCTTAGACGGCATCTGCAAATCAGGGTGGTCAGAGCAAGGTGATCTGAATCGTGGGAATGCCTGGATATCTTTTGTAAGTCAGGTGGGCAACATCCGTGGGAAATCGTTCGCCGACTCCGCGGCTTTGCGTCCATGTTTGGCCGAAACGTCGTTATCTCTGTGCTGAACCTCTCGCTAGACTCGGATTTCATCCAGGAGAACAACGTCATGCGCGAGTACCTGAGCCCCGGCCGCTTCATCGATAGTGACCACCCCTCGGTGGTGGAGTTCGCAGAACAGCACCGTGGTGCCAGCCGCGACCCGCGTGCGCAGGCGATCAGTCTTTACTACGCGGTGCGTGAGGCGGTGCGTTACAACATGTACACCTTCAGTCGCGACCCGCAGACCTTGCGCGGCAGTCACGCGCTGGCGGCGGGTGAAAGTTATTGCGTGCCCAAGGCCACGCTGCTCGCCGGTTGCGCGCGCCATTGCGGGATCCCGGCACGCATCGGTCTGGCGGATGTGAAAAATCATTTGTCGACGCCGCGTCTGCTTGAACTGCTGAGAAGCGAAGTGTTTGCCATGCATGGTTACACCGAGCTGTTTCTCAATGATCGCTGGGTCAAGGCCACACCCGCGTTCAACCGGAAACTCTGCGAAATGTTCAATGTTGCGCCGCTGGTATTCGACGGCATGAACGACAGCGTTTTCCACCCGTACAACAGCGATGGTGCGCTGCTGATGGAGTATCTGGTCGATCACGGCCAGTTCGCCGATGTACCGGAATCCTTTTTCTTCGAGTACCTGCAGAAATGTTATCCGCACCTGTTCAACGATCAGCAGACGCCACTGGCCAGCGACGTGCAGGGTGATGTCGGCAGCCGCTGATCCGGCGTATGCTGCTCGCCCACTCAATGGAAAAGAGGCGGTCATGCTGAAGATCTGGGGTCGCAAGAATTCGTCGAATGTCAGGAAAGCGTTGTGGGCTGCCGAAGAGCTCAAACTGGGCTACGAGGCGATCGATGCCGGTGGTGCGTTCGGAGTGGTCGACACGCCGCAGTACCGGGCCATGAACCCGAACGGTCGGGTGCCGGTGATCGAGGACGACGGTTTCGTGTTGTGGGAATCCAACGCCATCGTCCGCTACCTGCTGGCCAGGCACGCAGCCAACACTTCGTGGTATCCGGCGGACCTGCCAACCCGCGCGATCGCCGACAAGTGGATGGACTGGACCACGTCCAGTTTTGCCGGGCCGTTTCGTACGGTGTTCTGGGGCGTTCTGCGCACCCCTGCCGAAAAGCAGGACTGGCCGGCGATTCATGCCGCGATCAAGGAATGCGAAGGCTTGCTGGCCATGGCCGATCAAGCCCTGAAAAACCAGCCGTACCTGTCCGGCAGTGAAATCGGCATGGGCGACATTCCCCTCGGCAGTTTCATTTATGCCTGGTTCGAGATGCCGATAGAACGTGCGCCGATGCCGCATCTGGAGGCCTGGTATGCGCGACTGAAGCAGCGCCCGGCCTATCGCAAGGCCGTCATGACCGCGTTGACTTAATACCTACTATCGACACACTTGACTGTACTTGTGCGGCGACGGCAAGCACCATTGCGCATGTGCGCCGCGGTTGTTTCCCTCGCCGCCCGCCGTCATTCAGTCCTATTTCTCTTCTTGGTGCGTAATCCGATATGAGTTCCGCTCTGTCCATCCGGCAGCTAACCAAAACCTACGGCAACGGGTTCCAGGCCTTGAGTGGTATCGATCTGGACGTCGCCGAAGGTGACTTCTTCGCCTTGCTCGGCCCCAACGGCGCCGGCAAGTCCACGACCATCGGCATTCTCTCCACCCTGGTGAACAAGACCAGCGGTACGGTGAACATCTTCGGTCATGACCTGGACAAGAACCCCGCGGCGCTCAAACGCTCGATCGGCGTGGTTCCCCAGGAATTCAACTTCAACCAGTTCGAAAAGACCTTCGACATCGTCGTGACCCAGGCCGGCTACTACGGCATTCCGGCGAAGATCGCCAAGGAACGCGCCGAGTTGTACCTGACCCAGCTCGGCCTGTGGGACAAGCGCGACGTACCGTCGCGTTCGCTGTCCGGTGGCATGAAGCGGCGTCTGATGATCGCCCGGGCGCTGGTGCACGAGCCGCGTCTGCTGATCCTCGACGAACCGACCGCCGGGGTGGATATCGAGCTGCGCCGTTCGATGTGGACGTTCCTCACCGAACTGAACCAGAAAGGCATCACCATCATCCTCACCACGCATTATCTGGAGGAGGCCGAGCAGTTGTGCCGCAACATCGGCATCATCGACCACGGCTCCATCGTCGAGAACACCAGCATGCGGCAACTGCTTGGGCAACTGCATGTTGAAACCTTTCTGCTCGACCTGAAGAACGACTTGAGTGTCGCGCCACAACTGGCCGGTTATCCCGCCCGGCTGGTGGATGCGCATACCCTGGAAGTCCAGGTCGACAAGTCCATGGGCATCACCGCGCTGTTCGGCCAGTTGGCCCTGCAGAACATCGAGGTGTTGAGCCTGCGCAATAAAACCAATCGCCTCGAGGAGCTGTTCGTGTCCCTGGTGGAAAAAAACCTGTCGAAGGTGGCGGTATGAGTTCCGAGCTGCGCCCCAACCTCGTCGCCCTCAATACCATCGTGTACCGCGAAGTCCGGCGATTCATGCGGATCTGGCCGCAAACCCTGCTGCCGCCGGCGATCACCATGGTTCTGTACTTCGTGATCTTCGGCAACCTGATCGGCAAGCAGATCGGCGGCATGGGCGGTTTCTCCTATATGGAGTACATCGTGCCGGGGTTGATCATGATGTCGGTGATCACCAACTCATACGGCAACGTGGTGTCGAGTTTCTTCGGCAGCAAGTTCCAGCGCTCCATCGAAGAACTGATGGTTTCGCCGGTGTCGCCGCATACGATTCTGATCGGCTACACCCTCGGCGGCGTGCTGCGGGGCCTGATGGTAGGCATCATCGTGACCATTCTGTCGCTGTTCTTCACCAGCCTGCAGGTGCATCACCTGGGCATCACCGTGCTGGTGGTGGTACTGACGGCCACGATCTTCTCGTTGCTGGGGTTCATCAACGCCGTGTTTGCGCGCAACTTCGATGACATTTCGATCATCCCGACGTTTGTGCTGACCCCGCTGACCTACCTGGGTGGCGTGTTCTATTCGATCACCTTGCTGCCGCCGTTCTGGCAGACCGTGTCACTGGCCAACCCGGTGCTGCATATGGTCAACGCCTTCCGTTACGGCATCCTCGGTGTGTCGGACATCCGTATCGGTATCGCGATCACCTTCATGCTGGTGGCGACCGTGGTGTTGTATTTCGGTTGTGCGCGGTTGCTGGTGAGCGGGCGCGGCATGCGTACCTGATTCGCCCTGTGCTGCAAAAAAAACGGCCTCCCACAGTGGAGGCGTTTTGCATTCATGGCTGGCGACTTTTCCTGCGCCGTACCCACTGTCGGGCGACCCACCAGCGCCAGTACAACATCACCAGGCAATAGGCGAGGGCACCCAGCGCCAGCCCGACCACCACCGAACCGAGCAGGAACGGTTGCCACAGGGTCGAGAGTTCGCCGCTGATCCATTCCCAGGTCAGTGAATCCGGCAGGGTGCGGGCCGGGATGTCCATCAGCCACGCACCGACTTTGTAGGTGCAGTAGAACACCGGCGGCATGGTGACCGGATTGGTCAGCCAGACCAGACTGACGGCAATCGGCATGTTGCCGCGCACGGTAATGGCCAGTGCGGCGGCCACCAGCATCTGCGCGGGAATTGGCAGGAAAGCCGCAAAAATGCCGACTGCCATGGCCCGGGCCACCGAGTGCCGATTGAGGTGCCAGAGGTTCGGGTCATGCAGCAACTTGCCGAGAAAGCGTAAGGATTTGTGTTCCCTGATGCTCGTCGGGTCGGGCATGTAGCGTTTGAATAAGCGCCGGGGCATAAGGCTTCTCGGTCGGTTAAGGCGGCAAGTATGTCTGGATTCTACGAAGCGCCCATTCAGACTTTGTGACAATTGTTGACGACGCCTGCGCTCCATAAGCGCTATGCCTGAAGAGGGACTCTCAAGGACGGGCGTATGCGCACAGGGATGATGGCGCTGGCAGTCGGTCTGCTGGCCCCGGTTTTTTTGCCGGCCTTGCCGCCGGTCGGGTGGATGCTGTGGCTGCCGGTGGTGGCACTGATGCTGTTGCCGTTTCGCAGCTATCCGCTGGCGTTTTTGCTGTTTGGCGTTGCCTGGTCGTGCATCGGTGCGCAGTGGGCGCTGGATGATCGGCTGTCGGCGGAGTTGGACGGCGAGACGCGCTGGGTGGAAGGGCGGGTCGTTGGTCTGCCCCAGAACGGCGACGGGGTCGTGCGCTTCGAGTTGGCCGATGCCCGTTCGCGTCACGGGAAACTGCCATCGCTGATGCGCCTGGCCTGGTACGACGGGCCACCGGTCAACAGCGGCGAGCGCTGGCAGTTGGCGGTCAAACTCAAGCGTCCCGGCGGGCTGCTCAATCCCGATGCCTTCGATTACGAGGTCTGGCTGCTGGCACAACGCATCGGTGCCACCGGCACGGTGAAGGACGGCAACCGGCTGGCGGCGGCGCAGCGGGCCTGGCGCGACGGCATCCGACAGCGTCTGCTGGCGGTGGACACTCAGGGCCGGGGTGCTGCGCTGGCGGCGTTGGTGCTGGGCGATGGCTCGGGGCTCAGTCGCGAGGACTGGCAGATATTGCAGGACACCGGCACCGTGCACCTGCTGGTGATTTCCGGGCAGCACATCGGTCTGCTGGCGGCCGTGATGTATGGCTTGGTCGCGGGGCTGGCGCGATTCGGTGTGTGGCCATTGCGTTGGCCCTGGCTGCCGTGGGCCTGTGGTCTGGCGTTCGCGGCAGCGTTGGGTTATGGGCTGCTGGCCGGGTTCGATGTGCCGGTGCGACGAGCCTGCGTGATGGTTGCGCTGGTCTTGCTGTGGCGATTGCGCTTTCGCCATCTCGGGGCCTGGTGGCCGTTGCTGCTGGCCTTCAACGGTGTGCTGTTGATGGATCCGCTGGCCAGTCTGCGTCCGGGATTGTGGCTGTCCTTTACGGCAGTGGCGGTGCTGATTTTCACCTTTGGCGGTCGTCTGGGGCCCTGGCGCTGGTGGCAGACCTGGACCCGGGCGCAATGGCTGATCGCGATTGGCTTGTGCCCGTTGTTGTTGATCCTGGACCTGCCGATCAGCCTCAGTGGGCCATTGGCCAATCTGCTGGCGGTGCCGTGGATCAGTTTTGCGGTGCTCCCTACGGCATTGCTTGGCACCTTGCTGTTGCCGATTTCCGGTGTCGGCGAAGGTCTGTTATGGCTGGCCGGCGGGTTGATCGATGGATTGTTCAGGGTTCTGGCCCTGATTGCCGGGCGCTGGCCGGCATGGGTCGCCGCATCGATGCCCGGTTGGATTTTGTTGCTGGGCTGCATCGGTGCCGTGCTGCTGTTGCTCCCCCGGGGTGTTCCATTGCGGCCTTTGGGCTGGCCGTTGCTGCTGGTGCTGGCATTGCCGCCTCGGGAGCGCCTCGCCGAAGGCGTGGCCGATGTCTGGCAGCTGGACGTCGGCCAGGGGCTGGCGATTCTGATCCGCACCCGCCACCACACATTGTTGTACGACAGCGGCCCACGCTTCGGTGATTTCGATGTGGGTGAGCGGGTAGTGCTGCCGGCCTTGCACAAGCTGGGTGTGGAGCGAGTCGATTTGATGATGCTCAGTCATGCCGATGCCGATCACGCGGGTGGCGCACGCGCCGTGGTGAAAGGCTTGCCGGTCGGTCGGGTGGTCAGCGGCGATCCGCCAGGGTTGCCCGAAGCGCTGAATGCCGAGGCTTGTGAAAGCGGCCGGCAATGGCAGTGGGACGGTGTTGCCTTTCATCAATGGCAGTGGTCAGACGCCCATGACAGCAATCAGCGTTCCTGCGTACTGCAAATCGAGGCCAACGGCGAGCGGTTGCTGCTGACAGGCGACATCGACAGCGCTGCCGAACGGGATCTGCTCGACAGCGCACTGGCGGTTCCCACCCGATGGTTACAGGCTCCGCACCATGGCAGCCGCAGTTCTTCCTCGATGGCCTTGCTCAAGGTTCTGCAGCCGCAGGCTGTGCTGATTTCCCGTGGACAGGGCAATTCGTTCGGCCATCCGCACCCGACGGTCGTCGCCCGCTACCGCAAACAGGGAATACACATCCATGACAGCGCCGAGCAGGGCGCCATTCATCTGCAACTGGGCCGGTTTCAACCGGCCCGGTCGATGCGCCAGCAACGCCGGTTCTGGCGCGCCCCGCCGTTGTCGGGGGCAGAGAACCGTTGAGCACGGTCGTCGGAGCGACGGGACTTTATCGCGAACCGGTATGGTAAAGTGGCGCACTTTTTCGAGGGGGCTGTCACTGTGTGGGAATTGGTCAAATCCGGCGGCTGGATGATGTTGCCGATCATTCTGAGTTCCATCGCCGCCATGGCGATCGTCGCCGAACGCCTGTGGACGCTGCGCGCCAGTCGCGTCACCCCTGAGCATCTGCTGGGTCAGGTCTGGGTCTGGATCAAGGACAAGCAGCTCAACACGGAAAAACTCAAGGAACTGCGCGCCAACTCGCCGCTGGGTGAAATCCTCGCCGCGGGC
The DNA here is from genome assembly GCF_001679645.1 of Pseudomonas bananamidigenes. Taxonomy (GTDB): domain Bacteria; phylum Pseudomonadota; class Gammaproteobacteria; order Pseudomonadales; family Pseudomonadaceae; genus Aquipseudomonas; species Aquipseudomonas bananamidigenes. The sequence continues at coordinate 286,637 of NZ_LRUN01000001.1, read as the reverse complement.
CTGGCCAACTCCAAGCATGGTCGCGAGATCATGAAAGAGTGCATTGAAGAAGCCGCCGCCCGGGTCATCCATGAGCTGGAGCGCTACGTCAATGCGCTCGGCACCATCGCCGCCATGTCGCCGCTGCTGGGGCTGCTGGGTACGGTGCTGGGCATGATCGACATTTTCAGCGCCTTCACCGGTTCCGGCATGACCACCAACGCTTCGGTATTGGCCGGTGGTATCTCCAAGGCACTGATCACCACGGCGGCAGGTCTGATGGTGGGTATCCCGTCGGTGTTCTTCCACCGTTTCCTGCAACGCCGCATCGATGAACTGGTGGTGGGCATGGAGCAGGAAGCGATCAAACTGGTGGAAGTGGTGCAGGGCGACCGTGACGTCGATCTGGCCGGGGGCAAAGCGTGAAATTCCGTCGCAAGCCCCGGGAAACCATTGATATCAACCTCGCGTCGCTGATCGACGTGGTGTTCATTCTGCTGCTGTTTTTCGTCGTGACCACCACCTTCACCCGCGAAACCCAGCTGCGCGTCGATCTGCCGGAAGCGGTCAGCGGCTCGCCGGCCGAGGATCAGCAGGTCAAGCAACTGGACGTCGCCATCAGCGCTGAAGGCGTGTTCTCGGTGAACAACAAAATTCTGCCGAAGAACGACCTGGCGACCCTGATGGAAGCCATGCAGAAAGAATCCAACGGCGACACCAATATGCCGTTGTCGATCAGTGCCGATGGCAAGACCCAGCACCAATCCGTGATCACCGCCATGGACGCGGCCGGCAAGCTCGGTTTCAGCCATCTGCGCATGACCACGGTCGAGGCGGCGCCCAAATCCTGATGGCCATGTCCGATCGTCTGCTCGCCGCGTGGTATCAGGGGCACCCGGCCCTGACCCTGTTGCGGCCGCTGGAGTGGCTGTATCGCCGCGTGGTGGCCGGCAAGCGCCAGCGTTTTCTCGAGGGTGAAGGCGAGATCTATCAGTCGCCGGTGCCGGTGATCGTGGTCGGCAACATTACCGTCGGCGGCACCGGCAAGACACCGATGATCCTGTGGCTCATCGAACACTGTCGGCGCAGCGGGTTGCGGGTCGGGGTGGTCAGTCGCGGCTACGGCGCCAGGCCGCCGCAATTGCCGTGGCGGGTCGAAGCCGACCAGCCTGCCGACGTCGCTGGCGACGAGCCGCTGCTGATCGTGCAGCGCACCGGTGTGCCGCTGATGATCGACCCGAATCGCGGCGCTGCCGTCAAAGCCTTGCTGGCCAGTGAGCCGCTGGATCTGATCCTCTCCGACGACGGCATGCAGCATTATCGTCTTGCGCGTGACCTTGAGCTGGTGCTGATCGACGCCGCCCGGGGGCTGGGCAACAAGCGCTGCCTCCCCGCCGGCCCCTTGCGTGAACCGGTCGAACGTCTGCAAAGCGTCGACGGCGTGCTGTTCAACGGTGCCCCTGAGGATCGCGAGGACGGTTTTGCTTTCCGTCTGCAACCCACTGCGCTGGTCAATCTGCAAAGCGGCGAACGCCAGCCCCTCGAACATTTTCCAGCCGGCCAGGCACTGCACGCAGTCGCCGGCATCGGCAATCCGCAACGTTTCTTCAATACCCTCGAAGCGCTAGACTGGCGGCCTGTGCCCCACGCGTTTGCCGACCACGCCGAATACAGCGTGCAGGCCTTGAGTTTCACGCCGTCATTGCCAGTGGTGATGACCGAAAAGGACGCGGTGAAGTGCCGCGCCTTCGCTGCCGCCGACTGGTGGTACCTGGCGGTCGATGCCGTGCCGTCGCCGGCCTTCGTGGCCTGGTTCGACACGCAACTGATGCGTCTGCTGCCGGATCGGCTTTTGCCTTAAACCGTTTTTATCCAGGGAATGTTCATGGACACCAAACTGCTCGACATCCTCGCCTGCCCGGTCTGCAAAGGCCCGCTCAAGCTCAGCGCCGACAAGACCGAACTGATCAGCAAGGGCGCCGGCCTGGCGTACCCGATCCGTGACGGCATCCCGGTCATGCTGGAAAGCGAGGCCCGCACCCTGACCACCGACGAGCGTCTGGATAAATGACCACAGCCTTCACCGTTGTCATTCCGTCGCGCTACGCCTCGACCCGCCTGCCGGGCAAACCGCTGCTGGACATCGCCGGCAAGCCGATGATCCGGCACGTCTGGGAACAGGCGAGCAAAAGCGGCGCCAGCCGCGTGGTCGTGGCCACCGACGATGCGCGCATCGTCGAAGCCTGCAAGGCTTTCGGCGCCGAAGTGGTGCTGACCCGTGAGGATCACAACTCCGGTACCGATCGCCTGGCCGAAGTAGCGGCGAAGCTGGGCCTGGAACCCGATGCCATCGTGGTCAACGTCCAGGGTGACGAACCGCTGATCCCGCCAAGCGTGATCGATCAGGTTGCCGCCAACCTCGCGGCCCACACCGAAGCGCGCATGGCCACCCTGGCCGAGCCGATCGAAGACGTGGACACCCTGTTCAACCCGAACGTGGTCAAGGTCGTCAGCGACCTCAACGGCCTGGCGCTGACCTTCAGTCGCGCGACCCTGCCGTGGGCCCGTGACGCATTCGCCAAGAGCCGCGACGTGCTGCCGGAAGGCGTGCCGTATCGCCGCCACATCGGCATCTATGCCTACCGCGCCGGCTTCCTTCAGGACTTCGTAAGCTGGGGCCCATGCTGGCTGGAAAACACCGAATCCCTCGAACAGTTGCGTGCCCTGTGGCACGGCGTGCGGATCCACGTGGCTGACGCGTTGATCGCGCCGCCGACCGGGGTCGACACCGCTGAAGATCTCGAGCGCGTCCGTCGCCTGCTGGAGGCATGATGCGCGTTCTGTTCGTGTGCCTGGGCAACATCTGCCGTTCGCCCACCGCCGAAGGCGTATTGCGTCACAAGTTGCGCGAAGCCGGGCTGGCGGCTCAGGTCGAAGTGGCCTCCGCCGGCACCGGCGACTGGCACGTCGGCAATCCGCCGGACAAGCGCAGCCAGGCCGCGGCCAGACTGCGTGGTTACGACCTGTCGGCGCAACGGGCGCAACAAGTCAGCCGCGCCGATTTCGCCAGCTACGACCTGATCCTCGCCATGGACAACAGCAACCTGCGCAACCTCAAGGCGCTGCAACCGTCCACCGGCAAAGCCGAGCTGGACCTGTTCCTGCGTCGCTATGAGGGCGAAGTCGATGAAGTGCCGGATCCGTATTACGACGGCGATCAGGGGTTCGAGCAGGTGCTGGATCTGATCGAGCGCGCCTGCGACCGGTTGTTGATCGAAGTGAAGGGCCGGTTATGAGTTTGCAGGTACACCCTCAGGTTTCCCTGAAACCGTTCAACACCTTCGGTGTCGACGTTCGCGCGCAACTGTTTGCCGAGGCTCGCAGTGATGCGGATGTGCGCGAAGCGCTGGCTTATGCGACTGCCCACGATGTGCCGTTGCTGGTGATCGGCGGTGGCAGCAACCTGCTGCTGACAGCGGACATCCCGGCACTGGTGCTGCGCATGGCCAGTCGTGGCATCCGCGTCATCAGCGATGATGGCAATCGCGTGGTAATCGAGGCCGAAGCTGGAGAACCGTGGCATCCGTTCGTCCTGCACACCCTGGCGCTGGGTTTTTCCGGGCTGGAAAACCTCAGCCTGATCCCCGGCACCGTCGGCGCTGCGCCGATGCAGAACATCGGTGCCTACGGGGTCGAGATCAAGGACGTGTTCGCCGGCCTGACGGCGCTGGATCGCCAGACCGGCGAGCTGCGCGACTTCAGTCTGGAAGAGTGCCACTTCGCCTACCGCGACAGCGTGTTCAAGCAGCAACCAGGTCGTTGGTTGATCCTGCGGGTGCGCTTTGCACTGGATCGAGTCGCCCATCTGCATCTGGATTACGGGCCGGTGCGTCAGCGCTTGAGCGAGCTGGGTATCGAGCAGCCAACGCCGACGGATGTCAGCCGCGCCATTTGCAGCATCCGCAGCGAGAAGCTGCCGGACCCGGCGGTGTTGGGCAATGCCGGCAGTTTCTTCAAGAACCCGCTGGTGTCGGCAGCCGTTGTGGCGCAGATCAAGGCGCAGCACCCGGACCTGGTGGCTTATGCGCAACCGGACGGGCAGATGAAACTGGCGGCGGGGTGGCTGATCGAGCGGGCGGGCTGGAAAGGCTTCCGTGAAGCCGATGCCGGTGTGCATAAGTTGCAGGCCCTGGTGCTGGTCAACTACGGCGCGGCGACCGGGTTGCAACTGCTCGATCTGGCGCAGCGTATCCAGAAAGACATTGCAGAACGTTTCAATGTCGAGCTGGAAATGGAGCCCAACCGTTATTGAGACTACGCTTTCAAGGCGCAAACCAAAGCCCTGCACTCTTTAAAAAGTGCAGGGCTTTTTTGTTAATCCCGGGTTAACTTAGTCAGCTAACGATAAACCCTTTGTTCCACCAAAGGCCCGGTGCAGACGTTTTTGTCGGCACAAGAGAGCCTCATTAGCCTGAGTCGATCTGCGTGAACCCACCGCCGATGTTCCGGCGGCAGATTACTCGACCCCATAACCTCCATGAATATGCGGGCGTGCCCATGATTACCCTGAAACTCAATGGTCAAGACCATCCACTCGATGTCACCGAGGACATGCCGCTGTTGTGGGCGATCCGTGACGTCGCCGGTTACAACGGCACCAAGTTCGGCTGCGGCATGGGCCTTTGCGGTGCCTGCACCATTCATATCGACGGATTGCCGGTACGCAGCTGCATTACGCCAGTCGGTTCGGTGACCGGCCAGAATGTCACCACCATCGACAATCTGCATGCCGATCCGATTGGCCAGATCGTCCAGCAAGCCTGGCTCGACACTGCCGTGGCCCAGTGCGGTTTCTGTCAGGGTGGGCAGATCATGTCTGCCACCGCGCTGCTCAAGACCAACCCGAACCCGAGCGATGAGCAGATCGAAGAGGCGATGGTCGGCAACATTTGCCGCTGCGGCACCTACAACCGGATCAAGACCGCCATTCGCCAGGCCTCCACTCACCTGAAGGAGGCCAAGGCATGAGCCGTTTGCCGAACGATTTTGCTCTGAGCAACCTGAGCCGCCGGGGTTTCCTCAAGGGTGTCGGTGCCACCGGTGCGCTGGTGCTGGCCGCGAGCTGGGGCTGGCAGGATGCATTGGCTGAAGACAAACCGAAGAAATTCGGCGCCGATGGTATGCCCAATGGCTGGATCGACGATCCGAAGGTTTACGTCAGCATTGCCGCCGACGGCACGGTGACCGTGGTCTGCAACCGTTCGGAAATGGGCCAGGGCGTGCGTACCAGCCTGACCATGGTGGTCGCCGATGAGCTGGAAGCCGATTGGGCCCACGTCAAAGTGCAGCAGGCGCCGGGCGATGAAGTGCGTTTCGGCAACCAGGACACTGACGGATCGCGCAGCATGCGTCACTGGTACGAGCCGATGCGTCGCTGTGGCGCCGCCGCCCGGTCCATGCTGGAGCAGGCCGCCGCTGCGCAGTGGAAGGTGCCGGTCGGCGAGTGCCGCGCGCAACTGCACAAAGTCATTCACGCACCGTCCGGGCGCGAGCTGGGTTACGGTGAACTCGCCGCCGCGGCCAGTGCGCTGACAGTGCCGGCCCGTGACAGCGTGCGACTCAAGCAACCGTCGGAATTCCGCTACATCGGCAAGGAAGGGACGAAGGCCATCGACGGCGAAGACATCGTCAATGGCCGCGCCGTGTACGGGGCCGACGTGCATTTCGACGGCATGCTGTACGCGGTGATCGCCCGCCCTGCGGTGTACGGCGGCAAGGTCAAGTCGGTGGACGACAGCGCCGCGCTGAAAGTGCCGGGCGTACTGAAAGTCATCCAGATCGAACCCCGTCCATTGCCTTCGGAATTCCAGCCGTTGGGTGGCGTGGCCGTGGTGGCCAGTAACACCTGGGCGGCGCTCAAGGGCCGCGAGGCGCTGAAGATCGAGTGGGACGACGGCCCGAACGCCGGCTACGACTCGATTGCCTATCGCAAGGAGCTGGAGGCCGCATCGCTAAAACCGGGCAAGGTCGTGCGCAACACCGGTGACATCGACAAAGCCATCGGCAGTGCTGCCAGCACGCTGGAGGCGTCCTATTACTTGCCGCATCTGGCACAGGCACCGATGGAGCCGATGGTGGCCATCGCCCGCTATCAAGAGGGGGTGTGCGAAGCGTGGGCGCCAAGCCAGGCGCCGCAGGTCACCCGTGAGCGAATTGCCGAGCGCCTCGGTCTGCCGTTCGATAGCGTGACCTTCAATGTGACCCTGCTCGGCGGTGGTTTCGGTCGCAAGTCCAAGCCGGATTTTGTTGTCGAAGCCGCCATTCTGGCCAAAGAGTTTCCCGGCAAGTCTGTGCGGGTCCAGTGGACGCGGGAAGACGACATCCACAATTCGTATTTCCACACTGTGTCGGCCGAGTACCTCAAGGCCGGCGTGGGCAAGGACGGTTTGCCGTCTGCCTGGCTGCATCGCACGGTGGCGCCGAGCATCACCGCGCTGTTCGCGCCGGGCATGAATCACGAAGCCGCGTTCGAGCTGGGCATGGGGTTCACCAACATGGCCTATGCGATTCCCAACGTGCGTCTGGAGAATCCTGAAGCCGCGGTTCATACGCGAGTCGGCTGGTATCGCTCGGTGTCGAACATTCCCCATGGTTTTGCGATCCAGAGTTTTGTCGACGAGCTCGCACACAAGGCCAAGGAAGACCCGCTCAAGTATCAGATCAAATTGCTCGGCCCGGATCGGCAGATCGACCCGCGCACGCTCAGCGAAGAGTGGAACTACGGCGAATCCCCCGAGCGTTATCCGATCGACACCGGGCGCATGCGCACGGTGCTGGAAACGGCGGCCAAGGCGGCCGGTTGGGGACGGAAATTGCCCAAGGGCCGTGGACTCGGCCTGGCAGTGCATTACAGCTTCGTGACTTATGTGGCGGCGGTGATCGAAGTCGAGGTCAAGGATGACGGCACGCTGATCGTGCACAAGGCTGACATCGCCGTGGATTGCGGGCCGCAGATCAACCCCGAACGGATCCGTTCGCAGTTCGAAGGCGCCTGTGTGATGGGGCTGGGCAATGCCGTGTGGGGCGAAATCAGCTTCAAGGACGGCAAGGTGCAACAGGACAACTTCCATATGTATGAAGTGGCACGCATGTCGCTGGCGCCGAAGGAAGTGGCGGTGCATCTGGTGACGCCGCCGGGCGAGGTGCCGCTGGGTGGTGTGGGTGAGCCGGGTGTGCCGCCGATTGCGCCGGCGCTGTGCAATGCGATCTTCGCCGCGACCGGCCAGCGCATTCGCAACCTGCCGGTGCGCTACCAGTTGCAGGGCTGGCAAAAGGCGCAAGCGTGATGGACAGCGCCGATCTCAATGTCCTGCGCAGCGTGCTCGAATGGCGTCGTGCCGGGCAGCGGGTGGTGCTGTTCACTGTCGTGCAAACCTGGGGCACCGCGCCCCGGGCGCCCGGCGCGATGCTGGCGTTGCGCGAGGATGGCGTAGTGATCGGTTCGGTGTCCGGCGGTTGCGTCGAGGACGATCTGATCGCCCGGCTGCACGATGGGCGGATTCCCGCCGACGGTCCGCCGGTGCAATTGATCACCTACGGCGTGACGCGGGAGGAGGCGGCGCGGTTCGGCCTGCCTTGCGGCGGCACTTTGCGCCTGACCGAGGAACGGGTCGGTAATCCGGCGTGGGTCACCGAACTGCTGGCTCGTTGTGAGGCTCACGAAATCGTTGCTCGCGAGCTGAATCTGGAAAGCGGGGAAGTGATTGTTTCGCCAGCAAACAAAACGGACTCACTGGTCTTCGATGGCAAGGCCCTTCGCGCCATTTACGGCCCACGCTGGCGTTTGCTGCTGATCGGTGCCGGGCAGTTGTCGCGTTATGTGTCCGAGATGGCGCGGTTGCTGGATTTCGAAGTGCTGATCTGCGATCCCCGCACCGAGTTCGTGCATGACTGGGAAGAGCAGCATGGTCGCTTTGTCCCCGGCATGCCGGATGAGGCCGTGCTGAGCATTCAAACCGACGAACGCACCGCCATTGTTGCCCTGACTCACGATCCGCGTCTGGACGACATGGCGCTGCTGACGGCGCTGGATTCCAGGGCGTTTTATGTCGGCGCCCTGGGTTCACGGGTCAACAGCCTCAAGCGCCGGGAATACCTGGCTGAGCTAGGCTTGTCGCAAGCGGCCATCGCTCGATTGCATGGGCCGATCGGTTTGCCCATCGGCAGTCACTCCCCGGCGGAGATCGCGCTGTCGCTGCTGGCGGAAATCGTGGCGATCAAGAATGGCGTCGAATTGGAACGCAAGAAGGCGGAACGGGCATGAGTCGATCCATTGGAGTGATTGTGCTGGCGGCAGGCGAGGGCAGCCGCTTTCGCGAAGTGGCGGGTGCCGACAAGGACAAGTTGCTGGCCGACTGCGCCGGGCGCGACGGTGCCGTGCGTTCGGTGATCGAGCAGGTGCTGGTTAATCTGCCGACGAGTCTCGACAAACGCGTATTGGTAACGACCGAAGCGCGGCCGCAGGCAATGCGTATGGCACAGGCATACGGGTGTGACATTGTTTCGATCGAGTCTGCGGGCATGGGCGACAGCATCGCGGCGGGTGTCTCGGCTTGCCCGGATGTCGATGGCTGGCTGATTGTGCTGGGTGACATGCCGTTCATCCTGCCGTCGAGTATCGAGCGAGTGGTGGCGGCGATTGTCGACGATGCGGTCAGTGTGCCGGTGCAGGGTGGCGAGTTTGGTCATCCGGTCGGATTCGGTCGTTCATTCGGCCCGGGGTTGATGGCATTGTCCGGTGATCGCGGAGCCAGGGCTTTGTTCAAACAGGGGCGGGTGGTGGAAGTGGCGGTGGATGATCCCGGTGTGCTGTGGGATATCGATGTGCCTCAGGCGCTGGTTTTTCCGCAGGTCTGATACAAACCGCGAAGCATAAAAAAAGCCCCGCCTGGATCACCAGGCGGGGCTTTTCATTGGCGCTCGGAATCAGACGAGAGGTTTGGTCTCGTGTTCTTTTTCCTGGGCCTGTTCGTGGTGCTCGACCGCGTCCTGAACGGAGCGTGGTGCTTCGGCAATCACTTCTACGGCAGTTTCTTCAGCGACCGGGGCAGGGGCTGCCTCGACCACTTCGGCAGCGGCTGGAGCAGCGGCGGCAGCGGCAGCCAGTTCGGCTTCCTTCTGCAGACGCTCTTCTTCACGCTTGCGACGACGCACTTCACGCGGATCGTTCGGAGCGCGGCCACTTGGGGTCAGAGCGCTGACCGGAGCAGGCGCAGCGACTGGCGCTGGCGCTTCTGCCACCGGCGCTTCCACGGCAGGCGCCGGTTCGGCGACAACCACGGGTTCAGCGGCCTTGGCTTCTTCCACGACAGGCGCTTCAACCGCTGGCGCTGGCGTTTCGGCGACAGCCGGCTCGGCCACCCAGTTGAAAGCGGTCTGCTCTTCACGAACTTCGCGCACGGTTTCGGTCACGGTTTCTACCACCGGCTCTTCGACTGCAACAGGCTGCGGCGCGACGAAAGCAGGTTCGGCGGCGACTTCAACCTGAGGCTGAGCTTCGCGAACCGGCGCCACTTCGACTTCCGGAGCAGCAATCACTTCGACCGGGGTGGTGGCTTCAACAACCGGAGCTTCTACCGACGCGGTTTCCAGCGTTGCGGCGGTGGCGCGTTCGGCTTGCTGATAGGCCTGAGCTTCGGCCGGCGCGCTGATCACGGTGCTGGCAACGGCGGCAGTAACCGCCAGGCCAGCCGCCAGGTCGGCAGCGCTCGGCTCGGTGGTTTCAGCGTTCTCGGCGGACTCTTCCGAACCTTCGATCACGTTGCCGTTGGCATCACGCTGACGCTCGCGACGGTTGCTGCGACGACGCTGACCACGGGAGCGGCGGCGCGGACGATCGCCTTCGGCGTTTTCCGAACCGTCTTCCGGCAGTTGCTCTTCGTTGGTGGTGATGTCTTCTTCAGCCACGGCAGCAGCGGCCTGTTCGGCACGCGGTTGGCGCTCTTCACGCGGAGGACGTGGCGCACGCTCTTCACGCGGCTGACGGGCCGGACGTTCGTCAGCGGTGGCAGCAACAGCGGCAGCGGCGGCCGGTGCAGCATCCAGAGGTTCACGCAGTTCACGTACGCGTTCTTCACGCTCGCCACGCGGCTTGCGGTCTTCACGCGGAGCACGTGGTGCACGTTCTTCGCGAGGGGCGCGTGGTGCGCGTTCTTCGCGGGCTGCCGGCGCGTCGTCACGGGACTCGCGTGGCTCACGCAGTTCGCGGGCTTCACGAGGCTGACGCTCTTCACGTGGCTCACGCGGTGCGCGTTCTTCACGTGGAGCACGTTCTTCGCGCGGCTTGCGTTCTTCGTCGCGGCGACCGTTACGGTTGCGGCTCTGCTGACGACCGTTGCGACGCTCTTCGTTGCGGGCCGGACGCTCGGCGGCAGGTTTTTCAACCACAACCGGAGCAGCAGGCTCTTCCTTGGTGGCGAACAGGCTGACCAGCGACTTCACCAGACCTTTGAACAGGCTTGGCTCTGGCGCGGCAACCGGGGCTGGGGCCGGAGCGGCGACTTCGGTCGGCGCCGGAGCGTTGGCGCGGGCAGGAGCGGTCTTGACCGCAGCTTCCTGGCGAACCAGGGTGCGCGTTGCCGCAGCGGGTTGAGCCTCTTCGACTTCAGCAGCGGCAGCAGCGATTTCGTAGCTGGACTGATTGTTGGCGGCTTCCGGGTTGTCGTCACGCAGACGCTGAACTTCGAAATGCGGGGTTTCGAGATGATCGTTCGGCAGAATGACGATGCGGGCCCGGGTGCGCAGTTCGATCTTGGTGATCGAGTTGCGTTTTTCGTTGAGCAGGAAGGCCGCTACCGGGATCGGCACCTGGGCGCGGACTTCGGCGGTACGATCTTTCAGGGCTTCTTCTTCGATCAGGCGCAGGATCGCCAGGGACAGCGATTCGACATCACGGATGATGCCGGTGCCGCTGCAGCGCGGGCAGACGATGCCGCTGCTTTCGCCGAGCGAAGGGCGCAGGCGCTGACGGGACATTTCCAGCAGGCCGAAGCGCGAAATGCGGCCGATCTGCACTCGGGCACGGTCGGCTTCCAGGCATTCGCGGACTTTCTCTTCCACGGCGCGCTGGTTCTTGGCAGGGGTCATGTCGATGAAGTCGATGACAATCAGGCCGCCGATGTCGCGCAGGCGCAACTGACGGGCGATTTCTTCGGCGGCTTCAAGGTTGGTCTGCAGGGCGGTTTCTTCGATGTCGCTGCCTTTGGTGGCGCGCGCCGAGTTGATGTCGATGGACACCAGGGCCTCGGTCGGATCGATGACGATGGAGCCGCCGGAAGGCAGTTCGACCACGCGCTGGAAAGCGGTCTCGATCTGGCTTTCGATCTGGAAACGGTTGAACAGCGGAACGCTGTCTTCGTACAGCTTGATCTTGCTGGCGTACTGCGGCATCACCTGGCGGATGAAGGTCAGGGCTTCGTCCTGGGCTTCAACGCTGTCGATCAGTACTTCGCCGATGTCCTGGCGCAGGTAATCGCGGATGGCGCGGATGATGACGTTGCTTTCCTGGTAGATCAGGAACGGCGCGGAACGATCCAGGGAAGCTTCCTTGATCGCGGTCCAGAGTTGCAGCAGGTAGTCGAGGTCCCACTGCATTTCTTCGCTGCTGCGGCCCAGGCCGGCAGTGCGCACGATCAGGCCCATGTCGGCCGGAGCGACCAGACCGTTCAGCGCTTCACGCAGTTCGTTGCGCTCTTCGCCTTCGATGCGACGGGAGATGCCGCCGGCACGCGGGTTGTTCGGCATCAGGACCAGATAACGACCGGCCAGGCTGATGAAGGTGGTCAGGGCTGCGCCCTTGTTGCCACGTTCTTCTTTTTCGACCTGAACGATGACTTCCTGGCCTTCGCTCAGGACGTCCTTGATGTTGACGCGGCCTTCAGGGGCTTTCTTGAAGTATTCGCGGGAGATTTCCTTGAGGGGCAGGAAGCCGTGGCGCTCGGAGCCGAAATCGACAAAGGCAGCCTCAAGGCTTGGTTCGATGCGAGTGATACGGCCTTTATAGATGTTGGCCTTTTTCTGCTCGCGTGCACCGGATTCGATGTCCAGGTCGTAGAGGCGTTGGCCGTCTACCAGTGCAACACGCAACTCTTCGGGTTGAGTTGCGTTAATCAGCATTCTTTTCATGTAGTACCGTCGGTTTCCGGGCTGCCGGAAACGGCGTTCGGCACACACGACTTCTCACGGTCGGTGTCAGGTGCGTCGGGAGTGGCTGGCCATTCCCGTGTCCAGCGATGTCCGGCCAATTGGGCCGTTATCGCGACGTACGCGTCCTGCTTGCTGTGGCTACTTAAGCACTCAGTCAGGAGGAGGAATCAACCGCGGCTGTGGACGAGATGAAGCGTCTTGATAAAGCCTGTTGCTACACAGTCCAGCGGTTGTGCATCTCCACCCTACACGTATCCCTGATAATTCGGGTGCTGCCGCGCGCAGAATCCGCAGCGGGTTGGCATTTACCGTGAGCTCCGGAAGGGGAGGTCACGCATCATGGCTAATTCAGGCGGTGTTTCCGGCGTTTTCGCTCGGGGTCATCCGCGGCTGACCGCACTTTGTGAACTGGCCGTGAATATGGCTCGCGTGGCGAGTCAGAACTCTGCTTTGCGGCGTGATTCAGGCCTCATGTCACCTGCGCTTGTTACAGCTGCAAACTCCACCGTTACGTAGCGAAAGCCCCGTAGGACGGCCTTGCGTCCTGGTGAATTGCGTTGGTCAGGGCCGGTTGTTGACCGTGGTTCCGCTGTCCAGGCCGCTTTTGGCGGCGTTCGCGACTATAGCAGCAATGATTAAGTGCTTCAAATCCATAAAAATTGTTATTATCCGCCGCATGACGACTACTGCCCCTTCGACTCCAGGCGTTCAATTGCTTGAGGTCTCGCCGGAATATGCCGGCCAACGAATCGACAATTTTCTCCTCGCCCGGCTCAAAGGCGTGCCCAAGACCTTGATTTATCGCATTTTGCGCAAAGGCGAAGTGCGGGTTAACAAAGGTCGGATCAAGCCCGAATACAAGCTGCAGGCCGGTGATATCGTGCGCGTGCCGCCGGTTCGCGTGCCGGAGCGTGACGAACCCGTTCCAGTGGCTCAGGGGCTGTTGCAGCGCCTGGAAGCGTCGATTGTGTACGAAGACAAGGCGCTGATCGTGATCAACAAGCCCGCGGGCATTGCGGTTCACGGTGGCAGCGGCCTGGATTTCGGCGTGATCGAAGCCTTTCGTCAGTTGCGCCCCGACGCCAAGGAGCTGGAACTGGTGCATCGCCTCGACCGTGATACTTCCGGTCTGCTGATGATCGCCAAGAAGCGCAGCATGTTGCGTCATTTGCACGAGCAGTTGCGCGGTGATGGCGTCGACAAGCGCTATATGGCGCTGGTGCGCGGCCACTGGGCGACTTCCATCAAGCAGGTCCGTGCGCCGCTGCTCAAGAGCAACCTGCGTTCCGGCGAGCGTATGGTCGAAGTCAATGACGAAGGCAAGGATGCGCTGACCGTGTTCAAGGTCCTGCGCCGTTTCGGCGAGTTCGCGACCATGGTCGAGGCCAAGCCGGTGACCGGTCGTACCCACCAGATTCGCGTTCATACCCTGCACGCAGGGCATTGCATTGCCGGCGACAGCAAGTACGGCGATGACAACTTCACCAGGGAAATTCGCGATCTGGGCGGCAAGCGTCTGTTTCTGCATGCTTACATGCTCACCGTGCCGCTGCCCGATGGTGGCAAGCTGAATTTGCAGGCCCCTGTCGATGAGATGTGGGCCAAGACTGTGGAGCGTCTGAGTGCGGCACCCTGACTACAAACTTCTGATTTTCGATTGGGACGGCACCCTGGCCGATTCCATTGGTCGGATCGTCGAGGCGATGCATGCGGCATCGGGGCGTTCGGGGTTCGAGTTGCGTGATGATTTTGCCGTCAAGGGCATCATCGGTCTGGGCCTGCCCGAGGCGATCCGCACGTTGTACCCGGAAATCAGCGATGGCGAAATGATCGCGTTTCGTGAGTTTTATGCCGAGCACTACATCGCGGCGGAGACGGTGCCCTCACCATTGTTCGAAGGCGTACTCGAGTCGATGACGTCGTTTCGCGAGGATGGTTATCACCTGGCGGTCGCGACCGGCAAGAATCGTCGAGGGCTGGATCGGGTGCTCAAGGCGCATGGCTGGGAGGACTATTTCGATATCACCCGTGCTGCCGATGAAACCGCGAGCAAGCCGCATCCTCTGATGCTGGAGCAGATCCTGACGCATTGCGGTGTATCTGCAGACCAGGCGCTGATGGTCGGGGATTCTTCCTTCGATCTGCAAATGGCGCGTAATGCCGGCATGGGCTCGGTGGCGGTCAGTTACGGGGCGCAGTCGATCGAGTCGTTGCAGCAGTTTGAACCACGACTGTCGATTGACCGGTTTTCTGAATTGCATGCCTGGCTGGGTCAGCAGGCTTAATACGTTTCTGCTGGGGTGGATGGCATGACCGACGAATGGAAAGCACCGGCCAAGGCAACTGCCGACGAGGGTGATGCGAAAAGCTGGAAGCTGCTGGAAAAGACGCTGCTGGCCAGTGTGCAGGAGCAGCGTCGCTCCAGGCGCTGGGGCATTTTCTTCAAGTTGCTGACGTTTGTTTATCTTTTTGTTGCGCTGATCCTGTTCACGCCGTTGATGGATATGGAAAAGAGCGCTACGCGCGGCTCCAGCTACACCGCGTTGATCGATGTCACCGGCATGATCGCCGACAAGGAGCCGGCCAGTGCCGACAATATTGTCGGCAGTCTGCGAGCGGCGTTCGAGGACAAGAAGGTCAAGGGTGTGATCCTGCGCATCAACAGTCCGGGCGGCAGTCCGGTGCAGTCGGGTTATGTGTATGACGAGATCAAGCGTCTGCGCGGTCTGCACCCGGATACCAAGGTGTATGCGGTGATCTCCGATCTTGGTGCGTCCGGAGCCTACTACATCGCCAGTGCGGCGGATCAGATCTATGCCGACAAGGCCAGTCTGGTGGGCTCTATCGGTGTGACGGCGGCGGGTTACGGTTTTGTCGGCACCATGGAGAAGCTGGGTGTCGAGCGTCGTACTTACACCTCCGGTGAGCACAAGTCCTTCCTCGATCCGTTCCAGCCGCAGAAGCCGGATGAAACGGCCTTCTGGCAGAGTGTGCTGGATACCACGCACAATCAGTTCATCAATAGCGTCAAGCAGGGTCGTGGTGATCGCCTGAAGGATAAAGAGCATCCGGAGCTGTTCTCCGGGTTGGTCTGGTCCGGCGAGCAGGCGCTGCCGCTGGGATTGATCGATGGCCTGGGTAATGCCAGTTCTGTGGCGCGTGACGTGATTGGCGAAAAGGAGCTGGTGGATTTCACCGTTCAGGAATCGCCGTTCGATCGCTTCTCGAAAAAGCTGGGCGCCAGTGTGGCCGAGCAGCTGGCAATGTGGATGGGATTCAACGGTCCGTCGTTGCGCTGATTGATTGCAGCATAAGGGAACCGGCCTTCGTGGCCGGTTTTTTTGTGGCTCAGGGAATCTGAACGCCTTCCGCCAGCAACATGTCGATCAGGCGAATCAGCGGCAATCCGATCAGGCTGGTGGCATCAGGGCCTTCGGTGGACTGGAACAGGCTTACGCCCAGGCCTTCGGCCTTGAAACTGCCGGCGCAGTCGTAAGGTTGTTCTGCATGCAGGTAACGCTCGACGCGGGCCTGATCCAATGTGCGCATATGGACGGTGAAAGGCACGTAGTCGACCTGGCAGTGGTCCGTCTGGCTGTTGAGCAATGCCAGGCTGGTCAGAAAGGTCACGCTGGCGCCACTGGCGGCCAGCAGTTGTTCGCGGGCTTTGTCGAAAGTATGTGGCTTGCCGATGATGCGCTCGCCGAGTACGGCGACCTGATCGGAGCCGATGATCAGGTGAGCGGGGTGGCTGTCGGCCAGCGCCCGGGCTTTTTGTTCGGCGAGGCGTTTGACCAGTTCGATGGCTGATTCGCCCGGGCGATGACTTTCATCGATGTCCGGCGAGCTGCAGACGAACGGCAGGCGCAGGCGATTGAGCAATTCCCGACGATAGGTCGAGCTTGAAGCGAGTAATAAAGGCAGCATTCGCATCTCCAGAGGCAGGCTGCAGATTCTAGCGGAGCCGCGTAAGTGACGGACAGGGCGGAATTTCCTTTGACATGGGCGGGGGCATCCCTATAATGCTGCGCCTATGTTGAATGACCCGATTCCACCTCACGTTGACCCGCGCAAATTGGCTGATCGTGGCACCACCCTTCAAGGTGAACTGCTGCTGGCCGATTTGAAGAGACTCTGCGACCCGCTTTCCGACGATGTCGGTACGGTGCAGGCCAAATTCGTTTTTGAACGAGATGAACGTAAATCTGTGGTGATCCACAGCTTTATCGACACCGAAGTCAAAATGGTTTGCCAGCGTTGTCTTGAGCTGGTCACCCTGCCGATCCACAGCGAATGCAGTTACGCCGTGGTGAAGGAGGGTGCGAATACCCAGTCGTTACCGAAAGGTTATGACGTGCTGGAACTGGGCGAAGATCCTTTGGATCTGCAGTCACTGATCGAGGAGGAGCTTTTGCTCGCCTTGCCCATTGTGCCTGCTCATCATCCGGAAGAATGCCAGCAGCCGGCGGGAGCAGATGAACCCGAACCGAGCGAGGACGAGGTAACGCGGTCCAACCCGTTCAGTGTATTGGCGCAGTTAAAGCGTGACCCAAACGTTTAGGAGTTAATCAATTATGGCTGTTCAGCAGAACAAAAAATCCCGCTCTGCCCGTGACATGCGCCGTTCGCACGACGCTCTCGAGGCTAGCACCCTGTCCGTAGAAAAAACCACCGGTGAAGTTCACCTGCGTCACCACGTATCGCCAGAAGGCGTATACCGTGGCCGTAAAGTGATCGACAAGGGCGCTGACGAGTAATCACTTGTCCGCTCAAGTCATCGCGATTGACGCAATGGGCGGGGACTTCGGTCCCCGCAGCATTGTTCAGGCCAGCCTTGCTTGCCTTTCTGCTACGCCCTCGCTGCACCTGGCCCTTGTCGGTCAACCCTCCCTCCTTGAAGAATTGATCACTGGCCAGTCGGCTGCCGATCGCGCGCGCCTGACGATTGTTCCGGCGTCTGAAGTCATCACCATGGACGAAAAACCTGCCCAGGCCTTGCGCGGCAAGCCGGACTCGTCGATGCGTGTCGCCCTTGAATTGCTGCGTGACGGCAAGGTTCAGGCTTGTGTCAGTGCCGGCAATACCGGTGCACTGATGGCGCTTTCGCGATTTGTGCTCAAGACCCTGCCGGGGATTGATCGTCCGGCCATGGTTGCTGCGATCCCTACTCAGAAGGGCTACTGTCAGTTGCTTGATCTGGGTGCCAATGTCGATTGCAGCGCCGAGCATCTGCTGCAGTTTGCGGTGATGGGGTCGGTGGCGGCGCAGACGCTGGGTATCGCCCGGCCTCGCGTAGCGTTGCTGAACATTGGCACCGAAGACATTAAGGGCAATCAGCAGGTCAAGCTGGCTGCAACGTTGTTGCAGGCTGCCCGGGGGATCAACTACATCGGCTTTATCGAGGGCGATGGTTTGTATCGCGGTGAGGCGGACGTGGTGGTGTGCGATGGTTTTGTCGGCAATATCCTGCTCAAGTCCAGCGAAGGTCTCGCGACGATGATCGCTGCGCGCATCGAGGCCTTGTTCAAGAAAAACCTCGCGTCCCGTGCGGTGGGGGCCTTGGCGCTGCCATTGATGAAACGATTGCAGGCTGATCTGGCACCGGCGCGACATAACGGCGCAAGCTTCCTCGGCTTGCAGGGCATTGTGGTGAAGAGTCACGGTTCAGCCGGAGTTCAGGGGTTTCAGAGTGCCATTCAGCGGGCGTTGATCGAGATTCAGGAGAATCTTCCCGAGCGTCTGCACGGCCGTCTGGAGGATTTGTTGTCTTAGGCGTTTTCGTCGGACAATGCTTAAATGTGACCGCCCGGTTCAAAGGGCCATCCAACTGTCAGTTTCTTGCGTCCTCTATCGGGATGCCATTTTTCCGACGACAAGATCATTAGGGGCTTGTTACATGTCTGCTTCCCTCGCATTCGTCTTTCCAGGACAGGGTTCGCAGTCCCTCGGCATGCTGGCCGAGCTGGGCGCACAATATCCGCTGATCCTCGAAACTTTCAAAGAAGCATCCGATGCTCTGGGCTACGACCTGTGGGCGCTGACCCAGCAGGGGCCGGAAGAGCTGCTCAATCAAACCGACAAAACCCAACCGGCCATTCTGACCGCTTCGATCGCCCTGTGGCGCCTGTGGCTGGCGGAAGGTGGTGCGCGCCCGGCCTTCGTTGCCGGTCACAGCCTGGGTGAATACAGTGCTCTGGTCGCTGCCGGCAGCCTGAGCCTGGCGGACGCGGTAAAGCTCGTCGAGCGCCGTGGCCAGCTGATGCAGGAAGCCGTTCCGGCCGGGCAGGGCGGCATGGCTGCCATCCTTGGTCTGGAGGACGCCGATGTGCTGGCGGCCTGTGCCGAAGCGGCGCAAGGCGAAGTGGTCAGCGCGGTGAACTTCAACTCTCCGGGCCAGGTGGTGATTGCCGGTGCCAAGGCTGCCGTCGAGCGCGCCATTGAAGGTTGCAAGGCTCGTGGCGCCAAGCGTGCCATGCCGCTGCCGGTCAGCGTGCCATCCCACTGCGAGCTGATGCGCCCGGCTGCCGAGCGCTTTGCTGAATCCATCGCGGCCATTGACTGGCAGGCGCCGCAGATTCCTGTGGTGCAGAACGTCAGCGCTCAGGTGCCGGTGGATCTGGAAACGCTCAAGCGCGATCTGCTCGAACAACTCTACAAGCCGGTTCGCTGGGTCGAGTCTGTACAGACTCTGGCTGCGGAAGGCGCGACCAGCCTGGTCGAGTGCGGCCCTGGCAAAGTGCTGGCCGGTCTGAACAAACGTTGCGCCGAAGGCGTTTCGACTTCCAACCTCAATACCCCAGACGCTTTCGCTGCTGCTCGCGCAGCGGCTGTCTGAATCAGGAGAAGCTTGCATGAGTCTGCAAGGTAAAGTTGCACTGGTCACCGGCGCAAGCCGTGGTATCGGCCAGGCTATCGCACTGGAACTGGGTCGTCAGGGCGCCATCGTTGTCGGCACCGCGACTTCCGCTTCGGGCGCCGAGCGTATTGCTGCGACCCTGAAAGAAAATGGCATTCAGGGTGCAGGTTTCGAACTCAACGTCACCAGTGACGAATCGGTCAGCGCAGTGCTGGCGAGCATTCAGGAACAATTCGGTGCTCCGGTCGCGATCCTGGTCAACAATGCCGGCATCACTCGCGATAACCTGATGATGCGCATGAAAGACGACGAGTGGTACGACGTGATCGATACCAACCTGAACAGCCTGTATCGCCTGTCCAAGGGCGTTCTGCGCGGCATGACCAAGGCGCGCTGGGGTCGAATTATCAGTATTGGCTCGGTGGTGGGTGCCATGGGCAACGCTGGCCAAGTAAACTACGCAGCCGCCAAGGCTGGTCTGGAAGGTTTCAGTCGTGCCATGGCGCGTGAAGTAGGTTCGCGTTCGATTACGGTCAACTCGGTAACCCCGGGGTTCATCGACACCGATATGACTCGCGAACTGCCTGAGGCACAGCGTGAAGCCTTGCAGACACAGATTCCGCTGGGCCGTCTGGGACAAGCTCAAGAGATCGCGTCCGTGGTCGCTTTTCTTGCATCCGACGGTGCGGCATACGTGACCGGGGCTACAATCCCGGTGAACGGCGGGATGTACATGTAAGTAAAATGTGACGGATTGCTTCAAAAAAATGTCATACGAGCTGTCTAAAATCCGTTATAAAGCTGCAATCTATTTATAGGCAGAGGGCTGCAGGGTACGAGGAGTGAAGCTTTCAGTTGAAAAGCTGAAAAGGCTTTCTATACACTTACCCACTGGCCAGCTGCCTGAATTTGTCCATTAGGAGTGAAAACAAGGTATGAGCACCATCGAAGAGCGCGTCAAGAAAATCGTTGCCGAGCAACTGGGTGTTAAAGAAGAAGAAGTGGTCAACACCGCTTCCTTCGTTGAAGACCTGGGCGCCGACTCCCTTGACACCGTTGAGCTGGTGATGGCTCTGGAAGAGGAATTCGAGACCGAAATCCCTGACGAAGAAGCTGAGAAGATCACTACTGTACAAGCTGCAATCGACTACGTTAACGCTCATCAGGCGTAATAGTTTGTAATCGTTGCTCGCTGTCATGGAAAAACCGCACTGCCATCATGGCGTGCGGTTTTTTCTTTAGGCCTGATACAAAATCGTCATTTGAAAAAGGAGAGTGCTGTGTCGCGTAGACGCGTCGTAGTCACCGGTATGGGTATGTTGTCGCCACTGGGCACCGATGTGCCGAGCAGTTGGCAGGGCATTCTGGCTGGCCGCAGTGGCATTGGTCTGATCGAACACACCGACCTTTCTGCCTATTCCACCCGCTTTGGCGGCTCGGTAAAGGGCTTCAATGTCGAGGAATACCTGTCGGTCAAGGAAGCGCGCAAGCTCGACCTGTTCATTCAGTACGGTCTGGCGGCCGGCTTCCAGGCCGTACGCAATGCCGGTCTGGAAGTCACCGATGCCAACCGTGAGCGCATCGGCGTGGCCATGGGTTCGGGTATCGGCGGTCTGACCAACATCGAAGAAACCAGTCGCACCCTGCACGAGACCGGCCCGCGCCGGATTTCTCCGTTCTTCGTGCCTGGCTCGATCATCAATATGATTTCTGGCTTCCTGTCCATCCATCTGGGGGCACAGGGGCCCAACTATGCCATCGCCACAGCGTGTACCACCGGTACCCACTGCATCGGCATGGCGGCCCGCAACATCATGTACGACGAAGCCGACGTGATGATTGCCGGCGGTGCCGAAATGGCTGCGTGCGGTCTGGGCATGGGCGGCTTCGGTGCTTCCCGTGCGCTGTCGACCCGCAACGATGAGCCGACCCGTGCCAGTCGCCCATGGGACAAGGGCCGTGACGGTTTCGTCCTGTCGGACGGTGCCGGTGCCCTGGTGCTCGAGGAACTCGAGCATGCCAAGGCCCGTGGTGCGACCATTTACGCCGAGCTGATCGGCTTCGGCACCAGTGGCGATGCGTTCCACATGACTTCGCCACCCGCCGATGGTGCCGGTGCAGCACGCTGCATCACCAATGCGCTGCGCGATGCGAAGATCAACATCGATCAGGTGCAGTACATCAACGCTCACGGCACCTCGACTCCGGCCGGCGATCTCGCCGAAGCCAATGCGATCAAGTCGGTGTTCGGTGATCACGCCTACAAACTGGCGGTCAGCTCCACCAAGTCCATGACCGGACACCTGTTGGGTGCGGCCGGCGCGGTCGAGGCGATCTTCAGTGTGCTGGCCATCAATAGCCAGGTGGCGCCGCCGACCATCAACCTCGATGAGCCGGATGAGGGTTGCGATCTCGATTTCGTGCCTCACACGGCGCGCAACATGGACATCGACGTCGTGCTGTCCAACTCGTTCGGGTTTGGCGGCACCAACGGTACGTTGGCGTTCCGTCGGTTCGCCGGCTGATGGACTGCTGGGTCGACGGTCAACCGGCTGACGCTCTGTCGCTGAAAGATCGCGGCCTGGCTTACGGCGATGGTCTGTTCGAAACCATCGCCGTACGTGGCGGCCAGCCACTGCTGCTGGATCGTCACATGCTGCGCCTGGCCGAAGGTTGCACGCGGCTGGCCATTGCTGCCGATATCGAGTTGATCCGCAGCGAACTGCAATCTTGTGCAGCGACCATGGGCGAGGGTGTGCTCAAGCTTATCCTCACCCGTGGTGACGGCTTGCGCGGTTATGCGCCGGATCCTTCGGCGCCGGGTCGACGCATTCTGCAAGGCAATCCTCCTGCGGCTTATCCCGCCGTCCACGGCGAGCAAGGCGTCCGCCTGTTTCCGTGTACGACGCGTTTGTCCATCCAGCCCTTGCTGGCAGGTCTCAAGCACCTCAATCGTCTGGAACAGGTTCTCGCCCGTGCCGAGTGGCAGGACGGCGAGCACGCCGAAGGCTTGATGCTCGATCAGGCAGGTCGTGTGATCGAAGGTGTGTTCAGCAATCTGTTTCTGGTACGCGACGGCGTGCTGGTCACGGCGGATCTGAAACGCTGCGGCGTGGCGGGTGTGATGCGCGCCGAGCTGCTGTATCAGGCAGCTTCAGCGGGTATTCCCGTGCAAATCACCGATATCAACCTTGAGCAGCTGCAATGGGCCGATGAAGTCTTTGTCTGCAACAGCGTGTATGGCGTCTGGCCGGTACGCGCGTACGCTGCACTGAGCTGGCCGGTTGGGCCGCTCACCCGTAAACTGCAAACCATTGCCCGCACGCTACTGGATGCCTGATTCGTGAGACGTAAACTTTTGCTGCTGCTGGAAACCGGACTGGTTCTGGCAGGGCTGCTGCTGGGCGCCAGCGCCTGGAAGATTCATTCGGCACTGGAACAGCCCCTGAACATCACGCAGGAAGAACTGCTGGATGTGCCCAAGGGTTCCACGCCGACCCGCACTATTCTCGGACTTGAAGCCGACGGGGTGATCAAGGACGCTTTCTGGCTGCGCATTTATTGGCGCTTCAACCTGGCGGGCACTCCGATCCACACGGGCGAGTACCGCATGCAGCCGGGCATGACCGTCAAGGGCCTGATCGAACTGTGGAAGCGCGGCGATGTGGTTCAGTACAGCCTGACGCTGGTCGAGGGCTGGAACTTCCATCAGGTACGTGCCGCGCTGGCGAAAGACGAAAAGATCGAGCAGACCCTGACCGGTCTGAGCGATAGCGAGGTGATGGCCCGAATCGGCCACAAAGGCCTTTTTCCTGAGGGTCGATTCTTTCCCGATACCTACCGGTTCGTGCGCGGGGTGTCCGACACCGAGCTGCTGAAAAAGGCGTTTGATCGCCTCGACGAGGTGTTGGCCAAAGAGTGGGAAAATCGCTCCGCCGATGCGCCGTATTCCGAGCCTTATCAGGCTTTGATCATGGCTTCTCTGGTGGAGAAGGAAACCGGAGTGCCTCAGGAACGAGGCCAGATTGCCGGCGTGTTCGTGCGTCGGATGGCGCTGGGCATGCAGTTGCAGACCGACCCGACCGTGATCTACGGTCTGGGTGAACGGTACAACGGCAAATTGACCCGTGCGCATCTCAAGGAGGCCACGCCGTACAACACGTACATGATTCCAGGTCTGCCGCCGACGCCGATCGCCATGGTCGGGCGCGAAGCCATTCATGCTGCGCTCAATCCGGTGGACGGTACCAGTCTCTACTTCGTTGCCCGTGGCGATGGCAGTCATGTTTTCTCCGATGATCTGGAGGCGCACAACAATGCTGTGCGCGAGTACCAGCTCAAGCGGCGCGCGGATTACCGCTCGAGCCCGGCCCCGACGGCAGCGCCCGGGGTTGCTCCGGCAGCCGAGGAAGCAATCCCGGTGGCCTCGCCCGATACCGCACCGGAATCGTTGCCGCAACCGCCTGTTCAAGAGCCCGCACCAACGCCGGCCCCCGAAGCGGCCGCACCGCAAAACGCGCAATGACTTTGATTAAGGACTGCCTGTGACTGGCTTGTTTATTACCCTGGAAGGCCCGGAAGGCGCCGGCAAGAGCACCAACCGCGAATACCTCGCAGAGCGCCTGCGCGGCGCCGGTATCGAAGTGGTGCTGACCCGCGAGCCAGGCGGCACACCGTTGGCCGAGCGAATTCGTGAGGTGTTGCTGGCACCGGTCGATGAAGTGATGAATCCGGACACCGAGCTGTTGCTGGTGTTCGCCGCCCGTGCCCAGCATCTGGCCGAAGTCATTCGCCCGGCACTGGCCCGCGGCGCTGTCGTGCTGTGCGACCGGTTCACTGATTCGACTTACGCCTATCAGGGCGGCGGTCGCGGTTTGTCTCTGGATCGAATCGCTGCGCTGGAGACTTTCGTTCAGGGTGACCTGCGCCCTGACCTGACGCTGATTTTCGATCTGCCGGTGGAAATCGGTCTGGCCCGGGCCAGCGCCCGGGGGCGTCTGGATCGTTTCGAGCTGGAGGGCCGGGTGTTTTTCGAGGCCGTGCGCAGTGCGTTTCTCAAGCGCGCCGAGGCTGACCCGGAGCGTTATGTGCGGATCGACGCCGGGCAGCCACTGATGCAGGTTCAGCAGACGCTGGACGGCTTGCTTCCGCGTTTGCTGGAGCTGACCCGTGGCTGAGGCCTATCCGTGGCAGGACAGTCTCTGGCAGCAACTGGCCGGGCGTACCCAACACGCTCACGCCTATTTGCTGCACGGGCCCGCCGGGATCGGAAAGCGGGCACTGGCCGAGCGGCTGATGGCCAGTCTGCTGTGCCAGCATCCGACACCCGAGGCTTGCGGCGAGTGCAAATCCTGCCTGTTGCTCAAGGCCGGCAGTCACCCGGACAATTACATCCTGGAGCCGGAAGAGGCGGACAAGGCGATCAAGGTCGACCAGGTGCGCGAACTGGTCAGTTTCGTGGTGCAGACTGCGCAACTGGGCGGGCGCAAGGTGGTGCTGATCGAGCCGGTGGAGTCGATGAACATCAACGCCGCCAATGCCTTGCTCAAGAGCCTTGAGGAGCCGTCCGGCGATACGGTTCTGTTGTTGGTCAGTCACCAGCCGAGCCGTTTGCTGCCGACGATCAAGAGCCGCTGCGTGCAACAGGCCTGCCCGCTTCCGAGCGAAACCATGAGCCTGCAATGGCTGGCTCAGGCATTGCCGGAATGTTCCGAAGACGAGCGTGTCGAACTGTTGACCCTGGCCGCCGGCTCGCCGTTGGCCGCCGTCATGTTGCAGGGGCAGGGCGTGCGCGAACAGCGGGCGCAGGTGGTGGACGGCGTGAAGAAGCTGCTCAAGCAGCAGCAATCGCCGACACAACTGGCCGAAGAATGGAAAAACATTCCGATGTTGCGTCTGTTCGACTGGTTCTGCGACTGGTCGAGCCTGATCCTGCGCTATCAACTGACCCAGGATGAATCGGGACTGGGCCTGACCGACATGCGCAAGGTCGTGCAATATCTGGCGCAGAAAAGCGCACAGCGTAAAGTCCTCGATATCCAGGACTGGATTCTCGCCCAGCGCCAGAAAGTCCTGAGCAAGGCCAACCTTAATGGAGCGTTGCTGCTCGAAGCATTGTTGGTGCAATGGGCGGGCTTGCCTGGTCAAAGATAAGAATGTGTACCTAGACTCTGAACATCAGCAGTGGAGGTCAACATGAATGAACCCGTCAGCCCGGGACCGCGCAATGGCATCCTGTCCCTGACCATCAAGGACAAGTCAGTCCTTTACGCCGCCTACATGCCGTTCATCAGAAACGGCGGCCTGTTCATCCCGACCAACAAGAGCTACAAGTTGGGCGACGAGGTGTTCATGCTGCTGCACCTGATGGATGAAGCGGAAAAGATTCCGGTGGCCGGCAGGGTGGCCTGGATCACTCCAAAAGGCGCCCAGGGCAACCGCGCCGCCGGCGTCGGCGTGCAATTCAACGATGGCGACAACACCGCGCGCAGTCGCATCGAAACCCATCTGGCCGGAGCGCTGAAGTCCGACCGTCCCACTCATACGATGTAAGTTGCAGTCTTTTTATGCTCGTAGATTCCCATTGTCACCTCGATCGCCTCGACCTTGCCGTTCATGACGGTTCCCTGGATGCCGCGCTGGAAGCGGCTCGCCAGCGCGGCGTCGGGCATTTCCTGTGCATCGGCGTCAGTGCCGATAACGCGGCCGACGTCAAAGCGCTGGCCGAGCGTTACGACGACGTCGACTGTTCGGTCGGCGTGCATCCGCTGGATGTCCAGCCGGGCGCCGCGCCGGCACTGGACTGGCTGCTGCATGAGCTTGATCACCCGAAAGTGGTGGCCATCGGTGAAACCGGTCTGGATTACCACTACGAGCCGGAAGCGGCGGAATTGCAGCAGGAGTCGTTCCGTCTGCACCTGCAAGCCGCACAGCAGACCGGCAAGCCGGTGATCATCCATACCCGTGGCGCCCGTGCCGACACCCTTGAATTGCTGCGTGAAGCCGCGTTGCCCCAGGCCGGTGTACTGCATTGCTTCACCGAAGACTGGGACATGGCCAAGGCGGCGCTGGACATGGGTTATTACATTTCCCTGTCGGGCATCGTCACCTTCCGCAATGCCGATGCCCTGCGAGATGTGGCGAGCAGGGTGCCGGCCGATCGCCTGCTGGTAGAAACCGATTCGCCGTATCTGGCACCCATCCCTTATCGCGGCAAGCCCAATCTGCCGCAATACGTGCGGGAAGTGGCAGAGTTTCTGGCGATGCTGCGGGGCGAGAACTATGAGCGTTTTGCTGAGCAGACCACCGAGAACTTCAAGCGTCTGTTTCCGCTGGCGCACGTAAAAGCCTGAATCGCAGACAAAAAAAACCCGGGTTCTGGGGGGTGAATCCGGGTTAAGACCATTAGGAGTAAAACAAAGGCACGCGGTCCCTTGGTACCTTTACCGGCACGGCACTTGGGGGATATGCCGCCCGACAGTTCAAGTATTGATCAGTCTGGCGTTCAGTCCAGTTGGCCGGTCGGGGTTTTTAAACAAATTTGGAATACGTGCGCTTCGGTTATGTTCTCATCGTCCCTGAAGCGTTCGTGAAATGAACGAGAAACACAGATATGGTCGGATGTTCCGTGCATTTTTGCGCAATTTAGGCATAATACGCGGCTTCGAATTTTGACCCCTACAGACCTTTTCTTATGCACAAAGAACCTCGTAAGGTCCGTGAGTTTCGTCGCCGCGAGCAAGAAATTCTCGATACCGCGCTCAAGCTGTTCCTCGAACAAGGTGAAGACAGCGTCACCGTCGAGATGATTGCTGATGCCGTGGGTATCGGCAAAGGCACGATCTACAAGCACTTCAAGTCCAAGGCCGAGATCTACCTGCGCCTGATGCTCGATTACGAGCGTGACTTGAACGAGCTGTTGCATTCGGCCGATGTCGACAAGGACAAGGAAGCCCTGTCCCGTGCCTACTTTGAATTCCGCATGCGCGACCCGCAGCGTTATCGCCTGTTCGATCGCCTGGAAGAGAAGGTGGTCAAGGGCAATCAGGTGCCCGAGATGGTCGAGGAGCTGCACAAGATCCGCGCCTCGAACTTCGAACGCCTGACCCTGCTCATCAAGGGCCGCATCAGCGAAGGCAAGCTCGAAGACGTGCCGCCGTACTTCCATTACTGCGCATCCTGGGCGCTGGTGCATGGCGCGGTGGCGCTGTATCACTCGCCGTTCTGGAGCAATGTGCTGGAAGATCAGGAAGGTTTCTTCCAGTTCCTGATGGACATCGGCGTGCGCATGGGCAACAAGCGCAAGCGCGACCCTGAAACACCCAGCAGCTGAATCATTCAGTTGCCTTATGCGCCGTGTTTTTCGCTACATGGCGCAGTACCGCAGGAATATACTCAGGTATGGGGCTTGCTAAAACTTGAATTGTGAGTCAAGTTTTAGCCGCTCGATTTTCCATTGCCGGAGTGCTCCATGATCGTTGACCGTCAAGGCAGGCGTTTTCGCAATTTGCGGATCAGTCTGACCTCAGCCTGCAATTACGCCTGTACCTACTGCGTGCCCAACGGCAAGCGGCTGGTGGCTGCGCAGGATGAACTGTCGGCCGAGGCCATGGCGCGCGGCGTTGCCTACCTGATCGAAGCCGCCGGCATCGAGCGCCTGCGCATTACCGGCGGCGAGCCGCTGGTCAGCCCCAAACTCGAATCCTTCATGAGCGCCGTCGGCAGGATGGGTCTGGAAGACATCAGCCTGACGACCAACGGTCAGCTCCTGGCGAAGAAACTTCCACTGCTGGTCGATGCCGGTCTGCGCCGGATCAACGTTTCCCTCGATACCCTGGACGCCGGCGCATTCCGCAGCATTGCCCGTGGCGGTGATCTGGCAACGGTGCTTGACGGCATGGATCGAGCCAAAGCGGCGGGCATGAAGATCAAGGTCAACATGGTGCCGTTGCGCGGGCAGAACCTCGATCAGGTGATGCCGCTGCTCGATTACTGCCTCGAGCGTGGCTACGAGCTGCGCTTCATCGAGTTGATGCGCATGGGCCACCTGGCCAGGGACTCCAATGCGTTCCTGCAGCAGTTCGTCAGTCTGCAACAACTGCTCGAACTGATCGGCGAGCGCTATGAGTACGCACAAACCGATGCGCCTGTGGACGCCACGGCCGTTCGTTATGCGATTCCCGGTCTGGGTACTTTCGGCGTGATCGCCAACGAAAGCGTACCGTTCTGCCGAACCTGCTCACGACTGCGCCTGTCATCCACCGGATGGCTGCATGGCTGTCTGTCGTCGAGCAACCGTCACTATGTCGGCGATCTGCTCGACAAGCCGCGCCACGAGGCGTTGCCGGCCTTGCAACGGCTGTTGGTCAAGGCCCTGGGCGACAAGCAGGAAGTCGCGTTCTCCGGCGGCGCCACCGTCATGAAGATCATCGGCGGTTGAATCTCCCGCCGCAAAAGCCTTGTTTCAAAACGGATACCCATTCATTTCCAAGGACTGGCGCAAAAGCTGCATCCTACGGCCATTCGCCGGTTTTCCGTCACCGGCTTCTGGAGGATTAGGAATGCGTAGCCTGGTTTTGCTGCTGGCCGTTTTGGCGCTGGGCGGCTGTATGACTGTCAGTGACATGGCCGAAGGGACTCGCTACCAGATGAGCGACGCGGGTCTGCTGGATCACAGCGACAGCCGCCGCGTGAACAATTTCCGCATTCAGCCGGATTCGTTCATCTACATCGCGCAAGGCTCGTTCGCCCCGCCGGGTGGTTCTTACCCGCGTCCCAACGTGGTGGCCGAAGAGGCCTTCAAAGGTTTCGTCGAATACTTCCCGATGGTCCGCCGCGCCCGTGCGCCGGAGGGCCTCGACCAGGCGATGGGCGAAGCCCGCGACGCCGGCGCCCACTACCTGCTTTACACCCGTTTTGCCAAGGCTGACGATCGCATCGGCAACTCCGATGAGTGGCTGGATCAGGAAGCCGTGGATCGCCTCGGTATCGACGGCGGCGTGATTCAGATCATGTTGATCGAGACCAGCACCCAGTATTTGATCGATACTGCACGGATCAAGAGTCGTGGCGGTTTACTGACGTTCCACGACAACAAGCCCGAAGACCTGATCGGTCCACCACTTGCGCAATACGCGCGCAGCCTGTTGGGCGTCGGGGACCAGTAATTCAAGGAGTACGCCATGAGTAGCCCGCAAAAAGCCAATGACCTGCTGGGGCAAATCCCCAAAACCAAAGGCTTGCCGCCGGTGCACTTGTGGAACCCGGATTTCTGCGGCGACATCGATATGCGCATCGCCCGGGACGGCACCTGGTTTTATCTGGGGACGCCGATCGGGCGCAAGTCGATGGTCAAGCTGTTTTCCACCATCATCCGCCGCGATGGTGATGACTACTTCCTGATTACTCCGGTCGAGAAAGTCGGGATCAAGGTCGATGACGCGCCATTCGTGGCGATTGCCGTCGAGGTGGAAGGCGAGGGTGAGGCACAAGTGCTGCGCTTTACCACCAATGTCGATGAAACCACCGAGGCCGGCGCTGAACATCCGATCCGCGTCGAGATCGATCCGACGACGCAAGAGCCTGCGCCCTATGTGCATGTGCGTACCAACCTCGAAGCGCTGATCCACCGCAATGTGTTCTACCAATTGGTGGAACTGGCCGTCAGTCGTGACATCGATGGCCGGCGCTGGCTCGGCGTCTGGAGCGGTGGCGAGTTCTTCCGCATCGGTCTCGAACCCTGAAAAACCGCAGTCTGTGAAAACAGGCTGCGGTTTTTTGTCGTTGACTCCCAATCATATGATCATTAGCGTAGACACCCACAGCGAACGGCGTCGGGGTGTCCATGTCGAGCAGTTTTCACGCATCAACGGTTGACTGGCTGGGTGCCTGGATTGCCGCCGGCCAGGTAAAACCAGGCCAGGCGATCAAGGTCGAGGCTGAGCTGGGCGAGCAGCTCGGCGTCAGCCGCACCGTCATTCGCGAAGCCATCAAGACCCTCGTCGCCAAAGGCATGCTCGAGGTCGGGCCGAAAGTCGGCACCCGCGTGTTGCCGATCAAGCGCTGGAATCTGTTCGATCCGCAAGTCGTGGGCTGGCTGTCACGCAGCGGTCTGCCGGAAAACTTCGTCGATGACCTGCTCGACCTGCGCCGCACCATCGAACCGATGGCGGTGCGCTGGGCCTGCGAGCGGGCGACCGTCGAACAGGTGCAAGCCATCCAGCAGGCCTGCAACGCCCTGGAGAGGGCCGTGCACAGCGGCATCGATTACAACCGCGCCGACCAGTTCTTCCACGAATGCATCCTCGCTGCCAGCCACAATCAATTCATCGAGCAGATGGTGCCGGCCCTCGGTGCTCTGCTTGCCGTGTCCTTCGAAGTGTCCGCGGCCGACCCCGACGAGTTGCGCCGCACCTTGCCCATCCACAAAGACATGGCCGACGCCATCGCCGCCCGGGATGCCGCGCGCGGGGTGTGGGCCTGCATGACGCTGATCGACAACGCCGACCTGGTCATCAAGCGGTTTTACCCGCAGGTGATGGCCGAGAAAAAAGCCAGCTGACCAAAACAACAAGACAGGAGGTTGCATGACGTGGACTGCGGTGACAGAGCATCGGGCGCAACTGGGCGAAGGACCCTTCTGGGACGCACCGACCCAGGCGCTGTACTGGGTGGACATCGCCGGCAGACAGGCGCTACGGCTGATCGGGCAGAACGTGCAGATCTGGCAGATGCCGGAGCACGTCTCGGCGTTCATCCCCTGCGTCAGTGGCGATGCGCTGGTGACCCTGAGCAGCGGCGTCTACCGACTCGATCTGGATTCCCCCGGGCTTGAGCCACGACTGACGCTGTTCTGCGTCGCCGATCCGCAGCCGGGCAATCGCGCCAACGAAGCCCGTTGCGATGACCTGGGCTGCTTGTGGCTCGGCACCATGCAAAACAATATCGGCGAGCAGGGCGAGGATCTGCCGGTCACCCGTCGCACCGGCGGATTGTTCCGGATTGATCCGGATAAAAGAGTCACGCCGTTGCTGCGCGGCCTGGGCATTCCCAACACGTTGCTGTGGAGCAGCGACGGCACCACGCTGTTGTTCGGTGACAGCCTCGACAGCACGTTGTACCGCTACTTCATTCACACCGATGGCAACCTCGACACGGCCCGGCCCTGGTACGGCGCCGATCAGCACGGCGGCCCGGACGGTTCGGCGATGGATGCCGAAGGCTTTGTGTGGAACGCCCGCTGGGATGGCAGTTGCCTGCTGCGCCTGACCCCGGATGGCCGGATCGACCGCAAGATTGACCTGCCGATCAGCCGCCCCACCAGTTGTGTATTCGGCGGCGCCGACCTGAAAACCCTGTACATCACCAGCGCCAAAAGTCCGCTGAACCACCCGCTGGACGGCGCCGTGCTGTCGTTGCGAGTGGACGTCGCCGGAAAACTCTGTACACGTTTTGCTGATTAAATCCCAAAATATGGGATGCAAAATTATATATTGAGATTATTTGGCGGTCGGGTTTATAGTCGGCTCCAGCAGTAACACGCACTCACACTTAAAAAGAACAAAACAGGTGAAGTGATGCAGCGAATTTATCTCGCACTCCCAAGCGGAGTCAGCGTTTCGCAACGGCCCGATGCCGTCAGCGGCGCTTGCCTGTTTCGTTCAAAAAGCCTTCCGGACCGGACATCGTCAGATGCCCGGTTTTTTTATGCTTTCGAACAGGAGTCCTGATTCATGGCTGAACCTCTGTCCCTGCCGCCGGTGCCCGAGCCGCCCAAAGGCGAGCGTCTGAACAACAAGGTCGTGCTGCTGACCGGCGCCGCGCAAGGCATCGGCGAAGCCATCGTCGCGGCCTTTGCCTCGCAGCAGGCCAAACTGGTGATCAGCGATATCCAGGCTGAAAAAGTCGAGAAAGTCGCTGCGCACTGGCGCGAGCAGGGCGCCGATGTGCAAGCGATCAAGGCCGATGTGTCGCGCCAGCAGGACCTGCACGCCATGGCCAGACTGGCCATCGATCTGCACGGACGCATCGATGTGTTGGTCAATTGCGCCGGGGTCAACGTGTTCCGCGATCCGCTGCAAATGACTGAAGAAGACTGGAAACGTTGCTTCGCCATCGATCTCGACGGCGCCTGGTATGGCTGCAAGGCCGTGTTACCGCAAATGATCGAACAAGGCATCGGCAGCATCATCAACATTGCCTCGACCCATTCCACCAACATCATTCCCGGTTGCTTCCCGTATCCGGTGGCCAAGCACGGCTTGCTCGGCCTGACCCGGGCGCTGGGCATCGAGTACGCGCCCAAGGGCATTCGCGTCAACGCCATCGCCCCGGGCTACATCGAAACCCAGCTCAACGTCGATTACTGGAACGGGTTTGCCGACCCGCACGCCGAACGCCAGCGCGCCTTCGATCTGCATCCGCCCAAGCGCATCGGTCAGCCGATTGAAGTGGCGATGACCGCCGTGTTCCTGGCCAGCGACGAAGCGCCGTTCATCAATGCCTCGTGTATCACCATCGATGGTGGTCGCTCGGTGATGTACCACGACTGAAAAACCGGATTTCAGCTGGAATAGTCCGCCTGAAATCCAATCATCATACGATATGACTATTGTTGTCCTGATTGGCGGCAAACGCTTCGACCGCTGTAACGCTTTTCAAATAACGCTCAAGAAAAATAACAAGGAGTCTGCTTATGAAACGTCGTTTCGGGATTCGTACCCTGTGCAGTGCCGCGCTGGCGGTCACTGCGTTCAGCCTGAGCGCTTCGCTGCTGGCCGCCGATCCGGTGAAGATCGGTTTCCTGGTCAAGCAGGCCGAAGAGCCGTGGTTCCAGACCGAATGGGCTTTCGCCGAAAAAGCGGCCAAGGACAAAGGCTTCGAGCTGATCAAGATTGCCGTGCCGGACGGCGAGAAAACCCTCTCGGCCATCGACAGCCTGGCGGCCAATGGCGCCAAGGGTTTCGTGATCTGCCCGCCGGACGTGTCCCTCGGCCCGGCGATCATGGCCAAGGCCAAACTCAATGACCTGAAAGTGATCGCGGTGGACGACCGTTTCGTCGACGCCAGCGGCAAGTTCATGGAGGACGTGCCGTACCTCGGCATGGCCGCGTTCGAAGTCGGCCAGAAGCAGGGCGCCGCCATGGTGGCCGAGGCGAAAAAGCGTAACTGGGACTGGAAAGACACCTACGCGGTGGTCAACACCTACAACGAACTCGACACCGGCAAGAAGCGCACCGACGGTTCGATGAAAGCCCTTGAAGATGCGGGGCTGCCGAAAGAGCACATTCTGACGGCCGCCCTGAAAACCCTCGATGTACCGGGCAGCATGGACGCCACCAACTCGGCGCTGGTCAAACTGCCGGGCGCGGCGAAAAACCTGATCATCGGCGGCATGAACGACAACACCGTGCTGGGCGGCGTGCGCGCCACCGAAGCCGCCGGGTTTGCCGCCGCCAACGTGATCGGTATCGGCATCAACGGCACCGATGCAATCGGCGAGCTGAAAAAACCCAACAGCGGCTTCTACGGTTCGATGCTGCCAAGCCCGCATATCGAAGGCTACAAGACCGCCGAGATGATGTACGAGTGGGTCACCACCGGCAAAGAACCGCCGAAGTACACCGCGATGGACGACGTCACCCTGATCACCCGCGACAACTTCAAGCAAGAGCTGGAAAAAATCGGCCTGTGGAATTGATGGCTGCTCGATCGGTGTGAAGAGGTGGCGATATGCACGCGCAAGTACAGACACAACACAGCGGCGGCAGCCTGAGATTCAACAGGATCGGCAAGACCTTTCCCGGCGTGAAGGCGCTGGACGGCATCAGCTTCGTCGCTCATCCCGGGCAGGTTCACGCCCTGATGGGCGAGAACGGTGCCGGCAAATCGACCCTGCTGAAAATCCTCGGCGGCGCCTACATTCCCAGCAGCGGCGAACTGCAGATCGGTGAGCGGACGATGGCCTTCAGGTCCACCGCCGACAGCATCGGCAGCGGCGTGGCGGTGATTCACCAGGAATTGCATCTGGTGCCGGAAATGACCGTGGCCGAGAACCTGTTCCTCGGTCACCTGCCGGCCAGTTTCGGCCTGATCAATCGTGGCGTGCTGCGCCAGCAGGCATTGGCTTGCCTCAAAGGCCTGGCCGATGAAATCGACCCGCAGACCAAAGTCGGGCGCCTGTCCCTTGGTCAGCGGCAACTGGTGGAAATTGCCAAGGCGCTGTCCCGAGGTGCCCATGTGATCGCGTTCGATGAGCCGACGAGCAGCCTGTCGGCGCGGGAGATCGACCGTCTGATGGCGATCATCGGTCGGCTGCGCGACGAGGGCAAAGTCGTACTCTACGTCTCCCATCGCATGGAAGAAGTGTTCCGCATCTGCGACGCGGTGACGGTGTTCAAGGACGGCCGCTACGTGCGCACCTTCGACGACATGAGCCAGTTGACCCACGATCAACTGGTGACCTGCATGGTCGGGCGTGACATTCAGGACATCTACGATTATCGCGGACGCCCCCGTGGTGCAGTGGCGCTGAGAGTCGATGGATTGCTCGGCCCGGGGCTGCGTGAGCCGATCAGTTTCGATGCGCACAAGGGCGAGATTCTCGGGTTGTTCGGACTTGTCGGGGCCGGGCGCACCGAGCTGTTTCGCCTGCTCAGCGGCCTGGAACGCAGCACCGCCGGACGCCTGGAGTTGCGCGGCCACGAACTGAAATTGCGTTCGCCCCGGGATGCGATTGCCGCCGGGATTCTGCTGTGCCCGGAGGATCGCAAGAAGGAAGGCATCATTCCGCTGGCCAGCGTCGCCGAGAACATCAATATCAGTGCGCGTGGCGCCAACTCCGGCCTCGGTTGCCTGCTGCGCGGGATCTGGGAAAAGGGCAACGCCGACAAACAGATCAAGTCCCTGAAAGTGAAAACACCCCACGCCGGGCAACCGATAAAGTTTCTCTCCGGCGGCAATCAGCAGAAGGCGATTCTCGGCCGCTGGCTGTCGATGCCGATGAAAGTCCTGCTGCTCGACGAGCCGACCCGGGGCATCGATATCGGTGCCAAGGCCGAGATCTATCAAATCATTCATAACCTGGCCGCCGACGGCATTTCGGTGATCGTGGTGTCCAGCGACCTGATGGAAGTGATGGGCATTTCCGACCGCATTCTGGTGCTGTGCGAGGGCGCCCTGCGTGGCGAAGTCAGCCGCGACCAGGCCAATGAATCCAACCTGCTGCAACTGGCTTTGCCGCGCCATCGCGCCGGCGGCGTGGCGAACTGAGAGGTGACTATGATGACAACCCAAAACGAAACCCTGCCGACCGAGCGCAAACCTCTGGATATGCGGCGCTTCCTCGATGACTGGGTCATGTTGCTGGCGGCGATCGGAATCTTCCTCGCCTGTACCTTGCTGATCGACAACTTCCTGTCGCCGCTGAACATGCGCGGCCTGGGCCTGGCGATTTCCACCACCGGGATTGCCGCGTGCACCATGCTGTATTGCCTGGCATCGGGGCATTTCGACTTGTCGGTGGGCTCGGTGATCGCCTGCGCCGGCGTGGTCGCGGCCGTGGTGATGCGCGACACCAACAGCGTGTTTCTCGGCGTCGGCGCGGCGCTGGTGATGGGGCTGATCGTCGGGCTGATCAACGGCATCGTGATTGCCAAGTTGCGGGTCAATGCGCTGATCACGACGCTGGCGACCATGCAGATCGTCCGTGGGCTGGCCTACATTTTTGCCAACGGTAAAGCCGTGGGCGTGTCCCAGGAATCGTTTTTTGTCTTCGGTAACGGCCAGTTGTTCGGCGTGCCGGTGCCGATCCTGATCACCATTGTCTGCTTCCTGTTTTTCGGCTGGCTGCTGAACTACACAACCTACGGGCGCAACACCATGGCCATCGGTGGTAACCAGGAGGCGGCGTTGCTGGCGGGGGTGAACGTCGATCGCACCAAGATCATCATCTTCGCCGTACATGGGGTGATCGGCGCCTTGGCAGGGGTGATTCTGGCTTCGCGGATGACGTCCGGGCAGCCGATGATCGGGCAGGGGTTCGAGCTGACGGTGATTTCGGCCTGTGTGCTGGGCGGGGTGTCGCTGAGCGGCGGGATCGGGATGATCCGCCATGTGATCGCCGGGGTCCTGATTCTGGCGATTATCGAAAATGCGATGAACCTGAAGAACATCGACACGTTTTATCAGTATGTGATCCGGGGTTCGATTCTGCTGCTGGCTGTCGTCATTGACCGACTCAAGCAACGGTAATCCGCAATCCCCTGTGGGAGCGAGCTTGCTCGCGATAGCGGTAGATCCGGCACTTTGATGTCGGATATGCAGGCCTTATCGCGAGCAAGCTCGCTCCCACAGTTCCCCTTATCTACCGAACCTTCCGTCACTTCCAGATAAATACTCCTTGCTCGTCCTGTCTTGTTTCGGTTATCACTTTGTACATGATTAGACAGGTACGATTTGACAAGAAACAACGGGTGGTCGACGAGCTCGTCCGGCGCATCGAAAGCGGTCTCATGGAGGACGGCTTTCTGTTGCCCGGCGAACATCAGTTGGCTCAGGAATTCAACGTCAGCCGTGGCACGTTGCGCGAAGCGCTGGCCGAACTGAAACGGCGCAATTACATCGCCACGCAAAGCGGGGTCGGTTCCATCGTCACTTTCGACGGTGTGGTGCTCGATCAGCGCAGCGGCTGGGCCCAGGCCCTGGCCGACAGCGGGGCGCTGATCAACACCGAAGTGCTGCGCCTGGAGACCGTGACCCGGCCTGATCTGCTGCCGCGCTTCGGCACCGACCAATTCATCACCCTCGATCGTCGCCGCCGTTCCAGCGACGGCACGCTGGTGTCCCTCGAACGCTCATTGATGCCCGCCACCGGGGGCCTGGAAAGCCTGCCGCGTGTGGGTCTGATCGACAATTCGCTGACCGTCACCCTGGCCGCTTACGGCTACATCGGAGAGCGCGGCGACCAATGGATCGGCGCCGAGCCGCTCAACGCCGTGGACGCCGAACTGCTGGGGCGTCCCGAAGGCACGGTGTTCCTCAAGGCACTGCGTACCACCTACGACCGGCAGAACCGTTTCATGGAGCAGGTCGAAAGCCTGCTCGACCCGGTGCATTTTCGTCTGCACCTGCAGTTCGGAGAATCGAAATGACCGCACTCGACCGTGCCCTCGGCGCGTTTTACGGCCTGGCCCTCGGCGATGCGCTGGGCATGCCGACGCAATCCCTGAACCGCGAAACCATCAGGCAACGCTTCGGCCGGATCACCGACCTGCAAGACGCCGGCCCCTTGCAGCCAATTGCCGCGAACATGCCCAAGGGCTCGATCACCGACGACACCGAGCAGGCGATTCTGGTCGGCGAGCTGCTGGTCGAGGGCTCGGGGCGGATCGAGCCGGCGGTGCTCGCGCAACGGCTGATCGAGTGGGAAGCGCAGATGCAGGCCAAGGGTTCGCAGGACTTGCTCGGTCCGTCGACCAAGCGTGCGATCGAAATGATCCTCGCCGGCCATTCGCCGGAAGAGGCCGGACGCTATGGCACCACCAACGGCGCGGCGATGCGCATCACCCCTGTGGGGATCGCGGCGAATGTTGCCGACCCCGAGCGGTTTATCGCGGCGGTGGTGCAGGCCTGTCAGGTCACTCACAACACCACGCTGGGGATTGCCAGCGCGGCAGCGGTGGCGGCCGTGGTTTCGGCCGGCATCAACGGCGTGGATCTGGGCGAGGCGCTCAACCTCGGCCAGCAGATCGCCCAGCAGGCTGAATCACACGGGCACTGGGTGGCCGGCGGGCGCATCGCCTCCAGGATCAGTTGGGCGCGCAGCATCAGTGTCGAGAGCGACCCGGTGCTGCTCGCAGATCTGCTGTACGACGTGATCGGCACTTCGGTCGCCTCACAGGAATCGGTGGTGGTGTCGTTCGCCCTCGCGCAGCAAGTCGCGGTCGGTGAAATGACGCCGTTCGACGCGCTGTGCCTGGCCGCCAGCCTGGGTGGCGACACTGACACCATCGCCGCGATTCTCGGCGCCATGCTCGGGGCCTGTCTGGGCCTTGAGAGCTGGCCGGCGGTGATGATTGAAACCGTCAAAACCGTCAACGATCTGGAGCTGGAACCGTTGGTGAAAGGACTCCTCGCGCTGCGCTGAAACGCCGCCCGCCACACTTCAACCATCCGTCTTGCCGACAACCACAACAAGGGCAACAGGAGCATCTCTCATGAGTTCATCGAACGCCGGCCAAAGTGCCGGGCAACTGGAAACCCGGGGCATCGAGCCAGTGCCGGAAGGCGAGTGCAACGGCCATCCGCTGCAACTGTTCTGGGTCTGGTTCGCGGCCAATATTTCCATTCTCGGCCTGCCGCTGGGCGCCACGCTGGTGGCGTTTCGCGGGCTGGCGATCTGGCAGGCGATCATCGTCGCGATCCTTGGTGCTGCCGGTTCGTTCGCAGTGGTGGGGATCATCTCGATTGCCGGTCGTCGCGGTCGTGCGCCGAGCCTGACCTTGTCCCGGTCGATCTTCGGTGTGCGCGGCAATATCGGCCCGACGCTGGTGTCACTGATGTCGCGCCTGGGCTGGGAGACCGTCAACACCACCACGGCGGCGTTCGTGCTTTTGTCGTTGTGCTCGATCCTGTTCGGCTCGCCGGTGGAAGCCAAAAGCGCGCCGGTGCTGACCCTGATTTTCATCGCGATTTTCGTGCTGCTGACCCTGTCGGTGTCCGGTCTCGGCCACGCCACATTGCTGGTGATCCAGAAGTGGGCGACCTACGTGTTCGGCGCGCTGAACATTCTGGTCGGTGGCTTCCTTTGCGCGACCATCGACTGGAGCGCGGTGTTCAACGCCACGCCGGCGCCGATGAGCGCGATGATCATCGGCATCGGCACCATGGCCGCCGGCACGGGGATTGGCTGGGCCAATGCCGGCGCCGACATGTCGCGCTATCAGCATCGCAGCGTCAAGGCTGTGCGACTGATGGCTTCGGCGGCATTCGGCGCGGGGATTCCGCTGGTGCTGCTGATCACCCTCGGCGGTCTGCTGTCGGTGGGCAACAACGATCTGGCCTCGGCCACTGACCCGATCGTGGCGATCCGCGACATGCTGCCGACCTGGATGGCCGTGCCGTATCTGATCACCGCGTTCGGCGGTCTGCTGCTGTCGAACAACCTGTCGGTGTACTCCGCCGGACTGACCACGTTGACCCTTGGTCTGAAGGTCAAGCGCGTGTACGCGGTTGTGGTCGACATCGTCGCGATCTTCGCCGGTTCGATCTACTTCATGCTGATCGCCGACAGTTTCTACGGCCCGTTCATCACCTTCATTTCGCTGCTGGCGGTGCCGATCACTGCGTGGGTCGGGATCTTCGTGGTCGATCTGATTCACCGTCACTACTACAGCCCCAAAGACTTGCTCGACGTCAGCCCGAACAGCATCTACTGGTACAGCGGCGGCATCGAGTGGCGTGCATTTGGCGCGTGGGCGATTGCCATCGTGCTGGGCTTCAGTTTCACCACCATCGGCACCACCGCCGAAAACATCTGGTTCAAGGGTTTCCTGTCCGATTCCTGGCTGGGCCATAACGGCCTCGGCTGGATCGTGACCTTCGTGGTGGCCGGCGGCATTTACTTCCTGCTCGGCGGTGCGAAAGACCGTCGCGCCGCGCAAACCGAGAATGCTCATGCCTAAGATGTTGCACACCGGCCAGGTCATCATCGACCTGGTCATGGCCGTGGAGTCGCTGCCGCAAATCGGCGGCGACGTGTTGGCGCAGTCCGCCAGTTTCGAAGCCGGCGGTGGCTTCAATGTGATGGCTGCCGCTGTGCGCAATGGTTTGTCGGTGGTCTATCTCGGACGCCACGGCAGCGGTCGTTTCGGTGATCTGGCGCGGCAAGCGATGAATGCCGAGGGCATCCGCATCGGCATCGAACAACCTGCCGAGCGCGACACCGGCATCTGCGTGGCGCTGACTGATGCATCCGCCGAGCGCAGTTTCATTTCCTGTATCGGTGCGGAAGGTGAAGTGACGACAGCAGAACTGAACAGCGTTGCCGCGGAGGCGGGGGATTATGTCTACGTCAGTGGCTACAGCCTGCTGCATGGCGGCAAGGCTCAGTCGTTGCTGGACTGGACGCTGGCGCTGCCGAAGGCAATCAACGTGGTGTTCGATCCGGGTCCGCTGGTGGAGTCACCGGACTCACCGATGATGCGGGCGCTGTTGCCGCGAATCGACGTGTGGACCAGCAACAGTGTCGAGGCATTGCGTTTCACGGGCGCAGCCGACATCGAGACCGCGCTGGATCGCCTGGCCGTGCACCTGCCGGCGGGCGCGCTGATGGTTGTGCGCGACGGGCCGCAGGGTTGCTGGATTCATCAACGTGGCGAACGTCAGCATGTGCCGGGTTTCAAGGTGCAGGCCGTGGATAGCAACGGTGCAGGCGATGCGCATGCGGGAGTATTCGTTGCCGGTCTGGCGCAAGGTCTGGCGGCTGATGAAGCCGCCAGACGCGCCAACGCCGCCGCAGCGTTGGCCGTCACCCGCTGGGGCCCGGCGACCTCACCGGGCTCCGCCGAAGTCGATGCGTTGATGCTTGAGACTTGCGATCACTGATCGATCGCGAAGAGTCCAGAAGATTCGGCACAAGGCCTGATTCAACTCGCCTTGCGCAACGCGGCTATCAACTCATCCTTGCGCATGGTCGAGCGTCCGGGAATCTTCCGCTCCCGCGCTTCTTTCCTCAGGCTCTCGACCGTCTGCGCTTCCCGCGAAGCCTTGCTGCTGCGCGAGTGTCCCTCACGGCTCACCGCTGCGCGCCGTGCCGACTCCTTGCGGTCTTCAGACTTGGCACTCGCCGGTTTCCGGCGTCCGGAACCACCCGCCTTTTCGCCACCGCCGGACTGTTTGTTGACAGTCGCCCAAGCCCGCGCCTCGGCTTCATCTTTCGATACGCCTTTATTTTCATAACTGTCTTCAATGTGTTCGGCCTTGCGCTTTTGCTCGGCGGTGTATTTGGATTTGCTTCCACGAGGCATTGGATTTCTCCTTGCACCAGGTTTTGAGTGCTGTGGTCAGCTGTCGAGTCTGCGGGCCGCTTCCACGCCTGCTGCACTGAGCTTGATGGGCAGGTTCAGAGAGTGCTCGCCTGCTTCGTTACAGGTCACGTGGCCATGGTGGATGAGTCCACGGTCTTGCAGCGCGGCGAGGGCGCTCGCCACGACTTTCTCGCCCCGATAATTGTCCAGCACTTCCTTGCCCAGTCCGTTCGGGTGGGCATGCAATAAATGGGTGAGAACTTCTTTTTCCAGGTTTTTATCGTCGTTCATGGTTACCTTTTCCTGAATGTGAATCGGGCGTTGGCGAACTACTTTCCTGCACCTTCCGAGCCCGAGCCGCCGGTCGTGGTTTTCGAGCCGGTACCGGCGCCTGAGTTATCCGGCGGCAGGGGATTGCCGGAAGTGCCACCCTGACGGCCAGGATCATTGCCCTGGGTGCGCGGGTCGGTGCCGGTGGCCGGCGGCAAGGCATTTTCCACACCCGAGCCGTCGGTGTTCATGCCGGGGGCACTCTGGATGGCAGGAGCTTTCGGGCGTTCGACCGGGTCGGTGGGACCGGTGCCGGCAGCGGTGGTGGTGGCCGCAAAAACCGCAGGACTGAGCAGTGTGGCAAATACGAGGGCAGTCAACCTTGACGAGATCATGGGGTGCCTCCAGTGATTGGAATCCTTACATGGTCTTGGTCTGCCCTCGCTCCGCAATGGTGCCTGATAAGCGACGAACGGTTCAGTTGGCCGGCGCGGTTTTGTTTTCGGACTGTCTCCACAGCAGGCGCCCGATCGTGATCAGCCAGTTCGATACGGCCCCGTTGTGCCGGGCTGACCAGACTGGCGACGATGTCAGGCCCGTGGCTCAGGTCTGAGCCTGGCGATCTCAGGATCGTGAATCACCGGAGTAACGCCTTCAGACGACGCCGATCTCCTCCTTGAATTGCTCCATGAAACCTTTCAGGCGTTGATGGCGGATCTGCGCCAGACGCTGGCCGGCAGCGGTCTGGAAACCGTCGGCCAGATGAAGCAGTTTGGTCTGGAAATGATCGAGGCAGAATCGCTTGTCGTCGTAGTCCCTTGCACGGGCTTCTGGATCGCGTGGGTCGTACAGCGCGCTGCCCATTCGCCCGGCGGTGTAGAAGGTGCGGGCGACGCCGAGCATGCCGAGGGAGTCGAGACGGTCGGCGTCCTGGACGATTCTGGCTTCAAGGGTGCGCGGGGAAATATTCGCGCAAAAGCTGTGGGCTTCGATGGCGTGGATGACGACGCTGATTTTGTTTTCGGGCCAGTTGAGGTTTGCCAGCACCGTCGATGCTTTCTCCGCTGCCAGGCGCGAAGCCTGTGAGCGCAATGGCGAGTTCTTTTCCACGGCCACGCAATCGTGCAGCAGCACGGCCGCCAGCAGCACCTCAAGGTCGCCACCTTCTTCAGTCTGCAAGATGCGTGCGTTGTGCCAGACCCGTTGCAGGTGAGACAGATCGTGAGCGCCATCCTCTGACGGTTCCAGTGCGTGGGGCAGAATTTCGGCGGCGAGTGAGGCCAGTGGTTCAAAAGCGATCGTGTTCATGCATGTCCTATGAAGCAAACAACAATCCTTGTGGGAGCGAGCTTGCTCCGGGCGGCGATCCGACGAAGACCTCGGCACAGGCAATACCTCCATCGACTGGCGGGACGCCTTCGCGAGCAAGCTCGCTCCCACACGGATCGCCGTGTTTCTGTGATTGAGTAGGGTAGTGTTTGCTTTGCCATGTGACGAGCGCGGCGTGCCGCCTTAGTATGGCGTTTTCCTATTTCCGACAAGGCCCGTCCATGACGATCGAAATCCGCCCGGCGACCCCCAGCGATGCGCCGCAAATCCTCGCGTTCATCACTGAACTTGCAGACTTCGAAAAGGCCCGTCACGAAGTCATCGCCAGCGTCGCCGACATCGAGCGCAGCCTGTTCAGCGAAGGCGCCACCGCCCACGGCCTGATCTGCCTGCGTGATGGGCTGCCGATCGGTTTCGCGGTGTTTTTCTTCAGCTATTCGACCTGGCTGGGCAGCAATTGCCTGTACCTCGAAGACCTCTACATTACCCCGGAGCAACGGGGCGGCGGCGCCGGCAAAACCTTGTTGCGCCACCTCGCGAAAATCGCCTGCGCCAACGACTGCGGCCGCTTCGAGTGGAGCGTTCTGGACTGGAACACCCCGGCCATCGAATTCTACAAATCCCTCGGTGCCCAGCCGCAGGAAGAGTGGGTGAGGTATCGCATGGATGGCAAGGTGCTACGGGAGTTTGCCGAGGGCAATTGAGCCGCACCGACAATACTGCAGGCGCTGTTTCAGCCTGCAGTATTTTTTTTGCTCGAATCCCATAATATGGGAATGATATTTATATATTGAGATTTTGCTGCGCCCAGGTTTATAGTCCGGCTCACTCACTGCCAATAACAAAACAGGTGAAGCGATGCTGGCGCAATTGATCGCGCTCGATTGGGGGACGACCTCTCTGCGTGCTTACAAACTCGGGACGGGCGGACAGGTACTGGCGCAGCGTTCGCTGTCGTTCGGGATCATGCAGTTGCCGAAGACGCCGCGACCCCTCCACGGTCGTGAATGCGCCGATGGATTTGAACTGGCATTCGACGAGGCGTGCGGTGACTGGCTCGATGCGCAGCCCGACTTGCCGGTGATCGCCTGCGGCATGGTCGGCAGCGCCCAGGGCTGGCGCGAAGCAACCTACCGCGATACGCCGGCCAACGTGGCCGATCTCGGAAAATCCCTGCTGACCGTACACAGCCTTCGCGGTGTCGATGTGCATATCGTGCCGGGTGTGATTCAGCGTTCAACATTGCCGAATGTGATGCGCGGCGAAGAAACCCAGGTCCTCGGCGTCCTGCAGAATCTGCCGGTCGAGGCGGGCAATGATCTGTTGATCGGCCTGCCGGGCAGTCATTCGAAATGGGTGGAGGTGGCCGACGGCTGCATCACCCGCTTCGACACCTTCATGACTGGCGAAGTGTTCGCTGTGCTCAGCGAACACAGCATTCTTGGCCGTACCCAACAGCACAGCGCGACGTTCGACGCCGAGGCCTTTGAACGCGGTGTGCAGGTAGCGTTGTCGGAGGAAGGCGAGATCGGTGTGCTATCGACATTGTTCAGCGCCCGCAGCCTGGGCCTGACCGGTGAACTCAGCGCCACCGCACAACCGGACTATCTGTCCGGGTTGCTGATCGGTCATGAACTGACAGCATTGGCCACCGTGCAACGACGCCGGCGCAACAGCGCACCTCTTCCTTCGATCATCCTCATCGGCAACACGCAGTTGTGCGCCCGATACAGCCGCGCCCTTGATGCCTGCGGTTTCGCCCGAGTGACTCTGGCGGAACAGGCTACCGAGCGTGGGTTGTGGCAACTGGCCCTCGCCGGCGGACTGATCGATTCCTTATCCCGCTAACCCTGACTGGAGGCCTG
This sequence comes from Pseudomonas bananamidigenes, assembly GCF_001679645.1. GTDB lineage: Bacteria > Pseudomonadota > Gammaproteobacteria > Pseudomonadales > Pseudomonadaceae > Aquipseudomonas > Aquipseudomonas bananamidigenes. The sequence goes on along the minus strand of NZ_LRUN01000001.1, from coordinate 242,109 downwards.
ACATGCTCAAGCAAGCACTGGCACAAAACGGTCTGATCGCGATCCTGCGCGGCCTGCATCCGCAGGAAGCCGCAGCTGTCGGAGAAGTCCTGTACGCGGCCGGATTTCGCGTCATCGAAGTACCGCTCAATTCCCCTGCACCGTACGAAAGCATTCGCATTCTGCGTAAGACCCTGCCCGCCGATTGCCTGATCGGTGCCGGCACGGTGCTGACTCCGGAACAGGTCGAACGGGTGAAGGAGGCCGGCGGCCAGGTGATCGTCATGCCCCACAGCGATGCGAAGGTATTGCGCGCGGCGAAAGCGGCGGGGCTGTACCTGTCGCCCGGCGTTGCCACGCCGACCGAAGCCTTTGCAGCGCTGGAGGAGGGCGCAGACATTCTCAAGCTGTTCCCGGCCGAGCAGATGGGGCCGGCGGTGGTGAAAGCCTGGCTGGCGGTGCTGCCCGTCGGGACGATTCTCGCGCCCGTCGGTGGCATCACCCCGGACAACATGCAGGCGTTCATCGACGCCGGCGTCAAAGGCTTCGGTCTTGGTTCCGGGCTGTTCAAACCGGGCATGACGACCGAGCAAGTGGCGGCCAATGCCAGGGCCTACGTGGCGGCCTGGAAAGCCCTTTGCTAAGACTTTTCCGGCGCTGCGTGCGCTGCATCCAACAAGAGAGACAAGCAGATGAAAATCACCCGACTCACCACCTTCATCGTCCCGCCGCGCTGGTGCTTCCTGAAAATCGAAACCGACGAGGGCGTGACCGGTTGGGGCGAGCCTGTGGTCGAGGGCCGGGCCCACACCGTCGCCGCTGCGGTCGAGGAATTGTCCGACTACCTGATCGGCAAAGACCCACGCAATATCGAGGACATCTGGACCGTGCTGTACCGCGGCGGCTTCTACCGGGGCGGCGCCATCCACATGAGCGCTTTGGCCGGCATCGACCAGGCGTTATGGGACATCAAGGGCAAGGCCCTTGGCGTGTCGGTCAGTGATCTGCTCGGCGGTCAGGTGCGGGACAAGATCCGCGTGTACTCGTGGATCGGTGGTGACCGGCCGGCGGACACCGCGCGGGCCGCGAAAGAGGCGGTGGGCCGTGGTTTTACCGCAGTGAAAATGAACGGCACCGAAGAGCTGCAATTTCTCGATACCTTCGAGAAAGTCGATCTGGCACTGGCCAACGTCGCCGCCGTGCGTGATGCGGTGGGGCCGAACGTCGGCATTGGCGTCGACTTCCATGGCCGGGTGCACAAACCCATGGCCAAGGTGCTGATAAAGGAACTCGATCCCTACAAATTGATGTTCATCGAAGAGCCGGTGCTTAGCGAAAACTACGAAGCGCTGAAAGAATTGGCGCCGCTGACCAGCACACCAATTGCCCTCGGCGAGCGACTGTTTTCGCGCTGGGATTTCAAACGGGTGTTGAGCGAAGGTTACGTCGACATCATCCAGCCGGATGCCTCTCATGCCGGTGGTATCACCGAGACCCGCAAGATCGCCAACATGGCTGAAGCCTACGACGTGGCGCTGGCGCTGCATTGCCCGCTGGGGCCGATTGCACTGGCGGCGTGTCTGCAACTGGACGCCGCTTGTTACAACGCGTTTATCCAGGAGCAGAGCCTGGGTATCCATTACAACGAGAGCAATGACCTGCTCGATTATGTGAAGGATCCACGGGTGTTCGACTACGACAAAGGCTTCGTGAAGATCCCGAACGGCCCGGGGCTGGGGATCGAGATCAACGAGGAGTACGTGATCGAACGTGCGGCGGTCGGCCACCGCTGGCGCAACCCGGTCTGGCGTCATGCCGATGGCAGTTTTGCCGAGTGGTGAGTCTTTTCTGACCCGACACCAAACACTGTGGGAGCGAGCTTGCTCGCGAAGAGGGCGGCACATTCGAAACCGATGTCGCCTGATAGATCGCTTCGCGAGCAAGCTCGCTCCCACAGGTTGATCTCCATGGAGCGGAGATCTGCATCCCCCCCCCGACCTCAATAAACATAAGAAGAGGCGCTCCCCATGCAACCGCAAACCCTCACCGGGCAAGCGACATTAGTCACGCCCAGCCGCAAGCGGTTTTTCATCATGGTGCTGCTGTTCATCACCGTGGTCATCAACTACCTCGACCGCAGCAACCTGTCGATTGCCGCCCCGGCACTTACCACTGAACTGGGCATCGACCCGGTGCATGTCGGGTTGATCTTTTCCGCGTTCGGCTGGACCTACGCCGCCATGCAGATCCCCGGCGGCTGGCTGGTGGACCGGGTGCCGCCGCGCATCCTTTACAGCGCCGCGCTGCTGTTGTGGTCGCTGGCCACGGTGATGCTCGGTTTCGCCGCCAGTTTCATCGCGCTGTTCGTGCTGCGCATGGCGGTCGGTGCGCTGGAAGCACCGGCGTATCCGATCAACAGTCGCGTGGTGACAACCTGGTTCCCCGAGCGTGAGCGGGCCACGGCCATCGGTTTCTACACCTCCGGGCAGTTTGTCGGGCTGGCGTTCCTGACCCCGGTGCTGGCGTGGCTGCAACATGAATTTGGCTGGCACATGGTGTTTGTCGTGACCGGTGCGGTGGGCATCGTGTGGGCGGCGATCTGGTACGCGGTGTATCGCGAGCCACGGGATTTCAAAGGCGCCAACGAAGGCGAAATCGACCTGATCCGTGAGGGCGGCGGGCTGGTGGACATCGCCGTCGAAACCGCCAAAGTAAAGGCGACATTCAGCTGGACCGATCTCGGCATCGTCCTCAGCAAGCGCAAGTTATGGGGGAACTATATCGGCCAGTTCTGCCTGAACTCGACGCTGTGGTTTTTCCTGACGTGGTTCCCGACCTACCTTGTGAAATATCGCGGCATGGACTTCATCAAGTCCGGCCTGCTGGCATCGCTGCCGTTTCTCGCCGCGTTCATCGGCGTGCTGTGCTCCGGATTCTTTTCCGACTTCCTCATCCGGCGTGGCTGCACCGTCGGGTTTGCGCGCAAGTTGCCGATCATTGGCGGGTTGCTGATTTCCACCTCGATCATCGGCGCCAACTTCGTCGAGTCGACACCGCTGGTGATTGCTTTCCTGGCCCTGGCGTTCTTCGGCAACGGTCTGGCGTCGATTACCTGGTCACTGGTCTCGACCCTGGCACCGGCGCGGTTGCTGGGCTTGACCGGCGGAGTGTTCAACTTCATCGGCAACCTGTCGGCGATTGCCACGCCGATTGTCATCGGCTTTCTGGCCAGCGGCGATTCGTTCGCACCGGCCATTACCTACATCGCGATTCTGGCCCTGATCGGTGCCTTGTCCTACGTGTTGCTGGTGGGCAAGGTCGAGCGCATCGAGTTGTAGTCGTCCCTGTCGGGCGACCATAATGCCGCCCGTTCCCTCGCTCAACGCTAAAGGCTGGATATGCAGGAAGACGCCCCGAAAAATGCCAAGGACGCCGCGCCGACCGGCACCCAGACCCTGCTTCGCGGGCTGGGGGTGGTGCAGGCCGTCGCCAGTGGCGCCCGCGATCTCAAAGAGATTGCCCGCCTGATCGGCACGACGCGCAGCACCACCCATCGTCTGGCCAGTTGTCTGGTGGATGAGCGCTACCTGCGTGTGGTGCCGCAAGTCGGTTATCTGCTGGGGCCGAAACTGATCGAACTGGGTTTCCAGGCGCGTGAAGAGTTGCCGCTGGCGACATTGGCCGGGCCGTATCTGGACGAGTTGTCGGCGCTGACCGGCGATACCGTTCACCTGGGGATCCGTGAAGGCGACGAGGTGCTTTACCTGTTGAAGAACCCGGGACGCAACGGCCCGGAAATGCGCTCGCGGGTCGGCCACCGCATGCCGCTGGCGCGGACCGGAATCGGCAAGGCTCTGATGCTCGATGACGCGCCGCAGGATTGGCAGCGTCTGTACGACATCAGCCTGCCGGCGGGTGGGAAAAGTCAGTTCTGGCCGCAGCATCCCCAGCAGTCGTGGGAGCAGCTCGAACAGCGCATGGTGGAATACGTGGCCGGTGGCTATGCATTCGATCTGGAAGACAACGAACCGTCGATCCGCTGCGTGGCGGCGCCGATCCGCGACGCGAGCAAGCGCATCGTCGCAGCGATCAGCATCGCCAGCACCGTGCCGTACATGCCGCTGGAGAAGATGGCCGAGCTGATTCCCCTGATCAAAGGGGTCACGGCCCGGCTCTCGGCAGAACTTGGTTTAAAAGTGCAGGTTTGAAGGTTTAGAGCTTCAGTGTCGCCATATCGATCACAAAGCGGTACTTCACGTCACCGGCGATCATGCGGGCGTAGGCTTCGTTGATCTGGCGGATGTCGAGCATTTCGATGTCGCAGCTGATGTTGTGCTCGGCGCAGAAATCCAGCACTTCCTGGGTTTCGGCGACGCCGCCGATCAACGAACCGGCCAGCACCCGGCGACCCAGCACCAGTTTGGCGGCGTGGACCGGCGGATCGATCGGTTCGATCAGGCCCACCAGAATGTGCACGCCATCGAAGCGCAGGGTGTCGAGGTAAGGGTTGAGGTCGTGCTGCACCGGAATGGTGTCCAGCAGGAAGTCGAAGCGACCGGCCGCAGCTTTCATCTGCTCTTCGTCGGTGGAGACGATCACATGATCGGCGCCCTGGCGACGACCTTCCTCGGCCTTGCTTGCCGAGCGGGTGAACAGCGTCACTTCGGCGCCCATGGCTTTGGCGAACTTGATGCCCATGTGGCCGAGGCCGCCCATGCCGAGAATCCCGACCTTGTCGCCGGCCTTCACTCCGTAATGCTTGAGCGGCGAATAAGTGGTGATGCCCGCACAGAGAATCGGCGCGGCCGCCGCCGGATCCAGTTTCTCGGGGATACGCACCACGAAGTGTTCGCTGACCACGATGCTGTCCGAATAACCGCCCATGGTGTTGCTGCCGTCGACCCGGTCCGGCGTGGCATAGGTCATGGTTGGGCCTTCGAGGCAGTATTGCTCCAGGTTCGACTGGCAGGCTTCGCAGGTGCGGCAGGAGTCGACCATGCAGCCGACACCCACCAGATCGCCTACTTTGCGTTTGGTGACATTCGCACCGACGGCGGTGACTTTTCCGACGATCTCGTGGCCGGGCATCAGCGGGTAAACGGCGATGCCCCATTCGTTGCGCGCCTGATGGATGTCGGAGTGGCAGACGCCGCAGTACAGAATGTCGATGGCGACGTCGTCGGCACGAGGGCTGCGGCGTTCGAACTTCATCGGGGCGAGGGGAGTGGTGGCCGTTTGAGCGGCATAACCGATGGCGGTGTACATGAGCAACCTCGCAAAACAGTGACAAATGAGGCGGCGCATTCTGGGCGCCGTCCGGTGGTCCGGCCATGGCGATTCCTCCGGGTGTCATGCCTAATCCTCCGGCATGCGGGGTTGATAGGTCGCATTGGCAGAAGGATCTGCGATGATGTTTTTGTCCCTTTTTCCGCGTTTTTTTCTGTAGAGCCAGCTGATGCAATTGACCCGTCATCTTGATGCCAACGCCACCCTGGTTTCGCTGATCGAACCGCTGGCGCTGCGCGATGGTTACAGCCAGACCGGGCTGCCGGGTGTGCAGGTGCTGCGCGCCAGTTGCGACGTCGCCCGTGGCCCGCACATTTACGAACCGAGCCTGATGATCATCGCCCAGGGCAGCAAACTGGCGTACCTGGGGCCGCGCACCATGGAATACGGCGCGGGGCATTACCTGATCCAGGCGCTGCCGGTGCCATTCGAATGCGAAACCTATGCGTTGCCGGACGCGCCGTTGCTCGGGGTGTCGGTAGCGATCGACCGGGTGCTGCTCGGGGAACTGGTGCTGGCCATGGGGCTGGCGCCGGGGCGCCATATTCCGGCCCAGACCCCGGAGTCGATGACGTCGGTGGTACTCGACGATGACATGCGCGGTTGCGTCGAACGCTTGCTGCGTTGTCTGCATGATCCGCTGGAGTGCCAGATTCTCGGACCGGCGCGTGTTCGAGAGTTATTGTTTGTGGCGTTGCGCGGACCTCAGGCTGATGTGCTGCGGGCGCTGGTCGAACAGCAGGGGCAGTTCGCTCGGGTGGCGGCTTCGATCAGTCATCTGCATGCGCACTACACCGAGCCGTTGAACGTCGAGACGCTGGCCGGGTGCGCGAACATGAGCGTTTCAACCTTTCACGAGCACTTCAAACGCAGCACGTTGCTGTCGCCGGTGCAGTACCTGAAGCGTCTGCGTTTGTTGAAGGCGCAGACGCTGCTGGTCGCCGAGGGGCTTGGGGTGGCGCAGGTGGCACATCGGGTGGGGTATCAAAGTACGTCGCAGTTCAGCCGTGAGTACAAACGCTATTTCGAGCGTAGTCCGGGGGAAGAGCGCGCGGCCTGATCCCTTACAGATCGCAGGCAACAAAAAGGCCCCCATACAGGGAGCCTTGATGTTCAACGGATCGACTTACATGTTTGGATAGGTCGGACCGCCGGCGCCTTCCGGCGTCACCCAGGTGATGTTCTGCGAAGGATCCTTGATGTCACAGGTCTTGCAGTGCACGCAGTTCTGGGCGTTGATCTGGAAGCGTTTCTCGCCGTCTTCCTGGGTGATCACTTCATACACGCCGGCCGGGCAGTAGCGCTGCGCCGGTTCGTCGTACATCGGCAGGTTGCGGCTCAGCGGGATGCTTGGGTCGGTCAGTTTCAGGTGGCACGGCTGTTCTTCTTCGTGGTTGGTACCGGAGATGAACACCGAGCTCAGCTTGTCGAAGCTGATCTTGCCGTCGGGTTTCGGGTAGTCGATCTTCTTGCAGTCGGCCGCGAGCTTGAGGCAGGCGTAGTCCGGCTTGGTGTCGTGCAGGGTGAACGGCAGTTTGCCGCCGAAGATGTTCTGGTCCAGCCAGTTGAAGCCGCCGCCGACGATGGCGCCGAACTTGTGGATCGCCGGGCCGAAGTTGCGGCTGGCGAACAGTTCTTCGTAGAGCCAGCTCTTCTTGAAGGCGTCGACGTAGGTGGTCAGCTCTTCGGTGCCGTCCTTGTCGGCGAACAGCGCGTCGGCCACGGATTCGGCGGCGAGCATGCCGGACTTCATCGCGGTGTGGCTGCCCTTGATCTTGGCAAAGTTCAGGGTACCGAGGTCGCAACCGATCAGCGCGCCGCCCTTGAACACCATTTTCGGTAGCGAGTTCAAGCCGCCCTTGCAGATGGCGCGGGCGCCGTAACTGACGCGCTTGCCGCCTTCCAGGTATTGCTTGAGCACCGGATGATGCTTGAGGCGCTGAAACTCATCGAACGGCGACAGGTACGTGTTGCTGTAGGACAGATCGACGATCAGACCGACCACCACCTGATTATTTTCCAGGTGATAGAGGAAGGAACCACCGGTGTTTTCGGTGCCCATGATGTCCAGCGGCCAACCGGCGGTGTGCACCACCAGGCCTGGCTGGTGTTTGGCCGGGTCGATTTCCCAGATTTCTTTCAGGCCGATGCCATAGTGCTGGGCGTCGGCATCGCTGTCGAGGTTGTAGCGCTTGATCAGTTGCTTGCCGATATGGCCACGGCAGCCCTCGGCGAACAGCGTGTATTTGCCACGCAGTTCCATGCCCGGGGTGTACAGGCCTTCCTTCGGGTTGCCTTCGCGGTCGACACCGAGGTCGCCGGTGATGATCCCGCGCACGATGCCGTTTTCATCGATCAGCGCTTCCTGAGCGGCGAAGCCCGGGTAGATTTCCACGCCCAGATTCTCGGCCTGCTGGGCCAGCCAGCGGCACAGGTTGCCGAGGGAGATGATGTAGTTGCCTTCGTTGTGCATGGTCTTGGGCACAAAGAAGTCAGGAATCTTCTGCGCGCTTTCGGCGTTTTTCAGCACGAAAATGTCATCGCGGGTGACGGGCGTGTTCAGCGGCGCGCCGAGTTCTTTCCAGTCCGGGAACAGTTCGTTCAGGGCCCGTGGTTCGAATACGGCGCCGGACAGGATGTGTGCGCCGACTTCGGAGCCTTTTTCGACCACGCAGACGCTGATTTCCTTACCGGCTTCGGCGGCCTTCTGCTTCAGACGGCAGGCGGCGGACAGGCCAGCGGGGCCGGCACCGACGATGACCACGTCGAATTCCATGTATTCGCGTTCCACAGGCTATCTCCTACTCAAGGCTCAACAGTTTTTTTTCTAATTTGGAGGTTCGGTGTCGTATCCGTTATTGCCTTTACGTTAACGTCAAGGGTAATAATGGGCAAACCACCTTTCTCTCTAGGCGGCGCATTATATCTACACCACTCTTAGCGTCCAATACAAACGTTTGTTTGAATTGGCTCGAGGCCAGAGAAATCAAAGAAGCGCGGCTTATGACAGGGCATTTTGGCGTATTGACCAGAATGGGCGTTCCGGTCAAGATACGGTCGGTTTTGCGCTCGCCGTAGGCTGAATGGTGGTTTCAAGAGCACCTCTAAAGACAGGGCGAAGGCGGTATCCGGTGATGCGCAGCGCAGGTTCGGCGCGCAGTTTACACACCGCGAAGCGGCATGACTTGTCAGTCACGACTGACGAACGGTCAGTCCGCTCGGCCGGCGTTTTTGGAGGTGCCCTTGTGCCCGATGAGCATCAACCGCCAGGTTCGCCTAGGCGACTTTCTTTTCACCGGAGAGTAACGAGGAATCCATGAAGGTTCTTGTAGCTGTCAAACGCGTTGTGGATTACAACGTCAAGGTTCGCGTCAAGGCGGACAATTCCGGCGTAGACCTCGCCAACGTCAAGATGTCGATGAACCCTTTCTGCGAAATCGCAGTGGAAGAGGCCGTACGCCTGAAAGAGAAAGGCGTTGCGAGCGAGATCGTCGTCGTCTCCATCGGCCCGTCCACCGCTCAGGAGCAACTGCGTACCGCGCTGGCTCTGGGTGCCGACCGCGCCATCCTCGTCGAATCCGCTGAAGAACTGACCTCCCTGGCCGTGGCCAAGCTGCTCAAGGCCGTGGTCGACAAGGAACAGCCTCAGCTGGTGATCCTGGGCAAACAGGCCATTGACAGCGACAACAACCAGACCGGCCAGATGCTCGCAGCACTGAGCGGCTACGGTCAGGGCACGTTCGCCTCGAAAGTCGAAGTCTCCGGCGACAGCGTTGCCGTGACCCGCGAAATCGACGGCGGCGCGCAGACCGTTTCCCTGAAGCTGCCGGCCATCGTCACCACCGACCTGCGTTTGAACGAGCCGCGCTATGCGTCCCTGCCAAACATCATGAAAGCCAAGAAGAAGCCTCTCGAGACGCTGACTCCGGACGCTTTGGGCGTTTCCACCGCCTCCACCAACAAGACCCTGAAAGTCGAAGCGCCAGCGGCACGCAGCGCGGGCATCAAGGTCAAGTCGGTGGCTGAACTGGTCGAGAAACTGAAAAACGAAGCGAAGGTAATCTGAACATGACTATCTTGGTAATCGCCGAACACGACAACAAGGTGCTGGCCCCGGCCACCCTGAACACTGTGGCTGCCGCCGCCAAAATCGGTGGCGACATCCACGTTCTGGTTGCCGGCCAGGGCGCTGGCGCCGTGGCGGAAGCCGCTGCGAAAATCGCTGGCGTGAGCAAGGTCCTGAACGCTGACAATGCTGCATACGCGCATCAGCTGCCGGAAAACGTTGCTCCGCTGGTGGCCGAACTGGGCAAGGGCTACAGCCACATCCTGGCTGCCGCCACTTCCAACGGCAAAAACATCCTGCCGCGCGTTGCCGCTCAGCTGGACGTTGACCAGATCTCCGAAATCATCTCGGTAGAAAGCGCCGACACCTTCAAGCGTCCGATCTACGCCGGTAACGCCATCGCTACCGTGCAATCGACCGCTGCGATCAAAGTGATCACCGTACGTGCCACCGGTTTCGATCCGGTTGCGGCAGAAGGTGGTTCGGCTGCCGTTGAATCGGTTGCCGCCGCTCACGACTCCGGCATTTCCAGCTTCGTCAACGAAGAACTGGCCAAGTCCGATCGTCCTGAGCTGACCGCTGCCAAGATCGTCGTTTCCGGCGGCCGCGGCATGCAGAACGGTGACAACTTCAAACACCTGTACGCGCTGGCCGACAAGCTGGGCGCTGCCGTCGGTGCTTCCCGCGCCGCGGTCGACGCAGGTTTCGTACCGAACGACATGCAGGTCGGTCAGACCGGCAAGATCGTTGCGCCACAACTCTACATCGCTGTCGGTATCTCCGGCGCGATCCAGCACCTGGCCGGCATGAAAGACTCCAAAGTGATCGTTGCGATCAACAAGGACGAAGAAGCACCGATCTTCCAGGTGGCTGACTACGGCCTGGTGGCGGATCTGTTCGAAGCCGTACCTGAGCTGGAGAAGCTGGTCTAATCCGGCAGCTTCACTTATAAAGGGCCCGACCTTTTGGTCGGGCTTTTTTTTGTTTCGGATTTGATTGGGAGCGTGTCGCCATGGATCTGCATCGCCGGTTGTGCTTCTCCTTATGGCTGGGGCTGGCATTGCTGCCCGGCTTGTCGGTGGCGGCCGGCAAGTGCGAGCGGCTGGTCGTCACCGGCAGCCCGGATGCACCGCCGTATCTCTGGCAGGATCCACAGAATCCCAAACAGTTGATCGGCGCCAGCGCCGACCTGCTGCAGCAAGTGGCGAAGGATCTGGGCATCAAGGTGGAACTGCTTTACGCCGGCAAACGCTCACAGGCCCTCGATGAGGCTCGCAGTGGACGCATGGACATGCTGGCCGACGCCCCCCTGAATGTCAGCGAACTGGAAAATTTCGACTACATCCATCCGCCGCTGCTGGAAAATGATTATCTGGTGTGGACCCGTAAAGGTTCGACACTCGTCTATAGCGAAGCCAAAGACTTGCATGGACATACCGGAGGCCTGTCGGAAAAGTCTCGAATGACGTCGGCATTCAGCACTTTCGCCGAGCAGCAATTGACTCTTGTACGTACGGCAAACCTTACCCAGGCATTTCAGAAACTTCTGTTGGGCGAGGTGGAATATGTACTCGCCGGACGTTACTCGGGGATGGCAGCCGCGCAGGCATTGGGCATGGCCAATGATCTGCTGGCCTTTGAACAGCCGATCGACCGGCCAGGTCTGTTCCTGGCGATTTCTCACAACTCCGCCTGCAACGATCCCTGGTTGCGCGGACAGCTGGCCAAAAAGATGACAGAATTGCCCGCGTCCGGCCTGACGGAAACCACGCTGCAGCGCAACATCGAGCGCTGGAAGGCGCAGCAGCAACAGGCGCCGCAACAACCTGTCAGTGCCCCAAAACAGTAGGGATTCTCAGTGAGTAACAAACTTCCTTTCGCGGCCCTGGCCGTCCTGGCTCTGGCCGGTTGCGCCAGTGATCCGGCACCCCACGAACAAATGCGTTTGACCGAGCGAGCGCTCGAGCAAGCCAAGGCTGTCGGCGCCACTGCTGACGAAGTGCCGGAAATGAAACTGGCCGAAGACAAGTTCAATCGGGCCAAGGGCAGCATGGCCGGCGAATCCTACAAGAATGCGCGGGTGCGCGCCGAACAGGCCGAGCTGGATGCCCGTCTGGCCGAAGCAAAGGTGCTGACACAGAAAAGCGAGGAACAACTGAACGTGCTCAATTCCCGCATCATCCGTCTGCGCAAGCAACTGGGGGATGCCCAATGAGTCTGACGTCCAACATGTTCGGCGCACTGGTGCTCGTCGGTTGCACCAGCCTCTTTGGCTGTGCAGGTCAACACAGCGAAGGCGCCTTGCAGGAGGCCAGTGCTGACTTTCAGAAGGTCAAGGAAGACTCCAATGTGCTGCGAATCGCACCGAAAGACGTGATTCGGGCCGGTGAGTCCCTGGCTCGTGCCGATCGGCTTTCCTCGTACTGGGGAAGTGGTGCGGACGTGGTCCATTATTCCTACCTGAGCCAGCGCTACAGCCAGATCGCCCGGGAACATACCAATCTGGTGCTCAACGAGGAGCGCGCAGCGAAACTGGAACTCGAGCGCCAACGCCTGCAACTGGCATTGCGCGAATCCAAGCTGTTGAGTGTGCAACAGCAGGGCAAGTGGCTCGAGGAGCAGATCGTTGCATTGGCGACTACCCAGACGGATCGCGGTCTGGTGATGACGTTGGGTGACGTGCTGTTCGACACCGGTGAAGCCGAACTGAAGAACTCGGCCAATCGCGTGGTCCTGAAGATCGTGCAGTTCCTGCAACTCAATCCGAAACGCGTGGTGCGTATCGAGGGTTACACCGATAGCACCGGTGGCAAGCAGGAAAACCTCAAGCTGTCCCGTGATCGCGCACAATCGGTGGCCGACGTGCTGACAGATCTGGGCATCGACGAAAAACGCATTCAGGTCGAAGGCTATGGCGACGAGTACCCGGTGGACGCCAACGCTTCCGAGCGTGGGCGCGCCCAGAACCGTCGGGTGGAAATCGTCTTCTCCGACGAAAAAGGCCAGCTAGGCGCCGCCCGCTGAGGCTGGCGTTACTGGAAAGCCCGGGCTGTCCTGCAGCGCCGGGCTTTTTTACGTCTGTCGATTGCCTCACAAAGCAGTACAGATTTAACCGACACTGCACTGTATGGTTGACTAATATGGCAACTGTCCCAGTACACTTCAAAACTGTTCCGGTATTGTTTCACACAAGAATAAAACGCCCGTGAAATCGAGTGCTGCGTCATGACCAATCTCTTGCTCTACCAACGTATTGCTCAACAGCTGGCCGAGGACATCCGTCGTGGTGTCTATCAACCCGGCGAGCGCGTACCCTCGGTACGCAAGATGAGTTCGCAGCTCAATGTCAGCCATGCGACGGTGTTGCAGGCTTACGCCAATCTTGAAGATCAGGGGCTGATCCGTGCGCGGCCGCAGTCCGGTTACTACGTGCACCAGACACCGGCGCTGACCGCACCGACCCCGGACATCGCCCGGGTCGAACGGCCTGGCCTGGTTACCCGCGCCAGCATCATCCAGCAGGTGTTGGTCGAGTCGCGCCGCGAAGGCGTGTTTCCGCTGGGCGCAGCTGTACCGAGCGTCGATTACCTGCCGGTACGTGCGCTGCATCAGCAATTGGCCAAGGTCACCCGATTCCATAGCCCGCGCGCTTTCAGCTACATGTTCAGCCCGGGCTTCGAGCCATTGCGCCGACAAGTGGCAATCCGCATGCGCGACGCCGGGGTGGTGGTCGATCCTTCGGAAGTGGTGATCACCCACGGTTGTGTCGACGCCCTGCAGATGTCATTGCGTGTGCTGACCCGTCCGGGCGACCTGATCGCCGCCGAATCGCCGACCTATTACGGTCTCTTGCAACTGGCCGACCTGCTGGGCCTGAAAGTCATCGAAATCCCCAGCGACCCGGCCACCGGCATGAGCCTGGAAGCCCTTCAGCTGGCGGCCAATCAGTGGTCGATCAAAGCCCTGGTGTTGACGACCCGGCTGAGCAATCCGCTGGGCGGCACCATGCCTGAAGACCGACAGAAACAGTTGCTGCGTCTCGCATCGGATTTCGATATCCAGATCGTCGAAGACGATATCTATGGCGAGCTGATGTTCGAGCAGGGACGCACCAAAGCGCTCAAGGCCTATGATCGGCTGGATCGGGTCATTTACTGTTCGAGCTTCTCCAAGACATTGTCGCCGGGCGTGCGCGTCGGCTGGATGATTGCAGGTAAATATCAGCAGGAAATTCAGCGTCTGCAGACCTTCACCACGCATTCGGCCTGCAGCGTCACGCAAATGGCGATTGCCGCTTATCTGGAAAATGGCGGTTATGACCGGCATTTACGGTACATACGCCAGGAATATCGAAAAAACCTCAGCGCGTTTCAGCTGGCGGTGCAGCAGTACTTCCCTGAAGGCACGCAGATGACCCGGCCCACGGGCGGTTTCATCCTGTGGGTGAGTCTGCCGGGACGGGTCAACACCCAGGAATTGCATGTCCGCGCGTTGCAGCAGGGCATCAGTATTGCGCCGGGTCTGATCTTCAGTAATACCGAGCAGTTCAACCACTGTATTCGCCTGAACTGCGGCACTCCGTGGAATCGCGAGGCGGAGCGGGCGCTGATGACTCTCGGTCTGCTGGCGACTCAACTGTGTCAGGAAATGGCCGGCGGTTTCTGAACGGACGGCGTGGAGCGCTTGTCATGAGGCGTTCAACAGGCGAGCATATGGCCCTCTGCCGCTTGTGTCGTAGGTTCCATGAAAGCGATTTTTCCTGCCGCCTGGGTTTTGCTGGGTCTGTTGATGATAGGACAGGCGCCCGCTGCCATGGCCGCTGCCGTTTCGGAAAAACCGACAGCCACATCCACGGTGAAAAAGCCGGTTTCCAGCAAGAAAGCGGTGCCTGCGAAAGATAAGCCGGCCAAGAAAACCGTCCCGGCAAAGAAACGTGCTCCGATCGCTTCCAAGTCGAAATCGGCCAGTGAAGTTGCGAAGACGCCGTTGCCACCGGCCAGACTTGACCTCAGCCTGCCCCGGGAAATGGTCCAGCAATTGAAACCTGCCGGCACCGTGCCGTTGCCTCGGCATGATGCGATTCTTCCGCAGATGTTCGGTGAAAAGAGCAGCGGGTTTCAGCTTAACGGTCGACTGCTGAGCAACGAAATGCAGTTGCAGCTGCGTAACGAAGAGCGTCGTGAAGTCGAAGGCGCCGCGCTGGACTTCGAATTCAAGCAGTAGATTCAATCCAGGTGTGACCCGCAGACCAGACGCTTTGTCGGAGACCGGTCAGTCACCTTCGTTTCTGCGTAAAAACCCCGGCTCAGGGAATTTGAAACAACCGTTTTAGCGGTTACCCTGTCCGCGTCCCTTTGACACATTGCCCGTCGCGAGGAATTCGTTGTCATGAAATGCCGTGAAGGCTGTGGTGCCTGTTGCATTGCCCCTTCGATCAGTTCGCCGATTCCGGGCATGCCCGATGGCAAACCCGCCGGTGAACGTTGCGTTCAGCTCTCGGTCGAAAACCTGTGCAGCATTTTCGGCCAGCCGGAACGTCCTGCAGTCTGCTCCGGATTCCAGGCGGATGTCGAAGTCTGCGGAAGCAGCCAGGAAGAGGCGATCAGGCTGATTGGCTGGTGGGAGCAGATGACCGCGGCGTGATGTGTCAAACGTACGGAACTTCAACAATAAGGAATAAGACTATGGGTTCGCTGCATGGTATCGCTGTGTTGTGTGGTTTGACTGTCGTGCTGGCTACTTCGGCAGCGCAGGCGGAAGACTGGAAAGTGGCCAAGAATGAAGATGGCATCAAGGTTTCCCTGAGCGAAGTGCCGGGCTCGGATTACAAGTCGTATCAAGGCGTGACCTTGATGAAAACCACCGTTGCCAAACTGCGCGCACTGCAAGAAGACGTGTCCGGTGCCTGCGCCTGGATTCACGAGTGCAAGACCCAGAAACTGCTCAAGCACGAAGGTGACCAGAGCTGGACCTACACCCAGTTCAACACACCATGGCCGGTGACCCCGCGCGATTCGATCCTGCATGTCACCACCGTTGAAGGCGCCGATGGCAGCTTGACCCGCAATCTGGAAGGCGTGCCGAAATACCTGCCGGAAGAAAAAGGCTTTGTGCGTGTAGCTCAGGTCAAAGGCTTCTGGAAGTTCGTGCCCAAAGGCGATCAGGTTGAAGTGACCTATCAGGTCCACACCGAGCCGGGCGGCAGCGTGCCATCGATGATCGCCAACAAGTTCGTGGTCGATGCACCGTTCAACACCTTGAAAGCCCTGAAAGAACGCGCCGAGAAGTAAGCGTCGCGTGCTCTGCAAACGCCCCGAAGAACTCGGGGCGTTTTGTTTTGTAGCGATATTGTGTTTCCGGATATGCGTTGAACGAAATTTTCACAAAGTCTTCAAGACAATTCGCCCGCGCAATTTGTATCTGTCCGGGTATGCCGTGCCTTTAATGAAAGAGTATGGCGGCGGGGCAGTAATCAATGGCAATGCCGCCGGTGATCGTGCAACATTTGCGCACCGCGCAAGCCCCGGGGCCTGGAATGGCCAACAGAGGGCAGGGCGCCGCTGTATTTTTTGCAACTTCAACTTCCAATGGGTCCTAAAACGACATGGCAAACCCGGACGCCCTGAATCAGCAGCGATCTTCCAGTCGCCTGCTGCAACCGACCGTCAAATCGCATCTGGCCTACACGCTCCTGTGCGCGCTGGTCATGATGGTGATGTTTTCCGTGCTGCGCCTCGCGCTGCTGGTCTACAACCGCGAGATGATCCTCGACACCCCGGCTTCGACCTTCCTCGAAGCCTTCGCCAACGGCCTGCGTTTCGACCTGCGCCTGGTGGTCTACCTCTGCGTTCCGATGGTGCTGGCCCTGTTCAGTGCCCGGGCCATGGCCGCACGCGGTTTTTTCCGCCTGTGGCTGACCATTACATCAAGCATCGCGCTGTTCCTCGGCCTGATGGAGATGGACTTCTACCGTGAGTTCCACCAGCGCCTCAACGGCCTGGTGTTCCAGTACGTGAAGGAAGACCCGAAAACCGTGATGAGCATGCTCTGGTACGGTTTCCCGGTGGTGCGTTATCTGCTGGCCTGGGCCGTGGGTACGCTGATCCTGACCCTCGCGTTCAAGGGCGCCGACCGTCTGACCCGTCCGCGTGGCCCGTTCAGCGGTGGCAATGTCGGCACCCGCCAGGTGGCGCCATGGTATGCACGTCTGGCGGTGTTCGTGGTGTGCCTGCTGATCTGTGTGGTCGCCGTGCGCGGCACCCTGCGTCAGGGCCCGCCGTTGCGCTGGGGTGACGTGTACACCACCGAATCGAACTTCGCCAACCAGCTCGGCCTCAATGGCACCCTGTCGCTGATCGCGGCGGCCAAGGACCGCATGGGCGAAGACCGCAACAACATCTGGAAAGCCACGCTGCCGCAGGATCAGGCGCAGAAAGTGGTGCGCGACATGCTGGTGATGCCGGACGACAAGCTGGTCGACAGCGACATCGCCGCCGTGCGTCGCGACTACACGCCGCCGGCCGACAAGACCCTGCCGATCAAGAACGTTGTCGTGATCCTCATGGAAAGCATGGCCGGCCACTCGGTGGGGGCTCTGGGCGCACCGGGCAACATCACGCCGAACCTCGACAAACTGTCGAAGGAAGGCCTGCTGTTCGATCGCTTCTTTTCCAACGGCACCCATACCCACCAGGGCATGTTCGCCACCATGGCCTGCTTCCCGAACCTGCCGGGTTTCGAGTACCTGATGCAGACCCCGGAAGGCAGCCACAAGCTGTCCGGCCTGCCGCAACTGCTCAGTGCGCGCAAGTATGACGACGTCTACGTCTACAACGGTGACTTCGCCTGGGACAACCAGTCCGGTTTCTTCAGCAACCAGGGCATGACCAACTTCGTCGGCCGCAATGACTTCGTCAACCCGGTATTCTCCGATCCGACCTGGGGCGTATCCGACCAGGACATGTTCGACCGTGGTCTGGTGGAGTTGAAGGCGCGGGAAAACGGCAAGCCTTTCTATGCGCTACTGCAGACCCTTTCCAACCACACGCCTTACGCGCTGCCGACGCCATTGCCGGTAGAGCGCGTGACCGACCGTGGCACGCTCAACGAGCACCTGACCGCCATGCGTTACGCAGACTGGGCGCTGGGTCAGTTCTTCGAGAAGGCCCGCAAGGAGCCTTACTTCAAGGAAACCCTGTTCGTCATCGTCGGCGACCACGGTTTTGGCAACGAACGCCAGATCACCGAAATGGACCTGGGCCGCTTCAACGTGCCGATGCTGATGATCGCGCCGGGCATCCAGGAAAAATTCGGTACCCGTGACCATACCGTGGGCACCCAGATCGACATCGTGCCGACCATTATGGGGCGCCTGGGTGGCGAAGTGCGTCATCAATGCTGGGGTCGTGACCTGCTGAACCTGCCGGCAGGCGACACCGGTTTCGGTGTGATCAAGCCGTCGGGCAGCGAGCAGACCACTGCGATCGTGACTGCCGACCAGATTCTGGTGCTGCCGAAAGAGAAGGAAATGGCACCGAAGATGTACCAGTACCAGTTGGGCGCAAATCCTTCTGCGGAAATCATTCCGGACGCGCCGCGTACTGCGGAGTTGAAACTCAAGCTTGAAGCATTCCTGCAGACAGCGACCAAGAGTCTGCTCGACAACACCGCCGGTGTGATCAACGGCAAGCCGGACTGATCATTCGGCGCAATAAAAAGAGGCCCTTTTCAGGGCCTCTTTTTTTGTCGGTCAAAACGTCATATCCGACCGAGTAACAACAACACCAACAGTACAACCAGCACTACACCGATAATGCCCGATGGACCGTAACCCCAACTTCTGGAGTGTGGAAAGACCGGCAGACCACCGATCAGCAACAGGATCAGGATAATGATAAGAATTGTGCCCATGTCGATTTCCTTGTTGATAGCGGCTTGAGAGTCTTGATGTTCAAGGGCGGCTGGAAGTTGCAATGAATCCAGACGGCTTACAGATTCCGACTGGCGCGCATGAAAGAAAATTCAAAGTTTTTTCAGTGCATTTGGTTCGCGGTCTTATTTCGTTCGATGTCGCAGTTTGAACCGGCCATTCAGCAATCTGATCGAGCGTGGGTCACTCCGTTTCCTTCGCTACACTGCGCGCATCTTCCCCGGAACAACAAGGCTGTTTGCTATGCAAAATCGCATGATGATCACTGGCGCGGGCTCCGGTCTGGGTCGCGAAATCGCGCTGCGCTGGGCGCGTGAAGGCTGGCGGCTGGCGTTGTCCGATGTCAGCGAGCCCGGTTTGCAGGAGACGCTGAAACTCGTTCGCGAGGCGGGCGGTGACGGTTTCGTCCAGCGCTGCGACGTGCGTGACTACAGCCAGCTCACTGCGTTTGCTCAGGCTTGTGAAGAGAAGCTCGGCGGCATCGACATTATCGTCAACAACGCTGGTGTGGCCTCGGGGGGCTTCTTCAGCGAGCTGTCGCTGGAGGACTGGGACTGGCAGATCGCGATCAACCTGATGGGCGTGGTCAAGGGCTGCAAGGCGTTCCTGCCGTTGCTGGAACAGAGCAAGGGCAAGATCATCAACATCGCCTCGATGGCGGCATTGATGCAAGGTCCGGCGATGAGCAACTACAACGTGGCCAAGGCCGGTGTGGTGGCCTTGTCCGAAAGTCTGCTGGTCGAGCTGGCTCAACAGGAAGTTGGCGTGCATGTGGTCTGCCCGTCGTTCTTCCAGACCAATCTGCTGGATTCCTTCCGTGGCCCGACACCGGCCATGAAAGCGCAGGTCGGCAAGTTGCTGGAAAGCTCTCCGATCACCGCTGCCGATATTGCCGACTACATCTACCGGCAAGTAGCGGCCGGCGAATTCATGATCCTGCCCCACGAACAGGGACGCATGGCCTGGGCGATCAAACAGCAGAACCCGCAACTGTTGTACAAGGAAATGACCTCGATGGCAGAGAAGATGCGAGCCAAGGCCAGACAGAACAACGGCTGAACTTGCAGCGCTGGAGCCCGGTCGTTAGGGTGACCGCCAAAGTCCCCCATGACGAGTCATGTGCATGCTCAACTACTTGTGGTTTTTCCTCGCCGCGCTATTTGAAATCGCCGGTTGTTTCGCTTTCTGGATGTGGTTACGCCAGGGCAAAAGTGCCTTTTGGGTGATCCCGGCGCTGATCAGCCTGACACTGTTTGCGTTGTTGTTGACCAGGGTCGAAGCCGCGTATGCCGGTCGTGCCTATGCCGCCTACGGAGGCATTTACATCATTGCTTCGATTGGCTGGCTGGCGGTGGTCGAGCGGATCAGGCCGCTGGGTTCGGACTGGATAGGTGTCGCGTTGTGCGTCATCGGTGCCAGTGTGATTCTGTTCGGGCCAAGGTTCAGTGCAGCCTGAGTTACCGGATTGCAGGAAACGTCTGAAGGCCGGTTGCGCACAAAGGCGTAGGGTTTGACTGATTTGCCCGCCACGCATTGTAGGGCGCTCCAAAGCCGCGCATCTTCAAGGCTCGAAAACCTTGAAGGACGCTCTACATGCTTGTACTCAGCCGTGTCGTCGGTGAAATGATTTCCATCGGCGACAACATCACCTTGCGCGTATTGGCGGTCAATGGCTCCAGCGTGCGATTCGGCGTCGAGGCGCCGCAGCAGGTCAATGTGCATCGCGCCGAAGTCTATGAGCGGATTCAGCGCAAACAGGCCAGCGGCAAGGGCCGTTGAACCTCAATCGAAAAGATGCCTGGGCACGTCGTGCTTGAGCATCAGTTGGCATTGCTCGCTTTGCGGATCGAAAACGATCAGCGCCTGCCCCTTGATCAGAGCCTGGCGAACCCGCAGTACGCGGGTTTCCAGCGGGGTTTCGTCACCGTTGTCGGTACCGTCGCGGGTGACGAAGTCCTCGATCAGGCGGGTAAGGGTGTCGACTTCCAGCGCGTCGTAGGGAATCAGCATGGGCACCTCGGCTAAATCAATGTCCGGATGCTACGGCGAATGATCGCCGAGGGCCAGACTCAACTGTCCGGGCGTTGCCCCACCAGGCTGTCCACCGAGGGCACACGGGTGTCGCTTTCCATTTGTGTCTCGTGTTCGATCTGGTGACTGAAGCGGTCCAGTGATGTGTTGGCCGGTTGCGCATCGCTGGCGAACACCGGCGGGCTCAGGATATACGCGCCCAACAGTCGGCTGAGGGCCGCCAGGCTGTCGATGTGCGTGCGTTCGTAGCCGTGGGTCGCGTCGCAGCCGAAGGCGAGCAGGGCGGTGCGGATGTCATGGCCGGCGGTCACCGCCGAATGGGCGTCGCTGAAGTAGTAGCGGAACAGGTCGCGGCGCACCGGCAACTCATGCTCACCGGCCAGACGCAGCAGATGTCGCGACAGGTGATAGTCATAAGGCCCGCCGGAATCCTGCATCGCCACGCTCACCGCGTGTTCGCTGGAGTGCTGGCCGGGCGCGACCGGGGCGATGTCGATACCGACAAATTCGCTGACGTCCCACGGCAGGGCCGCCGCCGCTCCGCTGCCGGTTTCCTCGGTGATGGTGAACAGCGGATGGCAGTCGATCATCAGTTCCTGACCGCTGTCGACGATGGCTTTCAATGCGGCGAGCAGTGCCGCGACGCCAGCCTTGTCATCCAGATGACGGGCACTGATATGGCCGCTTTCGGTGAACTCCGGCAACGGATCGAACGCCACCACATCACCGACGCCGATACCCAGCGAATCGCAATCGGCACGGGTCGCGCAGTAGGCATCAAGGCGCAGTTCAACGTGATCCCAACTGATCGGCATCTCGTCGACGGCAGTGTTGAACGCATGCCCGGAGGCCATCAGCGGCAATACGCTGCCGCGGATCACGCCGTTGTCGGTGAACAGGCTGACGCGGCTGCCTTCGGCAAAACGGCTCGACCAGCAGCCGACCGGCGCGAGGGTCAGACGCCCGTTGTCTTTCACGGCGCGTACGGTGGCGCCGATGGTGTCCAGGTGTGCCGAGACTGCGCGGTCGGGGCTGTTTTGCTTGCCCTTGAGGGTGGCGCGGATGGTGCCGCGACGGGTCATCTCGAAAGGGATGCCGAGTTCTTCAAGACGCTCGGCGACATAACGCACGATGGTATCGGTGAACCCGGTGGGGCTGGGAATGGCGAGCATTTCCAGCAGGACTTTCTGCAGGTAGTTCAGATCCGGTTCGGGAATGGTCATGAAAACTCCTGTTGCGGGGCGTCATTCCCGACTGTGGGCGGGCATGACGCCGAAGGAAGATCAAACGGCCGGCTGACTGTGCGGAAACAACAGATCCACAAAGCGTTCGGCCGTCGGCTGCGGTTCATGGTTGGCCAGGCCGGCCCGTTCGTTGGCTTCGATGAACACGTACTCCGGCTGATCGGCGGCGGGCACCATCAGGTCGAGCCCGACCATCGGAATGTCCAGTGCTCGCGCCGCACGCACGGCGGCATCGACCAGGGTCGGGTGCAGAATCGCCGTGACGTCTTCCAGGGTGCCGCCGGTGTGCAGGTTCGCCGTGCGCCGCACGAACAGATGCTCGCCGGTCGGCAGGATGCTGCTGTAGTCGTAACCCGCCGCATGCAGGGTGCGTTGGGTTTCGTGATCCAGCGGAATTTTGCTTTCGCCTCCGGTCGCGGCTTGTCGACGTCGGCTCTGCGCCTCGATCAGTGCGCCGATGGAATGATGGCCGTTGCCGATCACCTCGGCCGGTCGGCGGATCGCAGCGGCGACCACTTCGAATCCGATCACCAGAATCCGCAGATCAAGGCCTTCATGGAAGCTTTCGAGCAGCACCCGGCTGTCGAATTGCTTCGCGGTTTCGATGGCCTTCTGCACCTCTTCGATACTCTGCAGATCCACCGCCACGCCCCGACCCTGCTCGCCATCCAACGGTTTGACGACGATCCGCTGATGCTCATCGAGAAACGCCAGATTATCGTCCGCGTTCGCCGCCAGTTGCTGTGACGGCACGTTCAACCCGGCGTTTTTCAGCACCTTGTGGGTCAGGCTTTTGTCCTGGCACAAATTCATGCTGATGGCGCTGGTCAGGTCGCTCAGGGATTCGCGGCAGCGCACCCGGCGCCCGCCGTGGCTGAGGGTGAACATTCCGGCGTCGGCATCATCCACCTGCACATCGATGCCACGTCGATGGGCTTCCTCGACAATGATCCGCGCATAGGGATTGAAATCGGCTTCCGGTCCGGGACCGAGAAACAACGGCTGATTGATACCGTTCTTGCGCTTGATGGCGAAGGTCGAGAGATTGCGAAAGCCGAGTTTGGCGTAGAGGTTTTTTGCCTGACGGTTGTCGTGCAACACCGACAGGTCGAGATAGCTCAAGCCGCGGCTCATGAAGTGCTCGACCAGATGGCGCACCAGCACTTCGCCGACGCCGGGACGGGAACATTTCGGGTCGACCGCCAGGCACCACAGGCTGCTGCCGTTCTCCGGGTCGTTGTAGGCCTTGTGATGATTGAGGCCCATGACGCTGCCGATCACCGCGCCGCTGTCTTCGTCCTCGGCCAGCCAGTACACCGGCCCGCCCTGATGATGCGGGGTGAGCAGTGTGGCATCGATCGGCAGCATGCCGCGTGCCTGATACAGCTGATTGATCGACTGCCAGTCCTCTTCGCTTTGTGCGCGACGTATGCGGAAGCCGCGAAACACCCGGGTGGCCTGACGGTAATCGCTGAACCAGAGGCGCAAGGTGTCGGAGGGGTCGAGAAACAGTTGGGTCGGTTCCAGACCGAGTACCTGCTGCGGCGCAGCCACGTATAACGCGATATCGCGCTCGCCCGGTTGTTCGTTGAGCAACTCCCGGGCAAGACTGGCGGGATCGGGGAATGTGTGGCCGATCAGCAACCGGCCCCAACCGCAATGCACGGCAATCGGTTCGGCATTCGGTTGATTGCCATCCTCGGCCAGACGTGCCTGCAAACGTTCGTAGGAGGGCGTCTGACCGCGCAGCAGCCGTTGGCTGTACGCCATATGAGGTTTCATCGATCAGATTCCTTGTTCGCTGAGCCACAGGTTAAGAGC
The DNA here is from genome assembly GCF_001679645.1 of Pseudomonas bananamidigenes. Classification (GTDB taxonomy): domain Bacteria; phylum Pseudomonadota; class Gammaproteobacteria; order Pseudomonadales; family Pseudomonadaceae; genus Aquipseudomonas; species Aquipseudomonas bananamidigenes. The sequence continues at coordinate 218,753 of NZ_LRUN01000001.1, read as the reverse complement.
CGCCAGTTGCCAAAGCCTGGAGCCGCGCAGCGGGGTCAACTGGCCTTGCGGGTCAGTCAGCAGTTTGTCGAGCATGGCGGGGTTGAACAGGCCGCGATCCTGGCTCGGATCCAGCAGCAGTTCGCGCACCCAGCTCAGGGTGTCACCCTCCAGGTGCTTGAGGCCGGGCACCGGAAAGTAGCCTTTCTTGCGGTCGATGACCTCGCTCGGGATGACCTGTCGTGCGGCCTCTTTCAGGACCTGCTTGCCGCCGTCGGGCAGTTTGAACCTGCCCGGAATGCGGGCCGACAACTCTACGAGGCGATAGTCGAGAAACGGCGTGCGCGCTTCCAGGCCCCAGGCCATGGTCATGTTGTCGACGCGTTTGACCGGGTCCTCCACCAGCATCACCGTGCTGTCCAGGCGCAAGGCTTTGTCGACCGCTGCATCGGCGCCGGGTTGTGCGAAATGTGCCTTCACGAAGTCGCCGGCAGCGTCATTGGCCGTCAGCCACTTCGGTTGCACGGTGGCGGCGTAGTCCTCGTAGCTGCGGTCGAAGAACGCTTCACGATAGGCCGCGAACGGATCGGCCGCGCCGTCGACTTGCGGGTACCAGTGGTAACCGGCGAACAGCTCGTCGGCGCCCTGGCCGCTTTGCACCACCTTGCAGTGTTTGGCCACCTCCCGCGACAGCAAATAGAAGGCGATGCAGTCGTGGCTGACCATCGGCTCGCTCATGGCGCGGAACGCGGCAGGCAGTTGCTCGATGATTTCTTTTTCGTCGATACGCAATTGGTGATGGTGAGTGCCGTAATGCCTGGCGATCAGATCGGAATACTGGAATTCGTCGCCGCGTTCGCCGCCGGCATCCTGGAAACCGATGGAAAAGGTCGACAGGTTTTCCACGCCGACTTCCCGCAGCAGGCCGACGAGGATGCTCGAATCGACACCGCCGGAAAGCAGCACGCCAACATCCACCGCCGCCCGTTGACGGATCGCCACCGCTTCGCGGGTGCTGTCGAGCACGCGGTCGCGCCAGTCTTCCAGGGTCAGATTCTTCTCGTCGTCGTGTGGGCCATAAGGCAGCGTCCACCAGGTTTTCTGCTCGGTGGTGCCGTCCGCTTCAATACGCATCCAGCTCGCTGGCGGCAGCTTTTCGATGCCGGCCAGCAAGGTGCGCGGTGCAGGCACCACGGCGTGGAAATTCAGGTAATGGTTGAGCGCCACCGGATCGAGGATCGGGTTGATGTCACCGCCCTTGAGCAAAGCCGGCAGCGTCGAGGCAAAACGCAGGCGCTGGCCTGTGCGCGACAGGTACAGCGGCTTCACACCGAGACGGTCGCGGGCGATGAACAGGCGTTTGGTATCGCGTTCCCAGATGGCGAAGGCAAACATGCCGTTGAGTTTCGGCAGCAGCGCTTCGCCCCAGGCGTGATAGCCCTTGAGCAGCACTTCGGTGTCGCCACCGGAGTAGAACGCGTAGCCGAGTGCTTCGAGTTCAGCGCGCAGCTCCGGGAAGTTGTAGATCGCGCCATTGAAGGCCAGGGACAGGCCCAGTTGACTGTCGACCATCGGCTGCGCCGAGCCGTCCGACAGGTCCATGATTTTCAGGCGCCGATGGCCCAGGGCAATCGGTCCCTGGGCATGAAAACCCCACGCATCAGGGCCGCGAGGCGCCAGGTGATGGGTGATTCGCTCGATGGCTGCAAGGTCTGCAGGTTGTTGATCAAAACGTAACTCGCCAGCTAATCCGCACATAAGGTCCTTACCGGTTTTTCCGTTGGGGAGGGTGTCGCCGTAACGCACCAAAATGGTCGTTACCCAGAAACTGACCCAGTCAGGATGGGGGAGTTTTAGATCGATAAGTTATAAATGGAATGGCCAGACCGGCGGGTGCCATAGCGCAAAGATCGTTCTCGGTTGCGATAAATATTGATGTGAAACATGGGAAATGCTGCTGGTTCGAGGGGCTGACTGCGCAGTTATTCATGTTTTTCATCCCTGCGCGGGACGGATAGGGTGAGGGTCCGAATCTGCAATAAAGGACTATTGCCCATGCCGAGTATCAATAACGTCGTTTCGCCGTCGCCACCGACCCAAAAGCAGATATTGAGTTATTTGCTGGAAGCCACCGGCGATCTGGACACCGCCCAGACCTTGCAAAAAAGCCTGCCTCACCGGCTGCTGAACGCCTCGGTCACGACCCTGGCAGCCCTGGAACAGACGGCGCGCGATCTGCATGCCGCCCAGGCGAAGGTCGAAGTCGATCTGAATCTGCTGAGCCCGTTGAACGACTTTTGTTTCGTCAGGTTGAACAACGCCGTCGCGGCTCGATGGCCAGGGGACATTGACGTCGAGAAGGATTTTCTGGAGCTGCCGGGAGCCGCTTGCGGCTGCGAGCCCACGATCCCGCCCGGGGGCGGTCAGCCCGTCTACGAGCCTGCCAGGGTTACGCTGCTGGAAGCGGCCATGCAGAACTTCACGGAAGAGGAAGCACAGACAGGTGGCCTGCCCGAGGGGAGCGTAATCCGTATCGCCAACGAACCCGGCGGCGTTCCGGGCCTGACGCCGTCAACATTTGCCGCTTTCTGTCGCGAACTGGATCTTGGACGGAGCTATCAGCGACATTTCCAGCAGGTCTTCGGATTGAAGGAGGTCGATGGCAAGACCTTGATTGGCAGCCCGATGATTCGCGACATCACCACGCTGAAAAAACTGTTGTTGCAGTTCGACCTGCATCTGGCACTGGCCAAAGATCACATTACTCAAGATGGATTCCAGACCGTGCAGCGCCTGATCGACGCAGGCGGCTCAGTGAGCGCCGAGAGCCTGCGGTATCAGGGGCGGCCCCTGATCATGCAGGGCATCGAGATTCACGGTTGTTGTATCTGGAGCGTCGTGGTGTTTTCCGAGCGGAACGTCGAGTTGTACCCCGAAGAGTGGTGCCTGGTGTACATGCCGGGCGAACCTGATCAGCCGTTGTACGAATACGCCAGTTTCACTGCGTTTGTGGAGTATCTGGGTTTCAAACTGGGTATTGAAAGCTACAAGGCCTATTTCACCCATTGTCTCGGTGAAGCCGACAAGGCGGACTTCTTCAGCGCGTTTGCAAGCAGCCGGAGCCTTGGACACGTCAAGCAACTGGCCATGGCCGGTCCACTGTTCGACTACTTGCTCAAGAGCCACGTGGCCAAGCTGCAATTCGATGCCAGGGCGCTGGCGGTTCCCACCGCAGATGTAGATGAAGACGAGCGCGAGAAGCGACTGCTGCACTATCTGGAAATCGGCATGACGGTGGCGAACCTGGCCGGCCTGGTCGTACCAGTGCTCGGGCAACTGATGATGGGGGTGGCCGTGGGTCAATTGCTCGCCGAAGTCTATGAGGGGATCGAGGACTGGAGTCGCGGAGACCGGCAGGAGGCACTGACACACATGCTCAGCGTGGCGGAAAACATCGCGCTAATGGCAGCCGTCGGTGCCGGAATCAAGGGCTTGAAATCACTGGCGATCAAGACGGTGCGCAAGCATCCGGAGTTCTTTGAACCGTTCACCACCATTCTTGACCGCAACGGTCAGTCCCGTCTCTGGAAGTCGGAGTTGGTCCATTACCGACAATCCTTGCCGGCAGGGATCGACATGAAACCTGATGCCGCAGGATTTTACCGGGTCAACGACGAAGTGTTTATCCGCATGGGGGATCAGGAGTTCGCAGTGCAACAGGATCCGGTTTCCGGCCGTTGGCAAGTCCGGCATCCGCGACGAGCGACAGCCTATGCACCCGGAGTTGAACAGGGCCGGCACGGCGGCTGGCGTCATGCATCGGAGCGTGCGGATCAATGGAGCAGTGCCTATATGCTCAAGCGTATCGACCCGATGCTGGCCGAGTTCGAGGACGCTGACCTGGACATGATGCGTCGGCTGAGCGGTCTCGGAGCTCAGCAGTTGCATCGTCTCTGTGAAAGCAACCGGTCGCTCCCTGCGCGCTTTCAGGACACTGTCGAACGCTTCCGGCTTGAGCGCAGGCTGCGCGAGTTCATTGCCGCGATGAAAGGAGGTGAAGCGAGCGACACGCGATACGTTCAGGAACAACTGCACGCGTTGCCCCGACTCACCCACTGGCCGGCCGATCATTACATCAAGGTCATCGATGACAACGGCAGGATCTCGGCGACCTATCCTGCCAACACTATCGACGATGACACCGTCAGCCTTGTCGTGCGTCAGAACCAGCTGGAAAAAGGGGAGCTGCTGCAAACGGTCCTGGCAGGCATGTCGGCAGAGGAAAAGACTTCTTTGCTGGGGGGCGGCGTCAGCGTTGCCAATGAGAGAAGCCAACTGGCAAAAAAACTGGGAGCGGAGGTCGGTGCTGACCGGACATCGGTATTCGAGCACATGTATCGACGTCTGGATCAGACCGACTCCGGCAAAGTGATGAAGGCTCGTAATGCCTATCCCGATATACCGGCACGTCATCTGGAGGAAATGCTCAGGCAATCGGCCAGTGTGGAGCGCCTGCATCTGCGTACCACCGGACGGATCCCGATGGGACTGGCGCAGCGCTGTCGACAGGCCTCGGATGCCGTGCGTGTGGAGCGGGCATTGACCGGTTTCTATCTGGCGGACATCGCGAATGCCGATACACAGAAACTGGCGATCCGTTTATTGCCGCAGCTCAGCGGCTGGGACTCGACGCTGTCACTTCAGATGCGGGAGCTGACACTGAAGGGCGCGGTGCTGGAATCCGTTGGCCCGCATCCGTTCACATCGGCCAATGCACGCACACTGGTCAGGCTGAAAAACGGCTATGAAGTATTCGACAGTCAGAACAGATCGCTGGGGCGCATCGCATCGGGCCCCGACAGCCTTTATCAGGCCATTCTTGAGAGTCTCCCGGCGGGGCCGCGCAAGGCGCTGGGTTTTGCCGACGCGAGGGCGGAGGATGGTGCACGCTTGCGCAGCAGACTCTTGGACGTCGCCATGGACGAGCGTGAAGGCTGCGCCCGTTTGTTGAGAGGGGAGCCCTTCGAGTTACCGGTTGAAGAGTCTTCCTGCACCCTCGCCGACTCGCCGGTCGAGACACCGGCTCACTCACGACGCTTGCTGCGCAAGGTAAAAAAACTTTTCCCGCTGTTTACCGACCAGCAGGCCAATGAGTTTCTTGATCAGGCAGGCGGCGACCATCTCACTCGGGCGCTTCGGGTCAGAGAGCTGCAGGAATATCTCAGGCGACTGCGCGATGTCATGGATGTCTGGATGGAAGATCAGGCAGCCATGAAAGCGTTGGGGGGGCCGTTGACCGAGGTGCATGAGTGCCGCCAGATCGTGGCTTTCGAGATCGAGGATTGCTTTTGCCGGCTGGTTTTCCAGCGTGATGAGTTCGAGCGCCCGGTGTACGGTCTGAATCTTGATGGCATGCGATGCGGCAAGCTGCCGATGTTGCCACCCGGTTTGACTTTCGAACATGTCAGGTATTTGTCCCTGCAGAACATGCTGGTGGACAACGATGTCGCCTACTTCCTCAAAGCCTTCAAAAATGTCGAGTCCCTCAGCCTGGACAGCAATCAGTTGACCCGGCTGCCCGAGGTCATTTCGCACATGCCGAACCTCAAACACCTGAGCCTGGAAAACAACCGGATACAGCTGACAGAACAGGCGCTGGTGAAATTGTCCCGTTTACGCACGTTGCAAAGTCTGAATCTGAGCGGGAACCATCTGGGTGCCACGGTGGATGTCGGAAACCTGTTCGATCTCAATCACCTTTACCTGCGTAACACGCGTGCCACAGAACTGCCCAAGGGATTGAGGTTTTTGCCCAATCTGAAAAAGGTGGATCTGCGGGACAACGATATCCGGGATCTGCCCGACTGGCTCTTTGAAACCTCCCGACGCTTCAGTGAAACGATCAACTTGCGCAATAACCCGATTTCCGACACCAGCAAAGTTCATCTTGATTCCTATCGCAAGTCGGTGGGTGTGGGGATGGGGTATCTGGAAAACGACCCCGCGCGACTGGACGAAAACCTGGCACGCTCGATCTGGTTGACTGAAACCGGAGGGACGGTGGGCTCTCGACATCTGCAGACGTGGACCGCAATCAAGGACGATCCGATGGCGGAAGGTCTGTTTCAGTTATTGGCGGAACTGGGCAACTCTGCCGAATCCGTGCATGTGCGCAAGGACATGTCGCGACGGGTCTGGAATGTGCTTGAGGCCACGCAAGCCGATGCCGAGTTGCGCCAGCAGATCTTCGATCTGGCGGCCAATCCGATCAACTGTACGGATAATGCGGCACTGAATTTCAGTCATCTGGAGGTGGCGGTACAGGTCCGTCGCGTGACCCGTGCGTCCGGTGGCCGGAAACCTTCGGCGCCGTCGCTGATCAAGCTGGCGAGAGGGCTGTTTCGGCTTGAACAACTGGACAATATTGCCGCGGAGCATGCCGCGACCCGCTCGGCACCCGATCCTCTGGAGGTAGCCCTTGCCTATCGATCGGGGCTGGCAGAGGCACTCGAATTGCCAGGGCAGCCTTCGCACATGCTTTACGCATCGATCGCGCAAGTGACCGGGGCGGATTTGCTGGAAGCCATCGACAGAGTACAGACCGCCGAGCTGTCTCCCGAATGGCTGACGTTTCTGGTTCGCCAGCCCTTCTGGAACGATTACGTTAAAAGCAGCTTCGGGACGCAGTTCGACGACGCCCGGGCGCCTTTTCATGAAGAGGCTCAGGCGTTGTTCGAACGCTCCGAAGAGCTGAGCTCGGTCGACTATCTGAGTGAAATGAACGGTTGTGCTGCACGGCTGGAGCAAGCCGAAAGTGCCTTGCTCGAGCGATTGACCGACCAAGTGCTGCGGTTGGTTGAGGGCAGTGCTTGCGTGTTGCCCGGCAGTTGAAAAAGGTCCATGACGACAAGTCATTGACCCCGTATCAGTCGTCGCAAGGCAAACCGGTTCGGATGGCAGGCTTGCGCCACGCTTCTGGGCAAAGGCAGCGGTTCGTCGTCCAGCCAGGCCGCCAGCAACTCGCCCGACAGTGGTGCGGTGATCAAGCCGCGTGAACCGTGGCCGCTATTGACGTACAGGCCGTCCAGCCACGGGCAGACGATGTCTGGCACTTGCCGGGCATCCTTGCTCAGCACTGCATAGGTTTGATCGAAGGCTTTGCGGTCGGCGAGCGGGCCGACGATCGGCAGGTAATCGGGGCTGGTACAGCGGAACGCCGCGCGTCCTTCAAGACGCTCGGGCTCCTGCTCCTCAATATGCAGACGCGAAACCAGGTCACTGGAAATTTCTTCGAGCATCGCCAGATTGCCCAGGTGTTCGGCGATGGTCGGGGTCAAGTCGTCGTTGTTGAAATCGAAACTGGCGCCGAGGGTATGCTCGCCCAAGCGTGCCGGTGCGACATAACCTTCGGCGCACACCACGGTGGCCAGTGCCTGACTTTGTGTAGTCTGCGGCAGTCGGGTGATTTGTCCGCGAATGCGTTTGAGCGGCAGTTCGGCGCTCTGCGCAAACCGTTTGATCTCGGCGGCGCCGGCCATTACCACGACGGGCGCCGTTGCGATCATTCGGTCACCGTCGAAAGCTTGCCACTGGCCGTCGACCTTGCGCAGCTCGACAACGTCCTGATGAGTCAGCAACGTGATGCCCGGCTGCGCAGACTGCGCCTGACACAACGCAGGCGGATGTACCCAGCCACCTTCGGGATAATACAAACCTCCATGCGCCAGGCCGATCCCGGCGCGCACTTGTGCCTCGGGTTGATCGAGCCATTGCAGAAGGTCTTCGGGAAACGCTGCCGCCAGTTGTGCCTGACGCTCGCGTTCCTTTTCATTGAACGCCAGTTGCAGCACGCCGCAGTCATCCCAGTCGGTGCCCCGCTGCAGGGTTTCCAGCAGACGCCGGGTGTAGCCGAAGCCGCTGACGATCAACTGAGAAAGTGCCGTGCCGTGAGCAGACAGTTTCAGATACAGCACGCCCTGGGGATTGCCCGAGGCTTCCTGCGCCACCGCTGCATGACGCTCCAGCAGACTGACCTGCCAACCCCGTGCCGCGAGGCTGGAAGCTGTAGCGCAACCGGCCAGGCCTGCGCCGATGACCAGCGCATGACGTTCCCCGGCAAGCGGTGCAGGGCGGGCGAACCATGGTTTCTCTGGTGTCGGTAACGGAGCATCCTCCGGCCAGCCAGTAAACTCGCCACGCAGGATTTCCCATTTGTGGCCGATGCCCGGCGTGCGCTTCATCTTGAACCCGGCGGCATTGAGCAGGCGACGGACCCAGCCGGTGCTGGTGAATGTGCTGATGGTCGAGCCGGGTGCCGCCAGCCGTGCCAGTTCGGCGAACAGTTCGGCGGTCCACATCTCGGGGTTTTTCGCCGGGGCGAAGCCATCGAGGAACCAGGCATCGATCTGGCCGTCCAGTTGCGGCAATTGTTCGAGCGCATCGCCGATCAACAGCGTCAGGGTGACCCGCCCGTTGTCCAGCATCATGCGCTGAAAGCCCTGATGGATTGCCACGTAATGCTTGAGCAGTTGATCGCTGAGGTGCTTCAGGTCAGGCCACAACGCCAGCGCACGCTGGAGGTCGACGGGGCTCAACGGAAACTTTTCGACGCTGACGAAATGCAGCCGCGCACCGGCCACCGCGTGTTGTTCGAACAGTTGCCAGGCGCAGAGAAAATTCAACCCGGTGCCGAAGCCGGTTTCACCGATCACCAGTCGTCCGCCCGCCGGCAGAGCGGCAAAGCGTTCGGCCAGTCGATTCTGTTCAAGGAATACGTAGCGGGTTTCATCCAGCCCCGACTGATCGGAAAAATACACATCGTCGAACACTCGCGAACGCGGGCGTCCCTGGTCATCCCAGTCGAGTTGGGCGTGGGGCATTACAGGTTTCATGGCAGGCTCGGCAACGACAAGGCGGCCATTCTAGCCGATCACGCGGGTCGCGCTTGATCCATGGCAAACCTTGCTGCGGATGACTCGCGGACAATCCGCCGCCAGCGGGAATTTCTGTGCCGCGCCCGTGCCCAATCCGCTAGTCTTGCTGAATTCTGGAAGGAGCCGTCCCCATGTTCGAATCCGCTGAAATCGGTCACGCCATCGACAAAGACACCTACGACGCCGCCGTGCCCGCCCTGCGCGAAGCCTTGCTTGAAGCCCAGTTCGAATTGCAGCAGCAAAAGCGTTTTCCGGTGATCATCCTGATCAACGGCATCGAAGGTGCCGGCAAGGGCGAGACGGTCAAGCTGCTCAACGAGTGGATGGACCCGCGCCTGATCGAAGTGCGTACCTTTGACCAGCAGACCGATGAAGAGCTGGCGCGGCCACCGGCCTGGCGTTACTGGCGAATGTTGCCGGCCAAGGGGCGGATGGGGATTTTTTTCGGCAACTGGTACAGCCAGATGCTGCAGGGCCGGGTGCACGGCTTGTTCAAGGATCCGCGACTGGACCAGGCCATCGCCGGGGCCGAACGTCTGGAAAAGATGCTCTGCGACGAAGGTGCGCTGATCTTCAAGTTCTGGTTTCACCTGTCCAAGAAGCAGATGAAGGCGCGGCTCAAGGCGCTGGCCGACGACCCGCTGCACAGCTGGCGGATCAGCCCGCTGGACTGGCAGCAGTCGCAGACCTACGACAAATTCGTCAAATACGGCGAGCGGGTCCTGCGCCGCACCAGCCGCGACTATGCGCCGTGGCATGTCATCGAAGGGGTGGACGCCAACTACCGCAGCCTGACCGTCGGCAAGATTCTGCTTGAGGGCCTGCAAAACGCATTGAAGCGCCCCGATGTGCATTCGAGCGCGGTCAGTGCGCAACCGCTCGGTACGTCGGTTGATCAGTTGAATCTGCTCGACAGCCTTGACCTTGCCCAGAGTCTGGACAAGAAAGACTACGAAGAGCAGTTGATCACCGAACAGGCGCGACTGTCCGGACTGATGCGCGACAAACGCATGCGCCGCCATGCATTGGTGGCGGTGTTCGAAGGCAACGATGCGGCGGGCAAGGGCGGGGCGATCCGGCGGGTGGCGGCGGCGCTCGATCCGCGTCAGTACAACATCGTGCCGATTGCCGCGCCGACCGAAGAGGAGCGGGCACAGCCTTACCTGTGGCGCTTCTGGCGACACATCCCGGCCCGGGGCAAGTTCACCGTGTTCGATCGTTCGTGGTATGGCCGGGTGCTGGTGGAGCGGATCGAGGGCTTTTGCAGCACCGCCGACTGGATGCGCGCCTACGGCGAAATCAACGATTTCGAAGAACAGCTCGCCGATGCCGGGGTGATCGTGGTCAAGTTCTGGCTGGCCATCGACAAGGACACGCAAATGGAGCGTTTCCAGGCCCGTGAAGAGATCCCGTTCAAGCGCTTCAAGATTACCGAAGACGACTGGCGCAACCGCGACAAATGGGACGCGTATCGCGCCGCCGTGGGCGACATGGTCGACCGAACCAGTACCGAAATCTCGCCATGGACGCTGGTCGAGGCCAATGACAAGCGCTGGGCCCGGGTCAAGGTGCTGCGCACGATCAATCGAGCGCTGGAAGAAGCCTTCGAGAAATCCGGCAAGAAGGAAAAGAAGCACAAAAACTGAGCGATGAACCCGCATACGCGAGGTGAATGATTGTCGCGACGGGCGATGAGGTGGACTTATGCTCGGTTCACTCTCAACCGACTGCAGCAATGAGGTATGCCATGCGTGAAGTGGTGATCGTCGACAGCGTACGGACCGGCCTGGCCAAGTCCTTTCGCGGCAAGTTCAACCAGACCCGCCCGGATGACATGGCGGCCCATTGTGTCAACGCTTTGCTGTCGCGCAACGATGTGGACCCGGCCAGCGTCGAGGACTGCATTGTCGGTGCCGGTTCCAACGAAGGCGCCCAGGGCTACAACATCGGGCGCAACGTGGCGGTGCTTTCACGACTGGGCACCGGCACGGCAGGCATGACCCTCAACCGTTTCTGCTCTTCGGGCTTGCAGGCGATTGCGATTGCGGCCAACCAGATTGCTTCCGGTTGCAGCGACATCATCGTTGCCGGCGGCGTCGAGTCGATCAGCCTGACCCTGAAAAGCGTCAACACTGATCACCTGATCAACCCGTTGCTCAAGCAGCAGACGCCGGGCATCTACTACACCATGGGCCAGACCGCCGAAGTGGTGGCGCGTCGTTACGGCGTCAGCCGCGAGGCCCAGGATCGTTACTCGCTGCAAAGTCAGATCCGCACCGCTCGGGCGCAGGCAGCAGGGCTGTTCAGTGACGAAATCGTGCCGATGGCGGTGAAATACCGGGTCGAGGACAAGAACAGCGGCGAGGTGCAGATCCTCGACGGCATCGTCGATCGCGACGACTGCAACCGCCCGGACACCACTTATGAAAGCCTTGCCGGACTGAAACCGGTGTTCGCCGAGGATGGTTCGGTAACGGCAGGCAACTCCTCGCAGTTGTCCGATGGCGCCTCGATGACGCTGGTGATGAGTCTGGACAAAGCGCTGCAACTGGGGCTCAAGCCAAAGGCGTTTTTCCGCGGTTTCACCGTGGCCGGTTGCGAGCCGGACGAAATGGGCATCGGCCCGGTGTTCTCCGTGCCGAAACTGCTCAAGGCCAAAGGTTTGCAGGTAGCCGACATCGATCTGTGGGAGCTGAACGAAGCGTTCGCCTCGCAGTGCCTGTACGCCCGGGACCGGCTGGAAATCGACAACGAAAAGTACAACGTCAACGGCGGCTCGATTTCCATTGGTCACCCGTTCGGCATGACCGGTTCGCGCCAGGTCGGGCATCTGGTGCGCGAGTTGCAGCGACGTAATCTGCGTTACGGAATCGTGACCATGTGCGTGGGTGGCGGGATGGGGGCGACCGGGTTATTTGAAGCGGTGCGTTAAGTCCGGAAATTTGTTTTGCTCTCTCGATAGCTTTCGCGAGCAAGCTCGCTCCCACAGTTGACCCTATTCTTATTGAAGGAATGTGATCGAATGTGGGAGCGAGCTTGCTCGCGAATGGGGCGACCGGATCTACCTGCCAGAATCCAGCAATTGCATCCGCGCGATGTACGCGCGGATTTCCTGCTCGGCTTTCTCGGGGCTGTCGAACGGTCCTTCGAGGGTGTTCTCCCGGGTGCTGAAAAACAGCTCGCCATTGACCCGACACACCCGATCGCTGCGAAAGTGCATGGCGGGGTCGCTGTCCTGGGCGCGCATTCCGAACATGGTCGATCTCCTTGAGCGCTGCGCTGGATGGGATCCGAAGAGCTTATGCCTGAACCACTTGCGGCGCTTCGCCAGCCGATCAACGGCAGCGCGTCAATTTACTGCTGCGACCTGTACAGTTCCATTTGCGGCCCGATCGCAACTGTCCCTGTGTCATGCCTGCCGCAGCGCCTAGAATGTGCGTTCCTGTCTTTGGCTTTCGGGGTTCTCATGCACGTTTCGTCGGGTCGCTGGGTGTACGGCTTGTTCCTCGCCTTGTTGACGGCGTTTCTGTGGGGAATCCTGCCGATCAAGCTCAAGCAAGTGCTGCAGGTGATGGACCCGATCACGGTGACCTGGTTTCGCCTGCTGGTATCCGGCGGTTGCCTGTTCATTTATCTGGCGGCGACCCGACGGTTGCCGAGTCGCAAGGTGCTCGGGCCGAAGGGCGGCTGGCTGGTGCTGATGGCGGTGCTCGGGCTGGTGGGCAACTACGTGCTCTACCTGATGGGCCTGAACCTGCTCAGCCCGGGCACCGCGCAACTGGTGGTGCAGATGGGGCCGATCATGTTGTTGATCGCCAGTCTGTTCGTGTTCAAGGAGCGCTTCAGCATCGGTCAGGGCATTGGCCTGGCGGTGTTGTTGATCGGCTTTACGCTGTTTTTCAATCAGCGTCTGGCGGAATTGCTCACGTCTTTATCTGATTACACCGCCGGTGTGTTGCTGGTGCTGCTGGCGTCGACGGTCTGGACGTTCTATGCCCTGGGGCAGAAGCAGCTGCTGACGGTGTGGAACTCGTTGCAGGTGATGATGGTGATCTACCTGTTCTGCGCCTTGCTGTTGACACCGTGGGTGCATCCGCTGGAAACGCTGCAGTTGAGCCCGTTGCAGGGCTGGCTGCTGCTGGCGTGTTGCATGAATACCCTGATTGCCTATGGCGCGTTTGCCGAGGCGCTGGCCCATTGGGAAGCTTCGCGGGTCAGCGCGACCCTGGCGATCACACCGTTGGTGACCTTCGGTGCCGTCGCGCTGGCAGCGTGGATCTGGCCGCAATACGTGCATGCCGAGCAGATCAACGGTCTGGGTTATGGCGGGGCGGTGCTGGTGGTGCTGGGGTCGGCGCTGGTGGCACTGGGGCCTTCGTTGATTGCCGGGCTCAAGGCCCGGCGGATGAAGATGGCCGCCAGTTAAACCGCGCCAACCTCATTCGCGAGCAAGCTCGCTCCCACATTCAACCGCATTCCTGACTGGGAAATGCGGTCAACTGTGGGAGCGAGCTTGCTCGCGAAGACGGATTTTCAGGCGCTGCAAAATCTAGCCCTTGGCGCCGGCCTCGATCATGTTCTCCGGCCGCACCCAGGCATCGAACTCTTCATCGGTCAGATAGCCCAGTTCCAGCGCCGCCTCGCGCAGGGTTTTGCCTTCGCTGTAGGCCTTCTTGGCGATTTCCGCCGATTTGTCGTAGCCGATGTGCGGGTTCAGCGCTGTCACCAGCATCAGGCCGCGTTCCAGGTGTTTGGCCATGACTTCGGCATCCGGCTCAAGCCCGGCGATGCAGTGCTGCTGGAAGTTGCTGCAGCCATCGGCCAGCAGACGGATCGATTGCAGCAGGTTGTGGATGATCACCGGTTTGAACACGTTCAACTGCAGGTGACCCTGGCTCGCGGCGAAGCCGATCGCGACGTCATTGCCCAACACCTGGCACGCCAGCATCGACAGCGCCTCGCACTGGGTCGGGTTGACCTTGCCGGGCATGATCGAGCTGCCCGGTTCGTTGGCCGGCAACTTCACCTCGGCAAAACCTGCGCGGGGACCGGAGCCCAGCAGGCGCAGGTCGTTGGCGATTTTCATCAGCGCCACGGCGAGGGTTTTCAGGGCGCCGGAGAGGGTGGTCAGCGGTTCATGGCCGGCGAGGGCGGCGAACTTGTTGGGCGCGGTGACGAACGGCAGACCCGACAGCGCGGCCAGTTCAGCCGCAATCGCTTCGCCGAAACCGTGGGGCGAGTTGAGCCCGGTGCCGACGGCGGTGCCACCCTGGGCCAGCTCGCAGACCGCCGGCAACGCGGCGCGGATCGCCGCTCGGCATAATCCAGCTGCGCTATGAAGCCGGAGAGTTCCTGGCCGAAGGTAATCGGCGTGGCGTCCATCATGTGGGTGCGACCGGTTTTCACCAGCTTCATGTGCCGCGCCGACAGTTCGGCCAGACCGCCCGACAGCTCGGCGATGGCCGGCAGCAGTTGGGTCTGCACCGCCTGTGCGGTGGCGATGCTCATGGCCGTGGGGAAGCAGTCGTTGGAGCTCTGCGAGCGGTTGACGTGATCGTTGGGATGCACCGGCGTCTTGCCGCCGCGCGGGTTGCCGGCCAGTTCGTTGGCGCGGCCGGCGATCACTTCGTTGACGTTCATGTTGCTTTGGGTGCCGCTGCCGGTCTGCCAGACCACCAGCGGGAACTGGTCGTCGTGCTGGCCGTCGAGCACTTCGTCGGCGGCCTGTTCGATCAGGCGGGCGATGTCTGCGGGCAGGTCGCCGTTGCGGTCATTGACCCGGGCGGCGGCTTTCTTGATCAGGGCCAGGGCGTGCAGGACCGGCAAGGGCATGCGTTCCTGACCGATGGCAAAGTTGATCAGCGAGCGTTGCGTCTGAGCACCCCAGTAAGCGTCGTCCGGGACTTCGATCTGGCCCAGGCTGTCGGTTTCGATACGGCTCATCGTGCACACTCCTGTTGGTCTGTTTGCGCAGTTTAGGCCGGTGTCGGCCCGGGTGGTTCCCTCCAATCGATTGTTGACCGGCAATTCCCCGCCAATCAAGCACGGCAAGGCCCGGGGGTTGAGCCGCAGCGTTAATCAGGCGCAGAATGGTCGCCCTTGGGGTTTAACCTCGCCTAGCTGAAAAGGAAACTCGATGACTCGTCTTCGTGCCATCTGCACCGCAGTTGCACTGGTTTGCGCCAGCGGCCAGGTGCTTGCCGATACCGCCAGCCACAACGCCAGTGCCGAAGCTTTCCTGACCCTGGCGCACGCTGACAAACTGGGCACTCCGGTGTACATGCAAGTGCAGCAGATGTTCGCCCAGCGTTTTGAACAGACCAAGGCTCCGGAATCCAAGAAAGCCGTACTGGATACCTACCAGGCCAAGGCCAACGCCGCCCTGGACCAGGCCATCGGCTGGAACAAGCTGAAGCCGGACATGGTCAAGCTCTACACCAGCAACTTCAGCGAGCAGGAATTGAAAGACCTGGTCGCGTTCTACCAGTCGCCACTGGGCAAGAAAGTCCTGGAAAAAATGCCGCAGCTGACCCAGCAATCGGCCCAGATGACCCAGGCCAAACTGGAACCCGCAGTACCGGTCGTCAACAAATTGCTGGACGACATGACCAACGAGCTGGCACCGAAAGGCGCTGCTGCGGCCAAGAAGAAGTAAGCGGAGTTCGTGATGACCATGCAACAACGCATCGAATCGACGCTGGCGCTGCTTCAGCCTGAGCATCTGCAGGTGCTGGACGAAAGCCACATGCACAGTCGCGGGTTGCAGACCCACTTCAAGGCTGTGGTGGTCAGTGCGCAATTCGAAGGCCTGAACCGCGTCAAGCGCCACCAGAAAGTCTACGGCACGCTCGGCGAGCTGATGGGCGAGTTCCATGCGTTGGCACTGCACACCTACACCCCGCAGGAATGGGCAGAGGTGGGCGCCGCTCCGGCGTCGCCGACCTGTGCCGGCGGCAGCAAGCATTGAGCCTTGCAGCAATGAACTGAGGTTTTTTGCTAGAATCCGCAACGCGCCGCTCACCCGGCGCGTTTTTTTTTCGCATCCGGTTCACCCTTTACGAGGGTAGCCACCTGGAGAAACACCCATGACACAACCGATTGTCGTGGCGGCACTGTACAAGTTCGTCACCCTCGAAGATTACGTCAACCTGCGCGAACCGCTGCTGCAAGCGATGCTCGACAACGGCATCAAAGGCACCCTGCTGATTGCCGAAGAAGGCATCAACGGCACGGTTTCGGGCAGTCGCGAAGGCATCGACGGCCTGCTCGCCTGGCTGCGCAACGATCCGCGCCTGGTCGACATCGACCACAAGGAATCGTACTGCGACGAACAGCCGTTCTATCGCACCAAGGTCAAGCTCAAGAAAGAAATCGTTACCCTGGGCGTCGAAGGCGTCGATCCGAACAAGCAGGTCGGTACCTACGTCGAGCCGCAGGACTGGAATGCGCTGATCAGCGACCCTGAAGTGCTGCTGATCGACACCCGCAACGATTACGAAGTGTCGATCGGCACGTTTGAAGGCGCCATCGATCCGAAAACCACCAGTTTTCGCGAATTCCCCGACTACATCAAAGCCAACTTCGATCCGGCGGTGCACAAGAAGGTCGCGATGTTCTGTACCGGTGGCATTCGTTGCGAGAAGGCGTCGAGCTACATGCTGGGCGAAGGCTTCGAGGAGGTTTACCACCTCAAGGGCGGCATCCTGAAGTACCTCGAAGAGGTGCCGCAGGAAGAAACCAAGTGGCAGGGCGACTGCTTCGTGTTCGACAACCGCGTGACCGTGCGCCACGACCTGAGCGAAGGCGACTACGATCAGTGTCACGCCTGCCGTACCCCGGTCAGTGTCGAGGATCGCGCCTCCGAGCATTACGTGCCCGGCATCAGCTGCCCGCACTGCTGGAACACCCTGAGCGAGAGGACCCGCCGCAGCGCCATCGACCGTCAGAAACAGATCGAACTGGCCAAGGCACGCAACATGCCGCACCCGATCGGCTACAACTATAAGCAAGCATCCACCGAGGCTTGATCATGTCTGCACGCCTGCTCTACGTAATGGATCCGATGTGTTCCTGGTGCTGGGGATTTGCCCCGGTCGCCAAGGCATTGGTGGAGCAGGCGCAGGCCGCCGGCGTGGAACTGCATCTGGTGGTCGGCGGGTTGCGCACCGGCAGTGGTGCGGCGCTGGAGCCGACGACCCGGCGCTACATTCTCGAACACTGGCAGGCGGTCACCAAGGCCACCGGCCAGCCGTTCAAGTTCGAAGGTGCGTTGCCGGACGGTTTTGTCTACGACACCGAGCCTGCCTGCCGGGCCATCGTCACCGCGCGCAGCCTCGCGCCGGATTGCGCATGGACACTGCTGGGCCTGATCCAGCACGCCTTTTACGCCGAAGGTCGCGATGTCACCCGCGCCAGCGTGCTGGTGGAGCTGGCGGAACAGGCCGGCGTGCCACGCATCGAATTCGCTGCGTTGTTCGATCGTGCCGAACAGCACGAGGCCACATTGGCCGACTTCAACTGGGTTCAGGATCTGGGCATTGCCGGATTCCCGACCCTGCTCGCCGAACGCAATGGCCAACTTGCGTTGCTGACCAACGGCTACCAGCCGCTCAGTGAGTTGTCACCGTTACTCGGTCGATGGCTGGAGCGCGCCGCCTGTGTCTGACCCCGCCGATGACACGCCAGCCGTCAAGCGTGTCGACCGGCTGAGCTGGGCAGAAGTCCGGCGTCTGGCACTTCATCACAAAAAATCCCTGTGGATCGCCAATGGCGTGGCCGTACTGGCGACGCTGTGCAGCGTGCCGATCCCGTTGCTGCTGCCGTTGCTGGTGGACGAAGTCCTGCTCGGTCGTGGAGATGCGGCGCTGAAGGTCATGAACCATGTGCTGCCAACCCCGTGGCAGCAGGCGGCAGGCTACATCGGCCTGATGCTGGTGGTGACCCTGACCCTGCGTTGCAGCGCCCTGTGTTTTGGCGTGTTGCAGGCCCGTCTGTTTGCGCGACTGGCCAAGGACATCGTCTATCGCATTCGCGTGCGCCTGATCGAGCGACTGAAACGGATCTCCCTCGGTGAATACGAAAGCCTGGGCAGCGGCACGGTGACCACGCACCTGGTGACCGATCTCGATACCCTCGACAAGTTTGTCGGCGAAACCCTCAGTCGTTTCCTGGTGGCGATGCTGACCCTGGTCGGCACCGCCAGCATCCTGATGTGGATGCACTGGAAACTGGCGCTGTTGATCCTGCTGTTCAACCCGCTGGTGATCTACGCCACCGTGCAACTGGGCAAACGGGTCAAGCACCTGAAAAAACTGGAAAACGACAGCACCTCGCGTTTCACCCAGGCCTTGAGCGAAACCCTCGACTCGATTCAGGAAGTACGGGCCGGCAATCGTCAGGGTTACTTTCTCGGGCGTCTCGGTCTGCGGGCCCAGGAAGTGCGCAATTACGCAGTCAATTCGCAGTGGAAGACCGATGCCTCGAACCGCGCCAGTGGTCTGCTGTTCCAGTTCGGCATCGACATCTTCCGCGCAGCGGCGATGCTTACGGTGCTGTTCTCCGACCTGTCGATCGGCCAGATGCTCGCGGTGTTCAGCTACCTGTGGTTCATGATCGGTCCGGTCGAACAGCTGCTGAACCTGCAATACGCCTATTACGCGGCGGGCGGTGCGCTGTCGCGAATCAACGAACTGCTGGCCCGTGCCGACGAGCCGCAATATCCGGGCGGCGTCGACCCGTTCAAGGGCCGCGAGACCGTCGGCATCGACGTGCAGGGCCTGAGCTTTGGTTACGGCGATGAGCTGGTGCTGGATCAGATGAACCTGTCCATCGCGCCGGGCGAGAAAGTGGCGATCGTCGGCGCCAGCGGCGGCGGCAAGAGCACCCTCGTGCAATTGCTGCTGGGCCTGTACACGCCGCTGGCCGGTACCATCCGTTTCGGCGGATCGACCCAGCAGCAGATCGGACTGGAAACGGTCCGGGAAAACGTCGCAGTCGTGCTGCAACACCCGGCACTGTTCAACGATACCGTGCGCGCCAACCTGACCATGGGCCGTGCCCGCAGCGACGAGGCCTGCTGGCAGGCCCTGGAAATCGCCCAGCTTGAACCTGCCATCCGCGCGCTGCCGGACGGACTGGACAGCATCGTCGGTCGTTCCGGGGTGCGCCTGTCCGGTGGTCAGCGGCAAAGGCTGGCGATTGCACGGATGATCCTCGCCGAGCCGAAGGTGGTGATCCTCGACGAAGCCACCTCGGCCCTCGACGCCGCCACCGAATACAACTTGCATCAGGCCATGGCGCAGTTCCTCCATGGTCGCACCACACTGATCATTGCCCACCGCCTGTCAGCGGTGAAACAGGCGGACCGGGTGCTGGTGTTCGACGGCGGGCAGGTGGCTGAGGATGGCGACCATCAGCAACTGATTGCCGATGGTGGGTTGTATGCCAAGCTGTATGGGCATTTGCAGCGGATGTAGTCATTTCCAGATTACTTGCAGCGCGTCGGCTTCGCCTCTGTGTCCGAACTCTTTCATGACCAATGAGCACGATTCGCAAGGCGGCATCGTGGTGGCGACGTCCACCGATCTCAGCTCAAGTGGATCGGTGTATTTCTCGCGAATCACGCGTATCAACTTGCTTTCGCTGTCCAGAGACGTCGGTCGGGCTGCCAATGTCGGTGTGTAGGTATCGATGTTCTTGATAGTCAGCGGTACCGCTGCCAGGCGCCCCCCATCCGTCAATTCCAGGTTTGTCTTGTCCACCGCAAGGCTGTAGTCGATGTTGATGTAAGTCGTGTCACCGATTTTTACATGATTGGCGCCCAGGTGGCGGAACAGCGGCAGGTGTCTGGTAGTGCCATGAGCACCGGAAACACTGACATAGACTTCTCGCACGCCTTGTGCGGTGGTGACTTCGGCATAGGCAATATTGCGAGCATTCTTTGTACGTTCGAATCGGCTCAGCAGGTGTTGCAGTTTTTGCATCGTGTCATCGATACGCAGCGACGCGTTGGTCTCTGGTGGTTTGATCGTCGGTGATAGAAACAGCGTGTCGAAAATTTCCGCCGTTCGCTGTCGCAAAGCCTCTGGAGCGTCTGTACTCCGTGTCCAGGTCGCGGCACCTTCGGTGTTCCGGGCGACGATCATTCGCGTTCGGTGGTCGAACATCAGCGCCTCACCGGAACTGGTGTCCACTTTCAACCATTTCATGCCGGCTGGCGGGTTGGCAGGAGTGCCTAGCGGAATAGCGATTTCATCCATGGTTCTGAGGGCGCGTTCTATCTCTGGAACCGTGTGGATCCGTGCCGTGTTGTTGGCGTTGAGCGAGCCGATGTAGACCGTCTTCAGTTCATCATCCAGGTTTCCCGGTGAGGGGTTGGCCTTGCGCAGAACCAGAGGGTCGGCAAAAACCTGCCCCGGCAGGCGCTCGGTGACATAGAAATCTCCGGCGCCGAGTCGAGTGAACACGTAGTGTTTCGAGTCGTCCTTTGCGGGAACAATGATCGCCCCCACTTCGAGCGTGTCGAATTTCTTGGGGTCGTTGTCGGGCAGGCGAACCTTGATGCGTGCATAGATTCCCTTTTGAAACTCCAAAGAGGCATTGAGCTGCTTGTAGGTACTGACGGCGCTTGTCAGCAACGGCTGCGATCGAATGGCTGGCGTATAAATCGTATCGCCGAACCATTGCGCCCACCCTTTGTCCGTGTCCTGACTGTTCAGCGGCGGAGTCGGCGCAGGTGTTCGCGTGACATAACTCGTCGCGCATACATCGCTGCCCGGCGCACGCCGCATCCGGCAGGGAATGGATTTGAACATCGATTTTTCATCGATCAGATCAGCTCGACGCAACTGATGGCCGTCCAGCCTGTAGGGGATGTCATCGATCAGCATCGTAGTACGGCCATCGACTTCAAGGATTTCCCGAATGTGGGCGTGTTCAGGCACCTCGACAAGGACATGTGAGTCAGTCTGTGCAAGCGTCGTGAACGTTGAGCGACCCTCCGTGAAGTTCATCTGATGCCTGGACAGTCGCGGGCCATAGGGCAAGGACGTCTCCGGGTCGATGAGGTGGAACCGTCCGGGGTCGGTCGGGCTGGTATTTCGCACCAGAACGTCATCGATTCCTTTGACGGTTGCCAGCCGATCACCATCAATCAATGGTTTCCATGGCCCTGGATCGATTGCCTGCGGCAAGGTGCCGACCCATCGATAACCGTCGACCTTGCCAGAGAGCTTTTTGACTCCAGCCACCGTCAGGCGACTCGCACCGATCAACCCTCGGCCGACACCGCTGACAGTCGACTTGAGCAACGTCGGAATTCCGCTCAACGGGTTCAGATTGCTTACCGTTGCCGTCAGGAGCTTGCGAGTCAGTGTCGTAAAGGAAGGCAGGCTCGCTTTGACAGCCATGCGCGAGGCTGTGTTCGTGACACGGATCAGCCGTACCGTTCCCGAAATGAATTTCCCGACGGGGAAAAGAAATGAAGCGAGATCCAGCAGGAGTCCGCCTGCGCCCATGGCTTTTTGGGTGTTGTCGTCCGAAAGGAGGTCTTCAATGCTGCCCCAGAACGGTACGAATCCTTTGACGATGGCTTTGAAGGTGTTCAGCCGCTGCTCGGTTTTTGCCCGGATGACATCGAAAACGGTCTCGCCGCGGGCCTGGGTGCGCAGATGTGCTTCATCGATGTAAAGGTATTTGTGGGCAATGAACCCGGCCAGGGTTTCAAGCCGAGAGGAGGTCGGGTCGGAGTCGTTGTGGGAAGGGGCCACTGCGGGCAGGGTTCCCTTCGAATCGAGAAACCCTGTGAAAGACTGCCGCTCTTCAGGGAGCTTGCCGTGCAAATGAGCCGCCCAGTCGAGCAGCAGGGTGGTGGCCAGATCCCTTTCCGGGTCATAGGTTTGCCCGGGAATCGAGGCATGCAAGGGAAACTCCGTGCGTTCCCCTCTGTTGTAGGAAAATCGCAGGCCGGTCCGGCGGCGAATGAGCCCGGCGCTGGGAATGAGTTCGTAGTAAGCGATGTCATCGCCGTTGGTGACTTGCAGGACAAACCCTTTTCTCGCCCTGACAGGTTCGAACCTGTCATCCTTTCGGGCTTTCTGGCGCAGGCCGAGCAAGTTGATGGCACCTGTCTCGAACGTTCGGCGCTCGGCCGCTGGCAGGGAATTCAACAGGCTCAGAATCAAGGTCTGATAGGCCGATCTGAGGACGGTGAGATGGTTTGTGAATTCGCTTTCAAATCGAGCATTGATGTCCGGCAGAAACTTGCCCGACCAGCTTCTTTGAATTCGCTCGTAGCCTCCCCATTCCTTTTCGCGCTCTGCACAGAGGTTTCTCTGGTCATCAAGCCTGAGAAAAGTCGTGGAGCGTGTCATGCCGTCGGGCATGGAAACAGTCCACCTTTTTCCGCCGTCCAGTTGCCCGTCGGCATAGAGATCGAGAAAATTGTGGCCCCTGAGTTTCAAGTCAGGTGTGGACTTGAATCCGCTGTAGGCAGGTGTCGCATCCAGTAATGTGCTGCCATCTCGCCCGAACGTGTAACCTCTGAACAAATCACTCATGACCTGTCCGGCCATCTGCAGTCTTTCGGGCGGACGAAGTTCCAGAGACTGTACGGCCTTGTTCAGGCTTTCACTCTGGTTCTCCAGCGCCGTCAATGCTCTTTTGATGTCCTCCTCGGTGTAGTCGGATGCCTTTCGCGCCTTGACGATGCCCATGCTCACCGCCCAATCGAGAGTCGGGCCGACTCTCAGTCGTGTAATGGTCTCGAGTTCTTCGGTCGAAGCATTGGCGCTGCGCTCCAGCGGCAGATTGACCAGTTGTTGAAAGGAAAGCGGCTGCGCTCGATCAAGGCCGAACTCATCAGCCAACAGCACGCCGTGCATGAAGTTGACCCACACTACCGAGCTTTTGTAACGCAGATCGGGCGGAACATCTGTTACCTGGAAATCTTTCGACAGCCGCATCTGGTAAAGACGGGCCAGCACTATCGACTCATTGGTGGTGGCGACTCTTCCGGTGCTCAGCAGGTGCCGAGCGAAATCGTCGCGCAGGGTCTGATAGTTTTTGCCCTGATGCGCCGGATCCTGCCAATCGAACCCGGCGAGTCGGGATTCGTCCAGTGACGGGGCATGCAGGTAAAGGCATATGGCCTTGCACAACAACTGGTTGCGTACGGCGGCCGAAGTCTGCTCGCCGGCAAGTGCGCCATACCACTTGAGTCTCGTCAGCAACCGATTGGCCAGCTCTTGTGCGGGGGCGGAGTTCAGGATCTGCTCAAGAAACACGGAAGGGGTTGCGCGGACTTCCTCGGCTGAAGGAGGAAACAGTACATCGGATCCCAGTCGGCGAATCAGCATGGGGCTGCCGGACATGAAACCTTTGACGGTGTCGATGATCTGCACGTTGACGAGCTTGGCCTTGTACATCTCCAGCGTCATGGAAGACATGGCATCGGGCGCATTGCGTTGCAAGGCTTTGAAGCGTTTTTTGTCCCCCGCATCGGGTGATATGAGGTTTTCGATATCCGGGCCGCTGTCCAGCCCCAGTGCCTGCCGGGCACGTAGTTCTCTGGCGGTGGATGTCATGGGTGAGTCGATCGTCATCTGTGTCATGTCGCATTCCTTTGCAGGTTCCTGTTACGGATACGGGAGTGCGCAGTAGAACGATCCGGAACCCTTTGCTGGCGTTATATATCTACCCTTCACGGTTGTGCTGCACAGAGGCCGATCCGCCGCTTGCCGGAACCGGGAAGGCCTCCTAGTCTTGGGGGGATGCTCGCAAAGAGATGGACGATCAGGCAGTGCTCATGCAAGGAATACCATGAAGCAAAAGCGGACTCTCGGAACGCCTCGGTTGCTGGGCATCGTCTGGCCATTTATCGCCGTGGTGCTGTTTCAGGCGTTGCTGGGTGGCGTGAGTCTTTATGTCCTGTCGGCCGTTCGGGGCTATGTGGCGGGGGAGAGCCTCTGGTCCAAGGGCCAGAAGGACGCCATTTATTACCTCAATCTGTATGCCGACAGTCGTGACGAGGCGATCTATCTCAAATATCAGGGCGCAATCGCCGTGCCGCAGGGCGGCCACCAGTTGCGTCTCGCGCTGGACCGACAGCCGCCCGACCTGCAGGCGGCCCGCGAGGGCATTCTCAAGGGTGGCAACCATCCGGACGACGTCTCCAGCCTGATCTGGCTGTACCTCAATTTCCGTCACTTCAGTTATCTGGAAACCGCCATTGACCGCTGGACGCTGGGGGACGCCTATCTGGTAGAACTCGACGACGTGGCGCAGGAGATGCATCGGCGTATCATCGCCAACGCCGCCACCGAGACCGATATCCGGCGCTGGAAAGACTGGATCTTTGCGATAAACGATGGCGTGACCCCGGCGGCAAAAGCCTTCAGCGATGCCCTGGGCGAAGGCTCACGGGTCATCCTGCGCCTGCTGCTGTTCACCAACTTCGCCACGGCGCTGGGCCTGATCGTGCTGGCGCTGCTGCGAACCCGCAAACTGCTCAAGCAGCGGCATGCCTTTGCCGAGGCGCTGCAGCTGGAAAAGGACCGGGCTCACATCACCTTGCAGTCGATTGGCGACGGGGTGATCACCACCGATGTCAGCGGCGCCATCGAATACATGAACCCTGCCGCCGAAGCCTTGACGCACTGGAAAGCCGAGCAGGCGGCCGGGCTGCCATTGGCGGCGCTGTTCAATCTTCTGGACGACAACGCGCAGACCGAAGGGCAGACCCTGATCGAGCATATTCTCAGCGGTCGACTCATTGGCGGCAGCGAACATTCCAAACTGATTCAGCGTCTGGATGGCAGCACCGTATCGGTGACACTGGTGGGGGCACCGATCCGCAATGCCGACAAGGTCAGCGGTACGGTGCTGGTGCTGCATGACATGACCCAGGAGCGGCAATACATCGCCAATCTGTCGTGGCAGGCGACCCACGATGCGCTGACCGGCCTGGCCAATCGCCGCGAATTTGAATATCGCCTCGAACAGGCGTTGCACAACCTCGCCCGCCAGCCCGGCCGACATGCGCTGATGTTCCTCGATCTGGATCAGTTCAAGCTGGTCAACGATACCTGCGGACATGCCGCAGGTGACGAGTTGCTGCGTCATATCTGCGCCTTGCTGCAGTCAGGTCTGCGCGAGGGGGACACGCTGGCCCGGCTGGGAGGCGACGAGTTTGGCATCCTGCTGGAAAACTGTGCGCCGGAAGCGGCCGAGAAAATTGCCGAAGGGCTGCGTCAGACGGTGCAGAACCTGCATTTCGTCTGGAAAGGGCGACCGTTCCTGACCACCGTCAGTATTGGTCTGGTGCATGTCGCCCAGACTCCGACCACATTGGAAGCCTCGCTGCGGGCGGCCGACATGGCCTGCTACATGGCGAAGGAAAAAGGCCGCAACCGGGTGCAGGTCTACCATGCCGACGATTCGGAACTGTCTTTGCGCTTTGGCGAGATGGCCTGGGTGCAGCGTCTGCACATGGCTCTGGAGGAAAACCGCTTTTGTCTCTATGCCCAGGAAATCGCCCCGCTGGGCCCGGCTGTCGGCGGTACCGGCGGGCACATCGAGATCCTCCTGCGTCTGCACGATGAAGCGGGGCGGATGATTCTTCCGGACAGTTTCATACCAGCGGCCGAGCGCTACGGTTTGATGTCATCGCTCGATCGTTGGGTGGTGCAGAATGTATTCAGGGTTATTGCTCAATGTATTAATGATAAGTGCGAACGACCTTTGGCAATGTGTGCGATTAATCTTTCAGGCATTACTATCGGAGATGACGCTTTCTTGCACTTTCTTCGAGAGCAGTTTGATAACTATGGCGTTCCGCCTGAAATGATTTGTTTTGAAATTACAGAAACCAGCGCCATTGCGAATTTGGGTAGTGCAATCCGATTTATCAATGAACTCAAAGGGTTGGGTTGTTATTTCTCGCTTGATGATTTTTGCGCCGGAATGTCTTCATTCGCTTATCTGAAACATTTGCCTGTAGACTTCCTGAAGATCGACGGGAGTTTCGTAAAGGATATGCTGGACGACCCGATTAACCGCGCCATGGTCGAAGTGATCAATCACATCGGGCATGTCATGGGTAAGCAGACAATTGCCGAGTTTGTAGAAACAGCGCAGATCGAGCAGGCATTGCTTGAAATCGGTGTGGATTACGCTCAGGGTTATGTCATCGAACGCCCGCAATTGTTTACCTGTGACAGTTTGCAAAGTCGGCCAGCCAGACCGCAGCCGCTGTTGTTCAAGGCGCCTGGCACGTTCCGTTGAAATCTCTCGCCGATCCTTACAATCACAAATCAAAAGGAGCCGAACAGTGATCGACACATTCAACCGAACCGGACCACTCATGGAAGCTGCAAGTTATCCTGCCTGGGCACAACAGTTGATCCAGGACTGCAGCGAGAGCAAACGCCGGGTTGTCGAACATGAACTTTACCTGCGCATGCGTGATAACAAGCTCAGCGCCAGAACCATGCGTCAGTACCTGATCGGGGGCTGGCCCGTGGTTGAGCAATTCGCGTTGTACATGGCGCAGAATCTCACCAAGACCAAATTCGCCCGCCATCCCGGGGAAGACATGGCGCGGCGCTGGCTGATGCGCAACATCCGCGTCGAACTCAACCATGCCGACTACTGGCTGAACTGGAGTCGTGCCCACGGCGTAAGCCTGGAAGACCTGCAGGCCCAGCAAGTGCCGCCGGAGCTGCATGCCCTGAGTCACTGGTGCTGGCACACCAGCTCGGCGGATTCGCTGATCGTTGCCATCGCCGCCACCAACTATGCAATCGAAGGCGCGACCGGGGAGTGGTCGGCGCTGGTCTGCTCGACCGGTGTGTACGCCGCTGCGTTCCCGGAGGAAGACCGAAAGCGGGCGATGAAGTGGCTGAAGATGCACGCCCAGTATGATGATGCTCATCCCTGGGAGGCGCTGGAAATCATCTGCACCCTGGCGGGGACGAACCCGAGCCGGGCATTGCAGACGGAGCTGCGTCAGGCCATCTGCAAGAGCTACGACTACATGTACCTGTTCCTCGAACGCTGCATGCAACTGGAGCTGGCGGAGCGGGTAATGGTCGGTCGCGAGCGGCGGGCACTGGTCGAAAGCTAGTTTCGGCAACCCCAATAAAACGAGTCCCAAAGACTCCCGTTTTTATTGTCTGTCGAGCCGTTTCTCTAGCCGGCCATTGTCAGGCGGTTGCGCCCCTCACGCTTGGCCACATACAACGCGCTGTCGGCGCGACGCAGCAGGCTGTCGGCCGATTCGCCCGGCAGCAGGGTTGCGCAGCCGAGGCTCACGGTCAGCTCGATCAATTGGCCGTCGGCATAATAGTCCTGGGCCTGCGTTGCATAGCGCAGGCGCTCGCCGACCATCGCTGCGGCTTCGCGGCTGGTGTTGGACAGCAGAATCAGAAACTCTTCCCCGCCGTAACGGAACACCATGTCGACGTTGCGCAGCTGGTCCTTGATCGATGCCGCAACGGCTTTGAGCACCTCATCGCCGGCGCTGTGGCCATGATGGTCATTGACCTGCTTGAAGTGGTCGATATCCAGCATCAGCACCGACAGAGGCTGCAGGTGACGCCGGGACATCTCGATCTCCCGTTGCAGGGTCTGCTCCATGGCAATGCGGTTACCGGTGCCGGTCAGCGGATCGCGCAGGGCCGTTTGCGTGGCGACGCGATAGAGCAGAGCGTTGCGCATCGGATACAGCAGGGACGACAGGAGCGATTCGAAATTGCCCAGTTCGTGTTCACTGAACCGTTGATTGCGGCGAAAAACCAGTTCACCCATATGCTCGCCTTCGTGGCTGAGGCTGTAGCTGACGGAGTGGTGGCCGCGGGAGCCAAACTCCAGGCGCAAATCGCTGCCATTGTGCACGTAGGTCATGGCATCCAGTGGCACCAGACGCTGAACTTCACGGAAGAACAGACCGAGGATACGTTGAGGTTCGAGGCTGGTTTGCAGTTGCAGGCTCATTTGCTGGCGCAATTGCGCCAGGCTGACAGGTCGCTGCAACAGCGGAGGCAGCTGACCGAAGCCCAGGCGTTGCAATTTGGCACTGTCGAAGTCAATTGCAGTGGTCTGGGAAGGTGATTTCATATGGCGTGAGCCCCTAAGCAGTAAGTCTGTCTTACAGGCTGGGTGAGAGCGGCTATGGGCGGCGCGTCATACTGATCCATCAGTCCCGTAGGACATTTGGGGTAAGTTTAGTCTGCCCGATGACAATTAGTCAGCTATCGAAATCAGGCCTTGCCCGACTGCCTTCAACCGGCGTGCTTTGAGGGAATGTAGAGCGAAAGTCGTGCCATTCAGTTCAGGTTTTATCAAAACCTTTGTGAATCAAAGAGTTGTAATCGGGATGCTGGAAGGGGCGGTGGTTATTTGACTGAAAACGGCCTGTGCAAAGCGGCAAATGTATGCCGTGACGGGAACCCGCCACGGCCACAAAAGCGACGTATGGCATTACTGGGCGTTGAACGCCTGGCCATTGATGCCCGCGCTGTCGGGGCCCATCAGGTACAGATAGACCGGCATGATCTCTTCCGGAGTCGGATTGTTCAGCGGATTTTCCCCCGGGTACGCCTGGGCGCGCATGCTGGTGCGGGTGCCGCCCGGGTTGATGCTGTTGGAGCGTACCGGCGCCACGCCGTCGACTTCATCGGCGAGCGTTTGCATCAGGCCTTCAGTGGCGAACTTCGACACACCGTAGGCTCCCCAGTAGGCACGGCCCTTGCGGCCAACGCTGCTGGAGGTGAACACCACCGAGGCATCCTGCGACAGTTTGAGCAGCGGCAGCAGGGTGCTGGTCAGCATGAACATCGCGTTGACGTTGACCTGCATGACGCGCATGAAGTTTTCACCGGACAATTGCTCGATCGGCGTGCGTGGACCAATGATCGACGCATTGTGCAGCAGGCCGTCGAGGTGGCCGAATTCGGTTTCGATCATCGCTGCCAGCTCATCGTATTGATGGGGCAGGGCGGTTTCGAGGTTGAACGGGATCACGGCAGGCTGAGGATGTCCGGCCGCTTCGATCTCGTCATAGACCTGGGTCAGGTTGGCTTCGGTCTTGCCCAGCAACAGCACGGTTGCGCCGTGGGCTGCGTAGGTTTTCGCGGCAGCGGCGCCGATGCCACGGCCGGCGCCGGTGACCAGAATGACCCGATCCTTGAGCAATTCGGGGCGAGCGGTGTAATCAAACATAAAAAACCTCTAATCCGTTAACGTCCGGTCATTCCCGTACATTGCCCGGGAATGCGGCCATGACCGCTCTGCGGTGCGGGTCAGCAACTGCAGAGTGCATTATCCAGTACCTTGCGCAACTCCAGCGGGTGATCCACCACCACGTCCGCGCCCCAATGCCGCGGGTTGTCGTCCGGATGGATATAACCGTAAGTCACGGCGACAGTCCGGGTGCCAGCGTCACGGCCGGACTCGATATCGCGCAGATCATCGCCGATAAACAGTACGGTCGACGGATCCAGATCAAGCATCTTGCAGGCAAGGTTCAGCATTTCGGGGTTCGGTTTGCTGTTCTTGACATGATCCGGGCAGATCAGCAACGACGAGCGCTCGGCCAGCCCCAGTTGCTGCATGATCGGCTCGGCGAAGCGCAGCGGCTTGTTGGTGACCACGCCCCAGACCAGATTGGCTTTCTCGATGTCAGCCAGCAGTTCGGCCATGCCGTCGAACAGCTTGCTGTGAACCGCGCAACCGGCGAGGTAGCGTTCGAGGAATTCGAGGCGCAATGGCTCGAAGCCCGGTGATTCCGGGTCCATCGAAAAGGTCACCGCAACCATGGCCCTGGCGCCGCCGGAGATCTCGTCGCGGATGTGTTTGTCGTTCATGGGCGGCAAGCCGCGATCCGCCCGCATCGCCTGGCAAATGGCGATGAAGTCCGGCGCGGTGTCGAGCAGAGTGCCGTCCATGTCGAAAAGGACTGCTCTGATGGCCATCGGCTTATTCCTCGCGCAGGGTCTGGATCATGTAGTTGACGTCAACGTCCGCCGACAGCTTGTAGTGTTTGGTCAGCGGGTTGTAGGTCAGACCGATGATGTCCTTGACGGTCAGGCCGGCCATGCGGCTCCAGGCGCCCAGCTCGGACGGGCGGATGAATTTCTTGAAGTCGTGGGTGCCGCGCGGCAGCAGCTTCATGATGTATTCGGCGCCGACGATGGCGAACAGGTAGGCCTTCGGGTTGCGGTTGATGGTGGAGAAGAACACCTGGCCGCCGGGCTTGACCATGCGGAAGCAGGCGCGGATCACCGAGGATGGATCCGGCACGTGTTCGAGCATTTCGAGGCAGGTCACCACGTCGAACTGCTCGGGCATTTCCTCTGCCAGGGCTTCGGCGGTGATCTGTCGGTATTCGACGTTTACGCCGGATTCCAGCTGATGCAGTTGTGCGACCGCCAGAGGCGCTTCGCCCATGTCGATACCGGTCACGGTCGCGCCGCGCTGGGCCATGGCTTCGCTGAGGATACCGCCGCCGCAGCCGACGTCGAGGACCTTCTTGCCGGCCAGATTGACGCGTTCGTCAATCCAGTTGACCCGCAGCGGGTTGATGTCGTGCAGCGGTTTGAATTCGCTTTCACGGTCCCACCAGCGATGGGCCAGTGCTTCGAATTTGGCGATTTCGGCGTGGTCGACATTGCTCATGATTCAATCCTCGAAAAACTTGAAAAAAGGCTGTAGCCCCGGCGTTTGTCCCGGGGTTGTTACGATTCGGTGTGGCCGCTGATGCGCCGGCCCCAGGCCCGTGCGGTTTCGCCGAGCTGCTGTTCGTCCAGGCGCGTCAGGCGGCGGTCATCGAGCAACTGCTTGCCGGCGACCCACAGGTGTTTCACGCAGTCCCGCCCAGTGGCGTAAACAAGTTGCGAGACCGGGTCATAGACCGGTTGCTGGGCCAGGCCGGACAGGTCGAACGCGACCATGTCTGCGGCCTTGCCGAGCTCCAGGGAACCGGTTTCGGCTTCGATCCCCAAGGCCCGCGCGCCGTTCAGCGTGGCCATGCGCAGCGCCCGGTGGGCGTCCAGTGCGGTGGCCGAGCCGGCGACCGCCTTGGCCAGCAACGCTGCGGTGCGGGTTTCGCCCAGCAGATCCAGATCATTGTTGCTGGCTGCGCCATCGGTGCCGATCGCGACGTTGACGCCGGCCTGCCAAAGGCGCTCCACCGGGCAGAAGCCGCTGGCCAGTTTCAGGTTCGACTCGGGGCAGTGGATCACGCTGGTGTTGCTTTCTACCAGCAGCGCCAGGTCCTCATCGCTGATCTGGGTCATGTGCACGGCCTGGAAGCGCGGACCGAGCAGGCCCAGTCGGCCGAGACGGGCCAGTGGCCGTTCGCCGTGCCGTTCGAGCGCCTGTTGCACTTCGAAGGCGGTTTCGTGGACGTGCATGTGGATCGAGGCGTCCAGCTCTTCGGCGATCACGCGGATTTTTTCCAGGTTCTCGTCGCCCACGGTGTAGGGTGCATGAGGGCCGAAAGTGATCTTGATGCGTTCGTGATGCTTCAGGTCGCCGAACAGTTCTACGCCCTGACGAATGGCTTCATCGACGCTGGCCGCGCCCGGGATCGGGAAATCGAGGATCGGAATGGCGATCTGTGCGCGGATTCCGCTGTTGTGTACGCGCTCGGAGGCAACCTTCGGGAAGAAATACATGTCCGAGAAACAGGTGATGCCGCCTTTTATCTGCTCCGCAATGGCCAGGTCGGTGCCGTCACGCACGAAGGCTTCATCGACCCATTTGCCTTCGGCCGGCCAGATGTGGTTTTCCAGCCAGGTCATCAGCGGCAGATCGTCGGCCAGGCCGCGAAACAGGGTCATGGCCGCGTGGCCATGGGCGTTGATCAGACCGGGTGCGAGCAATACGTCCGGCAATTCGCGGGTTTCGGCGGCATTGCACTTCAAGGCTTCGGCGCGCGGGCCGATGAACACGATGCGACCGTCGCGGATGCCCAGGCCATGCTCTTTGAGCACCACGCCTGCGGGTTCGACGGGGACCAGCCAGGTCGGCAGCAATAATAAGTCGAGCGCAATGGCAGGTTTCGGCATCGAGGTCGGTTCCAGTGCTTTTGTAAAGGATGGCGAAGTATACCCGAGCGTCTTCGCGGGGGGATCGCTATAATCGGCGGCTTTTGTTCATGAGTGCGGGGTGAGGGATGCGCGATCGACTGTTGGCTGCGGAGAAAGTGAAGGCCATCGATTGGCGAGATGGCGCGCTCCACCTGCTGGATCAGCGCGTTTTGCCGTTCGAGGAAAACTGGATCGCCTACACCAGCGCCACCGGCGTGGCCGAAGCGATTCGCTCGATGGTGGTGCGCGGTGCGCCGGCCATCGGCATCAGTGCGGCGTATGGCATCGTGCTGGCCGCTCGTGCCCGGATTGCCGAGGGTGGCGACTGGTACGCCGCGCTGGAAGAGGATTTCATGCTGCTGGCCGATTCCCGTCCGACGGCGGTCAATCTGTTCTGGGCATTGAACCGCATGCACGACCGGCTGGATCGCCTGAAAGACAATGCCGATCCGCTGGTGGCGCTCGAAGCTGAAGCCATTGCCATTCATGAAAGCGATCGTGAAGCCAATCTCACCATGGCGCAGCTCGGCGTCGACCTGATCCGCAAGCATCAGGGCAATGCCCAGGCGATTCTCACACATTGCAACACCGGCGCCCTGGCGACCGGCGGTTTCGGTACGGCGCTCGGCGTGATTCGCGCCGCATTCATCGAAGGCATGGTCGAGCGCGTTTATGCCGACGAAACCCGTCCGTGGCTGCAGGGCTCGCGTCTGACGGCGTGGGAGCTGGCCAACGAAGGCGTTCCGGTGACCCTCAATGCCGATTCCGCCGCCGCGCACATCATGAAAACCAAAGGCGTGACCTGGGTGATCGTCGGTGCGGACCGGATTACCGCCAATGGCGACGTGGCGAACAAGATCGGCACCTATCAACTGGCGGTCAACGCCATGCACCATGGTGTGCGCTTCATGGTGGTGGCGCCGAGTTCGACCATCGACATGAATCTGGCCAGCGGTGATGACATTCCGATCGAAGAGCGCGATGGCACCGAGCTGCTGGACGTCGGTGGCAAACGTGTCGGGGCGGATGTCGAGGCGTTCAACCCGGTGTTCGACGTAACGCCGGCGGACCTGATCGACGCGATCGTTACCGAGAAAGGCATCGTCGAGCGTCCGGATACCGCGAAAATGGCCCAGTTGATGTGCCGCAAACGCCTGCATTGATTGACTCTGGTGTCTGTTCGGACGCTATCGCTGGCAAGCCGGCTCCCACAGGTTTTGTGCACGTCGCCGATCTTGTGGGAGCTGCGGTGCGACGACTCGACTTGCCAGCGATGAAGCCCTGAAAGTCAATAAACATCCGCAATTTCATCTCGAAATTTGCATTCGGAGAAGCTCTGAGCCTCTCTCGTCCCCTTCAAGCCTGTCATCGGTCATCTAACTATGCTCCATGCGCATCTGGGGGATAGGTGCGTGGCGGCTCTTGTGATAACATCCGGCGTTTTCCGAGGCAGCCCCGCGGGGTTGTCTTCACTGCGCAAATCCATGGTTCAACTTGTTGATTTGTCGTAAGTCGCGGCATGGCACTCGGCCGGCCCCGACGAGCTTCGTTCATCCCATATGGATATGACGAAGTTTCACCAGAAAAAGGAATCAGGCTTCTCATGGGCGAACTGGCCAAAGAAATCCTCCCGGTCAATATCGAAGACGAGCTGAAACAGTCCTATCTCGACTACGCGATGAGCGTGATCGTCGGCCGTGCACTGCCGGATGCGCGTGATGGCTTGAAGCCTGTGCACCGTCGCGTACTGTTCGCGATGAGCGAGCTGGGCAACGACTTCAACAAGCCGTACAAGAAGTCTGCCCGTGTCGTCGGTGACGTGATCGGTAAGTATCATCCGCACGGTGATACCGCGGTGTACGACACCATCGTCCGCATGGCCCAGCCATTCTCGCTGCGCTACCTGCTGGTGGACGGTCAGGGCAACTTCGGTTCGGTGGACGGCGACAATGCCGCGGCCATGCGATACACCGAAGTGCGCATGACCAAGCTGGCGCACGAGCTGCTGGCCGACCTGCACAAGGAAACCGTGGACTGGGTGCCGAACTACGACGGCACCGAATTGATCCCGGCAGTCATGCCGACCCGTGTACCGAACCTGCTGGTCAACGGTTCCAGCGGTATCGCCGTGGGCATGGCGACCAACATTCCGCCGCACAACCTCGGTGAAGTCATCGACGGTTGCCTGGCGCTGATCGACAACCCCGAGCTGACCGTCGACGAGCTGATGCAGCACATCCCCGGTCCGGACTTCCCGACGGCGGGGATCATCAACGGTCGCGCCGGCATCATCGAAGCCTATCGTACCGGTCGTGGCCGCATTTACATGCGTGCCCGTTCGATCATCGAGGACATCGACAAGGTCGGTGGCCGTCAGCAGATCGTCATCACCGAACTGCCTTATCAGCTGAACAAGGCGCGTCTGATCGAGAAGATCGCCGAGCTGGTGAAAGAGAAGAAGCTCGAAGGCATCACCGAACTGCGCGACGAGTCCGACAAGGACGGTATGCGCGTCGTGATCGAGCTGCGTCGCGGCGAAGTGCCTGAGGTGATCCTCAACAACCTCTACGCCCAGACCCAGCTGCAATCGGTATTCGGCATCAACATCGTTGCGCTGATCGATGGCCGTCCGCGGATCCTGAACCTCAAGGATCTGCTGGAAGCTTTCGTCCGTCACCGTCGCGAAGTCGTTACCCGTCGCACCGTGTTCGAACTGCGCAAGGCCCGCGAGCGTGGTCACATCCTCGAAGGTCAGGCCGTTGCCCTGTCGAACATCGACCCGGTGATCGCCCTGATCAAGGCTTCGCCGACGCCGTCGGAAGCCAAGGAAGCGCTGGTCGGCACGCCGTGGGAATCCAGTGCGGTGATGACCATGGTCGAGCGCGCCGGTGCCGATTCGTGCCGTCCGGAAAACCTCGATCCGCAGTACGGTCTGCGCGATGGCAAATACTTCCTGTCGCCGGAGCAGGCGCAAGCCATTCTGGAACTGCGTCTGCACCGTCTGACTGGTCTGGAGCACGAAAAACTGCTGGCCGAGTATCAAGAGATCCTCAACCAGATCGGCGAGCTGATCCGCATCCTCAACAGCGCCACGCGCCTGATGGAAGTGATCCGCGAAGAGCTGGAAGTGATCCGTGCCGAATACGGCGACGTGCGCCGCACCGAAATCCTCGATGCCCGTCTCGACCTGACCCTGGGCGACATGATCCCGGAAGAAGAGCGTGTCGTGACCATTTCCCACGGTGGTTATGCCAAGACCCAGCCGCTGGCAGCGTACCAGGCCCAGCGTCGTGGCGGTAAAGGCAAGTCGGCGACCGGCGTGAAGGATGAGGACTACATCGCTCACCTGCTGGTTGCCAACAGTCACACCACGCTGCTGCTGTTCTCCAGCAAGGGCAAGGTGTACTGGCTCAAGACCTACGAGATTCCGGAAGCGTCCCGCGCCGCCCGTGGCCGTCCGCTGGTCAACCTGCTGCCGCTGGATGATGGCGAGTACATCACCACCATGCTGCCGGTCGAGGAATACACCGAAGGTCACTACATCTTCATGGCGACCGCCAACGGCACCGTGAAGAAGACGCCGCTGGAATCCTTCAGTCGTCAGCGCAGCGTCGGTCTGATCGCTCTCGAGCTGGACGAAGGCGACGTGCTGATCTCTGCGGCCATCACCGATGGCGAGCGTGAAGTGATGCTGTTCTCCGATGGCGGCAAGGTGACCCGCTTCAAGGAATCCGACGTTCGCGCCATGGGCCGTACCGCCCGCGGTGTGCGCGGCATGCGTCTGCCGGAAGGCCAGAAGCTGATTTCGATGCTGATCCCGGAAGAAGGCAGCCAGATTCTCACTGCTTCGGAACGTGGCTACGGCAAGCGCACCGCGATCACCGAGTTCCCCGAGTACAAGCGTGGCGGCCAGGGCGTGATCGCCATGGTCAGCAACGAGCGTAACGGCCGCCTGGTCGGCGCGGTTCAGGTGCTCGACGGCGAGGAAATCATGCTGATTTCCGACCAGGGCACGCTGGTGCGTACCCGTGTCGACGAAGTCTCGAGTCTGGGTCGTAACACCCAGGGTGTGACCCTGATCAAGCTGGCCAAGGATGAAACCCTGGTCGGCCTGGAGCGGGTTCAGGAGCCGTCGGAAGTCGAAGGTGACGAGCTTGAGGGTGAAGAGGGTGTCGAGCTGGAAGAAGGCGTGATCGGCGCCGAACCGGACGATGCGGTCGACAACCTGCAGGCGGACGCCGCAGACGAAGAAGAGTCGCAAGACTAACCCAATCGTAGCAGGGCAGAGTGTTTGCTCTGTCCGCTACCGTGATTGCATAGCGAGAGTGGATGTGAGCAAACGAGCCTTTAACTTCTGCGCAGGTCCTGCTGCGCTGCCTGAAGCTGTCCTGTTGCGTGCCCAGTCCGAGATGCTCGACTGGCACGGCAAGGGTCTGTCGGTCATGGAGATGAGCCATCGTAGCGACGACTACGTGGCCATCGCCGAGAAGGCCGAACAGGACCTGCGTGACTTGCTGTCCATCCCCTCCAACTACAAAGTGCTGTTCCTGCAGGGCGGCGCGAGCCAGCAGTTCGCCGAGATTCCGCTGAATCTGCTGCCCGAGAACGGCACTGCCGACTACGTCGAGACCGGCATCTGGTCGAAGAAGGCCATCGAGGAAGCGCGTCGCTTCGGCAATATCAACGTGGCCGCCAGCGCCAAGCCTTACGATTACCTGGCCATTCCCGGCCAGAACGAATGGAAGCTGACCCCGGGTGCGGCCTATCTGCACTATGCGTCCAACGAAACCATCGGCGGTCTGCAGTTCGACTGGGTTCCCGAGACCGGTGACGTTCCGCTGGTGGTCGACATGTCCTCCGATATTCTCTCGCGTCCGATCGATGTGTCGCAGTACGGCCTGATCTACGCCGGCGCGCAGAAGAACATCGGTCCGAGCGGTCTGGTGGTCGTGATCGTCCGTGAAGATCTGCTGGGTCGTGCCCGCAGCAGCTGCCCGACCATGCTCGACTACAAGATATCGGCCGACAACGGTTCGATGTACAACACCCCGGCGACCTATTCCTGGTACCTCTCCGGCCTGGTTTTCGAATGGCTGAAGGAGCAGGGCGGCGTCGCTGCGATGGAGCAGCGCAACAAGGCGAAGAAAGATCGCCTGTACGGTTTCATCGACAGCAGCGATTTCTACACCAACCCGATCAGCACCAATGCCCGCTCCTGGATGAACGTGCCGTTCCGCCTGGCTGACGAGCGTCTGGACAAGGCGTTTCTGGCTGGCGCGGACGCCCGTGGCCTGCTCAATCTCAAGGGGCATCGTTCGGTGGGCGGCATGCGAGCCTCGATCTACAACGCGCTGGGTCTGGACGCTGTCGGAGCCCTGGTGGCCTACATGGCTGAATTCGAGAAGGAGCACGCCTGATGTCCGAACAGGAGCTCAAGGCGCTGCGTGTGCGCATCGACAACCTCGATGAAAAGATCCTCGAGCTGATCAGTGACCGTGCGCGCTGCGCCGAAGAAGTCGCCCGGGTCAAGATGGCCAGTCTGGCCGAAGGCGAGCAGCCGGTGTTCTATCGTCCGGAGCGCGAGGCGCAGGTCCTCAAGCGCGTGATGGAGCGTAACAAGGGCCCTCTCGGCAACGAAGAGATGGCGCGCTTGTTCCGCGAAATCATGTCTTCGTGCCTGGCCCTCGAAAATCCGCTGAAAGTGGCTTATCTCGGCCCGGAAGGAACCTTCACCCAGGCTGCGGCCATGAAGCACTTCGGTCACGCCGTGATCAGCAAGCCGATGGCGGCGATCGACGAAGTGTTCCGCGAAGTGGCGGCCGGTGCGGTGAATTTCGGCGTGGTGCCGGTGGAGAACTCCACCGAGGGCGCGGTCAACCACACGCTCGACAGTTTTCTCGAGCATGACATGGTCATCTGTGGCGAAGTCGAGCTGCGGATTCACCATCATCTGCTGGTGGGCGAAAACACCAAGACCGACAGCATCAGTCGCATCTATTCCCATGCCCAGTCGCTGGCCCAGTGCCGCAAATGGCTGGATGCCCATTACCCGAACGTCGAGCGTGTGGCGGTGTCCAGCAACGCCGAAGCGGCCAAGCGGGTCAAGGGCGAGTGGAACTCGGCGGCGATCGCCGGTGACATGGCGGCCGGGCTGTATGGCCTGACCCGCCTGGCCGAGAAGATCGAGGATCGTCCGGACAACTCCACGCGCTTTTTGATGATCGGTAACCAGGAAGTGCCGCCGACCGGTGACGACAAGACCTCGATCATCGTGTCCATGAGCAACAAGCCGGGCGCGCTCCACGAACTGCTGGTGCCGTTCCATGACAACGGAATCGACCTGACCCGGATCGAAACCCGTCCGTCGCGCAGTGGTAAATGGACCTACGTGTTCTTCATCGACTTCGTCGGTCATCACCGTGATCCGCTGATCAAAGGTGTACTGGAAAAGATCAGTCAGGAAGCAGTAGCACTCAAGGTGCTGGGTTCCTACCCGAAAGCAGTTCTTTAAGGGGTGGTAGCAATGAGTGGCAACTTCCTCGCTCTGGCGCAGCCGGGCGTGCAACAACTTTCGCCATACGTTCCGGGCAAGCCTGTGGACGAGCTGGCGCGCGAGCTGGATCTGGATCCGGCGAGCATCGTCAAACTGGCGAGCAACGAAAACCCGTTGGGCGCCAGCCCGAAAGCGCTGGCCGCGATCCGCGAGGCGCTGGACGAGCTGACCCGCTACCCGGACGGCAACGGCTTTGCACTGAAATCCCTGCTGGCCGAACAGTGTCGCGTCGAGCTGAACCAGGTGACGCTGGGTAATGGTTCCAACGACATTCTCGAGCTGGTGGCGCGCGCCTATCTGGCACCGGGCCTGAATGCGGTATTCAGCGAGCACGCGTTCGCCGTCTACCCGATCGCCACGCAGGCGGTCGGCGCTCAGGCCAAGGTGGTTCCGGCCAAGGAATGGGGGCATGACCTGCCGGCGATGCTGGCGGCCATCGACGCCAACACACGTGTCGTGTTCATTGCCAACCCGAACAACCCGACGGGCACCTGGTTCGGTGCCGAGGCGCTGGACGAGTTCCTGCAGGACGTGCCAGCGCACGTACTGGTGGTGCTGGACGAGGCCTACATCGAATACGCCGAAGGCAGCGATCTGCCGGATGGCCTGGATTTCCTCGCGGCTTACCCGAATCTGCTGGTCTCGCGCACCTTCTCCAAGGCCTACGGTCTGGCGGCGCTGCGCGTTGGCTACGGCTTGTCCACACCCGTGGTGGCGGATGTGCTGAACCGTGTGCGTCAGCCGTTCAACGTCAACAGTCTCGCGCTGGCTGCTGCCTGTGCGGCGTTGAAGGACGAGGAATATCTGGCGCAGAGCCGTCAGCTCAACGAGTCCGGCATGCAACAGCTGGAAGCAGGTTTTCGCGAGCTGGGCCTGAGCTGGATTCCGTCCAGGGGCAACTTTATCTGCGTCGATCTCGGCCAAGTGGCAGCCCCAGTCTTTCAGGGCTTGCTGCGCGAAGGCGTGATCGTGCGCCCGGTGGCCAACTACGGCATGCCGAACCACCTGCGAGTGACCATCGGTCTGCCGGCGGAAAACAGCCGCTTCCTCGAAGCGCTGCGCAAGGTTCTGGCTCGTGGGTGATGTCACTTCGCTGCAATCTGCTGCACCTATGATCGGGCGCCTGGTGGTGGTCGGTCTGGGGTTGATCGGTGGTTCGTTTGCCAAAGGCTTGCGTGAAAGCGGTCTGTGCCGCGAAGTGGTCGGGGTCGATCTCGACCCGCAATCGCGCAGGCTGGCGGTCGAGTTGGGTGTAGTGGATCGCTGCGAAGAGGATCTGGCGGCGGCTTGCCGGGGCGCGGACGTGATCCAGTTGGCGGTGCCGATCCTGGCCATGGAAAAAGTGCTGGCCCGTCTGGCCGCCATGGAACTGGGGCAGGCAATCCTGACGGATGTCGGCAGCGCCAAGGGCAATGTGGTGCGCGCGGCGACCGAGGCGTTTGGCGGCATGCCGGCGCGTTTCGTGCCGGGGCATCCGATTGCCGGTTCCGAGCAGAGCGGGGTGGAAGCCTCCAATGCCGAGCTGTTTCGTCGTCACAAGGTGATTCTGACCCCGCTGGAACAGACCGATCCGGCTGCCCTGGCGGTGGTTGATCGTCTGTGGCGCGAGCTGGGTGCCGATGTGGAGCACATGCAGGTCGCGCGTCACGACGAGGTGCTGGCCGCGACCAGTCATCTGCCGCACTTGCTGGCCTTCGGTCTGGTCGATTCATTGGCCAAGCGCAATGAAAATCTGGAGATCTTCCGTTACGCTGCGGGCGGTTTTCGCGATTTCACAAGAATCGCCGGAAGCGACCCGGTCATGTGGCATGACATCTTTCTCGCCAACCGCGAGGCTGTCCTGCGCACACTCGATACATTTCGCAGCGACCTCGACGCCTTGCGCGACGCGGTCGATGCAGGGGATGGGCATCAATTGTTGGGCGTCTTCACGCGCGCCCGGGTTGCCCGCGAGCATTTCAGTAAAATCCTGGCCCGCAGGGCCTATGTGGACGCTATGAATTCCAACGATCTGATCTTCCTGGCTCAACCTGGTGGCCGCCTGTCCGGTCGGATTCGCGTACCGGGTGACAAATCGATTTCCCACCGTTCGATCATGCTCGGCTCCCTGGCTGAAGGCGTCACCGAAGTCGAAGGCTTCCTCGAGGGCGAAGACGCCCTGGCGACCTTGCAGGCGTTCCGCGACATGGGCGTGGTCATCGAAGGCCCGCATCATGGCCGCGTGACCATTCATGGCGTCGGCCTGCACGGTTTGAAACCTGCGCCGGGCCCGATCTATCT
The DNA here is from genome assembly GCF_001679645.1 of Pseudomonas bananamidigenes. GTDB lineage: Bacteria > Pseudomonadota > Gammaproteobacteria > Pseudomonadales > Pseudomonadaceae > Aquipseudomonas > Aquipseudomonas bananamidigenes. The sequence goes on along the minus strand of NZ_LRUN01000001.1, from coordinate 177,921 downwards.
GGGCAACTCCGGCACTTCGATGCGCCTGCTGTCCGGCCTGCTGGCCGCGCAGGACTTCGACAGTACCCTGACCGGTGACGCTTCGCTGTCCAAGCGCCCGATGAATCGCGTGGCCAACCCGCTGCGGGAAATGGGCGCCGTGATCGAAACCGCTGCCGACGGTCGTCCACCGATGACCATTCGTGGTGGTCACAAGCTCAAGGGTCTGACTTACACCATGCCGATGGCCAGTGCCCAGGTGAAATCCTGCCTGTTGCTGGCGGGCCTGTATGCCGAAGGCAAGACCACCGTGACCGAGCCGGCTCCGACTCGTGACCATACCGAGCGCATGCTGCGCGGCTTTGGCTATCCGGTCAGCGTGAACGGTGCCACGGCATCGGTCGAGTCCGGCGGCAAGCTGACCGCAACCCATATCGAAGTCCCGGGTGACATCTCGTCGTCGGCGTTCTTCCTGGTGGCGGCGTCGATCGCCGAGGGTTCCGAGCTGGTGCTCGAACACGTCGGCATCAACCCGACCCGTACCGGTGTGATCGACATCCTGCGTCTGATGGGGGCTGACATTACTCTGGAAAACCAGCGTGAAGTGGGTGGCGAGCCGGTTGCCGACCTGCGCGTACGAGCAGCTAAACTCAAGGGTATCGAGATTCCGGAAGCGCTGGTTCCACTGGCCATCGACGAGTTTCCGGTGCTGTTCGTGGCAGCCGCATGTGCCGAAGGGCGCACTGTGCTGACCGGTGCCGAAGAGCTGCGTGTCAAGGAGTCGGATCGTATCCAGGTCATGGCGGACGGTTTGCTGGCGCTGGGCGTCAAGTGCGAACCGACCCCTGACGGCATCATCATCGACGGCGGCCAGATCGGCGGCGGCGAAGTGCATGGTCATGGCGATCACCGTATCGCGATGGCTTTCAGCGTGGCCTCGCTGCGCGCCACTGCGCCGATCCGCATTCATGATTGCGCCAACGTCGCGACATCGTTCCCGAACTTCCTGGCGCTGTGCGCACAGGTCGGCATTCGTGTGGCGCAAGAGGCTCAGTCGTGAACAACATTGCTCCGGTCATTACCATCGATGGGCCAAGCGGCTCGGGCAAAGGCACCGTAGCGGGCATTCTGGCCAGGCGTCTGGGCTGGAACCTGCTGGATTCCGGTGCGCTGTATCGCCTGTTGGCGTTTGCTGCGCACAACCATGGTGTTGACCTGACCAATGAGGAACTGCTGAAAAAGCTCGCTGCCAATCTGGATGTGCAATTCATTGCGGCGACAGAAGGTCAGTTGCAGCGCATCATCCTTGAGGGTGATGAAGTCAGTGATGTCATTCGCACCGAAAGTGTCGGATCGGGTGCTTCGCAGGTCGCCGCATTGCCGGCGGTACGCGAAGCCCTGCTGCAGCGTCAGCGCGAATTCCAGGAAGCGCCGGGGCTGGTGGCTGACGGGCGTGACATGGGGACGGTGGTTTTTCCGAATGCACCCTTGAAGATATTTCTGACTGCGAGTGCCGAGGAGCGGGCGCGCCGTCGATATTTGCAGTTGAAGGGCAAGGTCGAGGGTGTTAGTCTGTCGAGTCTGCTAGATGAGATCCGTGCGCGCGATGAGCGCGATACCCAGCGAGCAGTGGCCCCGCTCAAGCCGGCGGCCGACGCGATACAGCTGGATTCCACGGAGTTGTCCATCGATCAGGTGCTGGAACGCATCATGAGCGAGATCGCCATTCGCGATATCGCCGGGTGACCAGGAAGGCCGCAGGGGACCAGTCATAGTCCTGCGGTGGCTTCCTTTAATTGAAACTGACCCGCATCGTCTGGGATGTGGAGATGGGCGTATTTTTCGCCCTAATCAACAGGAATTAAAATGAGCGAAAGCTTTGCGGAACTCTTTGAAGAAAGCCTGAAGACTCTGAACCTTCAGACAGGCTCCATCATCACCGGCGTTATCGTTGATGTCGACTACAAAAATGGTTGGGTCACCGTTCACGCAGGCCTGAAGTCTGAAGCGCTCATCCCGCTTGAGCAGTTCTACAACGATGCTGGCGAGCTGACTGTCAATGTCGGTGACGAAGTTCACGTTGCTCTGGACTCGGTTGAAGACGGTTTTGGTGAAACCAAGCTGTCCCGTGAAAAAGCCAAGCGCGCTGAATGCTGGATCGTTCTGGAAGCAGCCTTCGCAGCCGAGGAAGTGGTCAAGGGCGTTATCAACGGTAAGGTTAAGGGCGGCTTCACTGTCGACGTTAACGGCATCCGTGCGTTCCTGCCAGGTTCCCTGGTTGACGTCCGTCCAGTGCGCGACACCACGCACCTGGAAGGCAAAGAGCTGGAATTCAAGGTCATCAAGCTGGACCAGAAGCGCAACAACGTTGTCGTTTCCCGTCGCAGCGTCCTGGAAGCCGAGAACTCCGCCGAGCGTGAAGCTCTGCTGGAATCCCTGCAGGAAGGCCAGCAAGTCAAAGGTATCGTCAAAAACCTCACCGACTACGGCGCATTCGTCGACCTGGGCGGCGTGGACGGCCTGCTGCACATCACCGACATGGCGTGGAAGCGTATCAAGCATCCTTCCGAAATCGTCAATGTTGGCGACGAGATCGACGTCAAGGTTCTGAAATACGATCGCGAGCGCAATCGTGTTTCCCTGGGCCTGAAGCAACTGGGTGAAGATCCATGGGTTGCTATCAAAGCCCGTTACCCAGAGAGCACTCGCGTTACCGCTCGTGTAACCAACCTGACCGACTACGGCTGCTTCGCTGAGCTGGAAGAAGGTGTTGAAGGTCTGGTACACGTTTCGGAAATGGACTGGACCAACAAGAACATCCACCCTTCGAAAGTCGTACAAGTCGGCGACGAAGTGGAAGTCATGGTTCTGGACATCGACGAAGAGCGTCGTCGTATCTCCCTGGGCATCAAACAGTGCAAGTCGAACCCATGGGAAGACTTCTCTGGCCAGTTCAACAAGGGCGACAAGATCTCCGGCACCATCAAGTCGATCACCGATTTCGGTATCTTCATTGGTCTGGACGGCGGCATCGACGGTCTGGTTCACCTGTCCGACATTTCCTGGAACGAAACCGGCGAAGAAGCTGTGCGTCGTTACAAGAAGGGCGACGAGCTGGACACCGTTATCCTGTCGGTTGATCCGGAGCGCGAGCGTATCTCCCTGGGTATCAAGCAACTGGAAAGCGATCCGTTCTCCGAGTACGTCTCGGTTAACGACAAAGGCGCAATCGTTAAAGGTACTGTGAAAGAAGTTGACGCCAAAGGCGCCGTCATCGTTCTGGCCGACGATATCGAAGCGACTCTGAAAGCCTCCGAAATCAGCCGTGACCGCGTTGAAGACGCGCGCAACGCTCTGAAAGAAGGCCAGGAAGTAGAAGCCAAGATCATCAGCGTTGATCGTAAGAGCCGTCAGATCAGCCTCTCCATCAAGTCGAAGGACGATGCTGAAGAGAAAGAAGCTATCCAGAGCCTGAACGCGGCTCAGGAAGCTCCAGCTGACACCACCATGGCAGCTCTGCTGAAGCAAGCAATGGCCAAGCAGAACTAAGTTCTGTCTGACCATGCAAGAAAAGGGCGACTTCGGTCGCCCTTTTTTGTGCCTGCGATTTGGCGAAGCGTCATTCTGTGCGCGCTCTTGGTGAAACCATTCCCTTTGTCAGGCGGTCTGTTTCTTTAATCGGATCAATCGTCTATTCGCGTCTAGGCTTAGTCTGAAGATCGCAGTAGTCGGGCGTGTGGCTCGGCATAAGGAAGTGAATGAACAAGTTCATAGTCTTGTTGGGCATGCTGATGCTGGCAGGCTGTACTACCAGCGCCAAGACTCACGCGGTGCGCGGCGTCAGTGGTATCGAGGTTGATTGTTCGGGTTTGGGGTCGGGTTGGGAGAAGTGTCAAAAGCGTGCGGCGAAAGAGTGCAAGGGCGCTGGTTACAAAGTGGTTACGCGTTCGGATGACGCCAAGGATGAGGATGTGTTTCCCTTCGGCTTCAATCCTGCGGGTTACGCCACTCGTACCATGCTGGTGATCTGTCGGTGAGCGGGTGAGGCTTGATGCCCTGAAAATGGGTATTTCGATGTAAGAAGAGATATGTCAAGCCCTGGGCTGTTCAAAATCTTCCGGGCGTGCTAAAACCTTTCAAGCGCTGATCTAGCTGCTTGAAAAAGAAGGGAAAAACATGACGAAGTCGGAGTTGATCGAACGAATTGTCACCCATCAAGGGCTGCTCTCATCCAAAGATGTGGAGTTGGCCATCAAGACCATGCTTGAGCAAATGTCCCAGTGTCTGGCTACGGGGGATCGTATCGAGATCCGTGGTTTTGGCAGCTTTTCCTTGCACTATCGTGCGCCGCGGGTTGGTCGCAATCCGAAGACCGGGCAGTCGGTCAGCCTTGATGGCAAGTTTGTGCCGCATTTCAAGCCGGGCAAGGAACTGCGTGATCGTGTGAACGAAGAAGAGGAGGAGGGGGTTTGACGGCCACGATTTTTCGGGGAGTTGCCCATGCGTAATCTCAAGCGCATGCTTCTTGGCGTTTTCATTCTTTTGTTGATGCTGGTGATCCTGGCGTTTGTACTGGAGAACCAGCAGTCGATTTCGTTGATGTTCCTTGGTTGGGTGGGGCCACAGCTGCCAGTCTCTCTGGTAATGGTTCTCGCTTTGCTGGTTGGAATGCTTGTCGGGCCGATACTGGGCTGGTTTCTGGGACGATCGTCCAGAGCTGCACGCAAACGACTTGTATAAGAGCAGGCGCAGGACATCCATCGAATTTGCATCGCTACTTGTCTATATCCATTAGTAAAACGTTCATTAAGCTGTAAAATGCAACCCTTGTTCGATTGTGGTCTATTCCCGCGTCGATCCAGACTGACTCTGACAGAAGCCTCATATCTGATGGCTCTGCATTCATGGACTAGACAGTGCTCGTTGGTGCCACTGTCCGCAGCTCAAGGGTATGCTTTCGCGTGAAAATTCTAGTTACCGGCGGCGCCGGGTTCATCGGCTCGGCAGTCATCCGTCATATCATTTCCAACACTAACGACGCCGTCGTGAACGTTGATAAGCTGACTTATGCCGGTAACCTCGAGTCTTTGGCAGAAGTCAGCCTGGATCCGCGTTACGCGTTTGAATGCGTTGATATCTGCGACCGTGATCGGATCGACCGGGTTCTGCGTGAGCATCAACCGGATGCAATCATGCACCTGGCCGCGGAATCCCACGTGGATCGTTCGATCTCCGGTCCGTCCGAGTTCATCCAGACCAACATCATTGGCACCTATACCTTGCTGGAAGCTGCACGCCAATACTGGGCGGCAATGGATGATGCACGTAAGGCTAACTTCCGTTTTCACCATATTTCCACTGACGAAGTTTATGGCGATCTGGAAAGCCCGGAAGAACTCTTCACCGAAACTACGCCGTATCAGCCGAGCTCGCCATACTCGGCCAGCAAAGCCAGTTCCGATCACTTGGTGCGTGCGTGGGCGCGCACGTATGGTTTGCCGACACTGGTCACCAACTGCTCTAATAACTACGGTCCGTGTCACTTCCCGGAGAAGTTGATCCCGCTGATCATTCTCAATGCGCTGGAAGGAAAACCGTTGCCGGTCTATGGCAAAGGTAATCAGGTGCGTGACTGGTTGTATGTCGAAGATCACGCGCGAGCACTGTACAAAGTCGTGACCGAAGGTGTCATTGGTGAGACTTACAACATCGGCGGGCATAATGAGAAGCAGAACATCGAAGTCGTCCATGCCCTGTGTGCGTTGCTCGATGAGTTGCGACCGGATTCTGCTCACCGCCCGCACGCAAGTTTGATCACCTATGTGCAGGATCGCCCGGGTCATGATCAGCGCTACGCGATCGATGCCGGCAAGATCCAGCGCGAGTTAGGCTGGACCCCGGAGGAAACCTTCGAGACGGGTATCCGCAAGACTGTCGAGTGGTATCTCAACAACTCTGAATGGGTTGCCCATGTGAAGAGTGGCAGCTATCAGCAGTGGATCGACCAGAACTACGCCGGTCGTTCGGACAAGGCATGAAGATTCTCCTGCTGGGAAAAAATGGTCAGGTCGGCTGGGAGCTGCAGCGCTCACTTGCTCCGCTAGGGGAGTTGGTTGCCCTTGATCGGCACCCGGTCGATGGTTTGAGTGGTGATCTGTCTGATCTCGATGCTCTGCGCGCGACTATCCGTAAAGTAAGGCCCGACGTTATCGTCAACGCTGCCGCCTATACCGCTGTCGATAAAGCCGAGTCCGAGACTGAACTGGCTGACCGTGTAAATGGTGAGGCCAGTCGAGTCATGGCGCAGGAGGCCGCATCCCTGGATGCCTGGCTGATCCACTATTCGACCGATTACGTATTCAGCGGCGAAGGTTCGACGCCTTGGCAGGAATGTGATGTCGTCGCACCTGTGAACCACTACGGCGCCAGCAAGTCGGCCGGTGAGCAGGCAATTGCGGCTTCTGGCTGCAGGCATCTGATCTTTCGTACCAGTTGGGTCTATGGTGCCCGTGGTAACAACTTTGCCAAAACCATGCTGCGTCTGGCCAAGGATCGCGAATCGCTGGGCGTGATTGCCGACCAGATAGGCGCTCCAACGGGGGCGGACCTTATTGCGGACGTGACTGCGTTGGCGATCCAGCAAGCGATGCATCGCCCGGCATTGTCGGGCCTCTATCATCTGGCAGCTGCCGGTGAAGTGTCCTGGCACGGCTATGCCAGTCTGGTCATCGACTTTGCCAAGGCGCACGGTGAGGACCTCGCTGTTACGGCCGTGAATCCGATTGATACCACTGCCTATCCAACACCGGCGCGCCGCCCTTTGAATTCGCGTTTGAATACGCAGAAGCTGCGCGACAACTTTTCTCTACACTTGCCGGATTGGCAAAGTGGTGTAACTCGAATGCTTATGGAAGTTCTGAATAAATGACCACGACAAATCGTAAAGGCATCATTCTCGCCGGTGGCTCGGGTACGCGCCTGCACCCGTTGACCCTTGGAGTTTCCAAGCAGATGCTGCCGATCTACGACAAGCCGATGATCTTTTATCCGCTGTCAGTGCTGATGCTTGCCGGCATGCGTGAAATTTTGATTATTTCAACCCCGGAAGATTTGCCTTGCTTCCGCAAACTGTTGGGCGATGGCAGCCTTTACGGAATCAAGCTGACTTACGCCGAGCAGCCGAGCCCGGATGGTCTGGCGCAGGCCTTCATCATTGGTGAGGAGTTCATCGGAGAGGATCCTTGCTGTCTGATCCTGGGCGATAACATCTTTTATGGTCAGCACTTCTCTGACAATTTGCGTTCGGCCAACTCTCAACAGCACGGCGCGACTGTATTCGGTTATCACGTCTCTGATCCCGAGCGTTTTGGTGTTGTGGAATTTGATGCGTCCGGTCGCGCGTTGAGTATTGAAGAGAAGCCACTGAAACCAAAATCCAGCTATGCGGTTACAGGTCTTTATTTCTATGACAATCAAGTCGTGGAGATCGCAAAGAACATCAAGCCTTCCGAGCGCGGAGAGCTGGAAATCACTGATGTGAACCGCGCCTACCTGGAGCAAAAATCGCTGAATGTCGAGATGCTCGGTCGCGGCTTTGCCTGGCTGGACACAGGTACTCACGACTCTTTGCTTGAAGCCAGTCATTTCGTTCATACCATTGAGCAACGTCAGGGTTTGAAAGTGGCCTGCCTGGAAGAAATTGCGTACCACAATGACTGGATCACCGCCGATCAGCTGGCTGAGCAAGCTGATGCCTTGAAGAAGACCGGCTACGGTCAATACCTGCAGAAGTTGCTGGACTCGCCTTCTCACTGATTCGAATAACAAAGCGTTTTCGAGTGAGAAAGTCAAAATCGGTGCAAGCAGGAAAGCTATGCCAGTAAAACATCCCAAGGTTGCGGTTTTGCTGGCGGCCTTCAATGGAATGCAGTGGATCGAAGAGCAACTCGATTCGATTCTTCGGCAATCCGGTGTACACCTGAGCGTCTATATCAGTGTGGATCCCTCGACTGATGGTACAGAAGCCTGGTGCTTGGCCTTTGCGGCCAGGCACCAGGGTGTTCATGTGCTCCCTGGTGCCGGTGCGTTCGGTGGTGCCGCGCGCAACTTTTTCAGATTGATCCGTGATGTATCCCTCGAAGAATACGACTACATCGCGTTCTCCGATCAGGATGACATCTGGTATCAGGATAAGCTCGAAAGGGCGATCGGCGAAATTCAGGCGCGAGGCGTGGATGCCTACTCCAGCAATGTTGTCGCGTTCTGGCCGGATGGTCGCACGCAACTGCTGGACAAGGCTCAGCCCCAGACCTCCTGGGATTTCCTGTTCGAGGCCGCTGGGCCGGGATGTACATACGTCTTCACTCGTGAGCTGATGCATCCACTCAAGACCGCCATGCTGGGCAGTTGGAGCGACTTGCAAAATGTCAGTCTCCACGATTGGTATTTTTACTCTTTCGCACGTAGTCGTGGATTTCGCTGGTTCATCGACGCGCGTCCTTCCATGGATTATCGCCAGCATGAAAGTAATCAGGTAGGGGCGAATGCCGGCATCGGTTCTCTGATCATGCGCTACAAGACCATTCATGACGGGTGGTGGTTTTCTCAGGTCAGACAGATCGTTCGGCTGGTGGGGCTTGAGCACCATTCATTTGTCGAGCCTTGGCTGCCTTTGGGGCGCCCGCAGTTGATAAAGCTCTCGTTCAGTGCAAGAGACTGTCGGCGCAGAACACGAGACAAGCTGTTTTTCTTTTGCATCTGTTGGGCTACGGCGCTGGTTGGAAGCAAGGCTAAATGATCGGTACTCAAGTTTTGGTGACTGGCGCGACCGGGTTTGTCGGAGAGGCGCTCGTGTTTCGACTGCTGCGCGACGGGGTATTCAGTCCTGTTGCTGCTGTGCGCGGTGAAACGAGGTTGAGTGGTCTATGCCGGGTTGTGGCATTTGACATGGGGGACAGGGCCCTGCTGCCTCCTCTGGCAGGCATTGATGTGGTTGTTCATTGTGCTGCGCGAGTGCATGTGATGAATGAGTCGGCAGAGGGGGCTCTTGAGCGGTTTCGCAAAATCAATGTCGAAGGGACTGTTCGTCTGGCTCGCAGTGCAGCTGAAGCGGGCGTCAAAAGATTCATTTTCGTCAGTTCGATCAAGGTCAATGGTGAAATGACCCTGCCGGGAGTTGTCTTCAAGGCGGACGATGTGCCGGCACCGCTCGATCCTTACGGCCTATCAAAATGCGAAGCAGAGGACGCCTTGCGAGCAATCAGCGTCGAAACGGATATGGAGGTTGTCGTCATCCGGCCGCCATTGGTCTACGGCCCCGGTGTCGGGGCCAATTTCCTGAGCATGATGCGCTGGCTTGAGCGTGGTACTCCGCTACCGCTTGGGGCGATACATAACCATCGCAGCCTTGTTGCGCTTGAGAATCTGGTGGATTTGCTCAATGTCTGTATCAGTCATCCAGAGGCGGCGGGAAACACCTTTCTGGTCAGTGATGGAGAAGACTTGTCCACCACTCAATTGCTCAGGCGCATGGCGAGTGCCCTGGGTGTAAAGCCTCGCTTGCTGTCGATTCCTTCCTGGGTATTGAAGACGGGCGCATCGCTGATCGGTCGTGCTGATCTCGCGCAGCGATTGTGTGGGTCATTGCAGGTCGATATCAGTAAAACCATCGATAGGTTGGGATGGTCGCCTGTCATTGGCGTCGATGATGCGTTGAAGCGAACCGCGTTCCACTATCACTCGCGGCAGCGTGCTTGAGTGGAGATGTTTGACCGTTGATGAGCTTTGCCTGCTACTTCGACATTGGCAAACTGCCACCCTTTTTCTAACGATGGCGGCTTGATACCCTACGCGCCGCCACCGCGGCGCTCATCTGCAATATTCACGTTATCCATGTCTTGTCGGGGCTGACGGTCCTGCTTCCAGCGTTTGCAAAGCGATAATGTCACTGGGCTATCAAATGACAATGTTTCGTCGTTATAATTGCAAATTTTGCGCAGCTGGAAGTGGCGCATGAGCCGTTCCGATGGCGCTCTCGTTGCCCGTCGAATGCTCGCTCGTGTTGAACGAATCGGCACAGGTGAAATTTTCTCCTTTAAGCAACGGAGTGCTCGGTGGTAGCCCCTCTTTTCCCGGATGTTCAAAACAGCAGTCCGGATCACCGCATTGTCGACCGGCTTCAGCAGGAACCAGGTGGTCCTTCCGGACGTGTTGCCGTTCTGTTGTGCACCTTCAATGGCGAGCGTTTTTTGGCACAGCAACTGGACTCCATTGCGCGCCAAAGCTATCCCCACTGGTTTGTCGTGGTGTCAGATGACAGTTCTGACGACTCTACCCTGGAATTATTACGCGAATACGCCGAGCGCTGGGGAGAAGGCAAACTGTCGATTCGCCAGGGACCGGGACGTGGATACGCCGCCAACTTCCTTTCGCTGACCTGTGACCAATCCATCGAGTCCGATTTCTATGCCTGGGCCGATCAGGATGATATCTGGCAAGAAAACAAGCTGGAGCGCGCCTTGTGCGAGCTTCAGGGCACCCCTCCACTGGAGCCGGCTCTTTACTGTGGCAGGACCGAATTGATCGATGAGGAGGGGGCAACCATAGGTTTGTCTCCTCTGTTTGAGCGTCCCGTCGGATTTGCCAATGCGCTAGTGCAAAGCGTGGGAGGGGGCAACACAATGGTCTTCAATCAGGCTGCCCGTAAGCTGTTCCTGCAGGCCGGTTCCAGTCTGGACATCGTTTCGCATGACTGGTGGGCGTATCTGCTCGTTTCAGGTGCTGGAGGGCGAGTCACTTACGACGTTTGTCCAACCATTCTCTACAGGCAGCATGAAGCAAACCTCATCGGCTCTACATCGGGCCTGATGGCGCAATTGAATAGAGTACGGATGCAGTTCCGCGGTCGTTTCCGTGGGTGGAATCAAAAGAATATTGCGGCACTGGAGTCGACCAGATTCCAGTTGAATGAAGAAAGCCGGATGAGGCTGGATCTTTTTCAGCGGGCACGAAGTTCTCGCGGATTGGCCCGGATCATCTGGTTACGGCGATCTGGTGTCTACCGCCAATCCTTATGGGGCAACCTTGGGCTGCTTTTGGCGGCGGTATTCAATGGAATCTGATACGCAGTCGGACTTGGCCCCTTTCAGGAAGAGTGTTGTGGTAATTCAAGTGATGGCAGGACGAGAGAGTTTGCTGAGGAATTTAAACCCCCTCGGATTTATTGAGGTTTTGAGACAATGCTGAACTTTTCTGCTTCGCCAAAGGAGATGCTCAATAGCATCTGGCGCAACAAAGGTCTCATCCGGGCGCTGGTGCAGCGGGAGATCGTTGGGCGTTATCGCGGGTCGATCATGGGCATGTTGTGGTCACTGTTCAATCCGATTGTGATGCTGGTGATTTACACATTCGTATTCAGCGTCGTGTTCAAAGCCCGATGGAGCGTCGATAGCAGCTCGAAAACCGAGTTTGCGCTCATGTTGTTTGCGGGGCTGATCGTTTTCAATCTGTTTTCCGAGTGTATAAACAGAGCCCCAGGGCTGATTATTGGCAACGTCAACTACGTGAAGAAAGTGGTGTTCCCGCTGGAAATACTTCCATGGGTTACGCTGGGCGCGGCTATGTTTCACTTTCTCGTCAGCCTCAGTGTCTGGCTGATTGCTTATCTTATTTTTTTCGGAAAGCTTCAGTACACCATTCTGTTGCTCCCGGTATTTCTGGCTCCTCTGATCATTTTTGTTGTCGGCCTGGTTTGGTTTCTCGCCTCAATGGGCGTGTACCTGCGAGATGTCAGTCAAATCATCGGTGTCTGCACTTCCGTCCTGATGTTTCTTTCACCGATTTTTTATCCGATCACGGCGCTGCCTGAAGAATACCGGCATCTGCTCTTTTTGAACCCCCTGACCCCGGCGATTGAAGATACCCGGGCTCTGCTCTTCAGGGGCGAACTGCCGAGTCTGATTCACCTGGGTTTCTACTATATCGCTGCAGCTCTTGTCTTTTGGCTAGGATTTGCGTGGTTCCAAAAAACGCGAAAAGGGTTCGCCGATGTCCTCTAATACCGCTATTGCCGTCAACAACCTGAGTAAGTGTTTCCATATTTACGACAAGCCGAGAGATCGGCTGATGCAGATGTTCGCACGCGGACGCAAGCAATACTTTCGTGAGTTCTGGGCCCTGCAGGGTGTTTCGTTCACCATCGACCGAGGCGAGACCGTTGGTATCCTCGGACGAAACGGTAGTGGTAAATCGACACTTTTGCAGATGATTTGCGGCACGCTCAATCAGACACACGGCGACATCATGACTCACGGTCGTGTCGCAGCCTTGCTGGAGCTGGGTTCCGGATTCAACCCTGAATTCAGTGGTCGCGAAAACGTGTACATGAATGCTGCCGTACTTGGCCTAACACGAGACGAGACTGAAGCCCGTTTTGCCGAGATCGAAGCCTTTGCGGAAATCGGCGAATTCATCGATCAGCCGGTCAAGACCTACTCCAGTGGCATGATGGTACGCCTGGCTTTTGCCGTGGCGATCAATGTTGACCCGCAAATCCTGATTGTTGATGAAGCGCTGTCGGTCGGCGATGAATTGTTCCAGCGTAAATGCTTCGCGCGGATCGAGGCGATCAAGGCCAGTGGCGCGACCATTCTGTTTGTGTCGCATTCCGGGAGCGCCGTCATCGAACTGTGTACGCGGGCGATTCTGCTGGATAAGGGAGAGAAGCTCGCCGAAGGTGTGCCCAAGGTCATTGTCGGCCAGTACCAGAAGCTGCTGTATGCGCCTGCGGACAAAGTTGCGGAAATCCGCGAATCGATCAAGACCGGTGTACTCGAGCGCCTTGAACTCCAGCGGGAGGCCAAACGCACCGAGGTGGCAGTCGAGGCGTCACAGGCGAAGGACAACGGACTTGAGGAGTACTTCGATCCTCATATCGTTTCCAAAAGTGTGATGTCCTACGAATCTCACGGTGTTCTGATCAGCGAACCACGCATCCTCAATGCGGCCGGTAAACAGGTTAACTGCCTCAAGCGCGGTGATAGCTACCGTTATACCTATCGCGTAGCTTTTTCGACGGGGGCTGTGGCGGTTCGCTTTGGCATGATGATCAAAACGCTTGCCGGTATCGAGATCGGTGGGGCAGCCAGCGCGGCCAGCACTCAGGACGCCATCGACTACGTGGCGGCCGACGCTGAAGTCGATGTTGAATTCAAGTTCGAGTGCAACTTGAACCCCGGAACGTATTTCCTCAATTCGGGGGTAGTCGGTGCCGTAGGGGAAGGGGAAACCTATCTGCATCGTTTGATCGATGCCTGCCTGTTTCGCGTTCTGCCAGAAACTGCGATCACAGCAACCGGAACAGTCGATTTCAAATGTATCCCAGCTTTTACCATTTCAAGTGTTGAGCATAATTAATCTTATGGATCATAAACAAATAGTCGTAGTTTTGGGCATGCACCGGAGCGGTACGAGTGCCATTACGCGTGGTTTGAAAGTCCTTGGTGTGGATCTGGGCGATAACCTGTTGCCTGCCGAGTCGGGCAATAACGAAAAAGGCTTTTTTGAAGACGCAACCATCACTGCTTACAACGAAGAGTTGCTGGCTGATCTGGGACACAGCTGGGACAGCTTGCTTCCTATCCGCCGGGAAGAGCTGGACTCGCCGGTCGCGCAGAACCACAAAGCGCGTGCACTCGAGCATCTGCGCGAGAAGCTCAGTGAGATCAAGTGTTTCGGCGTAAAAGATCCGCGAATGTCTCGACTGCTGCCATTCTGGCAGGAGATCTTTGCCGAGTTGGGTCTGCAGGTCAGCTATGTCATTGCTTTCCGTAATCCGATAAATGTTGCGCATTCATTGGTCAAGCGGAACGAGTTTGAAGTTGAGAAAGGCTACTTTCTCTGGCTTGAGCATATGCTGTTTAGCTTGAAATACAGCCAGGGCGCATCGCGCGTTTTTGTAAATTACGAGTTGATGCTTCAGGAACCCGAAAAGCAGCTGCGGCGCATGTCCGAGTCGCTGGGGTTGCCGTTTGACCCGCAGGGCCCCGAGTTCCTGGACTATCAGAGCAACTTTCTCCAGCAGTCGCTGCAGCACAACAGCTTTTCGCTGGACGAGCTAAAAAAAGATTCCGCTGTACCGGTCGATGTCTTGAGCCTCAGCCTCCTGCTTCTGGAGCTCTCGCGTGATGAGCGTGCTGATGACCAAACGGTCCTCAGCACTGTCAACAGTCTCTGCGAGGCGATGAACGAGCGTTTGCCTGCCTATCGACTCATGCATCGTTTTGATCTGGACAACGCTGAACTGAGTGGGAAACTGACTCAGAAGGACGAGACCATCGAAAGTCTAGAAGCTGAACACGGTGCACTTGCTACCGATTACAGCAAGCTTGAGGCTCGCTTTGACGAATTGAAGTCGAATTACGCCCTGATTGATGGCCATCGCCGTTGGCTTGAAACCGAGTATGGCGCTTCCCTGGCCAGTCATTCCGACACGGAACAATTGGTTCAAATGCTTGAGGCTGATCTGCGTCGTTATGGTTCTGGACGCTTTTTGCTCAAGTCCCTGATCTCTCATGTTGCCGATCGGTTCGGGATCCGTTATCGCGGCGATCATCCGGCCGATAGTGAGCTATTCAGCGCCGACTATTACCTTACTACTTATGAAGATGTTCGGGCGGCGGGTGTCAACCCGTTGCAGCACTATCTTGAGCAGGGCTGGCGTGAGGGGCGTGACCCGTCGGCAGGATTCTCCACCAAGGCCTATCTCGACAGCTATCCGGACGTGCGGTTGCGTCGTATCAATCCGCTGATCCATTACTTGCGCTACGGGTACTATGAAGGGCGGTCGATCTACGACACCAAAGGTCGTAACTACCATCTATCCCGCAAGGTCGGTCGCCATCGTCTCGCCATACAACTGTTGAATCTGGTTGCGCAACAGCCGCAGCTGCTCAGCCGCTTTGTACGCGAGGCCCGCCGTGGCGGTCTGCGTCATGCACTGGCTATTGCAGTTCGCAAGCTCAAGCTCAGTCAGAAGCGGCTGGCGTTGAAACAAGTCTCCAGTCCGCTTGGCGATGCAGTTTTGACCGAATACGAAGTACTGAAGGTCGTGCCTTACTATCTGGATCCTTATCTGTCAGACGCCCCGCAAGTGATGCCTGGTATGGTTGCCGTTCATCTTCACTTAAGCAGCGAGCAGCTATCAGGAAATTGGCTGAACGACCTGAAAAATATTCCTGTCGAGTTCGATCTGTTCATTTCCCGAATCATGGGTAATGGCTCGAAGTTCGACGACAAGTCGCTGCGCAGTGCTGTACCTCTGATACGCAAGTTGGTGGTTGAAACCGTGCCCGCGCAAGTTGGCGCGTTTGCTGCACTGATCGTCCAGTTCGGTGGTCTTCTGAGTGAATACGACGTCGTAGCGCACTTCCATGATGAGGTCGATGGTGTCGATAACATTGAAGGTTCGGGCTACAAGGAGCGTGTGGATCTGCTGTGTGGTTCGCCTGCCAACGTCGGACAAATTCTTCAGTTGCTCGGTGGCGACGCCAAAGTGGTGTATCCCGCCGATAACCGAGCTGAAGCTGCCATCTACCGTCAGGCTGGCTGGAGTGATGCCGGAAACGTGATTGCCGCGGCTCTGGAAAAATTCAGCGCGGTCGATGCGAAGGCATTTCCGGGCGTGCAATTCCCGCGCGCCGGATTGTTCTGGGCACGCGTCGGCACGATCCAGGACTTCTTGCGCCTGCCATTGAAATTCGAGAGTTTCACGAGTCAGGGCGACGTTGTCGCGGGTGATCTGCTGAGCCGTTCGCTGGAGCGTCTGTTGCTGGTGAGCACGACGAACAGTGACGGGCGTAACTATCAGCTGGAGGCGCCGCAGATTTCCCATGAGCCTCGTGAGTATTACGAGCCACAGGTTGATTACTCTGCGAGCATCAAGCACGACACCATCAAGGTGCTGGCATACTACCTGCCGCAATTTCACCCGACACCCGAGAATGATGAATGGCACGGCACCGGATTTACCGAGTGGTATAAGGTTCGCTCTGCCAATCCTTTGTTCCACGGACACTACCAGCAACATGTCCCGCACGAGGACATCGGTTACTACCATCTGGACGGCCCGGCCAAGTTGCAGCAGCAAGCCGAAATGATGCAGAAGTCAGGTGTCCACGGCCTGATTTTCTATCATTACTGGTTCACCGGCAGAATGATCCTCGAGAAGCCGGCACAGATGCTGCTGGATAATCAGCAGATCAATATGCCGTTCTGTTTCTGTTGGGCGAACGAGAACTGGACTCGCCGCTGGGATGGTAACGAGGCGGAAATTCTGCTGGGGCAGGTCTATTCGAAAGAGGACGCCCGTGGCTTTATTCGCTATCTGATCCCGTTCTTCAAGGACGAGCGCTATATCAAAGTAGATGGCCGTCCGATGTTGCACGTGTATCGTCCGTCCTCGATCGAGCATATCGATGAATACCTGGCTGTCTGGCGCGAAGAGTGCGAGCGCGAGGGTCTCAAGGCGCCATATATGGTGGCGACGCTGACGCGCGGTGCGACAAATCCGCAAGACCATGGCATGGACTCTGCCGTCGAGCGGGTACTGCATGACTGGACTGCCGATGCGGTACAGGACACTCGCAGCCAGTTGCACCCGTACTGGCCTCTTGAAGGCAACATCATTAACTACTCTGAAGTTGCCGATCACTACATGGGGCAGGATCTGGGCAAGGATTTCACGCTCTTCCGGTCGCTGGTTCCAACTTGGGATAACACTGCTCGTTACGGTAACAGAGCGTACGTGCTTAACCACTTCACTACGGAAAAATTCCAGAGCTGGATGGAGTTTCTGGTGGATTACTCCGAGCGGAACCTGCCGGAAGATCGCCGCTACGTAGTGGTAAACGCCTGGAACGAATGGGCTGAGGGGGCGCACCTTGAGCCCGATACCCGCTTTGGTTACGGCTACCTCAACTCCATCGGACGTGCGTTGTCCGGCCAGTCGTTTTCGGCGACCGTCGACTGTGTCCTGCCAGCAGATTTGAAGCTGGATGTGGTGCTGACGCCTGAAGCAGAGGCTCGCCTGGAGGCTGAACCGGAGTCGCGTCGCAAGTTCCTGGCATGCCTTGCCAATTCGGATGCGTTCAAGGCTTGCTCGGTTTCTGTAGAAAATGCAGAGCTTCAGCAAGCTTTGCGGGCAAAAGGTGTGAATGTCTCCGTGCATGCGCCTGGCGAATCCGACTTCACGCTGCGTTTCAGCGATATTTGCCTGTTCCCTGCAACGGCCATCGAGTCGTTGCTGAAAATGGCCAAGCGGCACAAGGGGTATTCCGTGTCGGCCAGTCTGCGAAACGATCCGTCGTTTGTGCAGGGCGAAAATACTGTCAACTTCAGTATCGAGCCTGATCAGGTTGCCTGCATGGAGTTGCGTCCGAATGCACCGACGATCGGCTACAAGATCTGCTGTGAGGCCTCATGTTTCCGACTGCTGCCGGACAACGGCATCCACGGATCATCGCTCGACACGGTTTCGACCATCGTGCGTTACCACCGTCGTGGTGACCGTGCATCGCTGATCAATGCACTTCTTTCATTGATCGCTCAGTCCGGTAGCCAGGTTCTGCCTGTTCTGGCTATTCAAGATATGGATGACCAGGAAATCGCAGTACTTGAAGCGCAGCTCGCTCAACTGCCGTGGAATGAGCATTGTGCTCCGGTGATTCGCCGTTACTTCTCGACGGAGCAAGCGCCGGATTTGCGTTCGTTGATGTTGAACGATGCGCTCAAGGCTGTCGGCAGTGGTTACGCAGCATTTCTTGATTATGACGACATGCTGTTTCCGTGGGCTTACAGCTCGCAACTGGAACAGATCAAGTCCAGTGGCAAGAATGCAACCTTTGCACGTGTCTACTCCACCATGGTGGATTCGGCGACAGGTTGCATCGTCAAGCGTGACAAGATTTACGATTACGGTGAAAACTACCGTGATTTCATCGAGCATAACCACGCGCCGCTGCACAGTTTTCTGCTCGATCTGAACAAGTGCGACCTGGAAGCAGTCACCTACTTCGATGATATGAAGTACATGGAAGACTACTATCTGACCATGCAGTTGTTCACGCGCGACGGTACGGATTGGGCGTCACTGCGTTCCTGTGATTTTATCGGCGATTACATTCACCGGATCGGTTGCGATACTCATACGCTTGCGCTGACTGATGAGCAACAGCGTGCGGACTTGCTGGCTAGCGAGTCTTACCGGATCTGCGAGGCGCGCATCAAGGCCTTGCGTGATCGCTTGTTGCCCCACGCTTAGAGCAGAAGGCCCGCCAGTTGCTGGCGGGCCTTGTAGTCTGATTCGAATAAGGTTAATCGTATGAGCAAGGATCTGGTTTTTCACGCTACCGCCATCAGCGCGTCGGCAAGAGCTCAGGTAAAGGGGCAAAAACCGGCTGTTATCTGGCTGACGGGTTTGAGCGGCTCGGGCAAGTCGACGATCGCCAATGCCCTGGAGCAGGCACTCGTGGCCAAGGCCCGGCACACGTTTCTGTTGGATGGCGACAACTTGCGCATGGGTTTGTGCAAGGACCTGGGTTTTACCGATGCTGATCGGGTCGAGAATATTCGACGTGTTGCAGAAGTATCGAAATTACTCATCGACGCCGGGTTGATCGTGATCACCGCGTTCATTTCCCCGTTTCATCGTGATCGCGCCATGGCGCGTGACGTCATCGGCAATGAAGCATTTGTCGAAGTCTTTATCGATACCTCGCTGGAAGAGTGTGAGCGACGCGATCCGAAAGGACTCTACAGTAAGGCGAGAGCGGGCCAGATCAAGAATTTCACCGGGATCGACTCTGCCTATGAGGCACCGGTCAATCCGGATATTCGCATCAACACCGTTGCCGAAGACCTGTCCGAATCCATCGCAAGAGTGCTGGAATATCTGGATAAAAGGTTTGATCAATGAAAACCCTCGTCATCATTGGCGCTGGTTTCAGCGGTGCAGTAACGGCAGCACAATTCTTGCGTCGCAGCCCCTCCGATGTCCGAGTCGTACTCATCAACCGCTCCGGGACCATGGCGCGAGGATTGGCGTACGGTACCAACAGCCCGTTACACCTGCTCAATGTGCCTGCGGGCAATATGAGTGCGGACGTCGATGACCCTGAGCACTTTCTACGCTTCTGCCAGGCGAGGGATCCCGCCTGCACGGAATCGTCATTCATTCCGCGCAAGATTTATGGAGAGTATCTGACGTCGGTTCTGGATGATGCCGAAAAGCATTGCGCAAAGGGCGTGACGCTGGAGCGCATTGTTGCGGAAGTCCGAAGCCTTCAGCCCCGACAGTCTGGAGCTGTTGTCGAATTGGCCAACGGCCAGTCCATCATTGCTGACCAGGTGGTTCTGGCATTCGGCAATTTTTCGCCGCTCGACCCTCCGGGATTCTGCTCGTCGATGGGCGTCGACCGGTACCAGTCCGATCCGTGGGCTGGCGTTTCGAGAATGTCTGCAGATCTGAACCACCCTGTCTTACTGGTGGGCTCCGGACTCACGGCTCTTGATGTGTCGCTGGGCTTGCTGCAAAGCGGACATCAAGGCCCTATCTATATGGTTTCTCGTCGCGGGCTGCGTCCTTTGCCCCATCGATCGAAACGCACGGCTGAGGAAGTCCCCACCGACTTTGCCGGCCGACTCTTGCGTTCGAAGCCTTCAGTGCGTGCATACGTTCAATTGCTGCGGGGCGCGATCAAGGCTTCCGAGCGCTCAGGTCTGGACTGGCGTGACTGGGTAGCGGCCCTGCGTCCTGTCACGGCGCAATTGTGGGGGCGGTTACCCCTTGCCGAGCGTCGGCGTTTCTTGCGCCATCTCCAGCCATATTGGGATGTACACCGTCATCGCGTGGCCCCGGAGGCATACCGGCGTTTCGAAGAGGCATTGGCGAGCGGACGAATTCGATTCCTGGCAGGGCGTATCAAAAGCGTCACAGTCGGCCTAGACCATTTGCGCGTCGGTATTCAAACGCGCGACGAGCAGAGACTCGAAGAGTTGGAGGTCGAGCAAGTTATCAATTGCACTGGCCCCACGACTAACTTGTATCGAGTGAACGATCCGCTTATTCAGCAGCTCTGTGTCGATGGCTTGATACAGGTTGACGCTCTCGGCCTGGGATTGTGTGTCGACGGGGAGCTGGCCGTAAAAAATACTTCAGGTACTTGCTCCTCGTGGTTGCATTACGTCGGACCGATGCTGAAGGCAGATTACTGGGAAGCGACGGCTGTTCCGGAGTTACGGCAATATTCTAAAAATCTGGCAGTCAAGTTGGTCGACAATATCAGGAAATGACAGGCACGGTGCCAGCCCTTTCCGTGGCTTGGCACTGTGGCGGTAAACCCGATTGAGCGATCTTTAATCAGGCCTTCCTTCGAACTTGGGCGAATTCGTCGGCCTGGCTGGAAAAAACAAATGCTGGGCAGAGGGATTATGAGATTCTTGACTCTAAGGTGCCTTGTAAGGGCAGTACTTTTTTATTTTGCGTCATTGGTGTTCTCTTTGATTCTGGTTTTCGGTCTGAGCGCGGCTCATAAGGATCGGATCGTTTTTTATGCGGAAACCAATACGCCTGAATTTATGCAGATCTATTTTCCGGTTTTTACGGAATCTTTGATCTATCCTACTTATGATGCGCAAAAAAGTGAGCGGGTTGCATATTCCGGTAAGGCGGATCTCGCAATCGGCTTAACATTGCCTGACGGTGCAATGAAAATGATTCGGGTGGATCCCTCTGATCACCTAGTCAATATGTCGATAAAAAGTGTGCAGCTGGAGTATCTGTTTTCGACGGTTGTATTGGCGCCGGAAGAATTGCTAAAACGGATAACCCCACTTCAGGGTATCAATAAGATTGAGGTTGTAGGGGAGAGGTTGTTGGTAAATACCTCTGACGAAGACCCGCAGTTTGAACTGGTGCTTTTCAAGCCAGACAGAAGTATCAATGACAAGAGGTTGATGCTTATTGGTGCGGCCTGTTCTTTCGTGTTTTTTATGCTGTTTCTTGTATTGGCGAGAGGAGATGTCAAACGTCTGTTCATAATATTCCCCGGGTTTTTGCTTCCGACAATTGCCTCCCTGTCAGTGATATGGGTTTTTTATCCTGGTTTCATGACCTTTGACACGTTCCATGCTCTTGATGGCGCGAGAAACGGCGTTGTCGATTCCACATGGCCACCGGTGGTGAGTTATATTTGGCGCGTGATCGATATTTTTTCAAGTAGCCCCGTGGCCATGTTTTTCTCTCAGCTGCTGTTGTTGCTGGGGAGTGTTTATTATGTTATGTATCATTTTTTAAAAAGGCACAGCCTCACAACGCTGTTCCTATTGTTGTACCTGATTATTCCGGTCGTGATTGGCACGGTTGCCGCAATATGGAAAGACGTACTAATGGCTGCGTTTTTTGTTGCGGCTTTTGCGGTGATGCTGGCTATGAAAGAGCCCAGAGGTCGTTCGAGCTTTTGTGCTCTGTTCGCTCTTTCAGTATTTCTTGTGTTCCTGGGCATCTGCTCTCGGCACAATGGCATAACCGCCGCTGTGCCGCTGCTTTTCTACGCGGCTTGGTTAATGAGTAAACGCTTTCCCTCTAGAATGCCGACCCTGGCTTTCGTCACGTTATCTGGTGTGGTTTTGATCGGAGCTGTGTACGCGGTAAAGCTTCAACTGGACAGATATACACTGCCTGAGTTTCGAGAGATCAAAGGTGCTACTGCACTTATTCGGGTAACCCGTGCGATGGATATTGCCGGAGCAAGTATATGCACTGGAGAGAATCTCTTTGAGAGGATAGCGCCAGATCTAACATTGTCGGGGATTCAGGCAAGTTATGATCCGAGGCATTCAAATCTATCGTTGGGCTTCTTTTCAAAGATACCTTTTAACAAGAGTCTCGATGAGCTGTGGTTGACGGTCATCAAGGAGCACCCCATTTGCTTTGGTTACAATAAATTGATGCTGTCAAAGTTTCTTGTGGGGGCAAATGTAGGAGAGCAATTTTTGGCTGTGACTCCACAAGTCGACGCCAATAAGTACGGATATACGCTGCCAACCTCAAGTGTGCGTGACCAGGTTGTGGAGTACGTTTTTGATGCGTCGAAACTCGTCTTGTTTAAGCCTTGGGTTCTTTACTTGCTTTCAATAGTTCTGTTTTGGTGGCTAGTTGCTTTAAAGAAAGTTAGCGTCGAGATTGTTGTGGTGTACTTGTCGGCGGGGTTCTATTTTGCAGGTTTGGCCTTGTTTGGTAATGCCGCAGATGCTCGGTTACTGTTCTATACAAACACAATGAGTGTGCTGGGCATTGTGATGCTGCTCTGTCAGTTGCTGGTTCGCCCGAATAGAACGAATGCAGTCGTGGCTGAGGATTAGGCTGATTGCGGAGTGCTGTCGAAAGACCGCGCTCCGCTTCAGTGACGTGGCGTGCTGGTTCAAGAGTTTGGAAGGACTGGACTTGCTGGCCAGCCAGCCACTCTCCTGAACAATACTAAAATAAGCATCAGACCAATAATGTCGCCTACGAGGAGGGCTCTGAATCCTGACTCATAGACTGTTGGTGATAGTCCTAACAGCGTCGTGACGCCAACATGCAACAGAAGCAGGAGTAATGAAAAGTAGAAGTTGGTGGTGTCTTCCAAGGTCCTTTTCAT
Organism: Pseudomonas bananamidigenes; assembly: GCF_001679645.1. Classification (GTDB taxonomy): domain Bacteria; phylum Pseudomonadota; class Gammaproteobacteria; order Pseudomonadales; family Pseudomonadaceae; genus Aquipseudomonas; species Aquipseudomonas bananamidigenes. Next base: position 155,248 of record NZ_LRUN01000001.1, on the reverse strand, counting down.
TATGTAAATTATGCTCGCAAGCGAGGCGATCGTTAGTGTGTATGATGCAAAATACTCCAACCCCAGACCTGAGCTCAAGTATCGAATTGAGTAATTTTCGGTATCCCCAGTAATAAAAATGTTTGAAAATAAGCTGCCTTGTAGAATTCCAATAATTGCTACAGTTGTTGCGGTTTTCTTTAGCTCAAAATTTTTGTCTAATGTCAGTAGTGCGATAAGTATTGCAATGGCTTTTGGGTAGAGGTTTGCCGGGTTGATGTAATGTGTATTGAAAACATCGAAGCCGTTCAGGATTTTTCTTGATAAGGAATAGTTGTTGAACTCTGGCATGTAAATGATTTCTGACGCGAAGCGGACGTAGTTTCCGGGAGCGGTGATGAGGAGTATAAAGCCTGTGGTAACGATGAAGAGCAACAGCGCTCTATAAAGTGCTAGATGTTTAAGATCCAGAATCAGGCATGCTGCGAAGATAACGGTCATTGATAGACCGACCTGTTCAGATTGGGATGCAATAACGGCTAGAGGAATTGCAAAAATTTTTTCCAGTTTCGTAAAGGATGAAGGCTTTATATAAACCGCAGAAGCAAACAGTCCGGATGAAACGGGCAGAAGGTAGTTATAAAAGCCGGTGATGTAGAAGACGGTGGAGTCGAGTATGGCGTGACTGACCGCTAATGTGCAAAGCAGGCAGAATGGAATTCCGAGATTGTAATCAAGTTTATCTGCAAGAAAAGACTTCCATATGGAGTAGGCTGCGAGAAGCAGGCATGACGGTATGGCCAGTTTCCAGGCAATGGGGCTGCCAATGGATGTAAACATGATAGCTTCAATTGTTATTCGGCCAGTCCATGTGAAATAGCGTGTTGAAAGGTAATCGATAGTAGAAAGTCCGGATGTTGCTGCGTTCAGGAAAGTGACATCGTCGGACAAAGGTCTGATGCTCAAGCTGAAGTAGAAAGCCGCGTAAAGTGTTGCCGAAAGCAATATGAAGAATAATGCTCTGTATGCTCGGTGATTATTGTTTAGTGCAGACATATGCGCCTCCATAGTGCATTACACCTTTTGAGTCTTCGATGTAAAGCTGAACGGATGTTCCATAGCGCTTGCGGAGCTTGTAGCCGATCGCCGAGGCGTAAAAGCCATGGAGATTAAGTGCGCTCTTTATTTTTAGAAAATTGCTGACGTCTTTTCTGTAAATGCGTCGGGTAAGTAGCTGTATTACGCCTTTGTTGCCGGTAGCGAACAGATGGATTTTGATGGTGCTCTCGGCTGGTTCAAGATATGCCCACCCGCTGACGGTTATCCAGAAAGAGCCGATCTTGCATTGCTCGAAATTGCCTTTCAGCACTGAAGTGTTGTTTGTCTGTGGTGGTAATTGCGTAGATTCGGTGGCGTTGTTGGCGAAGAACAGCGATATTGTAATGAGAACAGAAAGGGTAAGGCCCAGTCCATACGAAATTGTCCATAGGTTGAATGGGGCCGATGATAACAAGGAGGGGTGTTTTTTCATGCTTTAGCCCCTATCTAATCTGAGCTTGTCAGTTTCTATTAAATACGAATTTTTTATTCAGGATGTAAAACACAACCGTATAAGAGATCATTGCGAATACTTGCGCGATTTTCGGATCCAGGCCCGCCAGGCGATAGCCGGAGATCAACACCAGCTGGTTGCTTCCAAAAGCAATGCCGAAAGCAACAATGAACTTCGGTATCGTGCTTCGATCAGTGGTGGATTGGTTGAACACAAAAGTCTTGTTGAGGATGAACGCGGCTATCAAGGCAATGACATAGCCAATGGTGTTCGCATAGGAAGGGTTCATGTCCAGCAATGTGACAAGTAGCAAGAAAACGCCATAGCCGATGGCCGTATTGGCGACGCCTGCAAATATGAATTTGAGCGGTTGCATTGTCAGCGGGTCTTCCTAGTCGGACGGTAATTCTTCGAACAGTCGAGTGAAGATTTTCTGCCCTGTGCTTGTGTCTGCTTGTGCTTGCAGCGATTTCCAATAGCTGAGGGTGTTGTCTAATTGGTCGGTGTTTCTGGGGCCAATGACTATCCCGGACAGTTGCGGGTTTACGAAGGAAGCGGCGAGGGCCAGCTCGTTGAGCGTTGTGGGTCTTGGTTCGAATGCGTGCGGCTCGTTGATGAAGTCGACGAGTTTCTGTGTAAACGCCTGAGGAATACTGATGTTGCGCAGTTCCATCGAGCTATTCGTCTTGCTGGCTTCGGTCTTCAGGCCACCCAGATTGATACCGTAGGCCAGATACTTTGCATCGGGAAACCAGGCTTCGTAAGCTGCGCGAGCAGCATGGGTTTTGAGGTTCTCTTTGACCTGAATGGCCCATTTGCGAGAGAGCGACGGATTGGCCTTGTAATACAGCTCGGGATGTTTGATTCCCGAAAGACCGATACCGAGACCCTGCTGTTCAAGCCTGGACATGGCGTCGACGGTGTCTGCGATGCTTGCGCCGTACATGCCGTCATCCGAGCGATTGTCCCAGTGGATCGAAACGCAGGAAAGCGCCGAACCAAATTGACTGTGCAGGGTACTGGCTGCGCGGTCTATATCATCCGGGCCCAGACTGACGTCAGGCGAACCCATATTGTCCTGCGAACCAATTTTGACAGTCAGTGCGAGGTTGGATTTGGGGTTTTGCCTGGCCCAGTCAGCAATCCAGCGAACAGCGAGACCGAAGTCCTCCTGACGCTTGTTGATAGGGTAGTTCGTCGCGGTGTCGACCATTGATCCGCCGCTGAGCAAAAACTGCTCGAGCAGCTCATAGGCCTGGGTGCGGTCAATACCCCAGCCCCAGAGTGCGGTGCCCAATACCAACTGTTTATGCTCTGGCGAGAGATTCGACTTCTTCATGCTTCACGCTTTGAGTTGTTCAGGCGTTGGCGCAGGGAAAACATCGCTTTGAGGTACTCGATGGTCAGTTTGAGCACTTTCACTTTCGAGTTCGGATCATCAGTCCAGGTGACCGGCAGGTCCATCACGCGGTATTTCAAGTGTTCGCCGGTGATCAGCAACTCGGTTGCAAAAAACCATCCGTCACTGTTGGCGCCTGTCTGCATCAAAGGGGCGAGAACACTGCGTTGGAGAAATTTGAACCCGCACATCCCATCGCTGAATGACGTTCGGAAAATCAGTTTGACGATGAGGTTAAAGCCAAAGCTGGTAACGTTTCTGAGGGGTTTGCGCCCGATGACCTTGGCGCCTTTGGCCAGGCGCGAGCCAGTCACAATATCTGCCTTGTTGGCTTTCAGCGCTTCGAGCGCCGGGCGCAGGTGGCTCAAGTCGGTCGCCAGGTCCAGATCCATGTAGCCGACGATATCGGCGCTCGATTGTGTCCAGGACGCTTTGAGCGCGCGACCGACTCCGCGCTGTTCAAGGCGCAGGTAGCGAACGTCGGACAGGCTTTTTTCCAGCTCCAGGGCGATCTCTTGAGTTCGGTCGGTGGATCCATTGTCCGCGAGGACAATGCGAATGGTGCCGATATCACTCAGGTTGGCTTGAATATAATCGTGGGTTTTACGAACCTGTTCGGCCAGCGTTGACTGTTCGTTCAGGACCGGGATAGTTATTTCAATCAGCGAGTTCATTGTGCTTGCTCGGAAGAAGTGGTTTGCGCGCCGGACAGGTTTTCAGTCTCGAGCTTTTCCAGCACGTCATAAATATTGTCGATCTTGCCACCCAGGATGGAATAACAGCCCGGAAGGGTATCGTGTTTCTCGAACAAAATAGGTCGGCCATCGTCACCTTCATTTTTGCTGAGGATGGTTTTGACCTCGAAGAGTGAGTCGACGTATTCGGAGCCCAGTACTGAAGGCAAGTAGCGCCCAATATCGCGGATCATACGATCGACCCGGGTATCCCTTTGATAGCCGTCCAGCTTTTGATAGGGATTTGTATTGGGGTCGTCGGCCCAGTGCAGGTGGGGCGTGTAGCGAACATGCGAAACCGTATGCAGGCCGCGAGCTGGAAAGGGCATAACGGAAAAGAACGGTCCATCCATTACGGTGATACCCAGATCGCTGAGTGCTGGCGGCATTCGCATGAGCGCCATTTCGGTGATTTCCTGTTTCAACGCAGTGCGAGTGCCGGGAAAGTCGCCGCCAAACTGGTTCAGGCCACTGTAGGTGCAGTTGAAGACGTATCGAGCGCTGATCTGTTCCCGATCTTTGCCTTCGGGGGCCAGTGTAATGTTCAGCGACTGATTCGGGCTGTTGGCAATAGCTACGGCCTGGGTATTCAGGCGAATGCTGACACCGTTCTCGTGCAGTTCACGTAACGCCCATCTGGCAAGTTGGGTCGAGTCGAATGCGTACTCTTCAACCAGAAAAACCTCTTCGATCAGCCGAGGCTCAAACAGAGATCGAAGTGCAGGGCTGGCTAGTTCGATTTTTGCTCCAATTTCCCTGTAGAAGCGTTCGAACTGGTTGGCAGTAACCTTCGAATTGCGTCGCGCGATCGCATACAGTTTGGTGAAGTCCTGTTTTACGGCTTCAGGCCAGTCATGAACGAATTTCGGAAGGTTGATCCGGCTGCGGTATGCCGTGGTGAAACTGCGGGGGTAGTGGTAGCCGTTGTGTACGCGAGCCTGATTGTTATAAGAAGCCCGGCTCAACAGCGAAGATTCGCGCTCGATAAGCGTGACCTGTTTCATGCCGCGTTGTCTGGCAAGGTAAACCGCGATTGCTGCGCCGTAGAATCCCCCTCCGATAACGACCGCATCCTGCATGTTGGTCGTCGACATCAGGCCACTCTGCCTGAAGAGGTTTGTGGCGTTTCAGGCGATGCGACTTCTTCGATATTCAGCTTTTGCCGGCGGGTTATGCGCGCGCTGGTGAACTCCTGGGCAATATGATAGAGCGGCCCTTCATTGGTCAGGCTGGTCATGTGCAGGATGTATTCACCCAGTACCAGGAGCACCAGCGAAATCAGGAAAAACATACCGGATTGTTGTAAGGAGAGACTGATCCAGCCCGGTGCAATATCTGTTTTGAGAAAGCCGCTGGCGACCACATAGAAGCTGTAGATGAGATTCGCGACTGCTCCAAACAGCGAAAGGGAAGTAACCAGCCGCATCGGCGCCCGAGTGGTCGACACCAACAGGAGCATGCCTCGATCAATACTTTCGCGCAGTCGTTTTTTCTGTGTAACCCGGGGGCTGGAACTGTAGTTCAGATTGGCACGGGCAAAACCGCCTGTCGCCGGGAGGTGGCGATAGGTTACGGATGGTTGAGGGTGTTGCAGGATGAAATTGATGACGCGTTTGCTGAGCACCCGATATTGCGGCGCCTCGGTGGCAAGATGTATGCCGTTGAACGATTTGTAGACTTTGTTGAAGACCGAATAGGCGACTTCATAAGCGAGACTTTGTGCGGGTTTCTGTTTGTTCTTGGCAAAAACCACATCTGCACCGCTGACGGCCTTGTCGAGCATTTCAGGCAAGAAAGCGATGTCATCAACGAGCGGATCAATCACCGCGACGAAATCGCCCAAGGCATTTTCCAGGCCAGCCCACGATGCGGTATCGGCATCGACCTCTTTGGTCAGTGCATAGACTTGCAAGTTAGGCAGGCCGTTTTCGCCAGTCAGGTTTTTTAGTATCGATATACTATCGTCATCCGAAGCATTATCGACAACAATAAGTTCATAGTCGCTAACGAGCGTGGACATCCGTTCAACTGCGTCTGCCAGGATACTTCCAATATGGTTAGATTGGTTGCGCACTACGAAGACAACCGAAAGAAATACTGGAAAAAATACCATTTAAAGTCCCTCGAGACGTCAGCCGTCGGCTGTCGCCCATCATTTCGAAAAAAAGCCCGTAATCTTAATCTGCAAGGTAGCTCGCGTCATCCTTTTCGTTCGTGGCCTTCTGCACGAAAACCTGCAAAAACAACCCGTCCGCTACTCACGACGATTGCTGGCAGCCATCCGAGGGACAATCCGTCGTGTATCCTAAGCCGTTTTGGTGCACCGGGCGCGGCCTGCCGCCGTCTCCCCTCATTTGCCTGCTCACTTGTTTCATCAAAGAGAGCGTGGGGCATCACGTGTGACACGTTTTACCTTTTGGAGTGATGTACTCGATGACTTTCTGGTGGCTCATACCTGCTATCTGCGGCCTTTCATTTGCATTGACTGCCGGCCTTCGCCGATATGCGTTGGCCCGCAGCATGCTCGACGTGCCGAATGATCGCAGCTCTCACACTGTTCCCACTCCGCGTGGCGGAGGGGTATCGATCGTCGTGACCTTTTTGTCTGGCCTGGTGGCAATGTGGTCAGCAGGGTTGATCGATTCCGGCTTTTTTCTGGGCGCTGCCGGTGCGGGCGGCTTGGTGGCTGTGATTGGATTCATGGATGATCATGGCCATATTGCGGCTCGCTGGCGTCTGCTCGGCCATTTTGCTGCGGCGGCCTGGGTGTTGTGGTGGACCGGCGGACTGGCACCGGTGGAAGTGTTTGGTATGACCCTGAATCCAGGCTGGGTTGGCAATGTCTTCGCACTTTTTTATCTGGTATGGATGTTGAACCTTTACAATTTCATGGACGGAATCGACGGCTTGGCCAGCGTCGAGGCAATCACTGTCTGTGGCTCAGCCTGCCTTCTCTATTGGATCACCGGTCATGAGGGCTTTGTCTGGGCGCCATTGCTGTTGGCAATGGCGGTCCTGGGGTTTCTGGTCTGGAATTTTCCACCGGCAAAAATTTTTATGGGTGATGCCGGAAGCGGATTTCTGGGAATTATTTTGGGGGTCTTTGCACTACAGGCGGCATCGCTCAGCCCGGATCTCTTGTGGGCATGGCTGATCCTGCCGGGCGTGTTTATCGTCGATGCGACGTTTACGTTGCTCAGGCGTTTGCTGCGAGGCGAGAAGGTCTACGAAGCTCATCGAAGCCATGCCTACCAGTACGCCTCGCGGGTTTATGGAAGGCATTTGCCGGTGACCATTGCCGTGGCGTTGATCAATGTGCTGTGGCTACTGCCGGTTGCCATCGCCGTAGTAGTGGCGGGGCTGGATGGAGCGGCAAGCCTGATAATTGCCTATGTGCCATTGCTGGTTCTGGCGGTAAAGTTTCATGCGGGTGAGTCTGAAGTCAAAACTGTGCGGGGCAATGATCGTTAGACAAAATCCGTCTGGCCTCTAATTATTACGTACAATGAAGGCGGATTAAGTGGGCCAATGTGCCTGATCGGTTGAGGTTTATGGATAAATTACGCGCCTTTTTGTTAGGTTTGCCACGCAGGCAAAAACGACTGATTCAAGTTGCCACAGATGTGTTTCTGGTCTGGGGTTCTCTTTGGCTTGCGTTCATCGTCCGGCTCGGCATCGACGATATGTACAACCCGCTTAAAGTACATTTCTGGTTGTTCGTCAGTGCCCCGATCGTTGCAATCCCGCTTTTCATCCGTTTCGGAATGTACCGTGCAGTCATGCGTTACTTCGGTAACGATGCGCTGATCGCGATCGTCAAGGCCGTCAGTCTTTCATCGCTGATCCTGGCGCTGGTGGTTTATTGGTACAGCAACCACGAGGCCGTGGTTCCCCGCTCCATCATTTTCAACTATTGGTGGCTCAGCCTTGTCATTATCGGCGGTCTGCGCCTGTGCATGCGCCAGTATTTCATGGGTGACTGGTTTACCGCAGCCCAGCACGTGCCGTTCACCAGCCGTGACGACGGGCTGACCAAGGTGGCGGTATACGGTGCCGGCGTGGCGGGCAATCAGTTGGTCGCGGCACTTCGCATGGGCCGTGTACTGCGCCCCGTGGCATTCATCGACGATGATCCGGGTATCTCTGACCGTTCCATTTCCGGCCTGCAGGTCTATAAGCCCAAGCATATCCAGCAGATGATCGACGTCACCGGGGCCCAGGAAATTCTGCTTGCGCTGCCTTCCTCGACACGTGCCCGCCGTAGGGAAATTCTCAACCTCCTGGAAGGTTTCCCGCTGCACGTTCGCAGCGTTCCCAACTTTACTGACCTGGCCAGTGGTCGGGTAAAAGTCGAGGACATTCAAGAGGTCGATATTGCCGACCTGCTGGGGCGTGACGCAGTGCCGGCCCAGCCGGATCTGCTCGAGCGCTGCATCAAGGGCAAGACGGTGATGGTCACCGGCGCGGGAGGATCCATCGGTTCAGAACTGTGCAGGCAGATATTTTCGTTGCGGCCGACGACCCTTCTGCTGTTCGATCATAGCGAGTTCAATCTCTACAGCATTCTGTCTGAGCTCGAACAACGTGGCAGTCGCGAGTCGACCCCTGTTCGTTTGCTGCCGATTCTCGGCTCGATCCGCCATCAGGACAAGCTGCTGGATGTGATGAAAACGTGGAAGGTCGACACCGTTTATCATGCGGCGGCCTACAAGCATGTGCCGATGGTCGAGCACAACATCGCCGAAGGCGTGTTGAATAACGTGATCGGCACGCTCAACACGGCGCAAGCGGCGCTGCAGTCGGGCGTTTCGAATTTTGTGCTGATCTCGACTGACAAGGCTGTCCGTCCGACCAATGTCATGGGCAGCACCAAACGCCTTGCGGAGCTCACGCTTCAGGCTTTGAGTCGTGAAGTCGCGCCGGTGTTGTTCGGCGACAAGGCCAATGTTTCCCGCGTCAACAAGACCCGTTTCACCATGGTCCGTTTCGGCAACGTACTGGGCTCATCCGGTTCCGTAATCCCGCTGTTTCACAGTCAGATCAAGTCCGGCGGTCCGCTGACGGTCACCCATCCGAAAATCACCCGCTACTTCATGACGATCCCGGAAGCCGCCCAGCTCGTAATTCAGGCGGGCTCCATGGGGCAGGGCGGCGATGTGTTCGTGCTGGATATGGGTGAGCCGGTGAGAATCGTGGAACTGGCCGAGAAAATGATTCATCTGTCCGGTTTGAGCATTCGTTCCGAACGCAATCCACAGGGCGATATTTCTATCGAGTTCACGGGGTTGCGTCCCGGTGAGAAGCTCTATGAGGAGCTGCTGATTGGCGACAACGTTGCCGCGACGCCGCATCCGATGATCATGACCGCCAACGAGGATCACTTGCCGTGGGAAGTTCTTAAATCCCGGTTGAGAGAACTGCTCGCGGCTGTCGACGCGGACGATTACTCTCGGGTCCGTCAGCTTCTGCGTGAAACCGTCAGCGGTTATACCCCCGACGGTGAGATCGTCGACTGGATTCATCAGCAGCGCCGTCTTGAACCCTGATTGTTTCACATCCTGTAACGGACACGTTTTTGACAGGCTCCCATCATCGCCTAATTTTGGAGAGCAGCTTCGGAAAAGCTGCTTTCCCAATTGATGATGGAGCGTCACTTATGCGTACCGGATATTTCTATTCCCTGATTTTTGCCTTGCTGACCAGCGCCTCGATTGCCGCTGTTGCTGCGCCCCTGGCGTCTTCCGAAGCGAACAAGGCGCCTGTGGTGATGGACGCTTCAGCCGCTTCTGAAAATCAGAAAGTTGATCTGAACAGTGCCGACGCGGCCACTCTGCAAAAGGAACTGGCAGGCGTGGGCGAGGCCAAGGCGAAGGCAATTGTTGCTTATCGTGAAACAAATGGGCCGTTTGCGTCGGTGGATGAATTGCTGGAAGTGAAGGGGATCGGCAAGGCGATCCTGGATCGTAATCGCGACAAGCTGGAAGTGAACTAAGCTGATTGTTCAACGCCAAGGGGCCGGTCATTGACCGGCCCTTTTTGCTTCCCGGTTCCTGGTACCTCGCAGAAGCACGACACCCTTTCCGTCGATAATGGAAAATTACGGCTATCATATTGCTTCTAGATTATGCCTATAATAATTTCAGTCACCACTGAAGCCATCTGCTTTCAGCGGTCGCTCATTTCTCAAGCACTCCAGGAGTATCGTCATGAATTCCCCGAAATCCCAAGGTACGGCGCTTGTCACGGGTGCTTCTTCCGGCATTGGTGCGGTGTATGCCGAGCGATTGGCGGCACGTGGATTTGATCTGTTGCTGGTGGCTCGCGATCAGAAGCGTCTGGAGTCCGCGGCGAGCAAACTGCGAGAAGCACACGGTGTTCAGGTCGAAGTGCTCAAGGCCGATCTGACGCAGAAGGATGAAGTGCTCAAGCTTGAGCAGCGCCTGCGCAGCGATTCCAGTATCAGCCTGCTGGTCAACAACGCGGGGGTGGCAGTCAATGGCTTGCTGGCCAATGCCGATCCCGAGGTACTGGAGCAACTGATTCAGTTGAATGTCACAACCCTGACCCGCCTGGCCGCCGCCGCGGCGTCGGCATTTACCAGCGCCGGGCGTGGCACGATCATCAATATCGCGTCGGTGGTCGCCTTGTTCCCCGAGCGCTTCAATGCCACCTACAGTGCAAGCAAGGCCTACGTGTTGAGCCTCACTCAGTCGCTCAATACCGAGCTTGAAGGTACCGGTGTCAAGGTTCAAGCGGTATTGCCGGGGGTAACCCGCACCGAAATCTGGGAACGTTCTGGTTTTGATGCCAGCGGTATTCCTGCGGAGATGGTCATGGAGGCGGGTGAGATGGTGGATGCGGCGCTGTCAGGTCTGGATCAGGGCGAACTCGTGACGATTCCTTCGCTGCCCGATGCCGGTGAATGGCAAGCCTTTGTTGCTGCACGTCATGTGATGGCGCCGAATCTGTCCCACAGCTCGGCGGCCAGCCGATACAAGTAAAAGACTTTCGAGTCGTGAGAGGTCAACCCGATATGGATCAGCGTCGAGTAGTTGTCACGGGTATGGGCCTGGTGTCGCCCCTGGGCAGTGATGTTGAAGTCGTCTGGCAGCGCTTGCTGGCCGGGCGTTCAGGATTGCGAAATCTGCCGGAAGCGGTCATCGCCGATCTGCGACCCGGGTCGGCGGCGTGGTACCGACGGTGGAAGAAGACGCCGAAGCGGGTTTCGATCCGGATCGCGCCACGCCGCCCAAAGAACAGAAGAAAATGGATCGTTTCATTCTGTTCGCGATGGAGGCTGCACGGCAGGCGCTTGAACAGGCGGGCTGGCACCCAGCGGAATCTCAAGCTCAGGAACGCACGGCCACCATCATCGGTTCAGGTGTCGGCGGCTTCGGCGCGATTGCCGATGCCGTGCGCACAACTGACAGCCGTGGTCCGCGACGCTTGTCGCCGTTCACCATTCCATCGTTTCTGGTCAATCTCGCGGCGGGTCATGTGTCGATCCAGCACGGACTCAAGGGGCCGCTTGGTGCACCGGTCACCGCGTGTGCTGCAGGTGTGCAGGCGATCGGTGACGCCGCTCGACTGATTCGTGCCGGCGAGGCTGACATTGCCGTGTGCGGGGGGGCGGAAGCATGCATCGACCGTGTCAGCCTTGCCGGATTTGCAGCGGCGCGGGCGCTCTCCAGTGGCTACAACGATACACCCGAACGCGCATCGCGGCCGTTCGACAGCGGGCGTGACGGTTTCGTGATGGGCGAGGGCGCCGGTCTGCTGGTGATCGAGTCGCTGGAGCATGCACTGGCACGCGGTGCGCAACCATTGGCCGAGCTGGTCGGCTACGGCACCAGCGCCGATGCCTATCATCTGACCGCCGGGCCGGAAGACGGCAGCGGTGCCCGGCGAGCCATGACGTTGGCGCTGGCTCAGGCCGGCATCGCGCCGGATCAGGTGCAGCATCTGAATGCGCATGCGACCTCGACGCCGGTTGGTGACCTGGGTGAACTGGCTGCAATCAAGTCGGTGTTTGGAGCGAAAAACTCAATCGCCGTGACCTCGACCAAATCTGCGACCGGGCATTTGCTGGGTGCGGCGGGAGGCCTGGAAGCAATCTTCACGCTGTTGGCGATCCGCGACCAGGCCGTGCCGCCGACCCTCAATCTGGACAACCCCGATCCGGCCAGCGTGGGCGTGGACATCGTCCACGGTCAGGCGCGGTCAATGCCGATCGAATACGCGCTGTCCAACGGCTTCGGTTTCGGAGGGGTCAATGCCAGCGTGCTGTTCAAGCGCTGGCAGGCTTAGTCTTCGGAGCGCTTGAGGTGTTCGCGGGTGACGTCGAGGATCTGTTCGGCGAACCCGGCATCCGCGACGCTGCGTGAGAGCAGGAGCGCACCCGCCAGTGTTGCCATGATGACGATGCTGCGCTCGGCGGCGTTCTCGCCTTCGAGGGTGTTCCGGATCTGATCCAGACGCGCCTTCAGCACGGCATCGCTGGTCGGGCTCGGTTGTCCGCGCAACCCCAGCTCCGAAGAAATGGTCAACAGCGGGCAGCCTTCATGAGGGCTGGTCTGGTGCCATTCGGACAGATAGGTATCGATGAACAGCGCCAGCGGATTCTCCTGCGCGAAGATCTCCGCGCACAACCCCGCGACCTGCTCACCGGCCGCTTGCAGGGCCTTTTCGACGAGGTCGTCCTTGGATTTGAAATGCGAATAAAAGCCGCCGTGGGTCAGCCCCAGCGCTTTCATCAAGGGTTGCAAGCCGGTCGCGCCGATGCCGTCCTTGCGGAACCGCTCTGACGCTTCCTTGATAATGCGTTGATGGGTCTGGGCTTTATGATCTTGCGAGTAACGCATCTAGACTCTCCGCAACAGGACCACCATTTTAACCAATGAAAATTGAATGGTGACTGTACTTCTACTTCTAAAAAGCCTGCCGGAGAATCCAACTTGTTCGTACAGCCAGCAACGGGTTGGCACGGATAGTGGTTGCAGCTCACAAAGTTGCCATCACCGAAGGAGCAGGAGAACCATGTTCAAAGACTATCCGGCCGCCTATCAGGTCAGTAAAGGCTCGGCCTTGCAGGTCAACACTGCGTTCTACGAACGGATTCGCGACAGAAAGGAGGCGCGAACCCTGATCGAACAATTCGAAGTGCCGATCCGCACCGGCCGCGCCTGGCATGTTCCGGCGGGGCATGTGTTTCGTGTCACCACACCGGTGGGGCCACAGGTGGGCGACTTCAATGTGTGGAATGCCCACGATCCCCGCGAACGGATGTGGGCGGCGCGCACCCGCCAACTGCAAGGTGCGCATGTCAGCACTCATGATCGCCTCTGGTCGAATCTGCCGTTTCTGCGGCCACTGGTGACCATCACCGATGACAGCCTGGCCGGTTACGGCATCGACGAACACGGAGGACGCCTGCACGATTTACTCGGTACACGCTGTGATCCCTACGTGAACAAGATGCTCACCGGCGAAGACTTCCATCATCATTGCCACTCCAATCTGACCCGTGCCGTGCTGCCGCACGGTCTGACCGAATTCGACGTGCACGACGTGTTGAACATCTTCCAGTGCACGGGCCTGAATCACGATGACCTGTATTTCATGAAGGCCTGTCCGGCACAGAAGGGCGACTACCTGGAGTTCTTCGCGGAAATCGACTTGCTGTGTGCATTGTCGACGTGCCCCGGCGGGGATCTGTCACTGGCGATGTGGGGGCCGGATGCACAGGATCCGTTGAGCGTGTGCCGCCCGTTGGGGGTGGAAATCTATCGGTTGGAGGATTCGCTGCTCGAAGGCTGGAGTTCGCCGGAACGCGCGGCATACAAAGGCCTGCATGGTTTACACATTGCCAAGGCCGAATGGGAACAATAACCGCCGTCAAAAACAGACCCCGCCGATTCTGGCGGGGTTTTCGGTCAGCGATCCTGCGCGTCCTTGATGTCCGCTTCGGCATTGCGCTCGGCAACACGTTGACGTTGTTCTTCGGTCAGTTCGACCTTGTTGGCGGTGTCGCGCAGCATCATCAGCCCCCCCACGATCGAGCCGATTGCAACGACCAGAATCAACCAGGCATACCAGGGCATAGCGGCTCTCCTTAATGACAGCTCGACCGGCGAGGATTTTGCCGGCGATGCTGCTTACCACGTTTGAGCGATGGGAAATCGCAGTGGTTCCATTCTAGGCCGGTTATGCCCGGGGCGGTCAAAGCCCGGTCAGCATGGCGTCCGCCGGCGCGTTCGCACGCAATTGCCCCGTGAGCAAGAAGTAGCCGAAGCCGACGGCCATGAAACCCAGGAAAATCAAGCCAATCAGTGCGTTGAACCAGGCCATCGCTAGCAGGCACACCACAGCCAGCACCAGCGCGATGAACGGGATCAACGGGTAGCACGGCGCACGGAAAGTCCGCTCAAGGTTCGGTTCACTTTTGCGCAGTTTGAACAGGCTGAGCATGCTCATGATGTACATCACTATGGCGCCGAACACGGCCATGGTGATCATTGCGGCAGTGAGCGTCATGCCGCCGAGGTTGATCAGGCCGTCGCTGTAGATCGCCGCGATGCCGATCACGCCGCCGGCAATGATCGCCCGGTGCGGCGTCTGGAAGCGCGACAGTTTCGCCAGCGAGGCGGGCAGGTAACCGGCGCGGGCGAGGGCGAAGAACTGGCGGGAGTAGCCGAGAATGATCCCGTGAAAACTCGCCACCAGACCGAACAGGCCGATCCACACCAGCATGTGCAGCCAGCCGGAGTTGTCGCCGACCACGGCTTTCATTGCTTGTGGCAGCGGGTCGTTGATGTTCGACAGGGCGCGCCAGTCGCCGACGCCACCGGCAAAGAACATCACGCCCATCGCCAGCAGCACCAGAGTCAGGATGCCGCTGATGTAGGCCTTGGGAATCGTGCGTTTCGGGTCCTTGGCTTCTTCGGCCGCCATGGCCGCGCCTTCAATCGCAAGGAAAAACCAGATCGCAAATGGAATGGCTGCGAACATGCCGGCAATCGCCGGTGCGCCAAACACGTCCGCGCCGGCCCAGCCATTAAGGGCGAAGTTGCTGAAACTGAAGGCCGGTGCGACCACGCCCATGAACACCAGCAACTCGGCGACGGCCAGCACGCAGACGATCAACTCGAAGGTCGCAGCCAGTTTCACACCAAGGATGTTCAACCCCATGAAGACGATGTACGCGCCGACCGCGGCGTGTTTCGGATCGAGGGCCGGAAACTGCACATTGAGATAGGCGCCGATTGCCAGGGCAATTGCGGGTGGGGCGAAGACAAATTCGATCAGCGTCGCCAGTCCTGCAATCAATCCACCTTTTTCACCGAATGCCCGACGGCTGTAGGCAAACGGCCCGCCCGCGTGCGGGATCGCCGTGGTCAGTTCGGTGAAGCTGAAAATGAAGCAGGTGTACATGGTCGCGACCATGAACGAGGTCACCAGAAAGCCCAGTGTTCCCGCGACACCCCAGCCATAGCTCCAGCCGAAATACTCCCCGGAAATCACCAGCCCGACGGCGATGCCCCACAGGTGCAAAGTGCCCAGCGTGGGTTTGAGTTGTGTGTTCATGCGTTTGCTCCCTGAACGGTTTGGAAAGCTTCGGGTGAGGGGCATGTGCAGTGGGCGTGCCATTGCTGTGAAACAAGTCGTAATGAGTTGAAAGCTGTCGTATCGGGGATGTTCGCGGCGCAATAACTGCTTTTTGTGCGCTAGTTGAGTGCGATGTTGACGGTTATGCCGTCTTCGCGAGCAGGCTCGCTCTCACAGGGGAATGCATTTCAACGTGTGGGAGCGAGCCGGCTCGCGGAGAGGCCCGGCCTGACGGGGCAGAAACCTGTTGTAAAGCCCGCATAAACCCACTCTTTACGCTTTCTTTATGCGCCGCCCGCAGCCTCGGTCTCGTTCCTTTACAGCCTCCTTTTCGACAATGCCTCCACACGCGGCAATACGCCGTAACACGGAGATCTTCCATGAGCGTTCTGGACGGGGTGTCCCTGCTGCTGGCAGCGGGGCTGTTCATTTATCTGTTGGTTGCGCTGTTGCGCGCGGATCGGAACTAGGAGCGGTTATGCACAGTTATGACTATTGGCAGATCCTCGCGTTTTTCGCGTTGGTGTTGCTGCCGGCGCCGTTCCTCGGGCGGTTCTACTACAAGGTGATGGAAGGTCAGCGCACCTGGCTGACGCCGATTCTTGGCCCGGTCGAGCGCGGCTGTTACCGCATTGCCGGGGTCAATCCGCAGGACGAGCAGAGCTGGCAGAAGTACACGCTGGCGCTGCTGGCGTTCAACCTCGCGGGTTTTCTGCTGTTGTTCGCGATCCTGTTGTTCCAGGATCACTTGCCGCTGAACCCGCAAAACCTGCCGGGCCAGGAGTGGACCCAGGCGTTCAACACCGCCGTCAGCTTCATGACCAACACCAACTGGCAGTCCTACAGCGGTGAAGCGACCCTCAGTTACCTGAGCCAGATGGTCGGCCTCACGGTGCAGAACTTCGTCAGCGCCGCCACCGGCCTCGCCGTGCTGGTCGCGTTGTGCCGCGGCATCGGTCGCAAATCCGCCAGGACCCTGGGCAACTTCTGGGCCGACATGACCCGTGCCACCCTCTACGGTCTGCTGCCGCTGTGCCTGGTGCTGGCGCTGTATCTGGTGTGGCAGGGCGTGCCGCAGACCTTCGCGCAATACGTGAACGCGGTGACGCTGCAAGGCGTCGATCAGGTCATTCCACTGGGCCCTGCGGCCAGCCAGATTGCGATCAAGCAACTGGGCACCAACGGCGGCGGCTTCTTTGGCGTCAACTCGGCGCATCCGTTCGAAAACCCGACCGCGTGGAGCAATCTGTTCGAAGTGTCTTCGATCATCCTGATCCCGGTGGCGCTGGTGTTCACCTTCGGCCACTACGTCAAGGATCTGCGTCAGAGCCGCGCCATCATCGGCTGCATGCTCGCGCTGTTCCTGATCGGCGGCGCCACTTCGCTGTGGGCCGAGTATCAGCCGAACCCGGCCCTGAACAACGTGGCCGTCGAACAGACCGCCCCGCTGGAAGGCAAGGAATCGCGCTTCGGCACTACCGCCACCGTGCTCTGGTCGGTGACCACCACCGCTGCATCGAACGGGTCGGTCAATGGCATGCATGACAGCCTTAACCCGCTCAGCGGCATGGTGGCGCTGGTCAACATGATGGTCGGCGAAGTGATCTTCGGCGGCGTGGGTGCCGGTCTCTACGGCATGTTGCTCAACGTGCTGATCGCGGTGTTTCTCGCAGGTCTGATGATCGGCCGTACGCCGGAATACCTCGGCAAGAAACTCCAGGCCCGTGAGGTGCAACTGCTGGTCGTGACCTTGCTGGTGATGCCGGTCGGCGTGCTGGTGCTGGGCGCGATTGCCGCTGCCCTGCCTGGCCCGGCGGCCACCATCAGCAACCCCGGCCCCCATGGTTTCAGCCAGTTGCTGTACGCCTACACCTCGGCCAGTGCCAACAACGGTTCGGCGTTCGGTGGTCTGAGTGCGAACACCCCGTTCCACAACCTGATGCTCGGTCTGGGCATGTTGATCGGTCGCTTCGGCTACATCCTTCCGGTACTGGCTCTGGCCGGCAGCCTGGCAATGAAGAAAACCGCACCGATCGGCCAGAACAGCTTTCCGACCCACGGCCCGCTGTTCGTGACCCTGCTGACCGTGACCATTTTGCTGGTCGGCGGCCTGACTTTCCTGCCGACCCTGGCTTTGGGCCCGATCGCTGAACACCTGAGCATGGGCTTCTAAGGAATCCATCATGAATATGCATGTTCCCGCTTCAAAACCGGCGGTAGCCGCCAAGTCGGCAGAAGCCCCCAAAACCGCGATCAGCGCCTTGTGGCGTCCGGCGCTGGTGCAAGCATTCGTCAAGCTCGACCCGCGTCAACTGGTGCGCTCCCCGGTGATGCTGGTGGTTGAACTGACCGCGATTTTCACCACCGTGCTGTGCTTTATTCCGGACACCATCGTGCCGACCTTTGTTGCGGCGCAGATCGCGCTGTGGCTTTGGTTCACCGTGATCTTCGCCAACTTCGCCGAAGCACTGGCCGAAGGTCGCGGCAAGGCCCGCGCCGACAGTCTCAAGGCCGGCAGCGAAGGGCTGAGCGCCCGGCGCAAACTGGCCAACGGCAGCTTTCAGGTAGTACCGGCTGCCAGTCTGCGCAAGGGTGATGTGGTGCGCGTCGAAGCCGGGGAGATGATTCCCGGTGACGGCGAAGTCATTGAAGGGATCGCGGCAGTCAACGAAGCGGCGATTACCGGTGAGTCGGCGCCGGTGATCCGCGAATCCGGCGGCGACCGTTCCGCTGTCACCGGCAACACCCGGCTGGTGTCCGACTGGTTGCTGGTGAAGATCACCGCCAACCCGGGGGAATCGACCCTCGACCGCATGATCGCACTGGTCGAAGGCGCCAAACGTCAGAAGACCCCTAACGAAGTGGCGCTGGACATCCTGCTGATCGGCCTGACCCTGATCTTTCTTCTGGTGGTCGTGACCCTGCAACCTTTCGCCCACTTCGCCAATGGCAGCCTGCCGCTGGTGTTCCTGGTGGCGCTGTTGGTCACGCTGATTCCGACCACCATCGGCGGTCTGCTGTCGGCCATCGGTATCGCCGGGATGGATCGTCTGGTGCGTCTGAACGTGATTGCCAAGTCCGGTCGTGCCGTGGAAGCGGCGGGTGATGTGCATGTACTGCTGCTGGACAAGACCGGCACCATCACCTTCGGCAACCGTCGTTGCAGTGCGGTGTATGCCGCGCCGGGCGTGAATGCCCGAGAGTTGGCCGAAGGTGCGCTGTTCGCTTCGCTTGCCGATGAAACCGCCGAGGGCAAGTCCATCGTCGAATATTTGCGCGGTTCCAATCCGCAGCCGGAGCCCGCACCTGAAGCGTTGACTGCCGTTCCGTTCAGCGCGGAAACCCGCTTGTCCGGTGTCGACTATCAGGGCCGTGTGTTCCGCAAGGGCGCGGTGGATTCGCTGCTAGCGTTCCTCGGTCAACAACGCAAGGATCTGGCGCCGGCGCTGTCCCGTGAAATCGACAAGATCGCCCAGAGCGGTGGCACGCCGTTGCTGGTCTGCGCCGACGGCAGACTGCTCGGAGTCATCCATTTGAAAGACGTGGTCAAGCCGGGCATCCGTGAGCGTTTCGCCGAGTTGCGCAAGCTGGGGATTCGCACGGTGATGGTCACTGGCGACAACCCGCTGACCGCTGCCGCGATTGCCGCTGAAGCAGGCGTCGACGACGTACTGGCCGAAGCGACTCCGGAGAAAAAACTGGCACGCATCCGTCACGAGCAGAACGACGGTCGCCTGGTCGCGATGTGCGGCGACGGTGCCAACGATGCTCCGGCGCTGGCTCAGGCCGACGTCGGCATGGCGATGAACGACGGCACTCAGGCAGCACGCGAAGCGGCCAACATGGTCGACCTCGACAGCGATCCGACCAAGCTGCTGGACGTGGTGCAGATCGGCAAGGAACTGCTGGTGACCCGTGGCGCGCTGACGACCTTTTCCATTGCCAACGACGTGGCCAAGTACTTTGCGATCCTGCCGGCACTGTTCGCGGCGATCTACCCGCAACTGGGCGTGCTGAACATCATGCACTTGAACAGCCCGCAGAGCGCGATTCTGTCGGCCATCGTCTTCAACGCCCTGATTATCGTCGTGCTGATTCCGCTGGCCTTGCGTGGCGTGCGGGTGCAGGCTGCGAGTGCGGCGGCGCTGCTGCGACGCAATCTGCTGATCTATGGCCTGGGCGGGATTCTGGTGCCGTTCGTGGGGATCAAGGCGATCGACATGTTGTTGACGGCGTTGCATCTGGTTTGAACCTGAACAGCGGTGTGCCGGGCACACCGCTTCAAGCACGAATTCGAGGATTTTGAAATGTCCACAATGTTACGTCCGGCCCTGAGCCTGCTGGTGCTGATGACCCTGGTCACCGGCGTTGCGTATCCGCTGGTGGTGACTGGCGTTGCCCAGGTCGCCTTTCCCGAGCAGGCCAACGGCAGTCTGGTGCGCGACGCCGAAGGCAAGGTGCGCGGCTCGTCGCTGATCGCTCAGGATTTTGTCGGCGATGCGTGGTTTCATCCACGTCCTTCGGCCGGTGCCTTTGCCACCGTTTCCAGCAGCGCGAGCAACCTGTCGCCGAGCAATCCGGCGCTGGCCACTCGGGTGATCGATGACGCCAACAAGCTGCAGGTACCCGGTCAGGGCCCGGTGCCGCTGGCGTTGCTGACTACCTCCGGCAGCGGTCTCGATCCGCACTTGCCACCGGCGGCGATTGCCTATCAACTGGCGCGTGTTGCCGCCGCGCGCAACGTACCGGTGGCGACCTTGCAGCAGTTGCTCGACGCGCACATCGAACAGCCGCTGGTGGGGCCACCGGTGGTGAATGTGCTGGCGTTGAACATGGCGCTGGAAAAACTTTAGTGGATGGGACGCAGAGCGTCCCGGGCTGCATTCCCACGCAGAGCGTGGGAACGATCATCCTTCAGGAAGAGAGCTTCAAGCATGAGTGACTCCGGCCGCGCCGACGCGCTGTTAGCAGAACTGCCCCGCGACGGACGCGGCCGGCTCAAGGTTTTCCTCGGCGCTGCGCCGGGCGTTGGCAAGACCTACGCCATGCTGCAGGCCGCTCACAGCCAGCTGCGCCAGGGCGTGAAAGTCATTGCGGGCGTGGTCGAAACCCACGGCCGCGCCGAAACCGAAGCGCTGCTCGGCGGCCTGCCGCAACTGCCGTTGGTGCGTTCGCAATACCGTGGCGTGACGCTGGAGGAAATGGACCTTGACGGCCTGCTCGCCGCCAAACCCAAACTGGTGCTGGTGGACGAGCTCGCCCACAGCAACGCCCCCGGCAGCCGTCACGCCAAACGCTGGCAGGATATTCAGGAACTGCTCGCCGCCGGCATCGACGTCTACACCACCGTCAACGTCCAGCACCTGGAAAGCCTCAACGATCAGGTGCGCGGCATCACGGGTGTGCAGGTACGTGAAACCCTGCCGGACTGGGTCTTGCAGGAAGCCTACGAACTGCTGCTGATCGACCTGCCGCCCCGGGAACTGCTCGAGCGCCTGCGCGAAGGCAAGGTCTATGTACCGGAGCAGGCCCGGGCCGCGATCGATGCGTTTTTCACTCAAACCAATCTCACCGCGTTGCGGGAACTGGCGATGCAGACCGCTGCGGCGCAGGTCGACAACGATCTGGCTCAGGGCTACCGCAAGCTCGGTCAGGCCGCCCCGGCGGTGCGCGGGCGCCTGCTGGTCGGGGTCGACGGTAATGCCGATGCCGAACGATTGGTGCGCCACGCCAGCCGTGTCGCCCAGCGCCGGCATTTGCCGTGGAGCCTGGTGCACGTCGACAACGGCAGCGTGCGCGATGAGCAATCGCGTCTGCGCCTGCAAGGCGCCCAGCAACTGGCTGAACGCCTCGGCGGCGAAGTGGTGCTGCTACGGGCCGGCGAAGTGGCCAAGACCCTGATCCAGCACGCCACCGAGCGCCGCGCCAGTCTGGTACTGGTCGGTCAGTCGCGTCCGAGTCTGCGTCGACGGCTGTTCGGCGGTGGTCTGGCGGCACGGTTGCTGCGCCAGTCCCACGGCCTGGAAATCAACGTACTGGACAGCGATCACGAGCAACACGCGCCACGCCTGCGGACGGCGCCGACGCTGGTGTGGTTCGATTATGCGCTGGCGCTGGTGGCGACCATTCTGGCCAGTGCGCTGGCGTGGGCGGTGTCGAGCGTATTGCCGCTGCCGAACATCTCGCTGGTGTTCCTTGCCGCCGTGCTGCTGGTCGCGGTGCGCAGCAGCCTGGGGCCTTCGCTGGCCTGTGCAGCGTTGTCGTTCCTGACCTACGACTTTCTGTTCATCCCGCCGAATTTTTCCTTTGCCATTCAGCGCGAAGAAGACGTGCTGACCTTGCTGTTCTTCCTGCTGATGGCGGCACTCACCGGTAATCTGGCGGCGCGTCAGCGTCGGCAATTGCAGGCGTTGCGCGATACCCAGGAAGAGACCACCGAGCTGCTCGACCTGTCGCGCAAGCTCACCGCCGCCACCGACCGTCAGGCCGTGGTCAGCGCTGCCGCACAGCACCTCAATGGCTGGAGCGACCTGCAAGTGTGCCTGCTCGATCGCGACGGGCAGGGCAGCTGGAAAGTCGAGACCGGCGGGCCGCTGCAATTCACCGAATCCGAACGCGCCGCTGCTGACTGGGCCTGGCAACACGATCAACCGGCCGGCATGGGCACCGGCACGTTGCCGTTCGGGCGCTGGTGGTGGTGGCCGCTGTCGGTGGAGGATGGACCGCTGGCGCTGCTCGGTGTGTGCGCCAAAGAGGGCCAGACATTGAGCGGGCAACGCCGCCGCTTGCTGACTGCATTGAGCCAGCCGCTGGCGCAGGCCCTGGCCCGGGCGCAACTGGCTGACGATCTCGAAGCTGCGCGTCTGCACGGCGAAACCGAACAACTGCGCAGTGCCTTGCTGGCCTCGGTGTCCCACGACCTGCGCACGCCACTGACGTCAATGCGCGGCAGCATCGACAGCCTGCTGGCGCTCGGCGAAGCGATCGCGCTGGAGGATCGCCGTGAATTGCTGGAAGGCACCCGCGATGAAGCCGAACGTCTCGACCGTTACATCCAGAACCTGCTGGACATGACCCGTCTTGGGCATGGTGCGCTGAAACTGGCGCGGGACTGGGTGTCGCCGGCGGACATCGTCGGCAGTGCCCTCAATCGTCTGCGCGCCGTGTTGTCGTCGCTGCAGGTGAGCACCGATGTACCGGCCGAATTGCCCTTGTTGTTTGTCCATGCCGCACTGATCGAGCAGGCGCTGGTCAATGTGCTGGAAAATGCCGCACGCTTCTCGCCGTCCCATGGCCGTCTGCAATTGCGTGCCGGAGCGGATGACAGCGAGGTGTTTTTCTCGGTCAGCGATGAAGGGCCGGGGATTCCCATCGATGAGCGGGCGAAGATTTTCGACATGTTCTACACCGCCGCCCGGGGTGATCGTGGCGGACAGGGCACCGGCCTGGGGCTGGCGATCTGTCAGGGCATGGTCGGTGCCCATGGCGGGCGGATCAGTGTCGGCGAGGGCATCGACGGTCGCGGCACCTGCATCACTCTGCACCTGCCTTTGCAGACGCAACCGGGGATGGACGGTGAAGCCTGATCCTGCCTGCGCTACTCTCTTGCCACTCTTTTGTATTGATGTGAACCCATGAGCCAGACTGCGACCATTTTGGTCATCGACGATGAACCGCAGATTCGCAAATTCCTGCGCATCAGCCTCGCTTCACAAGGCTACAAGGTGCTGGAAGCCGGCACCGGTGCCGAGGGCCTGGCCCAGGCGGCGCTGAACAAGCCTGACTTGCTGGTGCTTGACCTCGGCCTGCCGGATATGGATGGCCAGCAAGTGCTGCGCGAGTTTCGCGAGTGGGCCACGGCGCCGGTACTGGTGCTGTCGGTGCGTGCCGGCGAAGGGCAGAAGGTCCAGGCGCTGGATGGCGGTGCCAATGACTACGTCACCAAGCCGTTCGGCATTCAGGAGTTTCTCGCCCGGGTGCGAGCGTTGTTGCGTCAGGCGCCGGCCGGCGAAGCGCAGCAGGCCGCGTTGAATTTCGGCCCGCTGACCGTGGACCTGGCCTATCGCCGGGTGCTGCTTGACGGCGTCGAAGTCGCCTTGACCCGCAAGGAATACGCGGTGCTGGCGCAACTGGCGCGGCATCCGGGCCGGGTGATTACCCAGCAGCAATTGCTCAAGGACATCTGGGGGCCGACCCATACCGAGGACAGTCACTACCTGCGGATCGTCGTCGGCCATCTGCGGCAGAAACTGGCGGATGACCCGACCCGGCCACGGTTCATTGTGACCGAGGCGGGTGTCGGTTATCGGTTGTTGAGCGAGAGCAGCATTTAGCTCTGCTCGCTCTCGTAACGGTCGAGGGTGTCCCGGGCAATTTCGCGACCCAGTGCGATGAGTTCGGGAGCCTTGTAGAACTCGAAGAACCGGCACACCCGCTTCGGCACGTTGATCAGAATGTCCGGCGGATACCCGGCGATCTTGTACTGCGCCAGGGACGTCTGCATCACCTCGAAACTCTGGTTGATCAGATCCAGCAATGACGCAGGCCCGACGTTGTCGACGATGAACGATCCGGTGGCGGATTTCGGTGCGCCGTCACGCTCGGGGGCGGCAGCGGGTTGCTGGGTTTCCGGTTCCGCACCTTCCACCCACGGATTGATATCCGCCGCTTCTGCTCGCAAGGCTTCCTGTTCCAGCAGCAACAGTTGCTCGGCCTGTTTGCGACGGAACGGCATCTTCGATCCCAATGAGTTGATCAGGCTGTCGAAGCGCGTACGGAATGCGGCGGGGCGCTGGATCACTGGCAGCTTGTAATGACGCTGGTTGGTCGAGTTGAGGTTGACCGCGATGATCAGATCGCAGTGGCTCGACACTACCGGCACGATCGGCAACGGGTTGAGAATGCCGCCGTCCACCAGCATCCGGTTACCCTGCATCACCGGGGTGAACAGGCTGGGAATCGCCGCCGAGGCGCGCATGGCCTGATGCAGGCAGCCTTCCTGAAACCAGATTTCCTGCTGGTTGGTGAGGTCGGCGGCGACCGCCGTGTAGGGGATGCGCAGTTCTTCTATATTGATTTCTCCGACGATCTTGCGGATCTGGCCGAAGACCTTTTCGCCACGGATCGCCCCGAGGCGGAAACTCACGTCCACCAGCCGCAACACGTCGAGGTAATCCAGGCCTTCGATCCAGCTGCGGTACTCGTCGAGCTTTCCGGCGGCGTAGATTCCGCCGACCACCGCGCCCATCGAACAACCGGCGATGCAGGCAATGTCGTAACCCCGTCGTTCGAGCTCTTCGATGACCCCGATATGGGCATAGCCCCGGGCGCCACCGGAACCCAGTACGAGTGCGACACGCTTTTTCATCAGACTTCCTCCCCCGACAGGTTTCCACAATGCACCCATCGAGGGTCGGGCGACAATCGCCGCAGTCGTCCGGGACGGCGCTGGCGTCGTTTTTTCGATACTTCGTGACCCGCTGGCGTTATCTTTTGCCATGCGGTGGATTCACGGGGCACAAGGCACTTTTCCTGCGCCCGAACGTCTTAACTGCACGACTGTTGACCTATCTTGAGGTGTAAATGATGAAAGCCTGGATCTGTGTGCCCCTGATTGCCCTGGCATTGGCCGGTTGCGCCGGCAAGACCGCCTACCGCGACAGCTGTGGCAGTCAGCTCGATGCGGCGTGGCATGAACTGGATCTGGCCAAGGCCGAGGGATTTGCCGGTACCGTGAGTTACTCCAAGGCCCTGTCGTTGCTGACTGCGGCCAAGACCCAGCAACAATTCGAGGGCTTTGAGGGTTGCAGCAAAAAAGCCGAGAAAGCGCGTTTCTACATTCGCGAATCCCGTGCCGGGCGCTAAGCTGCTGACGTGGCGCAATGGCAGGCCAGCCATGCCGGCGCACACTCATGTAACGGATTGAAGTCAGGAGCAAGTCATGTCTGCGTTGGTCGACCGGTTGGTGGCTCACGTCCTGAGCCTGGAAGTCAGGCTGCTGGCCTGTCAGGCGCGTCTGGCCGCACGCACCGACCCGGAAGCGCTGCATGATTTGCGCACCACCGTGCGCCGTTTGCGCAGCCTGTTGCGGCCGTTGCGTGGTTTGCCCGGTGTCGAACAGCTGGAAGATGCGGCGGCTGCGGTGGGGCAACTGACCACGCCGTGGCGTGACCGTGAAGTGCTGGCGGCCTGGCTGACCGAGCATGGTCAGCCAGTGGCTGCACAGCGGCGGATGGCGCAGATGGCCGAGGCTTACCCCAGCTTGGCGGCCAGCGCCGAAGTGGCCTCGCTGTTGATGATCCTCGATGCCTTTCCACGTTTCCTGCGGGCCTCCCAGCGTCAGGGTTTGCTCGATAAACTGGGCAAACGCATCGAAAAGCGCCTGGGCAAACAGTGGAAAAATCTCGATGTGGCATTGCACGATCCGGCCCACGACCGCCACCGTCTGCGTCTGTTGATCAAGCGTGTGCGTTATGGCATCGAAGCCTATCCCGAACTCGATCGTCTGCCGAAGCCGGCGCTGGCGCGTTTGAAGTCCGCGCAGGGCGCATTGGGCGATTGGCATGATTGCTGGCAATGGCTGGCGAAAGCCGGGCAGGAGGCCGATCTGCAGCCCTGCGTCGCCACCTGGCAGGCGACCATGATCAAGGCCGAGATCAAGGCTGATCGGGTGCTGGAAAAACTCAGCGCAACCTGCTTCAAGTCCTGAATCCATCTCACGCCCCGGTGAGGTGTCTTATCTGTCAGTCTCTTTGACCGGAATGGACGCTGCGCCGCTCTGCCGCGCTGGTTAAGATCCGGTCATTCCCTTTTTCGTGTCCGAGGTTTCCATGCGTTTTTGCGATCTGATCGATGCTGTCCATCGCCAACCGGAGGTCGTCATTCCGGCTGAGTGGGGGCAGGGGCGTGCCAGCTTCGGCGGGCTGGTGGCGGCGCTGCAATACGAGGTGATGCGCGCGCGGGTGCCGACGGAGCGACCGGTGCGCTCGCTGGCAATCACCTTTGTCGGTCCCGTCGAGCCCGGAGTACCGGTGAGCTTTGAAGTGGAAATCCTGCGTGAAGGCAAAGCGGTCATTCAGGTGCTGGGGCGGGCCGTGCAGAACGGTCAGGTGGTGACCATGGTGCAAGGCAGCTTCGGTGCTTCGCGCCCCTCGGAAGTGGCGGTCGAAGCCTATCCGGCACCCGAGATGAAACACTGGGACGAGTGCCCGGAGCTGCCTTACCTCAAAGGCGTCACCCCGGAATTCATGCGTCATCTGGCCATGCGCTGGAGTGTCGGCGGCATGCCGTTCACCGGCAACCGATCGCGGCTGATGGGCGGTTGGGTTCGGCTGCGTGGGGATGTGAAGGAAGAGCCGGTCAACGAGGCGCACCTGCTGGCGCTGGTCGATGCCTGGCCGCCTGCGTTGTTGCCGTATCTGAAGAAGCCGGCGCCGGGCAGCACGCTGACCTGGACCATCGAATTCGTTCAGCCGTTACGGGCGTTGAGTACGCTGGAATGGTGCCAGTATCTGGCGGACATCGAATATGCCGCCGACGGTTATGGTCATGTCGCCGCGAAACTGTGGAGCGCTCAAGGTGAGCTGATTGCGATGAGTCGGCAGACAGTGACGATTTTCGCCTGACTCAATGACGGCGGTGGCGCTCGCGCCAGGCGCGGTACCAGCCGCCGCTGAGCAGAAAGCGCGGGAAGGTCAGAAACTGCTCGACCAGCAGGCGCGACACGGCGTCCTTGCGATCACTGAACGGCTCGGAGGCTTGCGCCTCCAGGCTGTGGCCGTGACGCTGCAGACCCAGCGCCGCGACGATCCCGATCACGCCAATCGCCACGCTCGCCAGGCTGAGGCTGAACACGCCCGAGACGATCAGCAGAAACGCGACAATGAACAGCGGCACGGCGATCAGGTGCAGCACCAGATTGGTCGGGTGCCGGTGATTGTCCGGGTACGCGCGCCATTGCCACGCGGGAAGGTTGGGGTGACGTTTGCCCATGTTGTTGCTCCTCGATCCATGTTCGATTCATGGTTGAAGAATAGGCTCGGGCGGACAGGGCGGCGAATCAAGGTTGGCTATTGCGCTGATAGGGACAATGGCCATTCCTGATGGTGTCCCTAGAGTTTCAACTGACCTATCGCCTTGTTGAGTTCACCGGCCAGGGTCGCCAGTTCATTACTGGTGGTCGCTGAGTCCACTGTCTGCTGCACGGTGTTCTCGGTAACATCGCGGATGCTCACCACCGCGCGGTTCATTTCCTCCGCCACCTGACTTTGCTGTTCTGCGGCCACGGCAATCTGTGTATTGCTCTCGCGCATCTGCGCCACCGCCCCGGTGATTTCAGCCAGTGCTTCGCCGGCCTCTTGAGCCTGCTGTACACAGTCGTCGGCCTTGTACGAACTCTCCTGCATGAAATCCACTGCATCGCGGGTACCGGCCTGCAACGCTGACACCATGGTGGTGATTTCATCGGTAGACGTCTGCACGCGCTTGGCAAGGTTGCGCACCTCGTCGGCGACCACCGCGAATCCTCGACCCATCTCCCCGGCGCGGGCGGCTTCGATGGCGGCATTGAGCGCCAGCAGATTGGTTTGTTCGGCGATGCTGTGGATCACGCTGACCACGCCATTGATCTTCTGACTGTCTTCGGCCAGGCGCTGGATCATTTCGGCAGTCTGCTGCACGCCGCTGGACAGACCGGCGATCGAATGCTGCACGCGGGTGACCACTTGCTGACCGCTGCCGGCCAGCCCGTCGGCGGTCTGTGACAGGTCACGGGTGGCGCCGGCGTGCTGGGCGATGTGGTAGACGGTGGCGGTCATTTCATTGATGGCCGTGGCAGCCTGATCGGTTTCGCTTTGCTGACCGAGCATGCCGTGGCGCACCTCGTTCATGCTCGATGCCAGTCGCGCCGCGCCGATGTCCAGCTGCCGTGCGGTGTTGGCCACGGTGGTGACCACACGCTGGTAGCCGGCCTGCATCGCGTTGAAGGCGTTGGCCATCTGACCGACTTCATCCTTGCAGGCCAGTGGTACCCGGGCCGAAAGGTCTCCGGTTTTCTCGACGTGCAGCATCACGTCCTTGAGCGTATTGAGCTGGCTGAGCAGGAAGCGGATCAGCAACTGCGAAGCGCCGAGCATTGCCAGCATCAGGATGAACACGGCGACCGCATAGTTGGCAAAGCGCTCGCTGAACACCTGGCTCAGGCTCGGTGCGTAAGCAATCACCGCAACTTGCTGGCCATCGGCACGGCTGAATACCTCGGCGCCGAGCAGCGGGTTTTCGCCGAACAACGGCAGGTGATTGATCTCGATCCAGCCGTTGCCTTCGCTGATTTCCAGCAGCGGTTGATCATTGAGGCGCGGCGCTTCACCGCGTTTGAACGTCAGCACCTGATCGGATTTGGGCAGCGCCTGTCCGGCCGGCCAGGCCTTGAGCAACTGCGCCTGGGCCTGGGCCGAGGTTTGCGCGACGTGGCTGCGGGCCTGTTGTTCGAGCTGCACGGCATACATGACCAACAACAGGGTGGTGACGAAGGCGACCGCGTTGACCGCCCAGAATTTGTATTTCAGCGAGATATTGCTAAGCCAGGCACCCATGGAGGTCTTCTCTGATAGCGGAAACAGTTTTGGCAAGGTGCCAGCATTGTGCCGCTACTCGGGTGTCCGGGTTTTGATATGCATCAACAAGTGAAGCATTCCTGCTCTTGCATCAGCGATTCAGGGCAGGACAGGCAAACCATAGAATGCCCGGGCGCAGGCGGTGGTATGGGCCGCCAGATCTTCTTCTGTCTCCCTCCGATGCAACGCCACTTCGCGCAATACTTCGGTCAGGTACGCCGGCTCGTTTCGTCCATTCTTCGGTTTTGGCCGCAGTGTCCGTGGCAGCAGATAGGGCGCATCGCTTTCCAGCATCAGGCGACCGCGTTTGATCTCCTTCACCAGCGGATGCAAATGGGTGCCGCGACGCTCGTCGCAGATCCAGCCGGTGATGCCGATGTGAAGGTCCAGATCGAGGTAGCTGAACAACGCTTTCTGCTCGCCGGTGAAGCAATGCACCACGGCGGCAGGCAATTGATCGCGAAAGTCACGGAGGATTTCCAGCAGACGCTGGCTGGCGTCACGTTCGTGCAGGAACACCGGTAATTGCAGCTCGGCGGCCAGGGCCAGATGCTCTTCGAGGACTCTTTCCTGCTGTGGGCGCGGCGAGAAATCTCTGTTGAAGTCCAGCCCGCATTCACCCACGGCCACCACATTCGACTCCTGCAGCAGACTGCGCAGACGCCGTGCGCTGTCAGCGTTCCAGTCACTGGCCGAATGCGGATGGATGCCGGCGGTGGCGAACAGTCGCTGACCGTCCGGATCCAGCTGCCGGCATAACTCCAGCGCCTGCTCACTGCTGTCGACGGCGGTGCCGGTCAGCACCAATTGGCAGACTCCGGCGGCGTAGGCGCGGTCAAGCACAGCTTGATGTTTGTCGTCGAAACTGGAGTTGGTCAGGTTGACGCCGATATCGATGAGTTGCATGGTGCTACCTCGGGCCGAAGGCCGGAAAGCATATCAGAGCTGTAGATTTATCAGAAAAGCCAAGAACTACAACGGCTTATGACTGTCTGTTGAGGCCGCGAGACAGCACGGATTGGCGCAATCGCCATCATTGTGCCAGTCTCTCGCACTTTATCAGCGCTCCTGGCGCTCTGTTTTCGTCGGTGTTTTTCGACCGTTCAGCGGTAAAAACGCCCCGTATTCTTTCCGGAGAGTGGATGGTTCGTCCCTCGGTTTTGCTCTTGCTGTGTGGGTCGCTGCTGCTGCCGGTATCGGCGGTCGCGCGGCTGCCCGGGCCGCTGCAAGCCGTACCGTCCGCCAAGGTTCGCGACCTGAGCGAGATCCGCAGCAGCCGTGTGCTGCGGGTATTGGTCAACCAGAGCCGCAACAGTTCCGGTGAAGTCCAGGGGCAGACCATCGGCGTCGAGTACCACCGCTTGCGCGCGTTCGAGCAATACCTCAACGGCCACGCCCGCGACGGCCAGGAAATCACGCTCAAGATCATTCCCAAAGCCAAGGATCAACTGCTCGGCGCATTACAGCGGGGCGAAGGTGATCTGGTGGCGCCAGGCGAGCTGCTCGATCTGCAACCGGGGCACGCGGTTGCCAGCAGTGAACCGATCGCCAGCAATGTGCCGCTGGTACTGGTGGGCATCAAGGGCGAGAAGCGCTACACCAAAGCCGAGCAACTGGCCGGCAAGACTCTGGCCCTGCCCACCGGCAGTGCAGCGGGGGAGGCGGTCAGCCAGCTCAACCAGAAACTGGCGCTGCACAAACTGGCGCCGATCAAGATCGAATGGGTCGACCCTACGCTCGCGGTCGAGGACGTGCTGGAAATGGTCCAGGGCGGGATTTTCCACCTGACCATTGTCGAGCAACCGATTGCCGAGCGCTGGGGCAAGATCCTGCCCAAGCTGCGTTTTGACCGGCAGTTGGCGATCAGTGAACCGGGCGAGGAGTACTGGTTCGTCCGTCGCGATGCTTCGATGCTGCGGGCCAGCATCGACCGCTTTCTCACCGGCTACAAAACGCCGTCAAACGAAGATGCGGCGTTTCTGCGAATCTATCGTCGCCTCTATCAGGTCCACTACCCGCTGGCCAAGGCTGACCGACAGCGTCTGGAAAAACTGCGTCCGACCCTGCAAAAACATGCCGAGGCGCAGAACATGGACTGGCTCAACCTGGCCGCGCTGGCGTTCAAGGAATCGGCTTTGCAACCCGCAGCCCGCAGCGGTGCCGGGCCGACCGGGCTGATGCAGATCACGCCGTCCGCCGCGCAACGGGTCGGTGTCAACAACATCCAGAATCTCGATGCGAATGTGCAGGCCGGGGCCAAATACCTGGCGATGATCCGCCGCAAGTTCTTCAACAGTCCCAAGCTCAATGAGCGTGAGCGCATGGCGTTCACGCTGGCTGCCTACAACATCGGCCCGGAGCGTGTGCAAGGGATGCGCGCCGAGGCCCGGCGCCGTGGTTTGAACCCTAATCAGTGGTTTTTCCAGGTCGAGCGCATTGCCATGGAGCAGGTGGGGATGGGCGCCGTCAGCTATGTTAATAGTGTGAACAAGTATTACTTGGCGTTCGACCGGGAGCGGGAGTCGTTGGAGCCCCGGGGACAGAAAGTTGTCTCACGCAAATGATCAAATAAATTGATTGTTATGGCGGAATATTTGCGCTTTTAACATAAATTTAACTGATTAATATGGCGGCCAACCAACAAGCACTTCTGACAACAAGGAAACGCAAACATGAGCACTCTGATCAACAAGGTTCTGTTTACCCGTGCCGGCTATGGCATGACCCTTCTGCGCATTGCCGTCGGTGTGATCTTCGCGGCCCACGGCTCGCAGAAACTTTTCGGTCTGTTCGGTGGCTACGGTCTGGCGGGCACTGCCCAATACATGGAAAGCGTCGGCCTGACTCCCGGTTACCTGATGGCGACGCTGGCGGGCGGTACCGAGTTTTTCGCCGGTCTGGCATTGATCATCGGTCTGCTGGTTCGCCCGGCGGCTCTGGGTCTGACCTTCCTGTCGCTGGTGGCGATCTTCACCGTGCATATCAGCAACGGCCTGTTCATGGCCAATAACGGATACGAGTTCGCCCTGGCGCTGCTCGGCGGCAGCATCGCGGTGCTGATCGAAGGTGCCGGCAAGCTTTCGGTGGATCGCGCCATCGCCGGCTGACCGCTCTGGCTCAAGCAAAAGGCCTGCATCGTGCGGGCCTTTTTTGTTGCGGCCGATTCTTGACACTGGCCGGTCACGTTCTCTAGGATGCCGCTCATGCGCCGATTTAAACAGCTACTTGCGGGGCGCCAGGTGACTATTCTTCAGTTGCCGCCAGAAGCCGGGACAGGGCTTCGAAATACCGCTAAAGCGCTGGTTCGGTGTTGCCTCTCACCTGCCATGCAGACTTTTGAGGCAGAGACACGACACGATGAATGCACTACGCCCTCCAGCACGTCCCGCGCCGATCACGGCACATATCACCCAGCGCAACCCAAAGATCCTGCTTGGCGGCAAACACCAGCCGACGCTGTTGCGCTATCTCGATGGCTGGCCGCGCCGCAGCGGCGGTCCTGCCGCGTTCCTGATCCAGTTTGTAGAAGACGGTGAGTCGCTGGTGCGGTTTGCCGATGACAGCTTCGATCTGGCGGTGATTCAATCGCCCAGCGCTGAAGAAGCCCCGCAAATGATCCGTCAACTGACCCGCGTTGCGCGTCAGGGCCTGATTGCCCGACGCTGAGCCTCAGGGATAGTCGATCGCCACGATGTAAACGAATTGCTCGCCGGTTGGTGTCTGGACCCGAACTTCAGCGTCCAGCGCCTTGCCGATCAGGGCGCGGGCCAGCGGCGAGTCGATACTGATCAGACCCAGTTTCAGATCAAGTTCATCCGGTCCGACAATTCGATAGCGTGACTGTTTGCCGTCCTCGTCCTCGATGGTCACCCAGGCGCCGAAGTAGACCTTGTTCGGATCGCTCGGTTTTTCACTGACGACCTTCAGTGCTTCAAGACGCTTGGTGAGAAAACGCACGCGACTGTCGATTTCGCGCAACATTTTCTTGCCGTAGGTGTACTCGGCATTTTCCGAGCGGTCACCCTGTGCTGCCGCTTCACTGACGGCCTGGGTCACCTGGGGGCGGCGTACATGCCACAACTCATGGAATTCGGCGCGCATCCGCGCTTCACCTTCAGGGGTGATCAGCGCGGTGCCAGCGGTGCGGGGAGGACGATAACGGCTCATGACGACTTCATGTGGTAGTGAGGGCTGGAGTCTATCAACCCTCGCGCAGCACTGTCAGCGGGCTCGCATTCAGTGCCCGACGGGTGCCGAACACGCCGGCACCACCGATCAGGGCCGCACCGATCAGCGGCAGCACCAGCAACCATGGATGCGGGTGCCAGGGCAGGTCGAACGCGAAGCGATACAACACCAGACTCACCACCTCCGAACCGATGGCCGCCAGCAACCCGCTGACCGCGCCCAACAGACCGAACTCGATCCGCCGGGCCTTGACCAGCAACTGCCGTTCCGCCCCCAGTGCACGCAATAGCGCGCCTTGGCGGATACGTTCATCAAGCGTCGCCTGCAACCCGGAAAACAGCACGGCCATCCCGGCCGCCAACACAAACAACAACACGTACTCCACGGCCAGGGTGACCTGGGCGAGGATGCTGCGCAGTTGTTCGAGCAGGGCTTCGACCTGCAGGATGGTCACGGCCGGAAACGCTCGCGACAACTCGACAATCTGCTGGTCGTGACCGGGGGCCAGATAGAAGCTGGTGAGGTAGGTCGCCGGCAAATCCTTCAGGGTGCCGGGCTGGAAGATCATGAAAAAGTTCGGCTGAAAGTTGTCCCAGTTGATCTCGCGCAGGCTGGTGACTTTCGCTTCGCGGTTGACTCCGCCAACGCTAAACACCAGGTGATCGCCCAGTTTGAGCTTGAGGCTTTCGGCGACCTTGCTTTCCACCGAGACCCCTGGAATCTTGTCCGAGGGTTGTCCGCTCCACCACGAACCCGCTGTGATCCTGTTGCCCGCTGGCAAGTCAGCGGCCCAGGTCAGGCTCAAATCGCGCTGTATCGCCCGGTCGCCGGCCGAGTCCTTGCTGACGATCTGCTGCACCGCTTCGCCGTTGATACTGATCAGCCGCCCCGGCACCACCGGGTACAGCGGCGCGGCCTGGGCCGAGACGTCGATCAGGTGATCGGTGAAGGCCTGTTTGTCTGCCGGCAGGATGTTCAGGGCGAAATAGTTCGGGGCGTTTTTCGGCAACTGGTTCTGCCAGGTGTCGAGCAGTTCGCCGCGCAACAAGGCGATCAGCGCCATGGACAGCAGGATCAGGCCGAACGCCAGTGACTGTCCGGCAGCCGCCAGCGGGTGGCGCAGCAACTGACCCAAGCCAAGTCGCCATGGCAGCGAGGCACGCGCCAGCAGTCGACGCAGGCTGTTGAGCAGCAACAGCAGCAGACTGCCCAGTATCAGGGCGGCGACCACGCCACCACCGAGCAAGGCAAACGTCAGCAACAGATCCAGGCTCAGGCGCCACATGATCAGTCCGAGCGCTCCGAGCGCTGCGCCGTAGACCATCCAGGTGCTGGACGGGATCGGCAGCATGTCCCGGCGCAAGACCCGTAGCGGCGGCACGCGCCCCAACGCGGCCAGTGGCGGTAGGGCGAAACCGGCCAGCGCCACCAGCCCGGTGCCGATCCCCGCCAGCGCCGGGAGCAAGCCGCCCGGTGGTACGTCGGTCGGCAGCAAGTCATGCAGCAGCGCGAACAGACCCAATTGAGCCAGCCAGCCAAGCAAGGCGCCGCCGAGGCTGGCGAAGAGGCCAAGCACCGCCAGTTGCAGGCTGAACAGAACCATGGTTTCCCGACGGGACAGTCCCAGGCAGCGAAGCAGGGCGCTGGCATCGAAACGACGGCTGGCGAAGCGATTCGCCGAGAGCGCCACCGCCACGCCAGCCAACAGCACGGCGACCAGACTCGCCATGTTCAGATAGCGTTCGGCCTTGCCCAGGGCGCCGCCAATCTGTCGGTTGCCATCGCGGGCATCCTGAATCCGCTGGTTGGCTGCGAGCCCCGGCTTGATCAGTTGGCGATAGGTTTCCAACGCACCGGGTTCGCCACGCCATAAATCGCGATAGCTCACCCGGCTGCCGGGCTGGACCACGCCGGTTGCCGCGAGGTCATCGAGGTTGATCAGCACCCGTGGCGTCAGGCTGTAAAAGTTGCCGGCGCGATCCGGCTCGTACGTCAGCACCCTGGTCAGCTTCAGCGTTTTCATACCGACGTCGATGCTGTCGCCGATCTTCAGGTCCAGCGCCGTGAGCAGGCGCGATTCGACCCAGGCTTCTCCCGGTTGCGGTTCGCCCCCCGCCGCTTCGGCAGCAAACTGTGCCGGGGCACTTTTCAGTTCGCCACGCAGTGGATAGGCACGGTCGACGGCCTTGATGCTCGACAACTGAATGCCGTTGTCGGTGGCGATGACACTGGAGAACTCGACAATCTGCGCATGATCGAGGTGTAGCTCGGTGCCGCTCCTGATTTGTTCCGGCCGTGCGGGGGAGCTGCCTTCGAGCACCAGATCCGCGCCGAGAAACTCGGTAGCGCGCAACGTCATCGCGCCATTGAGGCGGGCACCGAAATAGCCGATGGCGGTGCTCGCCGCCACAGCCACCAGCAACGCAAAAAACAGCACTCGCAACTCTCCGGCGCGGGCGTCGCGCATGAGTTGGCGCAGGGCAAGACTGAGCAGGCGCAACATCGGCAGGCGTGCCATCAAGGCTCCAGAGGGGCGACCAGCAGGCCGGCTTCAAGTCGGATCAGGCGCCGGCAGCGATGGGCCAGGCGTTCGTCGTGGGTCACCAGCACCAGTGTCGTGCCGCGCTCCTTGTTCATCTCGAACAGCAAGTCGCTGATGCGCTCGCCAGTGTGGCTGTCGAGGTTGCCGGTGGGCTCGTCGGCGAACAGTACATCCGGCTCGGCGGCAAACGCACGGGCAATCGCCACCCGCTGCTGTTCGCCGCCGGAGAGCTGACGCGGCGAGTGGGTCAGACGCTGGCCGAGGCCGACGCGCTGCAACAGTTCGGTGGCGCGACTGCGGGCGTCTTTGCGGCCTTCGAGTTCCAGCGGCAGCATGACGTTTTCCAGGGCGTTGAGACTGTCGAGCAACTGGAATGACTGAAAGACGAACCCCACATGTTCGGCGCGAATGCGCGCACGCTGGTCTTCGTCGAGATTGCCCAGGGACTGGCCGGCGAGGATGACTTCGCCGCTGCTTGGCAGATCGAGGCCGGCAAGCAGGCCGAGCAGGGTGGATTTGCCGGAGCCGGATGCGCCGACGATGGCCAGGCTGTCGCCCTTGTTCAGTTCCAGACCGAGTTCGTGCAGGATGGTCAGTTCACCTTCCGCGCTGGGAACCACTTTGCTAAGGTTCTTCGCGGTGAGAATGCTTGCGCCCATGGAGAATCCGATGCGTGTGTGGTTTTTGAGTGCTGGCCTGGCCTTGATGTGCATGGCCCAGAACGCAGCGGCGGGTACAGTCCTGATCGTTGGCGATAGTATCAGCGCCGGTTTCGGACTGGATACCCGCTCGGGGTGGGTGTCATTGCTCGAGCAGCGGCTCAAGTCCGAAGGTTTTGACGATAAAGTGATCAACGCCTCCATCAGTGGCGACACCAGTGCCGGAGGCCAGGCGCGGCTGCCGGCGCTGCTTGCAGAGCACAAGCCCGAGCTGGTGATACTCGAACTGGGAGGCAACGATGGCCTGCGCGGAATGCCTCCTGCGCAATTGCAACAAAATCTTGCTTCGATGATCGACAGCTCCCGCCAGACCGGTGCCAAGGTGTTGCTGCTCGGCATGCAGTTACCGCCCAATTACGGCAAGCGTTACACCGATGCCTTCGCTCAGGTCTACGGCAAACTCGCCGAGGAAAAAAAGATCCCGCTGGTGCCGTTTTTCCTCGAGGGCGTGGGCGGACACCCGGAGATGATGCAGGCCGACGGTCTGCACCCGGCAGCCGGGGCCCAGGGCAAGTTGCTGGAAAATGTCTGGCCGACACTGAAACCGCTGCTGTGAGGCTTTTCTAGCGGCAGGCTTTCGGCTAATGTTGCGCCCCCCTAAATGGAGCACCCGATGCCGCGCCCTGCCTGGTCCCTGTTTGCCTACCAACTGATCGAGCCTGATGAGCAGTTGGATCTGTTCGCCTGCCAGGAAGTGCGGGTGCATCTGGTGACCCGTCAACTGGAACTCGGTGGTTCGGTTGACCGGACCCTGTGCGGCAGTCTGTTGCCGGCGCAACCGCGCTGGTCGAGCGTGGACCGCCGGGTGTTCCAGGATCAGCGCCTGTGTTCGCTGTGCCGGGCGATTCTCGAATCGCAGAAGCGCGGGACCTCACCGATCTGGCCTGAGCTGCGTTTCGAGCTCTAGGTTCACAGGTTCGCAGTCAGTAGCGACTCGAACATGAAGAGTGCCGTCTGTCCATCGGCGCATCTCCCCGAATTCCCGGGGCGCGGTGTACAATCGCGCTCCTATACCCTTGTCGATCTGCGAAGGATTTTCCGGATGTTGCCGCGCTTTCCTGCCGTCACCCGCTGCCTGTCTCTTGCCGCCCTGTGTGTGGCCGGTCCCGTTGCCGCATTGGAGTTTCCCCTGCCACCGCCTGGTGAGGACATCATCGGCCAGGTGCAAGTGATCAAGGCCAGGTACGAAGACACCTTTGCCGATCTGGGCACCACTTATGATCTGGGTTATTCGGAAATGGTCGCGGCCAACCCGGGTGTCGATGCGTGGTTGCCGGGCGCCGGTACCGAGGTGATCCTGCCGACCCGTTTCATCCTGCCGCCGGGCCCGCGCGAAGGCATCGTGATCAACCTGGCCGAATACCGTCTCTACTACTTCCCGAAAGGCAAGAACGTGGTGTACACCTTCCCGCTGGGTATCGGTCGTGAAGGCTGGGGTTCACCGATCGCCCACACCACGATCACCGCCAAGACGCCGAATCCGACCTGGACGCCGCCAGCCTCGATCAAGGCCGAGCACGCCGCCGATGGCGATCCGTTGCCCAACGTTGTGCCTGCCGGTCCGGACAATCCGCTGGGGCCGTTCAAGTTCACACTGGGCACGCCGGGCTACCTGATCCACGGCTCGAACAAGAAGTTCGGCATCGGCATGCGAACAAGCCACGGCTGCTTCCGCATGTTCAACAACAACGTGCTGGAGATGGCCAGCATGGTGCCGGTGGGGACTTCGGTGCGGATCATCAACGATGCGTACAAGTTCGGTCGCAGCGGCGGCAAGGTCTATCTGGAGGCGCACACGCCGATCGACGACAAGGGCAACCCGTCGGTGGTCGACAAGCACACCGCAGTGATCAACGCGATGCTCAAGCGTGATGACATCACCAACAACCTGCGCATGAACTGGGATGTGGTGCGTGATGTGGTGGCGGCGGAAGACGGCTTGCCTACCGAGATCGGCAGCCCGAATACCTCCGCACCTGTCGCGTCGAGCGCACCGTTCGACCTGCAACAGTAAGCCCGGGAACAGAACCCGCCGATGCTTGCGCGTCGGCGGGTTTTTTATTGCATGAAGAAAATTTCAGGCAAAAAAAAAGCCGACCCGAAAAACGGGTCGGCTTGATAACAATCCCGAAGGATTATTACTTGCGGCTGGCTTTGTCCAGCATACGCAGAGCACGCTCGTTTGCTTCGTCAGCAGTCTGCTGTGCTTTTTGAGCAGCAGCCAGAGCTTCATCAGCTTTACGGTATGCTTCGTCTGCACGAGCTTGAGCGCGAGCAGCTGCGTCTTCAGTAGCGGTCAGACGTGCTTCGGTTTCTTTCGATGCGCTGCTGCAACCGGTAGCCAGAACTGCGGCCAGAGCCAGAGCAGAGAATTTCAGAACGTTGTTCATCGTGTTCCCCTTCAAGGACTTTCAATTAAGTGGCTGTCTCCTCCGATTGAGGAAATAGCCGGCGTACATACTACCCATTACTTGTAGTAAGTAAACTGACGTAAGGCAAGAAGCAAAAAAAATTGTAGGCGTTGATTCTTTTTCGAGCAACTTTTGGCGCAGCTGTATAAAAAATATTCAACTGTAAGGTCCGACGTGAGCGAGTTATTGAGAAAAAGTTCCCGTTGCCTGGTGCTCTTTCGCCCATCTTGGCGAGTGCCCGTCTATATGGATTCGTCTACACTTTCGTTCCGGTTTTGTGTGACAGTTCACCTATCTTTGTCCATGTTCAGGTGACTTTAAAACTGGCGGTACGTCTTAAGTCTCAACATCCGGCGATGTTCAACCTTTCGACGCGGGAGGAGCTTCTCCCGAACCGCTCGTGAATCCACCGGAACTGCCCCGTCAATCAGCCTGATGACGAGTGTGCCTTGAGCATTTTCGCCATTGGTGCCTACTATTTGATACGTGCTCGGGTTGCGCGAGATCGGTGCGGTTCT
Source organism: Pseudomonas bananamidigenes (assembly GCF_001679645.1). Taxonomy (GTDB): domain Bacteria; phylum Pseudomonadota; class Gammaproteobacteria; order Pseudomonadales; family Pseudomonadaceae; genus Aquipseudomonas; species Aquipseudomonas bananamidigenes. The sequence goes on along the minus strand of NZ_LRUN01000001.1, from coordinate 115,989 downwards.
TCTCGGTGTCCATCAGGCACGGGGTGGCGTAGATGTTCCTTCGCCGGGAAAACATCGGTAAGGTAGGGGTCAGATTCGAGACCCGCGAGGAGTAGTGATGAGCGAGGCGTTGTCCATCCACCATGACCAGGCTGGTCATCAGTTCGAGACCAATGTGGACGGTCATCGTGCCTACCTGACCTATATGGATCTGGGGAAACAGACTCTGGATATCTACCGCACCTTCGTGCCCAATGCGCTGCGTGGCCGAGGCATCGCGGCAGCCCTGACCGAGCGGGCACTTCAATACGCCGATGAAATGGGCTACACGGTCATCCCCTCCTGCTCCTATGTGGAGCGCTACATGGAGCGTCATCAGCGGCGCACCGCCAAGATCTGATTGATTTCGCAACACACAAAAAACGCCGGGCAATGCCCGGCGTTTTTTTTACGCCCGCGAAACCGTGATCAGCTGCGCTGACGTTTCGGCAGAACATCCTTGAGCTTGGCGTGCATGCTGCGCAAGGTGTTTTCGGTGGCCGACCAGTCGATGCAGGCATCGGTGATCGAAACGCCGTATTGCAGATCGGCGAGGTCTTTCGGGATCGCCTGGCAGCCCCAGTTCAGGTGGCTCTCGACCATCAAACCGATGATCGACTGATTGCCTTCGAGGATCTGGTTGGCGACGTTTTCCATCACCAGCGGTTGCAACGCAGGATCCTTGTTGGAGTTGGCGTGGCTGCAATCGACCATGATGTTCGGCTTGATCTTCGCCTTGTTCAGCGCCTGCTCGCACAGGGCGACGCTGACCGAGTCATAGTTCGGCTTGCCGTTGCCGCCGCGCAATACCACGTGGCCGTAGGCGTTGCCTTTGGTGGTGACGATAGACACGCCACCTTCCTGGTTGATACCCAGGAAACGGTGTGGGCTGGAAACCGACTGCAAGGCGTTGATCGCTACGGTCAGGCCGCCGTCGGTGCCGTTCTTGAAACCGACCGCCGAGGACAGGCCGGAAGCCATTTCGCGGTGGGTCTGGGATTCGGTGGTGCGGGCGCCGATGGCCGACCAGCTGATCAGGTCCTGCAGATATTGCGGGGAGATCGGATCGAGGGCTTCGGTGGCGGTGGGCAGGCCTTTCTCGGCCAGGTCCAGCAACAACTGGCGACCGATGTGCAGACCGTCCTGGATCTTGAACGAGTCGTCCAGGTACGGGTCGTTGATCAGGCCTTTCCAGCCGACCGTGGTGCGCGGTTTTTCGAAATACACGCGCATGACCAGGTACAGGGTGTCCGAGACTTCCGCCGCCAGTGCTTTCAGGCGGTCGGCGTACTCGTGAGCGGCCTTGATGTCGTGAATCGAGCAGGGCCCGATGACCACGAACAGGCGGTGGTCGGTGCCATCGAGAATGTTGCGGATGACTTCGCGACCCTTGGTGACGGTGCGCAGGGCAGCGTCGCTCAGAGGGATATCACGCTTGAGCTGATCGGGAGTGATCAGGGTCTCGTTGGAGGCGACGTTTAGGTCGTTGATCGGTAAATCAGCCATCGTTTACTCGTCAGGTCACGGATGCCGGCCGCCAGCGATCCCCGCGCGGCGGAGCACAGCAGATTTGAGCGCGTCGGGGAGCCGAACCTTAGCGCGTCGGGCGCCTGTCGACAATGGGCAAGTAACTGTTCAGTCCAGCACGGGTTGTGCAAAAGCCTTGCGGACGGTGTCGTGGGAGAACTCGTCGGCGTGCTGTTCGACCCATTGCAGCGCCAGCGCCTGAATGTCCTGAAGATCGTCATGGGCGTCGTTGAGGCGGCAGTAGCGCTCGATCTGGCATACCTGCTCACCCATTCTTGCACTGAACAGGGACTGTTCGTCGGTGAAGGCGATGCCCACCAGATACCCTTTCTTGCGCCGCAGGCACCAGGCCACATACCCCGGGTAACAGATATCGGCATTGAGGGTCGGCATGCGTACCTGCAGCGCAGTGCCGTGGCGCCAGGCACGGTGATAATTGCAAGCGATGCCGCCGAGGCTGATAGTGTGCAGCTGTTGCCGCGAAATGCACTCAGGTTTGAGCAACGTCAATTCGACGGGCACATCATCCGGATGAGGAATAAACCGTCCCATGAGCACAGACTCCCTGTGTCGGCCATCTGACATTGTTTCCCCCAGTATAGTGCTCGAATCGGATCTGACCGATTTCGACGCCGACCAACGGCTGCTGGCGATGAGCGGCGTTTCGCTGGTGATCTTCACCAGTGTCGGTTGCGCCAGTTGCCGTTATGCCCGCGAAGTCTTGCCCGGACTGGATCTGGCAATCGATCGTGTGTGCTGGATCGACGCAGGCAACAACGGCGGTCTGGTGGAGCGTTATCAGGTCTTTCATTTGCCGGCGCTGTTCGTGGTGCGCGACGGCGAGTTCTTTGGGGCAGTACACACGCGCCTGAATGCCACTGATCTGAATGCAGCGGTGGCTCAAGCGCTGGGTCGAATTGCAGAGGAGTTGCCGTGATGGGAGCAGCGAATAAACCGGTGGTGGGGATTATCGGCACCGGTGCAATCGGAGGGTTTTACGGCTTGATGCTGGCGCGGGCCGGGTTTGATGTGCACTTTTTGCTGCGCAGCGAATTTTCTGCGGTCGCCGAGCGGGGCTTGCAGGTGAACAGCGCGGTGCATGGCGCATTGACGCTGAACCCGGTGCAAGCGTATTCGTCCGCTGAGGACATGCCATCCTGCGACTGGTTGCTGGTCGGCGCCAAGACCACCAGTAATGCGGGGCTTGCGCCATCGATCAGTCAGGCGGCGAAATCCGGTGCCAGAGTGCTGGTGTTGCAGAATGGTCTGGATGTCGAAGACAGTTTGCGCGCGTTGCTGCCCGAGTCCCTGCATTTGCTGGGCGGGTTGTGCCTGATTTGCGTTCATCGCGACGGCCCGGGGCAGATCACCCATCAGGCGCTCGGTGCAGTCAACGTCGGTTATCACAGCGGTCCTGCAGCCGATGAATCGGCGCGCATGGCAATCGTCGAAGAGGGCGTCGGCCTGTTCCGCACCGCCGGTATCGACTCTCAGGCCATGCCGAACCTGCATCAGGCGCGGTGGCAAAAACTGGTCTGGAACATTCCTTACAACGGTCTTTCGGTGCTGCTCGGGGCGAGCACGACACCGCTGATGACCGACGCTGACAGCCGCTCATTGATCCAGGCGCTGATGGCCGAAGTGGTGCAGGGTGCCAAGGCCTGCGGGCATGACATGCCGCCCGGTTACGCCGAATACCTGTTCAGGATGACCGAGAAGATGCCTGACTATTGGCCGAGCATGTATCACGATTTTCTGCACAAGCGACCGCTGGAGCTGGACGCCATCTACGCTCGACCTTTAGCGGCGGCAAAAGCGGCAGGCTGTGAACTGCCGCGTATCGAGGCGCTGTATCGCACGTTAGGCTTCATCGACCGGCGTAACACCTGAGTCGATTCGTTGAGGGAATTGGGGGAAAGACATGGCCAAGAACATCGATGACAAACTGGTGCTGGCGATTTCGTCCCGTGCCCTGTTCGATCTGAGCGAGAGTCACAAGGTCTACCTGTCTAGTGGCGTTGAGGCCTATCGGCAATATCAGATCGAACACGAAGATGAAGTCCTGGCGCCGGGCGATGCCTTTCCGCTGGTGGAGAAACTCCTGAAACTCAACGCTCACCTCGGCCGTGCCAGGGTCGAGGTGATTCTGGTGTCGCGCAACAGTGCCGACACCGGTCTGCGGGTGTTCAACTCGATCGATCATTACGGCCTGGCTATTTCCCGAGCGGCGTTTGTCGGCGGGCGCAGTCCCTATCCGTATCTCAAGGCGTTCGGCTGCGACCTGTTTCTTTCCACCCATGCCGAAGACGTACGCTCGGCGCTGGACAACGGTTTCGCAGCGGCCACCATTCTTTCCGGTGGCGCCAGCCGTGCAGCCAGCGATGAATTACGCATCGCGTTCGACGGCGACGCGGTGCTGTTTTCCGACGAATCGGAGCGGGTCTATCAGTCCGGTGGCCTGGAAGCCTTTCAGGCCAAAGAGCGGGAATCCGCTCGCGAGCCGTTGCGCGGCGGACCGTTCAAAGGCTTCCTGGCGGCGCTCAATCTGTTGCAGCGTGAGTTCCCTGACGACGCATGCCCGATCCGTACCGCTCTGGTCACGGCGCGTTCGGCACCGGCCCACGAGCGGGTGATCCGCACCTTGCGCGAGTGGGACATCCGGCTCGACGAATCGCTGTTTCTGGGCGGTCTGACCAAATCCGCCTTCCTCGAAGCCTTTGCCGCCGATGTGTTCTTCGACGATCAGGCCGGCCACTGCGAACTGGCTCGGGAAGTGGTCGCCACCGGCCATGTCCCCCATGGCATCAGCAACGAACCGGCGGTCTGAAGCCCTCGTGCTTCAAGACATTGCGCTGACCGTCGCACTCCTCACGGCACTGCTAAGCTGAATCAAATCTCCGCCATGTTGGCTTGCAAGGAGGTCATATGATTCGTTCGATGCTGTATGCCACTGACCTCGGTCTGTACGCACCGTTAGTGATGCAGCATGCCCTGGCGATGGCTCGAACGTTCGGTGCCGACTTGCATGTGGTGCACGCGGTGGAGCCCTTGGGGCTGTTCGCCGAATCGGTATTGCAGAGTTATCTCGACGAGCAGTCGTTGAACGAGTTTCAACGTCAGGGGCTGCAGACCGTAATCGCCAATATCGAGCAGCGGGTGCTGGACAGCTTTCGCGAAGAACTGGGGGACGAGGGCGAGCAGGATCTGCAAAGGATTTGTTCGGTGCGGGTGCTGCAGGGCGATCCGTCGCAGGTGATTCTGGACCAGGTCCAGAAACTCTCCGTCGATTTGCTGATCGTAGGAAGTCACAGCCACGGGGTCGGGGCGGAAACACCCTTGGGGCGCACGGCGACCCGTCTGCTGCAATTGTCCAAGGTGCCGGTTTACATGGTGCCGCTGGTGGAACGTCGGCGGCGGGGGGATCGCTGAAGCAGGAATAATGGCCTTTTGATAAAAAAGTTCTAGATTTATTCTCCAAACCATTAATATAGTTATATACCGTCGCTGATGCCCGTGGCGTCTACCTGCTTTGAGGGATACATATGAAGCTTCAACAATTGCGCTACATCTGGGAAGTGGCGCACCACGACCTCAACGTTTCCGCTACAGCCCAAAGCCTTTACACCTCGCAACCGGGCATCAGTAAACAGATCCGCCTGCTGGAAGACGAACTGGGCGTCGAAGTGTTCGCCCGCAGCGGCAAGCACCTGACCCGCGTCACCCCGGCCGGCGAGCGCATTATCACCACCGCCGGCGAAATCCTGCGCAAGGTCGAAAGCATCAAGCAGATTGCCCAGGAATTCTCCAACGAGAAGAAAGGTACCCTGTCGATCGCCACCACCCACACCCAGGCGCGTTATGCACTGCCGCCGGTCATCAGCAATTTCATCAAGCAATACCCGGATGTGGCGTTGCATATGCATCAGGGTTCGCCGATGCAGATCGCTGAAATGGCCGCTGATGGCACCGTGGATTTCGCCATCGCCACCGAAGCGCTGGAGCTGTTCGGCGATCTGGTGATGATGCCGTGCTACCGCTGGAACCGCTGCGTGGTGGTGCCTCAGGGCCACCCGCTCACCCGATTGCCGAAGTTGACCCTCGAAGCGCTGGCCGAATACCCGATCGTGACTTACGTGTTCGGTTTCACCGGCCGTTCGAAACTCGACGAAGCCTTCAGCCATCGCGGCCTGACACCGAAAGTGGTGTTCACCGCTGCCGACGCTGACGTGATCAAGACCTATGTGCGCCTAGGGCTTGGTGTGGGCATCGTGGCCAAAATGGCCGTCGATACCAAACTCGACAACGACCTGGTGGTGCTCGATGCCAGCGAACTGTTCGAATCCAGCGTGACCAAGATCGGTTTCCGTCGCGGTACCTTCCTGCGCGGCTTCATGTGCGACTTCATCGAGAAATTTGCACCGCACTTGACTCGTGAAGTGATGGCCAAGGCCATTCAGTGCCACAACAAGCAGGAGCTGGAAGAACTGTTCGAAGGCGTCGAACTGCCCGTCCACTGAGTTCCTCTCTACAGCACCTCGGTGACAGCGAACTGTTGCCGGGTGCCCGCCACCAGAACCTCCACCTCATCACCCTCGGCCTTGCCCAGCAGGCTTTGGCCCAGCGGCGAACGCGGGGTGATGACGGTGATCGGCTGACCCACCACGTCGACTTTCAGGCCCGCCGCATCCGGCGCCAGAAACAGCCATTGTTCGCGGCCGTTTTCGTCTTCCAGGCCGAGCAGGGCGCCAAGCTCGATACCGCGTCGTTCGTCATACGCCCGCAGTGTCAGGTTCTGGCACCGCGCCAGTGACTGGCGGATTTCCTCGACCCGCTTTGCTTGTCCGGCTGCCAGATAAGATGCCTCGAGCCCGAGGGTGTCGTACTTGTTCTCCGCAATGTTCTCTTCGTGAGTCGCGGTTTCGTATGCCGTCAACGCGGCGCGTTCGGCGATCTCGAGGTCGGCGCGCAGCTTGTCGATAATCAGTTGGTGGACCGTGTGCTTGTTCATGATCAATCGCAGAATTGCAGGACGTTGGCGCGGCTCTTTTCGCTCGGTGCGGTCTGATCCTGCTGAAGCCAGAACTGGCACTTCGGGTTCGACTGGTTGCGTGTATTGCTGCGGGCCTGATCCAGTCGATTCTGCTGTTCGTTCTTGCGCAGGTTTTCTTCGTATTGTTCGAACAGGCGGTTTTGCGGCTCCGCCTCTGGCTGCGGCTGGGCGACAGCCGCAGGCTTGCTCAGTTGTTGCACTGCATCGGCCACCGGTTGCAATTGACGGCTGAACAGCATCGAAGCGAGCCAGCATGTCAGCGCAATGGCCAGGAAACCCAGCCACAGGCCCAGGGCAATGCTGCCGGTCAATTGCAGCGGACTAAGCTGAACGGACAACGGGCGACGAGGAGTGGGGCGGTAGGGCATGGCTGCCTCCTGGCGGATGATTGCGGGCGAATGCGATTGTCGCACGAAGATTAATTGCCGTCGGCTCTTCTGTACCCGGACATTTATGCGGACAATCGTCGCTTTTGCCAACGGGAGTCTTGAATGCCGCAACCGAAAACCCGCTGGGACATCTTCTGCACCGTGGTCGATAACTACGGCGACATCGGGGTGACCTGGCGCCTGGCCCGGCAACTGGTGGCCGAGCATGCGCTGACGGTGCGGCTTTGGGTCGATGATCTGCGAGCGTTCGAACGGTTGTGTCCCGAACTCGACATCCATCTCGATACGCAGTGGCAGCAAGGCGTCGAGGTTCGGCACTGGCCTGCTGAATGGCCGGAAACGGACGCCGCCGACGTGGTGATCGCTGCGTTTGCCTGTCAGTTGCCGACGCGATACATGGATGCCATGGCTGAGCGCCAACAGCGTCCGTTGTGGTTGAACCTCGACTATCTCAGCGCCGAAGACTGGGTCGTCGGATGTCACCGTCTACCCTCGGTGAAATACAAGTCGGTGCAGCGCTATTTCTTTTTTCCCGGGTTTCAACCGGATACGGGCGGATTGCTGCGCGAGCGAAATCTGATCGAGCAGCGTCAGGCATTTCAACGTGATCGGGCGTCGCAGCGGCAATTCCTGCAAGGGCTGGGGATTGCGCCTGCATCCGACGCGCTTTTGATTTCATTGTTCGCCTACGAGAACCCGGGCCTGGCCAGTTGGCTGGATGTGTTGGCTGCCGATGTGTCACCCACTCATCTGTTAGTGCCGGAAGGGCGCATTGTCGGTGATGTTGCCCGTTGGCTGGAGGTGGAGTCGCTGAAAGCGGGGGACCTGCAGATTCGCGGGGCGCTCACCGTACAGGTCGTTCCGTTCATCCATCAGGATCAATACGATCGCCTGTTGTGGTGCTGCGATTTCAACGCTGTACGTGGCGAGGACTCTTTCGTTCGGGCGCAATGGGCGGGGCGACCGATGCTGTGGCACATCTACCAGCAGGATGAGGACATCCACATGGACAAGCTCGATGCCTTCCTGGCCCTGTATACGCGAGCCCTTTCACCCGCAGCGGCCGATGCGACGAGCGGTTTCTGGCGTGCATGGTGCAGCGGCCAGCCGGTCGGGCAGCACTGGCTCGCGGTTCGTGAGCACTGGTCACAGTTGCAGTCACACGCCGAAGCATGGTCTCTGGAACAAGCCTTGCAAGCCGATCTTGCGACGGCGCTGGTACATTTTTACCGAAATTGGCTATGATACGCGGCCTAGATTTTTGTACATCCCATCCAAATTCGGATATTCGCAATGAAAACTGGTAAAGAACTCAAACCTGGTACCGTGCTGCGTATCGACAACGATCCTTGGCTGGTTCAGAAAACTGAATTCACCAAGTCGGGTCGCAACAGCGCGATCATGAAGACCAAGCTGAAGAACCTGCTGACCGGTTACAAGACTGAAACCGTTTACTTTGCAGACGACAAACTGGACGACGTGATCCTCGACCGCAAGGAAGTGACCCTGTCCTTCATCAGCGGTGACGCCTACACGTTCATGGACACCACCGACTACACCATGTACGAACTGAACGCCGAAGACATCGAAGCCGTTCTGCCGTACATCGAAGAAGGCATGCAGGACGTTTGCGCCCTGACCATGTACGAAGAGAAAGTGGTATCGGTAGAACTGCCGACCACCATCAGCCGTCAGGTTGTCTACACCGAGAACGCTGCTCGCGGCGATACCTCCGGTAAAGTCATGAAGCCTGCCAAGCTGGCGAACGGTACTGAAGTCCAGGTTGCCGACTTCATCGAAATCGACGAGTGGATCGATATCGACACCCGCGACGGTTCTTTCAAGAGCCGCAGCAAGAAGTAATTCTTCTGCCGAGTTGCATAAAAAAACCCGACCTGTGTGTCGGGTTTTTTTATGCCTGCAATTTTTGCTCTCGGGCTACTTACACGGTTACGTGCAGGCGTACATCGACATTGCCACGGGTGGCGTTGGAGTACGGGCAGACCTGGTGAGCCGCGTCGACCAGACTTTGCGCGTCAGCCTGTTCCAGGCCCGGCAGGCTGATGTGCAGGTCGATGTCCAGACCGAAACCGCCAGGAATCTGGCCGATACCGACGTGAGCGGTGATCGAGGCGTCGTCCGGGATTTTGCGTTTGGTCTGGCTGGCGACGAATTTCAGGGCGCCGATGAAACAGGCCGAATAACCGGCGGCGAACAGTTGCTCAGGGTTGGTGGCCGCGCCACCGGCACCGCCGAGTTCTTTCGGGGTAGCGAGTTTCACGTCGAGTACGTTGTCGCTGGAGATCGCACGACCGTCACGGCCGCCAGTGGAGGTTGCGATTGCGGTGTAGAGAGTTTGCATGGAGTGATCCTCGTCGATGTGTGATTTGTTGCGCTAATTGTTTGTGCGCTAACCAGGTGCGAAGTAAATGTACTTCGCTAATATTTAGTGCGCAAGATAAATTTTTTAAGAAGCATGGAACCGAGACGTGGATCAGCTCGGGATGAAAACTCAAGCTTTTGATATGAAAGGTTTTTTTTGATGGAAGAACGAGAGAAAAAAATTTTCGGGGGAGGAGTAAAGGCAGAGAAAAATGCGATTTCCCTGCAGGTGCGAGACTGCTCCTGCAGGGAAGGGGACGCTTAAATCAGGCTGTCCTGCAGATGACCACGCAAGGCCTGCAACTCGGCTTGCAGGTTTTGCAGACGCTCCACGGTGAATCCGCTGGCTCCCAGAATGCAGGGCGGAACACTTCGGGCCTTGTCCTTCAAGGCGCGTCCCTGTGCCGTCAGCTCGACGATCACCACCCGTTCATCCTCGCGACTGCGGGTCCGGCTCAGCAAGCCTTCACCTTCCAGACGCTTGAGCAGGGGTGTCAGGGAACCTGGATCCGTCAGCAGGCGCGTGCTGATTTCTCCGACGGTCAGACCATCCTTCTCCCACAGCACCATCATTGCCAGATATTGCGGATAAGTCAGCCCAAGCGCTTGCAGCAGTGGCTTGTAGACCTTGGTCATCATCAGCGAGGTGGAATGCAGGGCGAAGCAGGCCTGATTGTCGAGCAGCAGTTCTTCGCAGTGATCGGTGGTGTTGCGATCGGTGGTCATGTCGGTGCCTTGAACGATAATGCAGTTGAATCTAGCGCTCGAATCTTTAATGCGCCAGACAATTGTGACGGTGACGGCTCGATCATTGTCGGCCCAGCTCCCGTTGCAGCGCCAGATCCCACGGCGGCACCGGGCTGAAGCGGCTCTTGAGATACTCCAGCAGCAGGCGGCTGCGGGAACTGGCCTGCTGTTCCAGGCGCAGCGCATAGATGCCGCTGCTCTCCGGTTTCGGCAGGCCGTTTTCGCAGAACAGCGGCAGCAACTCGCCACGCACCAGGTATTCACTGGCCAGCCAGGTCGGCAGATGCGCGATCCCGAGTCCCGCGAGCGCACCGCAGACCAGCGCCTCGGCGTTATTGGCACTCATGCGGATCCGCGCCGGACGGTGCAGCTGCATCTGACCGTTCCGTTCGAACCGCCAGGCGAAGGGTGGAGCGAGGCCGTCCCAATCGAGGCCGTCATGTTCGCCCAACTGAGCGGGCTCGCCCGGCACGCCGCGACGCTTGAGATAGTCTGGACTGGCACAGGCGATGCGCACCATGCTCGCCAACGGGGTGGCGACCAGTCGGGTATCGGCCATTTGCCCGGCACGCAGCACCAGATCGACCTTGCCCAGGTTCGAGCCGCCCATGTCGACGAAGCTGTCGATCAGATGCAACTGCACATCGAGTCCCGGATACAGGACCAGAAAATCGGCAATCACCGGCGCAAGATGCCGTCGCCCGAACGCTGCCGGAGCATCTACTCGAATCAGACCTTCAGGCGCGCTGCTCAGGGACACCGCTTCAGCGCGGGCCAGTTGCAGCTCGGCAACGATTCGCCGCGCCCGCTCGGCAAATGCCAGACCGGCCGGTGTTGCTCGCACTGCATGGGTGCTGCGGATAAACAACTGGCTGCCGACAGCGCTTTCCAGACTATCGATGCGCCGGGCGACAGCGGAAGGCGTCAGCGGGTGTCGGCGTGAAGCGGCAGAAAAGCTGCCGCTCTCAAGCACGTCGAGAAACAATCCGAGCTGTTCGGTCAATTGATTGGGGTTCATGAATCAATCCAGTGCTTATGCGGATTTGGCACAGCCATTGTGCGTTGCTGTGCGTTTCCGTGCCAGCGCCGACTGCGTAGGATGAACCGCCTGACGTATGAGGAGTCCGGCTGTGATCGAGTTTTTGCTGTACCTGTTGTTCGGCGCTGCCCTTGGCACCCTGGGCGGGATATTCGGCATTGGCGGTGGTTTGATCGCCATTCCGTTATTGGGCGTGTGGTTCGGTCTCGATCAACAGATTGCCCAAGGCACGGCGCTGGTGATGGTCGTGCCTAACGTGATGCTGGCGCTGTGGCGTTATCACCAGCGAAACCGCATCGAACTCCGACATGCTTTGCCGCTGGCGGTCATGGGGTTCTGTTTTGCGTGGATCGGCTCGATCTGGGCCGTGGGTATCGACGCGCAAACCATGCGCATCGGTTTTGTCGCGTTCCTCGTGGCGTTGTCCGCCTACAACCTGGTGCGCATGTTCGGTACGGGCCCTTCAGCGAGTTCCGAAATGCGTTATTCATGGCCGTGGCTGGGTGTACTGGGCGCGGCGTCGGGCGCCATGGGCGGCTTGTTCGGTGTCGGCGGGGCGGTGGTGGCGACGCCAGTGCTGACCAGTCTGTTCGGCACCACTCAGGTGGTTGCTCAGGGACTGTCGCTGGCGCTGGCATTGCCGAGCACCGGTGTGACGCTGGTCACGTACGCGGTGCATCACGAAGTGGACTGGATGATCGGCCTGCCGTTGGCTATCGGTGGTCTGGCCAGCATCAGTTGGGGCGTGAAGGTTGCCCACGCAATGCCGGAAAAGCTCCTGCGTGGACTGTTCTGCGGGTTCCTGGTGCTCTGCGCGGTGATGCTCGCCCTTAAAGTTTGAAGCCTTCGACGATGTGCTCGGCCAGGCACTCGGTGATCGGCGACGGGTTGTTCAGGTTGCGGATCAGCATGATGCTGGCCTCGGGCAACAGCGGCAGATCCTCGGCCGCGCCGAGAATGCGCATGTCCGGCGTGATCAGGCTTTCCAGTTGCGCGGTGATCGCAAGGCCCGCGCTCACCACTGCCATCAACGCCGACAGGCTGGTGCTGTTGTAGGCGATGCGGTATTCGCGGCCCATGGCATCCAGCGCATTGCAGGCCCACAGACGACAGAAGCAATCGCTGTTGAACATCGCCAGCGGCAACGGCGTCTGCTCGTGGGCGCTGAAGTTCTGCGCCTCGGCCCACACGAAACGCTCCTTGCGCAGCAACTGGCCGATTTCGTTGCCCGGCTCGCGAGTGACGATCGACAGATCCAGGTCGGTGCGTTGCAGCAATTGGCGGGTGGATTCGCAATGCACTTCGATCTGGATCAGCGGATAGAACTGGGCGAAGCGCGAGAGAATTCCCGGCAGAAACCGCATCACGTAATCGTCCGGCGTGCCGATGCGCACAGTGCCGACCATGTGCGGCTCGCGCAGGGTGTTGAACACTTCGCTGTGCAGTTTCAGGATGCGCCGCGCATAACCGAGCAACACCTGGCCTTCGGCAGTGAGGCGTATCTGACGCCCGTCGCGCTCGAACAATTGGCGCTGCAGCACGTCCTCTTCCAGACGCTTCATCTGCATGCTCACTGCCGACTGCGTGCGATTGACCATTTCACCGGCGCGGGTGAACCCGCCCTGATCGGCAATGGCGACGAAGGTACGCAGGACATCGGTATCGATACTGGGGTAGGCCGACAATTGATGAATCTCCGTGATGCATGCCATCAGAAACATTCGTTGGATTGATCGTAGCGCCGGCGCGAGACTTGAGCCATCCCAAAAAGGAGGCAACACGATGAAAGGTCAAAGAGAGTATGCAGGTGAAGAAAAATTTTCCGGCCATATCGTTTCCGATCTGTTGCACAAGTTCAGCCGCTGGTACGAACTGCATCGCGAACGTGAACTGCTCGCCAGTCTGAGCGACGAAGCGTTGAAGGACATCGGGGTCAGCCGCGCCGATGTCGAACACGAAGCGGTGCGGCCGTTCTGGGACGATCCGATGCATAAATGATGGGGCGAACGCTACACAAATCCCTTTCAGGTGAGGTAGGTTGCGAGCAGACATGGAGGTACACATGCCCGCGACATTGTCCTTTTCCCTTAAACAGGCTCGACGTCTGGCACTGGCTGCCCAAGGGTTCAACGGGCGCCAGCCGCCGGTCGTCAAGACGACACACCTCAACCGGCTGATCGAACGCCTCGGCCTGTTGCAGATCGATTCCGTCAACGCTGTGGTGCGCTCGCACTACCTCCCGCTGTTTTCCCGTCTCGGTTCCTATTCTGCTGATTTGCTCGACCAGGCTGCCTGGAGCTCGGGTCGGCGCCGCTCTCTGTTCGAATACTGGGGGCATGAGGCGTCTCTGCTGCCACTGTCGATGTATCCGTTGATGGGCTGGCGGATGCAGCGGGCCAGACGCGGTGAAGACATCTATCAGCAACTGGCGCGATTCGGCCGTGAGCAACAGGACACCATTCGCCGGGTACTGACGTCGGTCGAGGAGCAGGGCGCACTGGGCGCCGGCAGCTTGTCGACCCGCAAGGAAAAAGCCGGACCATGGTGGGACTGGAGCGCGGAAAAGCATGCACTGGAATGGCTGTTCGCTGCCGGCGAAGTCACTGTGGCCGGGCGCCGTGGTTTCGAGCGGTTGTACGATTTGCCGGAGCGGGTGATTCCGGCTTCCGTGTTGCAGCAATCGTTGCCCGATGAGGCCGAGGCGCAGCGCGGTTTATTGCTGCATGCGGCCGAGGCGTTGGGCGTGGCGACGGAAAAAGACCTGCGCGATTACTTCCGTCTGAACCCTTCCGATGCCCGTCCGCGTCTGGCTGAACTGGTCGAAGCCGGGCAGTTGCTGACCTGCGAAGTCGCAGGCTGGCGCCAGATCGCCTACTGCCTGCCCGAGCCGAAAATACCGCGAAAAGTTGAAGCCAGTGCGCTGTTGTCGCCGTTCGACTCACTGATCTGGGAGCGCAACCGCACCGAGCGGCTGTTCGATTTCCGTTACCGACTGGAGATCTATACGCCGCAGGACAAACGCGTTTATGGCTATTACGTGCTGCCCTTTCTGCACAAAGAACGAATAGCGGCGCGGATCGATCTGCGCGCCGAGCGGGCGGCGGGGCGGTTGGCGGTGCATGCGGTGCATGAGGAGGAGTCGGGGCTGGACGAGGCGGGAATGCTGGCCTTGGCGTTGAATCTGCGGCGGATGGCAGATTGGCTGGGGCTTGAGCAGGTGCAACTCAATTGTCAGCGCGAAAGTGCAGGACGGCTCCGAATGGCTATGATCCAGATCCGCTGCGATTGAACCGGTCTCATCGCTGGCAAGCCAGCTCCCACAGTGACCGAGTCGTTCACAAGTCAAATGTACGACAGCAATCCTGTGGGAGCCGGGCTTGCCCGCGATGGGGACCGGTCAAACACTGAGGGTTTTGGGCGTTAGCGTCGAACCTGCTTCAGCGTCTCGGCAATCAGGAACGCCAGCTCCAGTGACTGATCGGCGTTCATCCGCGGGTCGCAATGGGTGTGATAGCGATCCGAAAGACCATCCTCGGTGATCGGTCGTGCGCCACCGATGCATTCGGTGACGTTCTGCCCGGTCATCTCGATGTGAATGCCGCCGGCGTAGCTGCCTTCCGCTTCGTGAACCTGGAAGAACTGCTTCACCTCGCCGAGGATCTGCGCGAAGTCGCGGGTCTTGTAACCGCTGCTGGCCTTGATGGTGTTGCCGTGCATCGGGTCGGAACTCCACAGCACCTGCTTGCCTTCACGCTGCACCGCGCGGATCAGCGCCGGCAGGTGATCGCCGACCTTGTTCGCGCCCATGCGCGCAATCAAGTTCAAACGGCCCGGATCGTTGTCCGGGTTGAGTACGTCGATCAGGCTGATCAGGTCGTCGGGGTTCATGCTCGGGCCGACTTTCACCCCGATCGGGTTGTTCACCCCGCGCAGGAATTCGACGTGGGCGCCGTCGAGCTGACGGGTGCGGTCGCCGATCCACAGCATGTGCGCCGAACAATCGTAATAATCGTTGGTCAGGCTGTCGCGGCGCACGAAGGCTTCTTCGTAGTTCAGCAGCAACGCTTCGTGGGCGGTGAAGAAACTGGTCTCGCGCAGTTGCGGCGAGCTGTCCATGCCACAGGCGCGCATGAAGGCCAGGGTTTCATCGATGCGGTCGGCGAGGTGGCTGTACTTCTCCGCCAGGGCCGAGTTGGCGATGAAATCGAGGTTCCACTTGTGCACCTGATGCAGATCGGCAAAACCGCCCTGGGCAAAGGCACGCAGCAGGTTGAGGGTCGCGGTGGACTGATGATAGGACTGCAGCAGGCGCTCCGGGTCCGGTACACGACTGGCTGCGTCGAAGCCAATGCCATTGACGATGTCGCCCCGGTAGGCCGGCAGGGTCACGCCATCGATGGTTTCATCGTTGGCCGAACGCGGCTTGGCGAACTGGCCGGCCATGCGCCCGACCTTGACTACCGGGCAGCCGGCGGCGAAGGTCATGACGATTGCCATTTGCAGCAACACTTTAAAGGTGTCGCGGATTTTCGCGGCAGAGAACTCGGCGAAGCTTTCCGCGCAATCGCCGCCCTGCAGCAGGAACGCCCGGCCCTGGGTGACTTCGGCAAACTGACGGCGCAGCTCGCGCGCTTCGCCGGCAAACACCAGCGGCGGATAGCTGGCCAGTGTCTGTTCGACCTGGCGCAGGTGCGCGGCGTCGGGATATCGGGGTTGTTGCTGGATCGGCAAGGCACGCCAGCTGTCAGGACTCCAGGGTTGGCTCATCACGGTCTCTAAGGTTCTTCGCACGGACGGCCATGTTAGCAGCAATTAGTGCGTGACCTGTTCCCGCCGCATCGCGGACAATCGCCGCTTTGCTACGGTGCCGTTGCGGTAATGATCTGGAGACGAAATGACTGAGGAGCGCGTCGAGCGGTTGCTCGCCGAGGTACAGGATGAGTTCGGCGTGATTCGCGTGCTGGAAGTGGCCGATTACCGCTTTCTGGAGTTCGGTGATGCTATCGAGCAAAGCTGCGTATTCACCGCCGATCCGAGCTGGCTGGAGTACGACTATACCCGGGCGATGCTGATCGGCGCGTTGTGCCATGAGCAACCGGAGAGCGCGCTGTTTCTCGGGCTGGGCGCCGGCACGCTGACCCAGGCCTGTCTCAGGTTTCTGCCGCTGGAAGATGTCGAGGCCATCGAGTTGCGTCCGGATGTGCCGCGGCTGGCGATCGAATACCTCGGGCTGGACGACGATCCGCGGTTGTATATCCGTGTCGGTGATGCAATCGAACTGCTGCCGACGGCCGAACCGGCGGATCTGATCTTCGTCGACCTGTACACCGATGTCGGTCCGGGCGCCGCGCATCTTGCGTGGAATTTCCTCGGTGACTGTCAGAAACGTCTGAATCCCGGTGGCTGGCTGGTGATCAACCAATGGGCCACCGATGACGGCAAGCCGTTGGGGGCAGCACTGTTGCGCGGGCTCTATCACCGACACTATTGGGAGCTGCCGGTGAAGGAGGGCAACGTGATTCTGATCGTGCCGGCGGACCTCGAGCAGTCGCTGGACCTGCAGGCGCTCACCACCCGGGCTGAAGCGCTCGCACCGAAACTGGGTTACTCGTTGCAGTCGTTGATCAACTGCATTCGTCCGGCGACCTGATCTTCACAGGCCTTTGAAAACCCCCGGTCTGCGCTCCACCAGCGAGCGCACACCTTCCTTGGCATCCTCGGTTGCCAGCAGCTTCCTGACCAGTGGCGGCAAGCTTCGCGCCGCCGCAGTCTCGCCTTCATACCGCGCCTGACGCGCCGACATCAGTGTCGCCTGCACGCCCAATGGCGCCTGTCGGGCTATCCGTTCGGCCAGTTCGATGGCGCGCGGCAGCAAGTCCTCGCTGGCCATGACCTCCTGCACCAGGCCCAGGCGCAGCGCATCATGGGCGTCGAACTCATCGCCTGTCAGCAGCCAGCGCATGGCGTTGCCCCAGCCGGCCACCTGATGAAAACGCAACGTGGCTCCGCCGAACGGAAAGATGCCGCGCTGTACTTCCATCTGGGCGAACCGGGTATTGCTGGCGCACAGGTTGATGTCGGCTGCGAGCATCAGCTCGATGCCGATGGTCAGGCAATAACCCTGCGCGGCGACGATCACTGGTTTGCTGACCCGCGGTCCGACGAATACACCCCAGGGATCGCAACCGCCGGTCGGCACTTGCCAGCCTTGGGCGAGGGCGGAACTGGCGTTGACCAGGTCGAGCCCGGCGGTGAAATGCTCGCCATGGCCGAACACCACCGCCACTCGCGCATCGCTGTCGGCTTCGAATTCGCCGTAGGCCAGGGCCAGCTCATTGAGCAGGTCGAGGTCGAAGGCATTGCGTTTGGCTGCTCGGTCCAGACCGATCAAATGCACGTGACCATGGCGCTCGCGGCTGACGCGGCCGGGACAGGGCTGATTCATGAGTGTTTCCTCGGACGGGAAGAATGGGTGCAGCGACCACATGCCGCACATCGGTGAATCGTTTAAGCGCCATCGCCCGCAAGACCGGGCCTTAGAAAAATAGACCTGCGCACGATTATCCGCAAAACCCCGTTACACAGCGGTGACAACTGTTCTGCGTGGATAAAAAAAGCTCCCTTTTTGGGCAAATTCCGGTATAGTGCGCGCCGGCCTTTAACCGGGCCGCGTTTAGGTAGCGCAATTCCCCGAAGTCAGCTTCGGCTGCACGTCCGCACTGCGGGCTCTTCCTTGACGATTCTTTTCCATCCATTCGTTTTCGCAAATCCCCGCCGACAAAGCTGCCAGGGCGACTCTTGAGTCTCAACACGGCATGTGCAGCTTTGGAGCATGGGTCTTTGCGGATGCACTTAGAGGCAGACCCATGACCCAGGAAATCGGCGGCTTCGCCGCTCTTGAACTTCATCCCAATATTGTCGCTGCAGTAGTCGCTACCGGCTATGAAGAGCCTTCGGCCATTCAGCAGCAGTCGATCCCGATCATCCTCGCCGGTCACGATATGATTGGCCAGGCGCAAACCGGTACCGGTAAAACCGCTGCCTTTGCCCTGCCTATCCTGCACCGCATCGATCCGTCCAAGCGCGAGCCGCAAGCTCTGATCCTGGCCCCAACTCGTGAGTTGGCGCTGCAAGTTGCAACCGCTTTCGAAACCTACGCCAAGCAAATGCCGGGCGTGACTGTTGTGGCTGTCTACGGCGGCGCGCCGATGGGCCCACAACTGAAAGCAATCCGTAATGGCGCACAGATCGTTGTCGCCACTCCGGGTCGTCTGTGCGACCACCTGCGTCGCGACGAAAAAGTCCTCGCCACCGTGAACCACCTGGTTCTCGATGAAGCGGACGAAATGCTCAAACTGGGCTTCATGGACGACCTCGAAGTCATCTTCAAGGCCATGCCGGAAACCCGTCAGACCGTACTGTTCTCGGCCACCTTGCCGCAGTCGATCCGTGCGATCGCCGAGCGTCACCTCAAGGATCCGAAACACGTCAAGATCCAGAGCAAGACCCAGACCGTCACCGCGATCGAACAGGCTCACCTGTTGGTTCACGCCGACCAGAAGACTTCTGCCGTTCTCAGCTTGCTGGAAGTGGAAGATTTCGACGCTCTGATCATGTTCGTGCGCACCAAGCAAGCGACCCTGGATCTGGCCAGCGCCCTCGACGCCAAAGGCTACAAGGCCGCCGCGTTGAACGGCGACATCGCCCAGAACCAGCGTGAGCGCGTGATCGACTCGCTCAAGGATGGCCGTCTGGACATCGTTGTGGCGACCGACGTTGCCGCCCGTGGTCTGGACGTACCGCGCATCACTCACGTATTCAACGTGGACATGCCGTACGATCCGGAATCCTACGTGCACCGTATCGGCCGTACCGGCCGTGCCGGTCGCGAAGGTCGCGCGCTGCTGCTGGTGACACCGCGTGAACGCCGCATGCTGCAGGTGATCGAACGTGTCACCGGTCAGAAAGTGGCCGAAGTGCGTCTGCCGGACGCCCAGGCCGTTCTCGATGCCCGCATCAAGAAGCTGACCAACAGCCTGTCGCCGCTGGTGGCTGACGCCGAATCGACTCACGGTGATCTGCTCGATCGCCTGACCGCCGATATCGGTTGCACCCCGCGTGCCCTGGCTGCCGCTCTGCTGCGCAAGGCCACCAACGGTCAGGCGCTGAACCTGGCAGCGATCGAGAAGGAGCGTCCGCTGGTGCCTGCACCGCGTGGCGACCGTCCTGATCGTGGCGAGCGTCCGGATCGCGGTGACCGCGAGCGCCGTGCGCCGATGCCGCTGGGTGAAGGCCGTGCCCGTTGCCGTACCGCGCTGGGCGCGCGTGACGGTATCGCGGCGAAAAACCTGCTGGGTGCCATCCTCAACGAAGGTGGTCTGGCACGTGAAGCCATCGGTCGCATCCAGGTGCGTGACAGCTTCAGCCTCGTCGAGCTTCCGGAAGAGGGCCTGGATAAACTCCTGGCCAAGCTGAAGGACACTCGCGTTGCCGGCAAGCAATTGAAGCTGCGTCGCTACCGCGAAGATTGATCCGCCCTTGGGCTGATTGATCGAAACAAAAAAATCCCCGACTGGTTCGGGGATTTTTTATGCCTGCGATTTCAGGTGCGAGTGCATCAGCCGAACCGGTAAATGTCCATGCCCAGCGCACCCATGGTGAATCCCTGGTGCGCAATGCTGAACTCACCGCCGGCGCCGCGAGCGAAGTACAACGGTAACAGGTGCTCATCGCTCGGATGACTGCGGACGGCGTTCGGCGCTCGCTGACGGTAATCATGCAAGGCGACTTCGTCATCGGCTGCAAGCCTGGCGATCATCCAGTCGCGGAAGTCCCGGGCCCATGGCTCGACGCTTTCCGGACCTGCGTGCCAGTCCAGTTCACGCAGGTTATGGGTAATGCTGCCGGATCCGATCAGGAGAATGCCTTGTTCGCGCAGGCCGGCCAACGCCTGGCCCACGCGGGTCTGCAACGTCGGGCCGCCACGGCTGGGCAGGGAAACTTGCAACACCGGGATATCGGCCTGCGGGTACATCAGCGACAGCGGCACCCACACGCCATGGTCAAAGGGTCGTTGCGGGTCGAGGCGTGCCGGCAGGTTGTTGGCGGTCAACAGGTCGGCGACCTCTTGGGCCAGTTGCGGATTGCCCGGGGCGGGATACTGCACTTCAAACAGTGCACGAGGGAAACCGCCGAAATCATGCCAGGTTTCCGGTTGCGGATGGCTGCTGACCAACAGTTCCTGGCTTTCCCAGTGAGCGGAAACGACGACGATGGCTCTCGGGCGTGGCATTTCGGCAGCCAGACGCGCCAGGGCCGGACCACTGGCGCCGGGCTCCAGAGCCAGCATGGGCGAGCCGTGAGAGATGAACAGGCTGGGAAACATGAAAGGATTCCTGAGCGTTAAGATGGCTCATCTTCAGTCAGATCATTGATCTGATTCCAATATAAGTTTTAACGCTTTTTGATCGAGTTTTTGGGAGTAAGCATGCAGCCGGAGTTTTGGTACAAGAAATGGGAAACGAACCAGATCGGCTTTCATCAGCCTGAAGTGAATCCATACTTGCAGCGGCATTGGGCTGATCTGGCCATTGCGGCGCAGGCACGGGTACTGGTGCCGTTGTGCGGCAAAAGCCTGGATCTGTTGTGGCTGGCCGGTCAGGGGTATCGGGTTCTCGGTGTCGAGTTGTCCGAAAAGGCCGTCGAGGATTTCTTCCGCGAGCAGGCATTACAGCCGCAAATCAGCGAGGAGGGCGGGTTCAGGATCTATCGGGCCGGAAGTATCGAGTTGTGGTGCGGGGATTTCTTTGCCTTGTCCGCGAGCGACGTGGTTGATTGCACGGCGCTGTATGACCGGGCTGCACTGATCGCCCTGCCGTGGCCGATGCGCGAGCGTTATGCGACACATTTGCTCGAAATCCTGCCGGCGGGCCTGCGTGGTTTGCTGATCACGCTGGATTACGATCAGGCGCAGATGTCCGGTCCGCCATTTGCAGTGACAGATGCCGAGGTGCAGCGGCTTTTCGGTAATGATTGGGCGGTGCAGGCACTGGAAGAACAGGACGTATTGAACGAAAGCGGGAAGTTCCTGCAAGCGGGCGTCACGCGGTTGCAGGAGCGTGTGTATCGGCTGGCTGGCCGGTAACAGGCATGAAAAAGGCCCGCATTTCTGCGGGCCTTCTGTTTTTGCCGGGTTGATCAACCGCGACGACGCAGGGCGTCGATACGCTCTTCCAGCGGTGGGTGACTCATGAACATGCGGGCGAACCCTTGTTTGATGCCACCGTTGATGCCGAAGGCATTCAGGGTGTCAGGCATGTGCACCGGCAGGCCCTGTTCGGCACGCAGGCGTTGCAGGGCGCCGATCATCGCGCTGGTACCGGCCAAGCGAGCGCCGGCGTCGTCGGCACGGAATTCCCGTTTGCGCGAGAACCACATCACGATGGCGCTGGCCAGGATGCCCAGAACCAGTTCGGCGAAGATGGTCGCGATGTAGTACGCGATACCCTGGCCTTCCTCGTTCTTGAAGATCACCTTGTCAACGAAGTTGCCGATGATCCGTGCAAAGAACATCACGAAGGTGTTCACCACGCCCTGGATCAGTGCCAGGGTGACCATGTCGCCGTTGGCGACGTGGCCGATTTCGTGGGCCAGCACGGCTTTCACTTCGTCCGGAGAGAAACGCTCCAGCAGGCCCTGGCTGACAGCGACCAGCGCATCGTTCTTGTTCCAGCCCGTGGCGAAAGCGTTAGCTTCGTAGGCCGGGAAAATCCCGACTTCGGGCATCTTGATCCCGGCTTCCCGGGACAGTTGCTCGACGGTTTGCAGCAGCCATTGTTCGTGGCGGGTGCGCGGCTGGGTGATGATCTGTGTGCCGGTGCTCATCTTCGCCATCCACTTGGAGATGAACAATGAGAACAGCGAACCGGCGAAACCAAAGACTGCACAGAAAACCAGCAGCTGATTGAGGTTGAGGTCAACCCCGTTGGCCGCCATGAACCCGTTGAAGCCGAACAGGCTCAGGGTGATGCTGGCTATCAGCACGACCGCCAGGTTAGTGGCCAAAAACAGCAGGATGCGCATCATGGTTGTAGAAATCTCCTCAAGCTAAAGATGTAGCGTACTGCGGGGTATATAAGGTGCGGCACCGGGCGATTCAACCGGGTGACTATTTCAAACTGTGTCCTGTATTGAATTCTGCAGTGCGTGGGACATTTCCCGTCCTCTGCGCCGCTATGAACGACCGCCGCGCGCCACCCACGGCCAGTGCGTCAGACTCGCGTGATGGGTACGAGTCCACAGTGTAGAAGGCATGCGCAAGGTGGCGGGGCAGAAGTGTTGCTGAATCAGACAGTGCGCAACGCAAGGCGCGTTGCGCACCGATGACCGGCTACTGGCGGTAGCTCTTGAGGAAGTTGCCGATGCGTCCGATGGCCATGTCCAGATCATCGACACGGGGCAGGGTCACGACACGGAAGTGATCCGGCCATGGCCAGTTGAAGGCCGTGCCCTGAACCACCAGGAGTTTCTCGGACAGCAACAGGTCGAGGACGAATTTTTCGTCGTTGTGAATCGGGCAGACTTTCGGATCGATCTTGGGGAAGGCATACAGCGCGCCCATCGGCTTCACGCAGCTCACGCCGGGAATGTCATTGAGCAACTCCCAGGTGCGGTTGCGCTGCTCCAGCAGGCGCCCTTGCGGCAGCACCAGATCGTTGATGCTCTGATAGCCGCCGAGTGCGGTCTGAATGGCATGCTGGCTGGGCACATTGGCACACAGGCGCATGTTGGCCAGCATGTCGATACCTTCGATGTAGCTGTGGGCATTGTGCTTGGGCCCGGAGATGGCGATCCAGCCGGAGCGGAAACCCGCTACGCGATACGACTTCGACAGGCCGTTGAAGGTCAGGCACAGCAGGTCCGGGGCCAGCGATGCCGTGCAGATATGCACGGCATCGTCGTAAAGGATCTTGTCGTAGATCTCGTCGGAGAACACCACCAGGTTGTGCTGACGGGCCAGTTCCAGCATGCCCAGCAACACTTCCTTCGAATAGACGGCGCCGGTCGGGTTGTTCGGGTTGATGATCACCATGGCCTTGGTGTTCGGGGTGATCTTGGCTTTCATGTCGGCCAGATCCGGGAACCAGCCGGCGCCTTCGTCGCACAGATAATGCACGGCATTGCCGCCGGCCAGGCTGACGGCAGCGGTCCACAGCGGATAGTCAGGCGCCGGCACCAGCACTTCGTCGCCGTTGTTGAGCAGGGCCTGCAGCGACATCACGATCAGTTCGGACACGCCGTTGCCCAGGTAGATGTCTTCGATGCCGACACCTTCGACCTGCTTCTGCTGGTAGTACTGCATCACCGCCTTGCGTGCGCTGAACAGGCCTTTGGAGTCGCTGTAGCCCTGGGCGGTCGGCAGGTTGCGGATCACATCCTGGAGAATTTCGTCAGGCGCTTCGAAACCAAAGGGCGCCGGGTTGCCAATGTTCAGCTTGAGGATGCGGTGGCCTTCCTCTTCCAGGCGTTTGGCGTGCTTGAGCACCGGGCCGCGAATGTCGTAGCAGACGTTGGCGAGCTTGTTCGATTTGCTGAACTGCATGGTGATGTGATCCCGAAAATGAACGATCCAGACGGCGGGTGGACAACCGTGCTGGGAATCCTGCGTCTTCACACAGGCAGGCCTCTTGAGCGGCGGTTTCCGACAATCCGTTTGAATGCGCCGGATCCCGCTGCCAGACTGGCGTATGACGAGGCGCAATCATACGTGCCGCCCGATCCGTGGAAAAGGTACAGATCGGGCTTTTTCAGCCGCTGAGGTGTGATGATGGAAAAGATAGAAAAGACCCTGGAAGAATGGCGCGCGATGCTCGATCCGGAGCAGTACAACGTGTGCCGTCTCAGTGCTACCGAACGACCGTTCTCGGGCAAGTACAACGCCACGAAGACGGACGGCGTCTATCACTGCGTCTGCTGCAACGCGCCGCTGTTCGACTCCACGACCAAATTCGACTCCGGATGCGGCTGGCCGAGCTTTTATGCACCGATCGGTGAAAGTGCCATGACCGAAATCCGTGACACCAGCCACGGCATGATCCGTACCGAAGTGAAATGCGCCCGTTGCGATGCACATCTCGGTCACGTATTCCCCGACGGGCCGCCGCCAACCGGCCTGCGTTATTGCATCAACTCCGTGTGCCTGGATCTGGTGCCGCGCGAATAACCGAAAGCAGGCGATCCACGGATCGCCTTTCGGATAATTAAATTGCACACAATTCAATTGCTCGCTACCTTTGCAGCTTCTCAACTTTCCGGAGTGCGCACCATGAGCGATAACCTGCTGGACATCCCGTGCACCACCATCAAGGGCGAGCAAAAGACCCTCGCCGATTTCGCCGGCAAGGCGGTGCTCGTGGTCAACACCGCCAGCAAGTGTGGTTTCACCCCGCAGTACAAGGGGCTCGAAGCCTTGTGGCAGACATACAAGGATCAAGGTCTGGTGGTGCTGGGCTTTCCGTGCAATCAGTTCGGCAAACAGGAGCCCGGCAACGAGGGTGCAATCAGCGAGTTCTGCGAGCTCAATTACGGCGTCAGCTTCCCGCTGTTCAAGAAGATTGAAGTCAACGGCAACGGTGCGCATCCGCTGTTTGTGCAATTGAAGAAACGTGCGCCGGGCGTTCTGGGCTCTCAGGGCATCAAGTGGAATTTCACCAAATTTCTGATCGGCAAGGATGGCCAGGTAGTCAAGCGCTTCGCCCCGGCCACCAAGCCGCAGGACCTGAGCCGCGAGATCGAAGCCCTGCTCAAATGAACACTCTGTCCGCCGATGCCCTGAAGCTCGACAGTCAGTTGTGTTTCAAGCTGTACGCCGCGTCCCGGGCGGTGATCCGTGCCTACAAGCCGATGCTCGATCAGCTCGGTCTGACGTATCCGCAGTACCTGGCGATGCTGGTGCTGTGGGAATGGCAGGAGACCGCGCCGGAACAACCGACGGTCAAGGCGTTGGGCGAGCGTCTGGCGCTGGATTCCGGGACGCTCACGCCGCTGCTCAAGCGTCTGGAGCAACTGCAACTGGTACAACGCCGGCGTTCGGCGCGGGACGAGCGTGAGGTCCATCTGAGCCTCACCGCCCAGGGACAGGCGCTGCGTGCGCAGGTCGGGCCTTTGAAGGATCGGTTGTTGTGTGACAGCGGTGTGGATCTGGATCGGCTCAATGAACTGCGCACGGGGCTCGACCATCTGTTGGGGCAGATCAGAGCGCTGTCGTAGTCGGGATCCACTGATCCAGCAACGCCGCCAGTTCTTCGCGGCGAAAGGGTTTGGCCAGGTAGTCGCTCATGCCCGCCGCCCGGCAGCGTTCGCGTTCCTCGGACATGGCGTTGGCAGTCAGCGCCACGATCGGCAGATGCGGCCAGCGACCGCTCTGGCGGATCTGCCGGCTCGCTTCGTAGCCATCCATCACTGGCATGTTGCAGTCCATCAATACCAGATCGAATTCGTGGTGTTCCAGTTGATCCAGCGCTTCTGCGCCATGGGCTGCCACGATGACCTCGCACCCGAGTTTGCCGAGCATGCCCTTGGCTACCAGTTGATTGACCGGATTGTCCTCCACCAGCAATACCCGCCCGCGGCGTTGCGAGGGGACGTTTTCGAGCCGTGCGCGATCGATCGTGACGATGTCCGGTTGCAGGGTCCGGCGCAGATTCTGGTAAAGGGCATTGCGTGCCAGCGGGCGCGCCTGCTGTTGCAGCGGGGCGAGGGCGGCGGCTTCTTCGCCGGGCAGGAAGCTGCCGTAGGCTGTCACCAGCAGGATCGGGGCGCTCATGGTCGGGCGCAGGCCGAACAGGCATTCGGGGCAGTCGGTGACGATGATGTCCGGCTTCAGGCCGAGCAATGAGTCGTCGATCGTGCGCTGTTCATAGGTCAGGCCCCAGACCGGCAGCAGGTTTTTCAGCAGCTCCGAAAGACCGCTGGCGGCCGTGGTAATGGCGAGCACGTTGCCATGCAGCGGTGCCGGAATGACTGCGCGAGTGTGGCAGGGCAATGGCAGTTCGGCGCAGAACTGGCTGCCGAATCCGACTTCGGAGCTGATCGTCAGGCGTCCCTGCATGGCTTCGCAAAGATTGTAGGTCAACGCCAGGCCCAGCCCGGTGCCGCCGTACTGCCGGGTAATGCCGGCTCCGGCCTGGGTGAAGGGCTGGAAGATTCTCACCTGGGCTTCCTGGGCGATGCCGATGCCGGTGTCACACACCTCGATACGCACGCCATCTTTCCATGTCGACAACCGGACATCGACCCGACCGAAACGGGTGAACTTCAGGGCGTTGGACAGCAGGTTGCTGACGATCTGCCGGACCCGGGTCGGGTCGCCCAGCACCAGCGCCGGGAAGTGCGGATCGATCAGGCAGGTCAGTTCGACGCTAGGCGCGGCATTCTGCGACAGCAGGTTGGCGGTGTCTTCGATGAGCGAGCCGAGGTCGAACGGGATGTGCTCGAGCTCCAGTTGTCCGGCATCGAATTTCGACAGATCAAGAATATCGTTGAGCAATTCCACCAGTACCTTGCCCGAGTCGTGGGCGATGGACAGTTGCTGTTGTTGTTCAGCATTGAGCGGACCGTCCAGGGACAGCGCGATCATGCCCAGCAGGCCGTTGAGCGGAGTGCGGATCTCGTGGCTCATGTTGGCCAGGAAAGCCGAGCGCGCCTCGGCCATGTCCAATGCCGTACTGCGGGCGACTTCCAGTTCCTCGTTGGACTGGCTGAGGCGGGCGTTGATTGCCTTGAGTTCGGCGGTGCGTGCGGAAACGATATCTTCCAGTTGTGCGAGGTAATCGGTGAGGCGGTTTTCTGCGTTGCGCCGTTGCCGGATTTCCGTGGCGATATTTTCGAACTGCTGATTGGCGACCTTCACCAGCACACCGATCTCGTCGTTGGCATGGCCGGCCGGGCACTCCAGAGTGGTCGGTTCGGCACTGCGCGGATCGCGCCCGCTGAGTTCACGGATCACCCGCACCAGCGGCTTGGTCAGCATCACATAGAACAGCGCCAGCAGGATGCCGGTCAGGATCAGGCTGCGGGCAAAGCCGTTGAGCAAGGTGACTTCGGCCCGGCGCAGAAAACGGCTGCCGAAGGCATAGGTGTCCACTTCCAGGCTCAGGGTGCCGAGAGACTCGTTGGGCAAATGGTCGAGATAGAGCCGGTCCTCGAACTCGCGCTTGGCCCCGAACAGGAAGTCGCTCAACACCCGGTAGCCACTTTGCAGCTCCGGACGCTTGACGCTGGCCAGCACCGTCTGGTTGTTGTCGGTCAGTTGCGCGGAAATGATCGCCGGCGATCGCAGCAAACCCAGCGTAAGCTCCTGGGCCAGTTCCGCGTCGATGTTGTAGGCGATGCGCGAGGCCGGATTGTGGCTGATTTCCAGCAGGGAAAGGATTTCACGGTTGATGGAGGCGTCTTCGCTGGCATAATCGATGCCGATTTGCAGCAGACTGAGCAGTGTGCCCAGAATGAACCCGACCAGCACGGTAAGCCTGGCTTGCTTGTAAGACAGCCGGTGGGTGAATTTGATATCCATGGGGTGTTGAACCACTTACGTTTCCCTTCGCTGCTCAAGCATAGTCGATCATGCATGGATACCGGAGTTCCCGCATAGCCTTGTAACAAGGGCCGGGACGGGTGTCGAACGCTATTGTCTGTCGCTGCTTTGTCATCATCACTGCCAACCCGCCCGAGGAGAAGACGTGGATTCCCGATTGAATGCTTTTCTTGAGCGCGCAGAGTCGGTTCTGGCGCGAATCGAACCGTTGCTGCCGGCGCCACGCCCGCTCATCGACTGGGGTACTTGCCTGGCTGCCCGCTGGCAGCGCGACGGGCGCAGCGGCTACCTGCTGCCACTGGAGGTCAGCCTCGACATGCGTTTGTCGGACCTGATCGGTGTCGATCGGCAACTGGAGCAACTGGGCCGAAATACCCAACAGTTCCTCGACGGCATGCCGGCCAACCATGCGCTGCTCTGGGGCTCGCGCGGGACCGGGAAATCCTCGCTGGTGCGGGCGCTGCTGGCCGAACACGCCAAGGCCGGCCTGCGCCTGATCGAGATCGAGCGCGATCATCTGGCGGACCTGCCGCGGGTGGTGGAGCAGGTCGCCAAACTGCCACAGCGTTTCGTGCTGTTTTGCGATGATCTGTCGTTCGAGTCCGGCGAAGGCGATTACCGGGTGCTGAAAAGCGTGCTGGATGGCTCGCTGGAACAGGCGCCGGACAACGTGTTGCTGTACGCGACCTCCAACCGTCGTCACCTGGTGCCGGAAAAGGAAAGCGACAACGAAAACTGGAAGCGCGTCGATGGCGAGCTGCATCCCAGCGAGGCGGTGGAAGACAAGATCGCCCTGTCGGATCGCTTCGGCCTGTGGCTGTCGTTCTATCCGTTTACCCAGGAACACTTCCTCAATGTTGTCGAACACTGGATCGGCCAGCTGGCCTCCAGGGCCGGGCTGAGCTGGCAGCGCGACGAACAACTGGACATTCAAGCCGTACGCTGGGCAACCGGCCGCGGCAACCGCAACGGACGTTGCGCATACCAATTCGCCCGCTATTGGGTGGGACTGAAATTGCTGGAGCACAAGGCATGATTGATTTGCAACAGAGCGGCCAGGGTCTGGAAGGCTATGGGATGCTGGCCGCGCAACTGGAGTCGCTGCTGGCGGACGAGCGCGATTTCATCGCCAACGCCGCACAGTTTTCGGCGTTCCTGTTCAACCAGCTCGACGACCTGAACTGGGCCGGTTTCTACCTCAATCGCAATGAAGAGCTGGTGCTGGGCCCGTTCCAGGGCCAGATCGCCTGCGTACGCATTCCGTTCGGTCGCGGCGTGTGTGGCGCGGCGGCGGCCAGCCTGCAGAGCCAACGGGTCGAAGACGTTCACGCATTCCCCGGTCACATCGCCTGTGACAGCGCATCGAACAGCGAACTGGTGGTGCCGCTGGTCAAGGACGGTCGTCTGATTGGCGTCCTCGACCTCGACAGTCCGAAGCTGGCCCGCTTCGGCACAGAAGATCAGGCCGGTATCGAACGACTGGCGGCGATCTTCCTGCGCCTGACCGACTGCTGATCACGCCGCCAGACCCGCCTTGCGCAACACGCCGGCGGGATCTACCAAATCGACCTGCTGCGGGTCGAGGAAGCGGCCGGCATATTGCAGGTAAACGCGTTCGCGGATGAACAGGCCGAACAGCTCGGCGTCGATATGCGCCTCGCGGCACATGGTGGCCATGATTGCCAGCGCTTCGCTGAGCGTCTTGGCCTTTTTGTAAGGGCGGTCGGCGGCGGTCAGGGCTTCAAAGATATCGGCGATCGCCATCATTCGCGCAGGCAGGCTCATTTCCTCGCGTTTCAAACGTTTCGGGTAACCGGTGCCGTCCATTTTTTCATGGTGGCCGCCGGCAATTTCCGCCACGTTGTTCAGGTGCCCGGGGAAGGGCAGATGACTGAGCATCAGGATCGTCTGCACCATGTGGTGGTTGATGATGTAGCGTTCTTCGCGGGTCAGGGTGCCGCGAGGAATGCTCAGGTTGTAAAGCTCGCCTCGGTTGTATTTGTAACGCGGGACGTCGAGTTTGAATCCCCACGGATTGTCTTCCGGGATCAGCTCGCCGTCGCTGCGTTCGAGCAAGTGCTCGGGCTTGTCCGCCAACAGTTTTTCGCTGACCGGCAAGGTCGGTGCCGACGTGCGCGCCTGACGCCGGTTTTCTTCCCAGGACACACCCAGGCGATCATCCAGGGTGCGCGTCCAGGTGCGCTGCGCGATATCCTCGAGACGCTGCAGGTCGGTTTCGGCCATGGCTTCGCTACCCAGATTGCAGCGGGCGACAAAACCGAAGTCGTCATCCAGAGCCATGAGTGTTGCGTCTCGCAAACCGGCCAGTTGCTGTTCATCGCCACCCGACGCCAGCGCCTGCCAGTAACTGATCCAGGCATCGCGCTTGAGCACTTCGAACCGGGTGCGGATTTCATGGATGCGGTCGTTCAGGGTTTCCAGTTTGGTGGCTTTGTCGACGACGTATTCCGGAGTCGTGACCTTGCCGCAGTCGTGCAGCCACGCGGCGATGTGCAAGGCTTCCCATTCGTCCTCACCGGGCTGGTAATCGCTGAAGGCCGGCGCCTCGCTGGCTGCGGCGGCACGAGCGAGCATCAGGGTCAGTTCCGGCACGCGCTGGCAGTGTCCGCCGGTGTAAGGACTCTTGGCATCGATTGCACCGGCCAGCAGTTGAATGAACGCATCCAGCAGTTGTTTCTGTCGGGCCTGCAGGCGCTGACTTTCGATACTCACTGTCGCGGCGCCGGACACGGCCTGCAGGAATGCGATGCGGTCCGGGCGCAGTTTTTCCTGGTCGGCAACCGTGCCGCTGTCGTTGATCAGCAGCAACAGCAGGCCGACCGTCTCGTTGTGTCGATTGTGCAGGCGCAGGCCGATCAGATGAACCCTGGGCGTGGCCATGGCCAGCAGGACTTTTTGCAGATCGGCGGCCTGTTCGAAGCCCAGACCGGTCACGGTGTTGTCGGCCTGCACCAGTTGCCCGAACCATTCGGGACGTTGTGTGGCATCAAGGTCGTAGCCTTGAACATCGAACTCGGACGGCGTCCGGGAAACACCATCGATCACCAGACCATAAGGTTCAATGCGCTTGCCATCGCTTTCGCGCAGATAAATCAGTCCCGCCTGGGCCTGGGCGATCTGCACCGTTTCGAACAGCACCCGTTGCAGCAGCGGGGCGAAGCGAGTTTCGGCAGTCAGACTGTCGGTGATGCGAAAGAAACTGGCCAGGGTGTCTTTCATGCGCGCCATCGACAGGCTCAACTGATCGACCTCCAGCACCGGCGAGCGCCGTGTCACGGGGAAGTTGAAGTCGAAACTGCGAATCGCATCGGCCTCCCTGACCAGTGCGTGCAGCGGCTTGACCAGAATCCGTGAAATCAGCCAGCCCAGCGGCAGACACAGCAACAACGTAGCGAGCGTGATCAACGCACCTTGCCAGCGCATGCGATAGGCATCGACCAGTAACTCGTCCTCCGGCACCAGCAAGGCCATCTGCAGGCCTTTGGGTCCACCTTCCTGCAAGTGGCTGCGGGCGAAGATCCAACGTCGCCCGTCGGCGTTCAGTCGGTTGCCCGGGTGTTCGCCAGTCAACAGGGCATGCAGGCTCGGGCTCAGGTCTGCCGCCCGGGCCAGTCGCGCGCTCTGGTCATCGACGATCAACCGGCGGCTGTCAGGGTATGCCACGGCGTTGCCATCGGCATCGTAGAGGACGATTTCGGTCGCCGGTGTCACCACATGCTTGATCAGGGTCGCCGACAGTGCATCGAGGGTCAGGTCGGCGGCGATGACTGCGTGTTCGCCGCTGCGCCGGGCAAGGGTGGTACCGACATTGCGTGTGGAAAAAAATACGTAGGGCTCGGTGGTGACTTGCTCGTCCTGCTGCTGCGCGAGTTTGTACCAGGCCCGGTCACGTGGATCGTAGGCGTCGTCCTGATTATCGGTACGACCGATCGCTGTCAGTTCACGATCGAAGAACAATGATTGCGAGCGTGCCTTGCCGCTGGTGTCATGTTCGATGCTCCAGACCTGATAGGCCGCCGCATCCGGGGCCTTGAGAACTGTCTTCAGTGGCGCGGTGCGCAATGGCCGTACCATGAAGAAATCACCGTTGTCGTACCCCAGATACAGCGAAGCCAGGTCGGGATTGTCCGCCAGCGACTGGCTGAATGGCTTGAGCAGCGTCAGACGCTGTTCCAGTGTGGTGGCCCGGGTTCCCGTCGTGTCCGCGAGCAGGCTGAGCAAGTGCCGGATCGGTGTGTAGGTCGATTGCAGATCGACGCGCACATCCTGTTCGATGCGTTCAAACAGTTTTTCGCCGCTCGACAGGATGATCTGCGTGGTCTGCCGATAGTTGAACAGCCCCAGTACCACACCGGTGAGCAACAGCAGAAAGGTGAACATGACGCTGATGTGCACATGTAAGGGAAACCGGCGTTGTTCCGGGCGCAGTGGGCTGGGCATTGCGGACTCTCCGTGTTGAAAAAACACACTGCTCAGCGCTCAAGCATAGTTAAGGCCCGCTCACTCTGCTCTGTCCCGACTGCACCTGTTGTTGCTCAAGTGCTCTCTCCAGTGCCATTTCCAGTTCGAGGATGGCGTTATGGCCGTCTTCGCATCGGCGTTCGATCTCGCATTGCGGCAATGCCTGCAGACATGCCTGTTCAAGGGCATCACAGCGCTCGATCAGGTGTGCGGCTTGGGCGATGCGTGCAGCGCCTTTGATCCGGTGCGCAATCTCGGCCAGCGCCTTTGGGTCACCTCTTCGGGACAGGGTCTGCAGGTCCTGGCGATCCTGCCGACTGCTTTTGAGCAATTCGCTCAGCAGTCGTCGCATCTGCGCCGGATTTCCACCCGTCAGCGATTGCATTCCCTGCAAGTTGAACGGCGGCGCACGAAACAGGGGGCGTACGTTGTCGACCCACTGGCTCAGGATGCTCAGGCTCAGGGGTTTGAACAGGCATTCGTTCATGCCGGCCTGCTTGCAGCGCAGGATCTCTTCCGGCTGGGCATTGGCCGTAAACCCGAGTACCACGCAGGCCGGCCGTTGCGTGAGCCTTTCATGGCGGCGGATCGCCCGGGTCAGCTCATATCCGTTCATGACGGGCATGTTGCAATCGGCGATGACCAGGTCGAATGT
This sequence comes from Pseudomonas bananamidigenes, assembly GCF_001679645.1. Taxonomy (GTDB): domain Bacteria; phylum Pseudomonadota; class Gammaproteobacteria; order Pseudomonadales; family Pseudomonadaceae; genus Aquipseudomonas; species Aquipseudomonas bananamidigenes. The sequence goes on along the minus strand of NZ_LRUN01000001.1, from coordinate 83,106 downwards.
GCTGCCTTTCCATTGTTCCAACGCGCTGCGTCCCTCTTCGGCGATGCTGTATCGATGACCGAGGTACTCCAGTTGTTGACACATCAGCAGGCGGTTGGCCGGATGATCGTCGACAATCAGCACGTTCAGAGGGGTGAGGGCGGTCTGGATCTGCGGTTCCAGTTCCGGGCCGGTCACTTGCGCGGGCAGGGTCGCCAGGGGCAACGACACACTGACTTGGGTGCCGCCCCCCGGCTGGCTGCTCAATTGCAGTTCGCCACCCATCATTTCGCAAAGATTTCGGCTGATGACCAGGCCCAGCCCGGCACCGCCGATTGCCCGGCACTTGCCATGGCGGGCCTGAGCGAAAGGTTCGAACAGACGCCGTTGATCCTCGGCCGTGATACCGATGCCGCTGTCCTGTACGGTCAATTTCACCCGGGAGCAATCGGGGCGTTCGCCGGCCAGCACTTCCAGCGAGACCTGCACCTGGCCATGCTCGGTGAACTTGATGGCATTACTGATCAGGTTCGACAGTACCTGCTTGAAGCGCAGAGGGTCCAGGTGCACGTCGACGTCCAGTCCGGGAGGGGAGACATTCAGCGTCAGATCCAGATGTTTCTGACGGGCCAGACCTTCGAAAATCCTGATCACCGAACCGATGGTCCCGACGAGGTTGACGCGCTGGGGGCTCAGACTCAGACGTCCGGATTCGATCCGGGCGATATCCAGGATGTCACCGATCAACCCCAGCAGGTCCTTGGCCGAACTGTAGGCGGTTTCGATGTTGGCGCGGTCCGGGTGCATTTTGTCCATGCGTTTGAGGGATAACTCGAGCATGCCGATCACCGCGTTCATCGGTGTACGGATTTCGTGGCTCATGGTCGCCAGAAACGTACTCTTGGCCCGGTTGGCATCGTCCGCCCGCTCCTTGGCGGTGCGCAGTTCATCGAACAGTTCATGACGCTCGCTGATGTCGATCCAGCCACCGATGATGCCCTGAACGTCACCGCTGGAGTCGCGATACGGCAGGATCCAGTGATAGATCGTCAGGCGTCGGTCGCCGATGTGCAGTGGCCGGTCGAGCACAAGCGGCTTGCCCTCGGTCACCACTCGCTGGTAATCGGCCTGGAAAACCCTGGCTTCGTATGCGTTGTTGAGGGCTCCCTCCATGACGCTTTTGCCGATGACGTCTTCGCGCCGGACATTGAAGGTTTCCAGGTAGCTGTCGTTGCAACTTTGCAGCAGTCCCTGCCGATCACGCACATAGATTGGATGCGGCGTGCCGTTGAGCAACGAGCGCATGAACTCCAGCTGGTCGCTCAGGGCGCGTTCGGCTGATTTTCGCTGCCTGATCTGGCGGCGCATGTAGGCATTCCAGAACAGTGAAAGCAGCAGAAGCAGGCCGGCACCGCCTATGACTTGATAGAAGAGACGCCGGTATTGGTGCCACGCACCCTGGGAAACACTTGAATAACCACGCCAGCGGCCATTGATGATACCCAGCTCCTCGGGCGTGATGCTCATCAGCGTCTTGTCGATGATCGAACTCAGTTCGGGGTTGTCTCGCGCTGTTGCCAGGGAAAACGCTGCCTGGCGCGTACCGATGGTGGTGGTGATCTGTAGCGGCTGTTCGAAAATGTGTGAGGCGATGAAGTAGTTGGCGATCACCAGCGAATTCACGGCTCCGTCGACCTGACCTTCGTCGAGCAAGGCCACCGCACTGAAGGTGTCCGGCGTTTCGATCAACTGGATATAGGGAAACTCGCGGCGCAGATATTCGATCATCGGGTTGCCCTGGGCAATGGCCAGGCGCTTGCGCTTGAGTTGTCCGAGGTGTGTCGGACTGTCGGCAGCCTTGCGCGTCAGCAGGACGTAGGAGTTTTCAAGATAGGGGCGACTGAATCGGAGGGTTTCTTCTCTCCGGGGTGTCGGCAGCAGAGCGGCAATCAGGTCGACCTGCCGGTTTTCGATCTGCTTGATCATCTCGGCGTCACTGCGGCTGCGGCGTACATCGAAGCGCAGACCGGTGCGCAGGCGTATGAGTTCGAGCAGGTCGGCGCTGATGCCGCGAAAGTTGCCATCGGTATCGAAGAATGTCAGGGGAGCGAAGGCCTCGTTGACCACCACACTGACAACCGGGTGTTTTTTCAGCCATTGCTCTTCGCGGTGGGTCAGTTGCAGTTTCTGATCGGTCAGCAAGGTGTCGCTGCCGGCACTCCAGCGTTTGGCGATATGCTCCCGTTCGCTCGCCGGGACGGCCTTGAGCACGTTATCGATGATGCCCAGCAATTGCGGGTTGTCACGACGCACGGCGAAACTGAAACCGTGCGCTTCGTGCTTGCCGAAATTGGCCATGCGGATGTTGTTCAGGTAGCCCTTGCTGATCATGTAGTGGGTGGAAATGGTATCGCCGAGAAACACGTCCGCCTGATCGAACGCCACTGCATTGATAGCGTTCTGGTAGGACGGGTAGGCCGTGACGAGCGCCTTGGGGTACAGGGTCTTGATCTCGTCCAGCGGCAGGTAGTGATACAGCATGCTCAGACGCAAACCGGCCAGACCTTCGCTCAATGAACGGGTTTCGCCTTCGCGGGTCACCAGCACGGGTTGATCGATGGCGTAGGGGCTGGACAGGACAAGATTGCGGTTCTCCGCTTCCAGCCCGTTGGATGTCCCGAGCATGTCGATGCTGCCGTCGATCAGGGCCGCAATGGCGGCTTCTCGGCTGGAAAACCGCTTTACCTTGATCGGCAGGGCGGTTGCCTGCCCGATGATTCCGGCGTAGTCCGCGGTGAAACCTTCGTAATCACGACCGCTGGCGGTCATGTCGAATGGCGGATAGTCGGGAGCGGAGGTGCCCAGAATCAGTTCGTTGCGCCTGTTCAGCCAGTCCCGTTGCGAAGGTTCGAGCAGTACCGGCAGTGTTCTGCCGGTCGAACGGCTGAGCAGGGTCAAGTCTTGTGGCGAGGCGGGCGTGGCTGTTACTGAAGCACTTAACCCCAGGCATGTACTTGCAATGATCAGACACTTCTTTAAATGGCTGGACATGTTGGCTCTCACACGAGTGCGTTACGTTTGGCCATTTCGATAAGTTCTACAAGGGATTTGGCCTTGAGTTTCTGCATCAGGCGTTTTTTATAAGTACTGACGGTCTTGTTGCTGAGAAACATGCCCTTGGCAATTTCCTTGTTTGTCCGGCCCTGGGCAAACAGTTGCAACACCATCAACTCCCTGTCGTTTACCGACTTGAAAAGTTCCAGTTCCACGTAGCGAATATCATCATTGCGAACCGGATTCAGTGCCTGGCTGGGAAAATAGTTGTAACCGGAAAGAACAGCCTTTATTGCGCTGACGAGTTCACTCAGGTCCTCCTGTTTGCACACATAGCCCGATGCACCGGACTGCATGCAGCGGATACCGAACAGTGTAGGGCACTGTGCAGTCAGGACCAGCGTCTTGAAGGGAGAACTCATGGCGTTGAAGCGGGCCAGAACTTCCAGCCCGTCCAGTTTCGGAATACTGATGTCGAGAATGATCAGGTCGGGAGCGCATTCACGGACCATTTGCATGGCATCGACGCCATTATCGGTTTCCCCGACGACTTTATAACCTTCATGTTCCAGAAGCATTCGAACGGCAAGGCGAATAACGGGATGATCGTCGACGATAAAAACGGAGTTCATATAAAGTCCCATGCGAGCGCGATTAAAGGGCGCACCTTAGCTCAGTTGGATGAGCGGTCGCATGAACCCACAGGGTCTCAGCAGCAATCTAGGATTGTTCCTACAAGTAAAGAGGAATGAGACTACGCAATAACTAGTTTTGGCGTAGGTAGAGAGACGGGGTGTCCTCTTCGCAATTCCTGCTGGAAATCTGTGTATGGCTGAAGATCGGCTTGTTTAATGTTTGTCGTCCATTCATGGACTGTTGTTTCGGTTATTGACTGCGATCACTGACCCGACCGATCCAAGGCTGATCGGTCGGGCGACCGGTTATCAATGGCTGGAGCGCCCGGTCATTTCCAGCGCCATGTCACTGGCGTAGCTATCGGTCATGCCGGCGATGAAGTCGATCATGCGCAGGAACGAGGTGTGCAACGGGCCATGCGGGTCCGGCGCATTGTTGCCCAGCAGGTCGAGGATCCTGCGGCTCTTGAAGGACGGCGTGCGGCCATTGTGTTGTTCCAGGGCTGCGCCGCAAAACGCATTGAGCAGAATTTCCAGGGTCGTGTAAGCGCCGATTTCATGCAGCGTCTTGCGTTTGTCCTGAAAGATTTTCTTGCGGGCGATGTCCTTGGCATTCAGCACGCAACGTTTGGCCGGACCATGCATGTGCTCCACGAGATCACCATGAAGCGTCCCGGCCAGCAACGCGTCCTGTTGTTCGACGAAGGCCCGGGCAGCGGCGTTGGTCAAGTGTTCGATGGCCTTGCCCCGCAGGATCGCCAGTTTGCGCCGACGCGAATCCTGCGGTCCCAGCTGCCGATAGGTTTCCGGCAAGTCGTCGCCGACCAGGCCAAGCAGCAATGACTCGACCTCGGCATAGTCCAGCAGATCCATTTCCAGTCCGTCTTCCAGATCGATCAGCGCATAGCAGATGTCGTCCGCGGCCTCCATCAGATACACCAGCGGATGACGTGCCCAGCGCTGTTCCTCGAGTTGCGGCAGGCCCAGCTTGTGGGCGATCTGCTCCAGCAATGGCAACTCGCTCTGGTAGCAGCCGAACTTGTGTTTCTTGTACCCCAGGGAGTCGGCGTGACGCGCGGTCCACGGGTACTTGAGGTACGTGCCGAGGGTCGCATAGGTCAAGCGGGTGCCACCGTCGAACTGGTGATATTCCAGCTGCGTGAGAACCCGGAAACCCTGGGCATTGCCTTCGAAGTTCAGGAAGTCACCGCGTTCGGCGTCACTCATCGCATCCAGCCAGCCACGCCCGGCGGCCTGCTGGAACCAGTGGCGGATAGCGTCTTCGCCGGAATGACCGAAGGGCGGGTTGCCGATGTCATGGGCCAGGCAGGCGGACTGCACGACCATGCCCAGGTCGCTCGGCTCACACCACTCGGGCAGGGCGCGACGCAGGGTTTCACCGACGCGCATGCCGAGCGAGCGTCCGACGCAACTGACTTCCAGCGAGTGGGTCAGGCGCGTGTGGATATGGTCGTTGCTCGAGACGGGATGCACCTGTGTCTTGCGGCCCAGACGGCGGAAGGCACCGGAGAAAATGATGCGGTCGTGGTCTTTGTGGAACGGGCTGCGGCCGAGTTCCTGCGGGCTGTGCAGCGGCTTGCCGAGACGTTCGCGGTTGAGCAGGGTTTGCCAATCCAAGGCTGATTCTCTCCGTCGGGTGACTGGTGCCCTAGCTTCCCGGTTCGGGAGGACGTCTGCAAGTACAACTACAGCCCGGCGGCGTCGATGTCGATCAACAACAGGCGTTCGCCGTTGTCGAAGAACTGTCCGGCAGTCAGGCAATACTGGTTGGTGGTGGCGTCGCGATACGTGTTGGAAAGCATCAGTCGCCGTTCTTCCCGGCCTTCGGCCAACAGGTGGTAGAAGTAAGGACGCCACGACCAGTTGTGACCCAGATAACGGTTGTCGGCAACCCAGCCACTCTGGCGCCATTCCAGGTTCGGTGTCAGTTGGGTGCCTTGACGATCGCACTGGTAAAAACGCAGCAGCCACGGAAAGGCATCCAGTTGCGGCAAGGCACTGAGCGGGGCGCGGGTCTGGGCCCAGTTCTGCAGGATCGTCATCAGTTCAGCGAGTTGTTGGCGCATCGACATCAGTTTGCCACGCTCGGCGAGCTTCTGCTTCACATAGGACTGGCGCAGTTCAGCGAAGCGCGGGACGAAAGCGTCCGTTGCAAAGAAGGCCTGCTGCGCGCGGGCGAACAGAAACCCCTGTACATAACGTGAGCCCACCTCCAGGGCGAAATTCAGCTGGGCCTCGGTTTCCACCCCTTCGGCAATGATCCGGCAACCGGTTTTTTCCGCCATCTGCGCCAGCGCCTTGACCACATCGCTGCTGGGTCCGCCGAGAGCGGCGGCCTGAAACAGGCGCATGTCGAGCTTGAGGATGTCCGGTTGCAGGGCCAGCACGCGATCGAGCTGTGAGTATCCGGCGCCGAAATCATCTATGGCGATTCGAGCCCCGGCATCACGGTAGCGCGCCACCACTTCAGACAAACGCTGGCTGTTGCCACCCAGTTCGGTGATTTCGAAGACTATCCGCTGCGGGTCGACGCCATGCCGGGCCAATTGCTTGAGACTTGGCAGCGCCTGGTCGGGGCGCAAACGGCTGATCCAGCGTGGTGACATGTTCAGGCTGAGAAACCAGTCCGGTGGTGCGTCGTGAAACCGGCTCAGCGCATTGTCACGAATCTGCCGGTCGAGGCGGCGCAGTGCGGTAGCGGGCGTTCTTGGATCGGCGAACAACGGCCCGACCGACATCAGTTGCCCTTGCGCCTGGCGCAGGCGACCCAGAGCCTCGACGCCTGCAATGCGTCCGGTGGCGGTATCGATGAAAGGCTGAAAGCAGGCGAGCGGTTGCCCGTCGATCACGGGGCCTCCTTGGTCATTGTTGTTCTGGTCGGGTCCTGCCAGCCGTACAGGCGAGCGGGACCGAATCTCCTGATGAAGAGATTCGATCCCGCGTGCAGTGCAAGAATGCAGCCAGATGTGAAACTCAGCGCTTGCCGGAGTTCTGCATGACCAGTCTGATCAGCGGTGCGAGGCTGGTTCCGAGGCGGATCAAACGGCTCACGCCGCTGATGCCACCGCTTTTGGCGCCCTTGCCGGTGAGAAAACCCAGCAACGTCACCGCCGCCACGCCCCACAACGGCGCGTGCTTGATGCCGAAACCGTCTTGCAGGTTCTGCTTCATGCCACGCATGCGGTGCAAGGGCTCCATCAGTTGTCCGGTTTCGTGGCGGATTTCCTGGCGATGCATTTCCATGCGCAGGCGGATCAGGGCCTTGCGCATTTCCTGGCGCGAGCTGTTGCGCGGAAGTTCAGGCAGGCTCATGGCAACAGGCGCTCCCGGTCGTTGGCCAGTTCTTCCAGGGTGCCGTGGAAGGGCGAGGATTCATCGAAGATTGCAGCCTTCAAGCGCAGCCCGCAGAAGATCGCCGCCAGGGTGTAGAACACGCACAGGCCGATGATCGCGGCGAGACGATAGGTGTCCCAGAACACGATCAGGACCAGTGTCGACAGGCCGACCAGCAACAGCAGTGCGAATACCAGTGCCAGACCGGCGAACAGTAACAGGCTGACAGTGCGCGCCTTTTGCTCTTGCAGTTCGATGCCGAACAGCTCGACATGACTGTGCAGAAGACCGAGGACGGCAGCGCCCAGGCGCCGTGTGGAAGAGGCAGTGCCCGCAGTCGGGCCGGATTCACCGATCGACATGATCAGCGCCGCGTGGCCAGCAGGCCAAGCAGAAAGCCCACCCCGGCGGCGATGCCCACCGATTGCCACGGATTGGCCGATACGTAATCTTCAGTGGCATTGACCGCGGCCTGCCCGCGCTGGCGCAGAGTGTCTTCGGTCAACTTCAGGGTTTCCCGTGCGCGCAGCAGGCTTTCATGGATCTGTTCGCGCAACTCGTCAGCCTGATCGCCGGCCAGCGTGGCGGTATGTTCCAGCAACCGTTCAGTGTCGCTGACCAGGGTCTGGAAGTCGTTCATCAGGATTTCTTGAGCAGTCTTTGCCTTGGTGCTGGCCATTGGGGATCTCCGTAAGTGGCAGTCTGAAGCGGCTTCTGAAACTTTCGAGTATGCGCCTTGCGTGAAGGTTCAGTACAAATGACTGGTACATCTTTTGCTGTGTCGTGGTGCGTCGTCTGGCCATGGTGCGCTATTGCCGGGCGCGAAACCGGGAAATCATAGCCCGGATGACACGGGTTCAGCTCAGGACATCGACCTCGTGCGCCAAAGCGGTTCACCCGCCCCATGGGTTGGTGATCTGCGTGGTCGCAACTTGGTGCGTGAAATGTCCGCATGAACCGCTTTGGTGCCTTTTTCAGCCTTGGGTCTGACTCTTCATGGAAAATCTGCAAAGCGCTGTGGATACGCTCGTTCATGGTTCCAACACGTTATTCATTCTGATCGGTGCCGTTATGGTGCTGGCCATGCATGCCGGTTTCGCTTTTCTGGAGGTCGGAACGGTTCGCCAGAAGAATCAGGTCAATGCCCTGTCGAAGATTCTCAGCGACTTCGCGGTGTCGACGCTGGCCTATTTCTTTATAGGCTACTGGATCTCGTACGGGGTGACGTTTCTGCAACCGGCGACCGTGCTCAGTGCCGATCATGGTTACGCACTGGTGAAGTTTTTCTTCCTGCTGACCTTTGCGGCAGCGATTCCGGCGATCATTTCCGGCGGCATTGCCGAGCGGGCCCGGTTCGTTCCACAGCTGTGTGCAACGGCGCTGATCGTGGCGTTCATCTATCCGTTTTTCGAGGGCCTGATCTGGAACGGCAACCATGGGCTGCAAGCCTGGCTGGCGGTGCGATTCGGCGCATCGTTCCATGATTTCGCCGGCTCCGTGGTGGTTCACGCCATGGGCGGCTGGCTGGCGCTGGCGGCGGTATTGTTGCTGGGGCCGCGCAACGGTCGTTATCGCGATGGCCGGCTGGTGGCGTTCGCGCCGTCGAGCATTCCGTTTCTGGCGTTGGGATCGTGGATCCTGATCGTCGGCTGGTTCGGCTTCAACGTGATGAGCGCGCAGACCCTCCAAGGTGTCAGTGGCCTGGTGGCGGTCAATTCGTTGATGGCGATGGTGGGCGGAACGGTGGCGGCACTGATCGTCGGGCGCAATGACCCGGGCTTTCTGCACAACGGCCCGTTGGCCGGTCTGGTGGCGGTGTGCGCGGGCTCCGACCTGATGCACCCGGTGGGCGCCCTGGTCACCGGTGCGATTGCCGGCGCCCTGTTTGTCTGGTGCTTCACGGCGGCGCAGGTCAAATGGCGGATCGATGATGTGCTGGGGGTCTGGCCGCTGCACGGATTATGTGGCGTGTGGGGCGGCATCGCCTGCGGGATCTTCGGCTCGACCGCATTGGGCGGGCTCGGCGGCGTCAGCCTGATCAGTCAGTTGATCGGCACGGCGTTGGGCGTGGTAGTGGCGCTGGTCGGTGGCTTCGCCGTCTATGGCTCGATCAAGGCATTGCATGGCCTGCGCCTGAGCCAGGAACAGGAGTACTACGGCGCCGACCTGTCTTTGCACAAGATCGGCGCGGTCAGTCAGGACTAGGTCTCCTCATCGTCGGCACCCGGGTAAAAGCCATGCAGCAGGCGGTAGCGGTCGATGCGCACCCGATCGACTTTCTCCTGTACCTGATGCGCCGGCAGGCCGAGAAGAATCAGGGCATGGGCGGCGAGCATCAGGCTTGACTCCAGCAATTCAGGAACCACTTCGCTGGCGCCGGCGGCTTTGAGTTCGGACCACTGGCTGTCGTCGCGGGTGCGCACCAGAATCGGTACTTTCGGGTTCAGTCGCCGGGCCTCCTTGAGCACCCGCAACGCCACATCGCTTTTATCCACGGCAATCACCAGCAGCCTTGCACGCAGCAAGCCGACTGCGGTCAGAAGGTCGGCGCGTGCAGAATCGCCGTAATGCACGTCGCGTTCGACGGTGGCTGCCTCCTGAATACGTACGGGGTCGTTGTCCAGGGCGATGTAAGGTTGCCCGGCATTGCGCATGAAGCGTCCGATCGACTGACCGACACGCCCGTAGCCGCAGATCACCACATGCTGATCGAGTCCGGCATTGAGGGCGCTGATCTGCTCGATCTGTGCTTCCTCATTGGGTTTGCGATGCAGGGCCGCGGCGATGCGAGGGGCAGCGCGCAGCATCAGCGGTGTCAGCAGCATTGAGCAGAACGTCGCCGCGAGGAGCAGGGCGCCGAGATCGGCGGGCATCAAATTATTCTGCTGCATCTGCGCCATCAGGGCGAAACAGAACTCGCCACCCTGCGCCAGGGCCAGGCCGCTGCGCCAGGCGGTTTCATTGTCGCTGCCACGCCATTTCACCAGCAGCGCCACCACGGAGCCCTTGATCACCAGCAGACCCAGGGTCATGGCGATTATCAGAAGGCTGTGACTGGTGAAGAGTTGCAGGTCAATGAGCATGCCGATGCTGACGAAAAACAGGCCGAGCAGGATGTCGCGGAACGGCCGGATATCGGCTTCGATCTGGTGCCGATAATGACTTTCTCCCAGCAACATGCCGGCGAGAAAAGCACCGAGGGCGGGGGACAGCCCCAGCAGGTGTGTCAGCCAGGCCGTGAGCAATACGATCACCAGCGCCAGCAGCACGAACAGCTCGGCCGAACGCGACGCGGCCACTTCCTGGAAAAGGCGCGGCAACAGCCAGCGACTGGCCAGCAGCAAGCCCATGAACAGCACGACTGTCTTGAGCAGTGTCAGCGGCAACGCCCAATACCACGCCTGGTCGCTGCTGCCGGCGAAGACGGGTACCAGTGTCAGTAACGACACCGCCACGACATCCTGAAACAACAGGACCCCGACCGCATTCTGGCCATGGCTGCTGAAGATTTCGCCGAGGCTGCCCAGTTCTTTGGTGACGATCGCCGTGGATGAAAGCGAAAGGCCTGCGCCCAGCAGCAGCGCCGGGGCTAGAGGCATGCCCAGCAGCATCAGCCCACTTCCCAGCAGACCAGCGCTGATCAGTACTTGCTGGCTGCCCAGGCGAAACACTACCTGGCGAAGCGCAATCATTTTCGACAGGGAGAATTCCAGCCCCAGGGAGAACAGTAGAAACACCACGCCCAGTTCGGCCAGATCCGGCAGATGCTCGCTCTCGTTGATCCAGTCGAAGGCCTTCGGGCCGACCATCAGTCCTACACACAGATAGCCCAGCACCGGCGGCAGACGCAGGCGTCGGAACAGGGCAATCACCACCAGGGAGGAGGCGAGGATAATCAGCAGATTGGCAAACACAGAACACTCCGGCGATGGGGCGGGCTCTTCAAGCGTAGAGGCAAAAAACGCCGGAGCATGGCGTAATTCACCTTGGCGGGAGCTGATTCATGTCAGGCTTTCTGTCAGGGAAACCGGGGTCGCGAGTCGGGTACGCTGGCGGCTCGACGGGTTTGCAGGTCGGGCCTAGAATGACCCATCAAATATCTGGATCGAGCGCACATGCTTCCTGAATGCCAGCTGTTCGGCACCTTGGGGTGTCATCTGTGTGAAGTGGCCGAAGCCGAGTTGATGCCCTTTGTCGAGCATGGCCTGCTGGTGGAGCTGGTGGACATCGCTGACGATGAATCCTGGTACGAAGCTTACAGCCTTCGGATTCCGGTCTTGCGGCGAACCGATACCGGTGCGGAGCTCGGATGGCCATTCAGCGCCGATCAGGTGGTGGCATTTCTTCGCTGAGTTTTCCTGCGCCCATTCATCGCGGCGATCATTCCTTCCTTGGCGCTTGCCGGATTATTCGGTTACTGTATGTGCATACAGTAATTGGGTGGTCCTGCCATGCCTGGCGCTATCTGGACAATGCGCAGGGCAGGCAGGACACCGGAGGGATGAATGTGGTCAATGTCGAACAATTGAAAAGCAGTGTGAACCTGATGTCGGTGGATGTGATTGGCGAGGCCGTCCGCGAGTTGCGTCTGGATGGTCTGGTCACGGAAGGCAAGACGCCGTTCAACAAGCTGCATTTCAATACCTGTTTTGCCGAGATCGAAGCCCTGTTCCAGCGTGCTGGTTATCACAAGCAACTGGATGTGGTGGGCTATCAGGGGTTGTTGTATGCCTTGTACGACCCGGGTCGCTGGGAAGCGGTCGAGGTCTTGCGCTGGCTTAAGGAGTTCACCGAAGCAGCCGCCATGAAGTCGATTCCGGCATGAATCCGCTAGGCCCGTCGTGCCCTGTGCTGGATAATGCGGCTCTGTTTCGTGGTTCGAGTTTTCCGTATGTCCAGCGCATCAGTGTTTTCCGCCGCACAGAGTCAGGCCAGCACGCTTTATCTGCCCCCTGGTGACTGGCGGACAGTGTTCGATTGCCTCTGCGATCACTTCAGTACGATCGGGCGCGAGCAATGGCGCGACAGGATTGCCCGGGGGCGAGTGCTGGACGGCGAGGGTCGACCGATCGCACTGGATTTGCCGTACAAGGAAGGCCTGCGTATTCACTACTTTCGCGAAGTGCCGGACGAGAAGCCGATTCCGGTGGTCGAGTCGATTCTCTACGCGGACGAGCATCTGGTTGTGGCGGACAAACCGCACTTCCTCCCGGTGACCCCGGCAGGCGAGTATGTCGAGCAGACGTTGCTGCGCCGATTGATTCGCCGCCTGGACAATCCGCATCTGGTGCCGCTGCACCGAATTGACCGGCACACGGCCGGCCTGGTGATTTTCTCGGCCAACCCGCAGACCCGTTCGGCGTATCAGTCGCTGTTTCCGACCAGGCAAATCGAAAAACGTTACGAAGCCATCGCTCCCGCGCTCCCCGGGCTGAACTTTCCGATGGTGCACAAAAGCCGGATGGTCGATGGCGAGCCTTTTTTTCGCATGCAGGAAGTGTCGGGCGACAGCAATACCGAAACGGCAGTGGAAGTGAGGGAGCGGAACGGTGAGCTCTGGCGTTATGGTCTGTATCCCGTGACCGGCAAGAAGCATCAGTTGCGGGTGCACATGACGTCGCTGGGCGCGAGCATATGCAATGATCCGTTCTATCCAGAGGTACTCAGGGACGTTGAGGATGATTACGCCAAACCGCTCAAGCTTCTGGCGCAGGGGTTGCGGTTCATTGATCCGGTCACGGGGCAGACACGAGAGTTTGAAAGCCGGATTACGCTGGACTGGTGATCGCAGGCGTCTGCCGCCGCCCATGAAAAAGCCCGCATTTGCGGGCTTTTTCGTATATCGGGGGATCGTTTACAGCTCTTTGACGGTGCGAACTTGATCCTTGTTGATGCGAGTCTGTTTGCCGTCCAGTTGTTCGAATTCGTAGAAGCCGGAATCCTTGTCGAATTTTGGCGAGTCGACGGCCTGGATTTCGCGACCGTCATTCAAGGTGATCACCGTTGGCGAAGCGCAACCAGCGAGGGTGGCCAGGCCCAGTGCAAGCATGAAAGTGGCGATAGTCCGTTGAGTCATGTGTCTGTCTCCGAAGGGAAATTTGGTTACTGAAGCTGTAGACGTATACAAGGCGTGAGAGTTCCTTGAATGCGATCAGTCTGACACAGTGTCATGGGAGCTTAACAGTTCCGGGGTGTTGAGATTGGCCAGCCTCGGGTCGTTATCCGGGCAGATCAGTGCCTTCGCGCCGAGGCTGCGCATGAGTCGGCCGGGGCTCCGTTCTCCTTGGTGCCAGGCGTCTTCGAACGCGGGCAGCAGTACCACGGGAATCACGCACAGCAGGGGTTCCCAGTGGTCATCATGACGCAGCATCAAAGGGTTTTCAGGGTTCAGACTGGCGGTCTCGCGCATTTCCTGAAGCAAGGGAAGGTCGATTCGCGGCACGTCGCAAGGCAGGACCAGCAAGTGGGTATGGCGGGCGGCGCGCAGACCCGCGCGAATGCCGGCCAGCGGGCCCGGAAAGTCCTCCACATCATCACTGACCAATTGATCCGCGAAGCATCCATAGCGCTCATGATTGCGGTTGCAGGAAATGATCAGATCGTCCGTCAAGGGGCGAACTTTTCGCTGCAGATGAGCGATCAGTGGTTCGCCCTGCCATTCCACGAGTCCCTTGTCCTGTCCGCCCATACGCTGACCGCGTCCGCCGGCCAGCAGGAGGACGGAGCAGGGTGGCAATGGCGTATTCGAAATCATGGAGACGCTCCGCAGGTTCGGCGAAAAAATGGAGTGCTGTGATATAACACCGGGCTGTTTCCCCTACAACTGGACGAGCCGATGAAAGCCAAGGCCGATGTACCTTTCGTACCGCTCAATATTGCGGTACTGACAGTCAGTGATACCCGTACTCTGGAAACCGATACTTCCGGCCAGGTCTTCGTCGATCGTTTGACCGCCGCCGGTCATTACCTGGCAGAGCGGGTATTGCTCAAAGACGATCTGTACAAGATCCGTGCGCAAGTCGCCCACTGGATTGCCGAGGATGTCGTGCAGGTGGTGCTGATCACCGGGGGAACCGGCTTCACCGGTCGCGACAGTACGCCGGAAGCCGTTGCCTGTCTGCTTGACAAGCAGGTTGATGGTTTTGGTGAACTGTTCCGGCAGATCTCGGTGGCCGATATCGGCACTTCCACTGTGCAATCCCGTGCTCTGGCCGGTCTGGCCAACGGTACGCTGGTTTGTTGCCTGCCAGGTTCGACCAACGCAGTGCGCACCGGTTGGGACGGGATTTTGGCCGAGCAACTGGATTCACGGCACCGTCCGTGCAATTTCGTCCCTCATCTGAAACAGGCGGCACCCTGTGAAACCCGTGGGTAAGCCGGGCAAGACCGGCAGCCTGATGCCTGTCGAGGTTGCACTGGCGCGGCTGCTCGAAATGGCTGATGCCGCAAGGATTGCGGAGTGTGAATATTTGCCGCTGGCGCAGGTCGAGGGGCGGGTACTGGGGCAGGATCTGATCTCGACACTGGATCTGCCGCCATGGCCCAACAGCGCGATGGATGGTTATGCCTTGAATCTGGCCGACTGGACCGGCGAGCCGATGCCGGTCAGTCAGAAGATCTTTGCCGGTCAGGCGCCTGAGCCGCTGCTGCCAGGCACCTGCGCGCGGATCTTCACAGGCGCACCGGTGCCGCCGGGGGCGGATTGTGTCGAGATGCAGGAAAACGCCGTGATCGAGGCCGATGAGCGGGTACGGTTCATCGAAACAATGAGTGCCGGGCAGAACATACGCCCGCAAGGCCAGGAAACGACTGCGGGCGAATTGATCCTGCCTGCCGGAACCCGACTGGGTCCGATCGAGCTGGGTCTGGCCGCTTCCCTGGGGTGTGCCGGACTTGATGTAGTGCGAAAGGTGCGCGTGGCGGTACTGTCCACTGGCGATGAACTGGTTGAACCGGGTGCGGCGCTGGGACCGGGACAGATATACAACAGCAACCGGGTGGTGCTTTGCAGTTGGCTGCGGCGCATGGGGTGCGAGGTGCTCGACGGCGGCATCCTGCCGGACGATCTGGCCACAACTCGCACGCGCCTTGGGGCGTTCAAAGAGGCCGACCTGATTCTGTCCACCGGTGGTGTGTCGGTCGGAGAGGCGGATTTCCTTGGCGTCGCGCTGAGGGAAGAGGGTGAGCTGACGCTTTGGAAACTGGCAATAAAGCCCGGCAAACCTTTGACTGTCGGTCATTTTCGCAACGTTCCGGTCATCGGCCTGCCTGGTAATCCGGCATCCACTCTTGTGACTTTCGCCTTGCTGACCAAACCGTATCTGCTTCGTCGCCAGGGTGTGCAGGATGTCGAGCCGTTGAAGTTTCCGGTTCCGGCAGGATTTGTCTGGCCCCATGCCGGCAATCGGCGCGAGTTTCTGCGGGGACGCCTGGAGCAGGGACAAGCGATGATTTACCGTAATCAGAGTTCCGGTGTCCTGCGTAGCGCTGCGTGGGCCGATGGATTGGTAGAGGTCCAGGAAGGGCGCACGCTGGAGCAGGGGGAGAGCGTGCCCTTCATTCCGCTGAGCGACCTGCTCGGCTGAACCCTGAACTGCAGGCCCGGTGAGGGCCTGCAGTTCAGCCTGTCAACGGCTGATCAGTGCAACCACCTGGTCGAAACGGCTGTTGGCTATCCAGCCAAGCAGTGTAATCACCACTGCTGTAGCGCCAGCAGCGTAGGCAAGTCGGTATTTGATGGCTTTGACGTCCCCTCTGACTTCATCCATGTCGCGACGGATGTATTTGAGGTGAGTTTCGAGCTCGGTGAAACGGGGCTCCATGATGGTTTCTCCGTTGCTGTTGGCGTCGCTTTTGATTTCAGTTTCAGGGCTGGTTCGAGCATCGGAGAAAGGGGCAACCGGACTCACTGACAGTATTGCTTCATGACTGCGCATTGAACCGCCCGCCTGCCGCTCTTGTTTTTCTCCGGCAAAAAATGCCGTTCGAATGATCGAAATTCCCGGTGAAGTACTCACGCATTACCTGCACATCCCTGTGTGTTCGGGTGAAAGATTAATGTTGCCGAGACACGGTGTACCAATGACAAGGACAGGTCAATTGAGCCGATTCCTTTCATTTCGTACGAAAAAATACCGGCCTGCAGGAAGAACAGGCCCGATCCCGGTAATTGCTTGAAACTGCCACGGCTCTTTTCTGTACCTTGAGGGTCAAGATGTCCCGAACAGATTCATTTCCGGGAGTAACCAACAATGGAAAAGCACAAGGCATGGCTGATTTTGCATGGCAAGCAAGCACTCAACGAGTCGGTTCGTGCGGCCGTTGAATACAAGCGCAGCCAGGGTTGGGATATCGCGGTGCGCCTTACCTGGGAGGACGGTGACGCCCGGCGTCTGGTAAAGGAAGCCCTGTCTGCAGGGTTCAGTCACATCATTGCCGGGGGCGGCGATGGTACGTTGCGGGACATCGCCGAAGCCTTGGCGTCTGATCCCGGCAAGGCCAGTCTGGTGTTGCTGCCGTTGGGTACTGCCAACGATTTTTCCCGCGCTGCAGGCATTCCTCTGGAGCCGGCCGAGGCGCTCGAGCTGCTCGATACGCCTGCGTATGACATTGATCTGGGGGAGGTGGGTGGACAGATATTCCTGAACATGGCCACCGGTGGATTCGGCAGTCAGGTCACCGCCAATACCTCGGAGGACTTGAAAAAGGTCCTCGGAGGGGCTGCCTATCTGTTCACCGGACTGTCCCGGTTCAATGAGTTGCATGCCGCGTATGGCGAATTGCAGGGCCCGGATTTCCATTGGAGTGGAGAGCTGCTGGCACTGGGCATCGGCAATGGTCGCCAGGCGGGTGGAGGACACGTGCTGTGTCCGGAGGCACAGGTTGATGATGGCCTGCTGGATATCAGTATCCTGCCGGCTCCTCAGGAGTTGGTTGGCACTCTGAAAACCTTGCTAAGCGATGGTTTCGGCCTCGATAACATGTTCGTGCGCACGCGATTGCCGTGGGTTGAAATCAAGGTGGCCGAAGGACTGTGCATCAATCTTGACGGAGAGCCACTGGAAGGGGAGAGTCTGCGATTCTCGGCGCGCCCGGCGGCATTGCGCGTGCATCTGCCACAGGATTCGCCTCTGCTGGGCAACCCCCGACCTGTCAGTCGTCAAGACTGATGATCTGTTCCCGCACGGCAAACAGCACCAGTCCCGCCACGTCGTAGATCTGCAGACGTTTCATGATCTGCGAGCGGTGGGTTTCCACGGTCTTGATACTCAGACCCAGGCCGTTGGCGATCTCGCGTGTGGACTTGCCACGCACGATCAGGCGCAGGATTTCCAGTTGGCGCGCCGTCAGATTGTGAGAGTCGGCGACTTCCGGTTGCTGTTTCTGGTTGCGGGTCAATGCCTGATTGATCACCGTGTGGGCGATGGCGGGGCTCAAGTAACGTTCGTTATTGCGCAGGGCTTCCAGGGCGTGTTCCAGCTCGGTGGCGGTCGTGTCCTTGAGCAGGTAACCATGGGCTCCGGACTCCAGCGCCTGCATGATCAGCGCCGGATCCGTGTGCATCGACAGAATCAGAACCTTGCTGTGCGGACGAATCCGTTTGAGCCGTTGCAAGGCTTCCAGGCCGCCGGTTTCTTTCATGGAAATATCCAGCAAGACGATATCGGGGTTCATCTGCTCGACCATTTCGAGCAGTTGCGAGCCGTCGTTGGCCTCGCCGATTACCGCGTAGCCCGGGATATCCAGCACCAGAGCGCGCACGCCGGCCCTGATCAGCGAGTGGTCATCCACCAGAAGTAAGTTACAAGTCAACGCATAACCTTATTCGTACTGGCCCGCTCGAGTGCCCGGGGCGCCCACGGGAATAGTGCTTCGATTTGAGTGCCGTTGCCCGGCTCGCTCCTCACGCTCAGGGTGCCCCCCAATTGCTCGATCCTTTCGGCCATTCCGGCCATGCCACGTTGTCCTTCACGGCCGGGATTGGCAGCCGGGGCGAAGCCCAGGCCGTCATCGCTGATCAGCAAGGTCAACCCTTGTGGAAGACGCTGCAGGCGGATCAGCAGATTTTTGGCCTGCGCATGACGCAGGATATTGGTCACGGCTTCCTGAGTGATTCGAAAGGCCGCGACCGCCATTTCTTCGGGGATGCCGTTCAGACGTTGCTGGCAGTCGAGACTCCAGTGAACCGGCGTATTGGCCAGCGTCTTGAGCAAGTGCGCGCGCAGGCTGGCTTCGAGGCCGAGGCTGGTCAACTGCCGAGGATTGAGAATGGCTGAAACGTCACGGACTTTATTGAGTGTTTCCTCAAGGGTGTCGCAGAGAGCCGAGCATTGTTCCTGCAAGTCTTCCGGCAGGCGTCGTTTGAGCCATTCGCTTTGCAACTTGGCGGCGGTCAGTAGTTGCCCGATATCGTCATGCAGTTCGCGGCTCAGCCGATGACGTTCGTTTTCCTGGACTTCAAGCAATCGCTCGGCCAGCTCCTGAGGCTTGAGCTTGATCGATTTGCGCGACAGGCGATGTTGTATCCAGACACAGCCGGCAGCTGCAATATTGATCAACAGCAGACCCAGCGAGACCGGGGCCGACAGACCATAAGTCAAAAGGCTGCCCGTCGCCGCTCCAATGCACAGCAAGAGAGTGAAACGGCGCGCGTTTTCTCGGGAGGGAGGCCAAGTGGTGATTGACTTGAGGCTGGCGTACATAGCGGATGGAGCCAATGGATGTTCGCTGCGGGCAGACCGGGCAGTGTGATTGTCGGTCTCTGTTTGAAAATACTGTGGTTCAGGCTGCTGTTTTCAACAAGGTTCAGTGACCGATAAATGACTGCCAACTTTTGCTGCAGGTCGCTCATTGAAGTCACTGTGCCATTAACTGAAAGCAACTAACGGGCGGCATAATACCACTTAACATACCGTTGGTCGCGTTCGCCTATATGTCCGAAGAGTCAGGATATACGCCACGTTGGACGCCAGTTCCATAATGGAAAAGTTGATTTACCGGATTTGATAATTATCGCTGCGGTCCGAAGATTCTTTTTTCACAAACACACAGGTAAACCCTGACATCCGTGGCAGTCAGGTTGCATTCATGGAACGTTATTAATTGTTCGCAGGTGTCGCTGGCAGGCATGAGTTAATCAATTGCGACATTCGATGGTTCAAACTAATGGTGTTGCACCGGGCCTGGAATGCGCCCGCTCAGGCCTGTCGCTCCGAGTAGGATACGAGGGAAATGGTTTTGCTTTGGAGCGGCGGCTGAAACTGGCTCTGTCCGACCTGAAAGGCAAATGCTTCGATGAGGGAAGTCTGCTCGCTTTCGTCCAGACTCAGCTGCCCGGTACTCGGGTCGACCAGCTCAAGCTGCCAGGCCATCAAGGTGAAACAGTCCTTCAGGGCCTCCAGCGCCTGAGCATGCAGGTCGACGCCGTCCTGGGTCCGGCTGAGCAACCCGTGCAAGTGACGGGAGAACTCCGAGACCGCCCCCAGTGCCAGGGCGTCAGCCCTGTTCGCCAGTTTGAGCAGAGTGCTGAGCATGCAATCGATGGCGTCCCGGTCATTGCTGATCAACTGCAAGTGGCTCAGGCACTCTTCGGACTTGGCCAGGAGCGTTTCAGCCTCGACGAGAAATTCGGGGAATCGCTGTGCCCACTCTTTGCGGTCGTTCGGCATGCTTATCTCCACAACGTCATGTCTGATGAGCGAATGTCGTGTGTGTCGACGATCATGAACCGTCGTGAGATCGCGCCCTGCTGTGCCGAGGCGTGTGCCGGGGGTTTCGAGAGGGTGGGGTTCCACTGACCTGCGATCACACACAAAAGCCTGACTCCGTTCATGCAATGAGAATGGCGTCACATTAATGGCTATTGGATATTGCGAACATCAGGTCGGGCCTGATTGTTACTAGGGGAATCCCTTAGGCACGGGAACCTACGGTGCAAACCGAGGTCGCGCCGCAGAGAATGTAGCAGATGAAATCACGGGGTCAGTAAAGCATGATGTTAATGTGACATCAATGCTTTCTCATGGCATTTTGTAGGTGATTTGCAAGGGGGATCAAGATTGGCCGGCATCAGCCGATAAACCCCTTTAATGAATTCACCAGTACAAGCCCCAGGAGTCATTTGATGGCCGGCATTCTCGATACGGTAGACCAACGCACGCAACTGGTGGGTGAGAATCGCCTGGAAATTCTCATGTTTCGACTCGCCGGGCGCCAGTTGTTCGCGATCAACGTGTTCAAGGTCCAGGAAGTCCTGCAATTGCCGAAGCTGACCTTGATGCCCCAGCGTCATCCGTTTGTCTGCGGTGTGGTCAACCTGCGCGGCCAGACCCTGCCGGTGATCGACCTGTCTCAGGCGATCGGCATGCGCCCGCTGGTGCCGGGCCCCGACAGCACGATCATCGTCACCGAGTACAACCGCTCGGTGCAGGCGTTCCTTGTCGGTGGCGTAGATCGTATCGTCAACATGAACTGGGAAGCCATCCTGCCGCCTCCGAGCAGCGCCGGCCGCCAACATTACCTGACGGCCATCAGCAAGGTCGACGATCAACTGGTGGAAATCATCGACGTCGAGAAAGTGCTCGCCGAAATCGTTCCTTACAACGCCAAAGTGTCCCGCGACAAGCTCGAAGACCCGGTTCTGGAGCGGGCCCGCGGTCGTGAGGTGCTGCTGGTGGACGATTCCAATGTGGCGTTGTCGCAGTTGCGCGACACCCTCGGCCAGTTGGGTGTGAAAATGCATATTGCCAGTGACGGTCTGAAAGCCTTGAACATGCTCAAGGCATGGGCCGATACCGGAGTGAGCATGACCGACAAACTGTTGATGGTCTTCACCGATGCGGAAATGCCGGAAATGGACGGTTATCGCCTGACCACCGAAATCCGTAATGATCCGCGTCTGCGTGGTCTGTACGTCGTGCTGCATACTTCGTTGTCCGGCAGCTTCAACGATTCGATGGTCAAGAAGGTCGGCTGCGATAATTTCCTTTCCAAATTCCAGCCGGACAAACTGGTCGATGTGGTGCGCCAGCGTCTGATGCTTGATGGAGTGCCTGCCTGACGCGCCGGTCGCGGGCTGACCGTGCGGCAGCCTTTGATTCGACGAGAAAGCTCGTATAGGGTGGCATTTTTCCGCCACCAGGGAGCTGGCCATGCTGCGTCTGAGCGCGCTTTATCGTTACCCGTTGAAATCCGCCAGGGCCGAGGTTCTGCAAGGGATCGGCCTGGACAAACTGGGGCTTGAAGGCGACCGCCGCTGGATGCTGGTGGACGAGGCCAGCGGGCGGTTCCTGACCCAGCGCGCCGAAGCGAAGATGAGCCAGTTGTCGGCGCTGTGGAATGCCGCTGGTGGCCTGACTCTCGATGCGCCGGGGCATTCGGCGATCGATATCGCCTTGCCTGGCAGCGACGCTGAACTGCGCGGCGTGACCATCTGGCGCGATACCCTGCGGGTGCCCGATGCCGGAGATGAAGCTGCGGCGTGGGTCAGTCGGTTTATCGGCAAGCCGACTCGTCTGGTACAGGTTCCGCTGGATCGCGCCCGGACGACTCAGGCCGGGTATGGCAAAGATGACGATCAGGTCGCGTTTGCCGATGGCTTCCCGCTGCTGCTGATTGGCGAGGCGTCGTTGCAGAATCTTTCGCAGGAAGTCGGACGTCCGCTGGAAATGCTGCGGTTCCGTCCGAATCTGGTAATCGAGGGCAGCGAAGCGTACGCCGAGGATGGCTGGAAGCGCATCCGCATCGGTGATGTCGAGTTCCGCGTTGTCAAGTCGTGCTCTCGCTGCATTCTCACCACCATCGATCCGCAGACCGGCGAGCGCAGCGCCGACCGCGAACCACTGGCGACCCTGCAGAAGACCCGCGCCCAGGCCGATGGCGCGATGTTCGGGCAGAACCTGGTCAATGACAGCAATGGTCGCCTCGAAATCGGCATGCCGGTGGAAATCCTCGAATAACCGGCCCCGAAACGAAAAATGCCCGTGTCACTGGACACGGGCATTTTTCATTGCCGCAGGAAACCGGGGTGTCAGCCGCGGTACTCGCACAGGTAAGCGGTGTCGACGGCCACTTTCAGCTGGAACTTGCTGTTGGCCGGCACGTTGAACTGGCTGCCGGCAGCGAAGGTTTCCCAGTCGCTGCTGTCCGGCAGTTTGACGGTCAGCGCACCGGATACCACATGCATGATTTCACGCTGGCTGGTGCCGAATTCGTATTCGCCCGGGGCCATGACGCCGATGGTCGCAGGGCCTTCAGCAGTGCCAAAGGCGATCGACTTGACGGTGCCGTCGAAGTACTCGTTGACTTTAAACATGGGCGATTCCTCTCGAAAAGGGCGTAAAAGGGTTAAAAAGGGCCGGCCAGTATGCACAAGGCTCTTGGCGCCGTCACCTGCGCTAGAGCGGCAGCACCAGCGGCAATAATCGGGCGGTATTGCGTGCATCTTCCAGCGCACGATGTTGTTGGCCGCTGAACTGCATGCCTGCCAGTTGCAGGGCGCCATTGAGCCCCAAAGGCCGTTCGAGGCGCCTGGCCTTGGCAAAGCGCTGTTTGAGGTTCATGTGCGCAGTACGACTCAGCGCGCTGTCGAGTTGCAGGCGCTGCCATTCCTGAAGCAATTGCTTGCGGTCGTAGTCACCCCAGCTGGCCCAGCCTTCAAGGCGTGCAAGGTGCTGGCCGAGCCAGCGCTCGAACGTCGGCCACACTTCGCTCAGTGTCTGGGCGGCGTCGATATTGGCCTGGGTGATGTGGGTGAGTTCGCGACAGAACGGCGTCAGCAGTGGCCGACGCACCGGTTTGACGAAGCGCTGAAAGTGATCCTGCTCGCGACCGGCACGATCCACCAGAGTGGCGCCGATCTCGATGATCTCCATTTCCGTTACCGGCCAGCCACCTTCGTCGGTGGTGGCTTCCAGATCAATGACCAGCCAATGGGGCATCGCAGGGTTCCTGATTTCCGCGTCCTGATAGTCAGAGCGTAGTCAAACCTTACGGATACGTTCGGCGACTCACTCGACCTGCAACAGAACCTGACGATTTTTTACCTGATCGCCGACCTTGACCTGCACCCGCTTGAGCACGCCGTCGATGCCGGCCTTGAGCGGGTGCTCCATTTTCATCGCCTCCAGCACCACCAGCAGCTGGCCCTTGCTGACCGGGCTGCCTTCGCTGACAAGCACGTCGATGATTGCGCCATCCATCGGGGCTTTCAAGGTGCCGGAGCTGACGCTGGTCTGACTGTCGATCACGGCATGAGTTCGATCCACCAGGTGCAGGCTGCCGGGACGGGTGAACAGCCAGAGCCGGTCGTCGCGCAGACGATAGCTGTGGCGCTGACGAAGGCCTTCGATTTCCAGCGATATCGAGTGTTCGCCGTGTTCGATGAGCTTCAGTTCGAAGTCATGTTCAGCGACCAGAACCCGAACGATGCCATGTGCGGCAGGCAGCAACTGCACGCTCCACGTCTGATCGTCGAGGCCCAAAAGATAGTGCAGCGGTGCGCCGGCGTTGTTGCGCCAACCCGCCAGAGATGCGCGATGCGAAACTGCGGCAGCTTGATAGAACAGCAATGCCGCGATCGCCAGTTCTTCGGCACTCGGTGTGTGGGGAAGCAGACATGGATGGTCGGTGAAATATTGCGGTATGAACCCGGTGCCGAATTCGCCGCTGATGAACTGCGGATGCTGCAACAGACTGCAGAGCAACCGCTGATTGCTCTGCACCCCCAGCAACACGCTGTCCTGCACCGCGCACAACAATTTGCGCCGGGCTTCCTCGCGAGTGGCGCCATGGGCGATCAGTTTGCCGAGCATCGGGTCGTAGAACGGCGTGATCGACTGACCTTCGAGCAAGCCATGATCAATCCGCGCACCGCGATCCAGCGCTGGTTCCCAACCTTCGATCCGACCGGTCTGCGGCAGAAATCCCCGGGCCGGATCTTCGGCATAGAGGCGCACTTCCATGGCGTGGCCATCGAGTTTCACCTGCGCCTGGGTCAGCGGCAGTGGTTGACCTTCGGCAACCAGAAGCTGCCACGCCACCAGATCCAGTCCGGTAATCAATTCGGTCACAGGGTGCTCCACTTGCAGCCGGGTATTCATCTCCAGAAAGTAGAACCGGCCGCGGGCATCGAGCAGAAACTCCACCGTGCCGGCGCCCACGTAGTTCACTGCGCGCCCGGCCTTGAGCGCCGCTTCGCCCATCGCTTGCCGTAGCGCCTCGGTCATTACCGGGCACGGCGCTTCTTCAATGACTTTCTGATGGCGCCGCTGGATCGAACAATCCCGTTCGCCGAGGTAGATCAGGTTGCCGTGTCGGTCGCCGAACAACTGCACTTCGACGTGACGCGGTTCGATCAACGCCTGTTCCAGGATCAGTTCGTCGCTGCCGAATCCATTCTTTGCTTCGGAACGGGCGGTGCGCAGTTGCGCTGCCAGTTCTTCTGCGTGATGCACCAGACGCATGCCGCGTCCACCACCGCCGGCGCTGGCCTTGATCATCAACGGATAACCGATGCGTTCGGCTTCGCGGATCAGAGTGGCGTCATCCTGCTCGGCGCCTTGATAGCCGTCGATGCATGGGACGCCAGCGGCGAGCATGGCGATTTTCGATTGACGCTTGCTGCCCATCAGCTCGATGGCGTCGACGTCGGGACCGATGAAGGTCAGGCCGGCATGTTCACAGGCCCGGGCGAATTCGGCGTTTTCCGAGAGGAAGCCATACCCGGGATGGATCGCGTCGGCACCGCTGCGGCGGGCGGCGGCGAGGATGGCGGGAATGTTCAGGTAGGACTGCTGCACCGGCGCCGGGCCGATGTACACCGCTTGATCCGCCATTCGCACATGCAGCGCATCGGCGTCGGCGTCGCTGAACACCGCTACCGTGCGATAGCCGAGGGCCTGGGCGGTGCGCTGGATGCGGCAGGCGATTTCACCGCGGTTGGCAATCAGGATTTTATGGATGGCGGGCATGGTGGTTTTCCTGCGTGTCTGGCGGTGGATTGAAGGTCCTCATCGCGAGCGGGCTCGCTCCCACAAGGTCAGGTGCTCCATCCGGGTTTGCGCTTCTGCATGAACGCCATCGTGCCTTCGATCCCCTCGGCGCCCGTTACCGCTTCGCTGAACCGTCGCGCCGCGTCATCCAGCAGTTCACTCGACGGCTGGCCAGCACTGGCCAGCAGCAGTTTTTTGGTGGCGGCGTTCGCTTCGGGGGCGCAGCACAGAACATGTTGCAGCACGTCTTCCAGCCGTTCGGCCAGCGCCTGTGGATCTTCTTCGACAAAGTGCACAAGCCCCAGGCGCCGCGCCTGATGGCCGTCGAAACGGGCAGCGGTCAGCGCCAGGCGGCGGGCTTCGGTGAGGCCGATGCGCTGCACCACAAAAGGTGCGATCTGCGCCGGCAACAGGCCGAGGCTGGTTTCCGGCAGACCGAATTGCGCCTGGTGATCGGCCATTGCGATATCGCTGACGCACGCCAGCCCCAAACCGCCGCCGAGCACTGCACCCTGCAGAACGGTGATCAGTACCTGCGGCGCGTG
This sequence comes from Pseudomonas bananamidigenes, assembly GCF_001679645.1. Classification (GTDB taxonomy): domain Bacteria; phylum Pseudomonadota; class Gammaproteobacteria; order Pseudomonadales; family Pseudomonadaceae; genus Aquipseudomonas; species Aquipseudomonas bananamidigenes. The sequence goes on along the minus strand of NZ_LRUN01000001.1, from coordinate 57,549 downwards.
CTGCGCTTCTTCCAGCAATGAACCGAAGGCACGGTTCAAGTCCCGATAGGCATCGCTGCCCCGGGCACGGGCGCTGGCCATGTCCTTGATGTCGCCGCCGGCACAGAAATGCCCGCCGGCGCCACTGAGCACCAGGGCGCGCACGCTGCGGTCATCGCGCACGGCGGTCAGCACCGCACGCAACTCGGCGACCATTTGCAGGCTCATGGCGTTGCGGCTTTCCGGGCGATTGAGGGTGATGTGCAGTACGCCGTTATGGGATTCGAGCAATAGCGTCCGGCAATCGGGCAGGGCCGTCATTTCTTTTTCCCCGGCAGGGTGCCCATCAGTTTGCAGATGATGCCCAGCATGATTTCGTCGGCACCGCCGCCAATCGATACGAGGCGTACGTCGCGATAGGCGCGGGCCACCGGGTTGTCCCACATGAAACCCATGCCGCCCCAGTATTGCAGGCAACTGTCGCTGACTTCGCGGCCCAGACGCCCGGCCTTGAGTTTGGCCATCGAGGCCAGCCGGGTGACGTCCTGGCCTTTCACGTACTGCTCGGTGGCCTGATAGACCAGTGCCCGCAGACATTCGATTTCGGTCTGCAATTCGGCGAGGCGGAAGTGGATCACCTGATTGTCGATCAGCGCATTGCCGAAGGTCTTGCGTTCCTTGCAGTACTCGATGGTGCTGTCGACGCAGTATTCCAGACCCTTGATCATGTTCGCCGCGCCGAACAGACGCTCCTCCTGGAACTGCAGCATTTGCATCATGAATCCGGCGCCTTCGTGGCCGATGCGATTGCGCTGGGGCACCCGCACGTTGTCGAAAAACACCTGGGCGGTTTCCGAGCTGCGCATGCCGAGCTTGTCCAGGTGTGTACTGAGGCTGATGCCCGGCGTGTTCATCGGCACCATGATCAGCGACTTGTTGACGTGCGGCTTGTCATCCGAGGTGTTGGCCAGCAGGCAGATGAAGTCGGCGCTCGGTGAGTTGGTGATCCACATCTTGCTGCCGTTGATCACATAGTCGTCGCCGTCCTTGCGCGCGGTGGTCTTGAGCCCGGCGACGTCGGAACCGGCGCCGACTTCCGACACGCCAATGCAGCCGACCTGCTCGCCGGTGATGGCCGGTCGCAGAAATTCCTCGCGCAGTTCATCGGAGCCGAAGCGGGCGAGGGCGGGCGTGCACATGTCGGTCTGCACGCCGATCGACATCGGAATGCCGCCGCAATGGATGGTGCCGAATTCTTCGGCGGCGACGATCGAATAGCTGTAATCCAGTCCCATGCCGCCGAATTTTTCCGGTTTGGAAATCCCCAGCAGACCGAGGTCGCCGGCCTTGCGGAAAATTTCGTGGATCGGAAAACGACCGGCCTTTTCCCATTCATCGACGTGGGGGTTGATCTCGTGCTCGACGAACTGGCGGACGGTGCGACGCAGGGCTTCGTGTTCCGGGGTGAAGATCATTGTTATTGTTCTCCTTGAGTCCGTGGCAATCAGAACCGGCTGACGCCGAAGCTGTTGGCTTGCAGCGTGCGGATGTCGGCTTCGTGACAGATGTCCAGCAGGTAACCGAGCAGGGTGCGGGTGTCGCGGGGATCGATCAGCCCGTCGTCCCAGAGGTTGGCGCTGCCGTAGAGAGCGGTGGACTGGCTGTCGAGTTTTTGCGCGGTGACCTGTTCCAGCATGTCGAGCATTTTCGGGTCGGGTTCCAGACCGTCCTTCAATTGCTTGGCTTCGGTGACGATCCGCAGCACCTTGCCGGCCTGGGCACCGCCCATCACGGCGGTGCGGCTGTTGGGCCAGGCGAAGATGAAGCGCGGATCGAGTCCACGCCCGCACATCGCATAGTTGCCCGCACCGTAGGAGCCGCCGACCACGATCGTCAGTTTCGGCACCCGTGCGTTGGCGACGGCCTGGATCAGTTTCGAGCCGTGTTTGATCACGCCGTGCTGTTCCGATTCGGTGCCGACCATGAACCCGGTGGTGTTGTGGAAGAACAGCAACGGTGTCTGGCTCTGGTCACACAATTGAATGAACTGCGCCGCCTTGCTCGCACCATTGGGCGTGATCGGGCCGTTGTTGCCGATGAAGCCGCAGGCGCGGCCCTGAATTTTCAGGTGACCGCAAACGGTCTGCTGATCGAACTCACCCTTGAACTCCAGAAAGCGCGATTCGTCGGCGATACGGGCAATGATTTCGCGAACGTCGTAGGGCTTTTTCGGGTCGTCCGGAATCAACCCCAACAGTTCGTCGATGGGGTACAGCGGTTCTTTGAATGGCGGTTCGGGCAGCCGCGGCAGTGGCGCGTTCCAGTTCAGCAGGCTGACGATCTCCCGCACCTGACGCACGCCATCGGCATCGTTCTCGGCCAGGTACTCGGCGGTGCCGGCCACCTGCGCGTGCATCTCGGCGCCGCCCAGCTCTTCGTCGGTGGCCACCTCACCGGTCGCGGCTTTAAGCAGCGGCGGACCGGCGAGAAACAGCTTGGCCTTGCCGCGCACCACCACCACGTAATCCGACAGCCCCGGTTGATACGCTCCGCCGGCCGTGGCCGAGCCGTGCACCACAGTGATCTGCGGCAACCCCATCGCCGACATCCGCGCCTGATTGGCAAAGCTGCGCGCACCTTCGACGAAAATCTCCGCCGCGTAGTTGAGGTTGGCGCCACCGCTTTCGGCGAGCGTGATGACCGGCAGTTTGTTTTCCTGGGCGATCTGTTGCAGGCGCAGGGATTTTTTCAGACCGGTCGGGGAGATCGTCCCGCCCTTGATCGCGCTGTTGTTCGCCACGATCAAGGCGCGCACGCCGGACACGTAACCGATGCCGGCGATCAAGCCGCCACCGGCCGAGCTGCCATCCTTGTCGTCGTGCAGTTTGTAACCGGCCAGGCTCGCCAGTTCGAGGAACGGCGCGCCCGGGTCGAGCAGCAGATTCAGGCGTTCACGGGGCAGCAATTGCCCGCGTTTGTCGAATTTCGGCTTGGCCTCGGCAGCCTTGTCCAGCAGGTTCTGTTCGAGTTGCCGGACTTGCTCGATAGCCGCGAGCATCGCTGCGCGGTTGCGGGTGAAGGTCTCGCTCTGCGGATCGAGCTGGGATTGAATGACCGGCATGGCTTACTCCTTGTCCTTCAAGACGTCCGGCATATAGGCCCGATGAAAGCCGTTGAAGGATTCGCTGCGGGTCGCCTTGTGCAGCGGCCATGCGCGATTGCCCAGACTGGCCGCGCCGTCGATGCGCAAGGTGCTGCCGCTGATGAACGCAGCGGCAGGGCTGAGCAGAAAAACAATCGCTGCGCTGACTTCCGGTTCGGTACCGATGCGCTTGAGCGGCACGTGTTCGCGCAGGGTCGGGATCACGGCCTTGAACGCGCCTTCATAAGTGTCCATGCCGCTGGACGCGATCCAGCCCGGCGCCACGGCATTCACCCGAACGCCGGCGTAACCCCATTCGAACGCCGCCGTTTTGGTGAAATTGTCCATGCCCGAACGGGCGGCCCCGGAATGGCCCATGCCGGGCATGCCGCCCCACATGTCGGCGAGCATGTTGACGATGCTGCCGCCATGTTTGCTCATCGACTGATTGAACACTTCCCGGGCCATCAGAAAACCACCGACCAGGTTGGTGCGCAGCACGGTTTCGAAACCTTTCTGATTGATCGAAGCCAGTGGCGACGGATACTGGCCGCCGGCATTGTTGACCAGTCCGTGGATCGGTCCGTGTTCGCGGATCAGCTCGCTGACCAGTGTCTTCACGGCTTCTTCGTCACGAATGTCGCAAGATTTCCAGTGGGCCCGGCCACGATCCTCGGCAATTTCTGCGGCGACGGCTTGCAGCTTTTCCGGTTTGCGCCCGACCAGCACCACGGTCGCACCAAGCGCCGCCAATTCGTGGGCGGTACAGCGTCCGATGCCGCTGCCGCCTCCGGTGACGATCACCGTCTGGCCGCTGAACAGATCAGCCTTGAAAATTGATTCGAATGCCATGGTGCCAATCCCCTAGTCGAACTGTTCGGCGATGCTCTGCGGCACCGGGATCTGGATTTCCAGCAATTGCTGGGCGAAGGCCTTGCCTTGCGGGTCGATGCGCAGGCTCGCCACACCACCACCGCCGAGGGCGTTTTCCAACAGGAAATTCAGGCTGTGGGTACCCGGCAGATACCAGCGCTCGACCCGGCCGTGAATCGGGTCGAGGACATGACTCATCCAGTCGACGACCACGGCAGGGGTCAGCGCTTCGGCGATCCACGGCAAGTATTCAGGGCGACGTGGCAGCACGCCGATGTTGCTGTGGTTGCCCTTGTCGCCGGAGCGCGCCACGGCCAGTTTCACCAGCGCCACGCTGGCGTCGGCGCGACCCAGGGGTTTGGGCGTTTCGTGGGGCAGCGGCAAGCTCTGGCTGTCGAGGGTGGCCGGGGCGGGCAGGGAGAACGGATGAGATTCGCCGGCGATGTCGATTTTCAGTGTGCAGGCGCTTTTGTCGATCAGAAATGAAAAAAGCCGGATCAACGGATACACCGTGGGCCGCCCGCCGACGATGCCGGTCAGGCCCGGCGCCATGCCGGTGGCGGCCTGGGCGATTTCCCGGGAGAACAGGATCAAAGCCTGCTTGTTCGGGTGGCGTACGGCGAGTTTGATCACCACTTCGCGGCTGTCCCGACGCTGGCCGTGGGGGCCGTAGGTGGCTTCGCTGCCGAGCAGTTCGACATGGGTTTCGGTGTATGGGCCCCAGCCGCGTTGCTCGAGCATTTCCGAGGTCTTGTCGATGATCGCCTGACTGACGCGTCGGGCCTTGTCCACCGCATCGATACCGGCGATCAGGCAACTGGCGGTGCAGCGGAAACCGTCCGGGTACGTCGCGCTGACCTTGTATTGGTTGCTGGGTGGCAAGCCTCTGGCGCCGGTAACGCGGACTGCGTTTTTGCCTTGTTGCAGAAGTTTGACCTGACTGAAATCACAGACCACATCGGGCAACAGATAGGCCTGTGGATCGCCGATTTCGTAGAGCATCTGTTCGCCGACCGTCAGCGGTGTGACCAGCCCGCCGGAGCCTTCGGGTTTGCTGACAATGAACTGGCCGTCGGCGCTCACCTCGACGATCGGGAAACCGATGTGCTCGTAATCCGGCACGTCGCGCCAATCGGTGAAGTTGCCACCGGTGCATTGCGCGCCGCATTCGATGATGTGCCCGGCCAATGAGGCTTGAGCGAGTCTGTCGTAGTCGTGCCATGACCAGCCGAACTCGTGCACCAGCGCGGCACTGACCACCGCGCTGTCCACCACCCGGCCGGTGATGACGATGTCGGCGCCCAGGCGCAGGGCTTCGACGATGCCCGGTGCGCCGAGGTAGGCGTTGGTTGAAACGCACATCGGCGGCAGCGGGGCGCCGCTGAACATTTCAGTGATGCCTTGAGAAGTGAGGTGTTTGAATTGCGGTTGCAGATCGTCGCCCGACAGCACCGCGATTTTCAGCGTCACGCCAGCCTGGTCGCAGGCCGCTTGCAGGGCGGCGGCACAGGCTCGGGGATTGATCCCGCCGGCATTGCTGATGACGCGAATCTTCTGTTCGGCCAGTTGCGGCAGCAGCGGCGCGAGGACTTCGATGAAGTCGCTGGCGAACCCGGCCTGCGGATCCTTCATGCGGGCGCCGGCCATGATCGACAGGGTGATCTCGGCCAGGTAGTCGAAGACCAGATAGTCCAGTTTTCCACCGGCCACAAGCTGCGCGGCGGCGGTCGAGGTGTCTCCCCAGAATGCGCTGGCGCATCCGATGCGGACGGTGGTGGGCATTTTCATCTCCGACTCGGCAATCTGTGCAGAAGTGAATCGAGGCTACCAAGCAAGCGCTTGGTTTGTAAACAGGCGAAATTATCTTCTGCCCAAGCGCTTGCTTGGTCGCGGTCGGCGGCTTAAATTGCCCGCGCGACCCTGCGATTTCAGGGCAGCAGCTGACTGAACGACTGTAGGAGAGAACGGGTGGACGAGCAAAAAGCCCTGAAGGTCATGCGCGAACTGGTCGACGAAGGCCGGTTGACCGACCCGGACAGCGCCCGCGGCAAACTGCTGCAAGTGGCGGCCCACCTGTTTCGCAACAAGGGCTACGAACGCACCACCGTGCGCGACCTGGCCGGTGCCGTGGGCATTCAGTCGGGCAGCATTTTTCATCACTTCAAGAGCAAGGATGAAATCCTGCGGGCAGTGATGGAAGAAACCATCCGCTACAACACGGCGCTGATGCGGGCGGCCCTGGCCGAAGCGACCAGTGTACGTGAGCGGGTGCTGGCGCTGATTCGTTGCGAATTGCAGTCGATCATGGGGGGCAGCGGCGAAGCGATGGCGGTGCTGGTGTATGAATGGCGCTCGCTGTCCGAAGAAGGCCAGACCCAGGTGCTGGCGCTGCGGGACATCTACGAGGATATCTGGCTGCAAGTGCTGGGCGAGGCCAAGGAAGCGGGATTCATCCGTGGCGACGTATTCATTACCCGACGTTTTCTCACAGGCGCGCTGTCCTGGACCACCACCTGGTTCCGGGCCGGTGGCAGTCTGAGCCTCGATCAACTGGCCGAAGAGGCGTTGATTCTGGTGCTTGAGGAACGCTAATCGCTTTCTATCGGCCCGGGAAACTGGCTAACTGGGCGAAACCGCCTAGCTTGAATGCAATGATCGGTACTTTTTCGGGGAGTGGGGTGTTTTGAAGTCTTTGCCAATTCGGACGGCCGCCGGGCTGATGCTCGTAGCGCTGGCTACGTTATGGGTATTGCCCGCAGAGGCAGAACAAGTGGTTCGGGTCGGCGCTGCGCATTTTCCGCCGTACACCATTCGCCCGGAAAACGGCGCGGACACCGGTCTGTTGCCGGAGCTGGTGGCGGCGTTGAACAGCTTGCAGAGCGACTACCGTTTCGAGCTGGTACCCACTTCGATTCCGCGAAGGTTCGGTGATTTCAAGGATGGCCGCACCGACATGGCGATCTTTGAAAATCCGGACTGGGGCTGGAAAGACATTCCCCACGTTACTGTCGACATGGGTCTGGAAGACGCGGAAATTTTCGTTGCGCAGAACAAACCCGGTCGCCAGCAGAATTACTTCGCCGATCTCAAGGGCAAACGCCTGGCGCTTTACAGTGGTTATCACTACGAGTTCGCCAGCTTCAATGCCGATCCCAAATACCTTGCCGATACCTGGAACGCCACGCTGACCTACTCCCACGACAGCAATCTGTTGATGGTGCTGCGCGGTCGTGCAGACATTGCGTTGGTGACCCGTTCATATCTGTTCGATTACCTGCTGCGCAACGAAAAGGTGCGTGATGAGTTGCTGGTGTCGCAGCGCATCGACCAGATCTACCACCACTACGCCATTCTCAGCCCGAAAGCGCCGATCACCGGCGAGGCGTTCGGCAAATTGCTGCAGGGTTTGCGCGACAACGGCCAGATGCTGAAGATCTTCGAGCCGTACCGGATTGCCGTGGTGCCGGTTCCTCATCACTGACGCCCGGTTTTTTGCCCGGCGGACTAAATTTGGCGGCCCGGCTCACGTCCCATCGTTGAACTGTCGACGATTATCGTGAGCCCGCCCCATGTCCAATCTGAATGACCTGACTGCCCTGGCCTTGCCCCCGGGCAGTCAGTTGATAGCCGATGCCACTGAATGCCGTCTGAGCCTGAGCCTGGACGGGCAACCGCTGATTCGCCTGCGCCTCGATCGCGAAGGCCATGGGCCGATCCAGATCGATGAACGCTATGCATTGCCACCGGGTCAGGCGCTGTGGGCCGCGTGTTATTGGCTGTTTGCCCGGGATCCGGCGTGTCAGCAATTGATCTGGCAACTGGATCAGACACCGACCGAAGCCCTGCTCAGCGGTTTGCTGGTGGGCACTGACGTGGCGGGTGAGTATCGCTGCGAGCGCACGCTGTTCTGGCAATTGCCGCAACCGTGGCTGGGCGCCTCGTTGACCGGCAGCTATCCGCAGCAGATGGTCATCAGCAACGGCAAGCGCCATCCGCTACGACCGATGAAGCCGCGCGGTGAAGTCTATCGACGTTTCGATGCGAGACTTGGCGCGTGGATTTCTCTGCGTACGGTTGAGATCGAACACGATCTTGCGCGTTTCAACCGCTGGCAGAACAGTCCGCGAGTCGCCCGTTTCTGGCAGGAAGAGGGCAGTCTCGAACAGCACCGCGAATACTTGAGCAAACTCGAGGCCGATCCGCACACCCTGACCCTGATCGGCTGTTTCGATGATCAGCCGTTTGCCTATTTCGAAGCCTACTGGGCCAAGGAAGATCGCATCGCGCCGTTCTACGACGCCGATAACTACGACCGAGGCATTCACATGCTGGTCGGAGAGGAAGATCATCGCGGCCCGCACAAAGTGGCGAGCTGGCTGTCGGCGCTGGTGCATTACCTGTTTCTGGATGATCCGCGCACCCAGCGCGTCGTCGCCGAGCCGCGTGCCGACAACGCGAAGATGATCGGCCACATGCACAACCAGTGTTTCCACTGTGAAAAGGAATTCGACTTTCCGCACAAGCGCGCGGCGCTGATGATCCTGGGGCGCGAGCGGTTTTTCGATCGCTGCAAGCTGGCGTGATGCCCGGCTGAAACAAAAAAGATCGCAGCCCTTCAATGAAGGCTGCGATCTTTTTTTTTTTGGAATGGTGTGGCGTCAGCGGCGGTTGGCGGTCATGGCTTCTGCACGGCTGCCCGAAACCTTGCGGCAATGCACCAGCGCATCGCGAATCATGAAGTTGACCAGGGTCGGCGAAACGCCGAGTTCCTTGGCGATATCCTTTTGCGGTACGCCGTGCAGGCGATACATCTCGAAGGCGTAACGCGTGCGGACCGGCAGCTCGGTCAGTGCATCGGCAATGTGTTCCAGGGTCGAGAAGTTGATGTGCGAGGTTTCCGGCGAGGCACCTTGAATGACCACGTTCAACCCTTCCTCCTCGGGGCCGGCATATTTCTGCTCCAGCGCCTGTTTGCGGTAGTGATCGATGGCCAGATTGCGCACGATCTGGAACAGATAACTCAGCTGAGCCTTGATCGACGACGTGATCGGTGGCGCCGATTGCAGCCGGAAGAACGCATCCTGCACCACATCTTCGGCGCGTGACCGACAGCCGGTAATGCGGGCTGCAATCTTGACCAGAATCAGTCGATTGTCGACGAATGCCTGAAGTAGCGGTGAATCGCACCTGCTTGTGGATACTTGTTCCGTCATGGAAATCACCTTGCTGCCAATAGGTTAGTGGGACGCTGGGGGAGGGGGCGTCCTACACATCGAGCGACAAATTATGTTGAATGATAATGATTGTCAATTGAGAAAGAGAAGTAATGATCCATGACGGTGCGTTCCGTGAACTGCGACACGCCGCCGCATGCGCCCATTCGCCAAGCCCCGTTGGCTATCCAGCCTGCCGACTAATTATTTCAAGACGTCATCCGTTCTCATTGGTGAATGGTTCCGGGTGCGCAGCCCCGGACCTACCGCATTCCAATGCCTTGCACGGTCGGCGAAGACCGTGTCCCGCATGCCTTGCACGGGCATGCCGCAGCCAACCGATCCACCAGCAAGCCGAATTCAGGCAGGAAACCTCATGACCGACGCGTTCGAACTCCCCAGCACCCTGGTCCAAGCCCTACAGCGCCGTGCGGCCCTGACACCGGACCGGCTGGCCCTGCGCTTTCTCGCCGAAACCGAGGAGCAGGCTGTGGTGCTCAGTTATCGCGAACTCGATCAGCGTGCCCGCACCATCGCCGCTGCCTTGCAGGCCGAGGCCGGTTTCGGTGACCGCGCCGTGCTGCTGTTTCCCAGTGGTCCGGATTACGTCGCGGCATTCTTCGGTTGCCTGTACGCGGGCGTGATCGCGGTGCCGGCCTATCCGCCGGAGTCGGCCAAGCGTCACCATCAGGAGCGGCTGCTGTCGATCATTGCCGACGCCGAACCGCGGCTGTTGCTGACCAGCGCCGACCTGCGCGACGCCTTGCAGCAGATCGAAAGCGCGCCGCCGCTGTTGTGTGTCGATACTCTCGATGCTGCGCTGGCCGAACGCTGGGTCGAACCGACCTTGCCGCAAGACCACATCGCCTTCCTGCAATACACCTCCGGTTCGACTGCGCTGCCCAAAGGCGTGCAGGTCAGCCATGGCAATCTGGTGGCCAATGAACGGCTGATCCGTCACGGTTTCGGCATCGACGTGAACCCGGAAGACGTGATCGTCAGCTGGTTGCCGCTTTACCACGACATGGGCCTGATCGGCGGTCTGCTGCAGCCGATCTTCAGCGGCGTGCCGTGCATCCTGATGTCACCCGCTTACTTCCTAGGCCGGCCGTTGCGCTGGCTCGAAGCGATCAGTCAGTACGGCGGCACCATCAGCGGCGGCCCGGACTTCGCCTATCGTCTGTGTAGCGAACGTGTCAGCGAATCCGCGCTGGAGCGTCTCGATCTGAGTCGCTGGCGTGTCGCCTATTCGGGTTCCGAGCCGATCCGTCTCGACACCCTCGAGCGCTTCGCCGAGAAGTTCACCGTGTGCGGTTTCAGCGAAAGCAGTTTCATGGCGTCTTACGGTCTGGCCGAAGCGACCCTGTTCGTCGCCGGCACGCCGCGCGGCACCGGCATTCCTGCGTTGCGCGTGAACGATCAGGCTTTGGCACAAAACCGCGCTGAGCCGGGCGAGGGCAGCCCGATCATGAGCTGCGGCATCAGCCAGCCGGAGCATGCGGTGCTGATCGTCGAGCCGGGCACGCTTGAACAACTGACCGACAACGCCGTCGGTGAAGTCTGGGCCGCCGGCCCGAGCATCGCCCACGGCTACTGGCGCAACCCTGAGGCGACGGCCAAAACCTTCGTCCAGCATTCCGGCCAGACCTGGCTGCGCACCGGTGACCTGGGCTTCATTCGCGACGGTGAACTGTTCATCACCGGTCGCCTGAAAGACATGCTGATCGTGCGCGGTCACAACCTCTATCCGCAGGACATCGAGAAAACGGTCGAGAACGAAGTCGAGGTGGTGCGCAAGGGCCGCGTCGCGGCGTTCGCAGTTAATCAGAACGGTGAAGAAGGCATCGGCATCGCGGCGGAAATCAGCCGTAGCGTGCAGAAAATCCTTCCGCCCGAAGCGCTGATCAAGGCGATCCGCCAGGCCGTGGCCGAGGCGTATCAGGAAGCGCCGAGTGTGGTGGTTCTGCTCAATCCGGGCGCATTGCCGAAGACTTCCAGCGGCAAGCTGCAACGTTCGGCCTGCCGCAATCGTCTGGCTGATGGCAGCCTCGACAGCTACGCGGTGTTTCCGTCGACCACGGCTGAAAACGCGCATGACTCGACCGCGTCCGCCTCCGAACTGGAAGTGTTGATTGGCAGAATCTGGGCCGAGCAACTCAACGTCAAACTGGTCAACGCCGACGATCACTTCTTCCTGCTCGGCGGCAACTCGATCGCCGCCGCGCAAGTGATCGCCAGGGTGCGCGAAGAACTGAGCCTGGAGCTGAATCTGCGCCTGCTGTTCGAAGCGCCGACCCTGTCCGCGTTCGCCGCCGCCGTGGCGCAGCAGCAACAGGACGGCGGCTGCGTACAGGTCGAAATCAGCGCACTGTCGCGCACTGAAGCACTGGCACAATCCCTGGCGCAAAACCGCTTGTGGATCACCTGGCAACTCGACCCGCAGAGCAGCGCCTACAACATTCCCGGCGCCCTGCGCCTGCGCGGCGAACTGGATGAAGACGCACTGCGCGCCAGTTTCCAGCAACTGATCGAACGCCACGAGTCCCTGCGCACGCATTTCTTCGAACGCGATGGCGTGGCCCTGCAACAGGTCGAAGCCGCAGGCGAGTTCAATTTGCAATTGATCGACATCAGCGACCTGCCGGCCAGCGAGCGTGAAGCCCGTGCGCAACAGATCCGCGAAGACGAAGCGCGCACCCGGTTCGATCTGGAGAACGGTCCGCTGCTGTGGGTGACGCTGGTTCGCCTCGACGACGAAGATCACCAGTTGCTGGTGACGATGCACCACATCATCGCTGACGGCTGGTCGCTGAACGTATTGATCGACGAGTTCTCGCGCCTGTACGCCGCCGCTTCCCAAGGTCAGCGCGCGGAACTGGCGCCGTTGCCGACCCAGTACGCGGACTACGGCAGCTGGCAGCGTCAGTGGCTGGTGCAAGGCGAGGGCGAGCGGCAACTGGCGTACTGGAAAGCGCAATTGGGTGACGAGCATCCGCCCCTGGAACTGGCGACCGACCATCCACGCTCGGCCAAGCAAAAGCACAGTGCCGCACGCCACAGCGTTCGCCTGGGGATCAGCCTCAGCGACGCCATTCGCCAGACTGCCCAGGCCTACCAATCCACGCCGTTCATGCTGCTGCTCTCGGCGTTCCAGAGTCTGCTGCATCGCTACAGCGGCCAGCGTGACATCCGCATCGGTGTGCCCAACGCCAACCGTCCGCGTCTGGAGACCCAAGGCCTGATCGGTTTCTTCATCAACACTCAGGTACTGCGCGCCGACGTCGATTCGCGTCTGCCATTCACCGAACTGCTGGCGCAAACCCGTCAGGCTGCGCTCGGTGCCCAGGCCAATCAGGACCTGCCGTTCGAACAACTGCTCGAAGCCTTCCCGCAGGCCCGCGAGCAAGGCTTGTTCCAGGTCCTGTTCAACCATCAGCAACGCGACTTGAGTGCGCTCAAGCGCCTGCCGGGCCTGCTTGCCGAAGAGTTGCCGTGGCATAGCCGCGAGGCCAAGTTCGATCTGCAACTGCACAGTGAAGAAGACCGCAACGGTCGCCTGACGCTGTCCTTCGACTACGCCGACGAATTGTTCGACGCCGCGACCATCGAGCGGCTGGCCGAGCATTTCAGCAACCTGCTGCGCGCTGTCTGCGAACGCCCGGAACAGGCCATCGGTGACCTGCCGCTGCTGACCGCCACCGAGCACACTCAGCAAAGTGCGTGGAGCATCGCCCCGTGCACCCCGGCGCAACAGTGTTTGCCGGAGCTGCTGAATGAACAAGCGCGGCAGACGCCTGATCGCACCGCACTGGTATGGGATGGCGGCAGCCTAGATTTCGCTGAACTGCATGATCAGGCCAACCGTCTGGCCCATTACCTGCGTGACAAGGGCGTCGGCCCGGACGTGTGCGTGGCCATCGCCGCCGAACGTTCACCGCAACTGCTGATCGGCCTGCTGGCAATCATCAAGGCCGGCGGTGCCTACGTGCCGCTCGACCCGGATTACCCGGCCGAGCGTCTGGCCTACATGCTCGGCGACAGTGGCGTCGAACTGCTGCTGACCCAGACCGCATTGCTTGACCGCTTGCCGGCCAGCGAAGGCGTCAGCGTGATCGCCATGGACACCCTGCACCTGGAAAACTGGCCCAGCCAGGCGCCGGGTCTACACCTGCACGGCGATAACCTCGCCTACGTGATTTACACCTCCGGTTCCACCGGCCAGCCGAAAGGCGTCGGCAACACTCATGCGGCGCTGGCCGAACGTCTGCAATGGATGCAGAACACCTATCGCCTGAACGACACCGACGTGCTGATGCAAAAGGCGCCGATCAGTTTCGACGTGTCGGTGTGGGAGTGCTTCTGGCCGTTGATCACCGGTGCGCGCCTGTTGATCGCCGGCCCCGGTGAACACCGCGATCCGCATCGCATCGCACAGCTGGTTCAGCAGTACGGCGTGACCACGCTGCACTTCGTGCCGCCGCTGCTTGCGCTGTTCATCGACGAGCCCCTGAGTGCCGAATGCACCAGCTTGCGTCGCGTGTTCTCTGGCGGGGAAGCGCTGCCGGCGGAACTGCGCAACCGCGTGCTGACGCAGCTGCCGGCGGTGCAACTGCATAACCGCTACGGCCCGACCGAAACCGCGATCAACGTCACCCACTGGCATTGCAGCGTGGCCGATGGCGAGTGTTCACCGATTGGCCGTCCGCTGGGCAACGTGGTCTGCCGCGTGCTCGACAGTGAGCTGAATCCGGTGCCGGCCGGTGTGCCGGGTGAACTGTGCATCAGCGGCATCGGCCTGGCTCGTGGTTACCTCGGTCGCCCGGGTCTGACCGCCGAACGTTTCGTGGTCGATCCGCTGGGCGAGCAGGGCGCGCGTCTGTATCGCACCGGTGACCGTGCACGCTGGACGAACGATGGCGTGATCGAATACCTCGGCCGCCTCGATCAGCAGGTCAAACTGCGCGGCTTCCGCGTCGAGCCGCAAGAGATCGAAGCCCGTCTGCTGGCTCAGGATGGTGTGGCTCAGGCCGCCGTGCTGGTGCGCGAAACCGTCGCCGGCCCGCAACTGATCGGCTACTTCACTGCAACAGATGCCAGCGAAGATCAGGACGCGCAAACCGCTCGCCTGAGAACCGCACTGGCTGCCGAACTGCCGGAATACATGCTCCCGGCGCAACTGATGCGCCTGGACGCAATGCCGCTTAGCCCGAGCGGCAAACTCGACCGCCGTGCCTTGCCCGAGCCGCAATGGCAGGTGCGCGAACACGTCGAGCCGGTCACTGAACTGGAACAACTGATCGCCGCCATCTGGCGTGAGGTGCTGGGTTTGAAACAGGTCGGCCTGCGCGACGACTTCTTCGCCCTCGGCGGTCACTCGCTGCTGGCCACGCAAATCATTTCCCGCACCCGTCAGGCCTGCGACGTCGAGCTGCCGTTGCGTGCCTTGTTCGAACACAGCGAACTGGGTGATTTCGCCGAACAGATCTGTCAGATCCAGGCCAGCGGTCGCACCAACAAGCAGCCGCCGATCGACAAGGTCGACCGCAGCCAACCGGTGCCGCTGTCCTATTCCCAGCAGCGCATGTGGTTCCTCTGGCAGATGGAGCCGGACAGCCCCGCATACAACGTCGGCGGCATGGCGCGCCTGCGTGGCATGCTGGATGTCGGGCGTTTCGAGTCGGCGCTGCAAGCCTTGATCCTGCGTCACGAAACCCTGCGCACCACGTTCCCGAGTGTCGATGGCGTGGCCCGTCAGCAGGTGCATGCGCAGACCGGCGTGCGCATGGACTGGAAAGATTTTTCGAAATTCGCCGCCGAGGTACGCGAGCAGAAAATCCGGCAACTGGCCGACGACGAAGCGCACCTGCCGTTCGATCTGGAAACCGGCCCGCTGCTGCGCGCCTGCCTGGTCAAGACGGCGGAAAAGGAGCATTACTTCGTTCTGACCCTGCACCACATCGTCACCGAAGGCTGGGCGATGGACATTTTCGCGCGGGAACTCAGCGCGTTGTACGAAGCGTTTATCGATGACCGCGATTCGCCGCTGGAGCCGCTGCCGGTGCAGTACCTCGATTACAGCGTGTGGCAGCGCGATTGGCTGGAGTCCGGCGAGCGTCAACGTCAGCTCGACTACTGGACCACCCAACTGGGTCGTGAACATCCACTGCTGGAACTGCCGGGCGACCGCCCGCGTCCGCCGGTGCAAAGCCATCGGGGCGAGCTGTTCCGCTTCGACCTGAGTGACGACCTTGCCGCGCGGGTCCGGGCGTTCAACGCGCAGAACGGTCTGACCCTGTTCATGACCATGACCGCTGCGCTCGCGACCTTGCTCTATCGCTACAGCGGCCAGACCGATCTGCGTATTGGCGCGCCGGTGGCCAACCGCATCCGTCCGGAAAGTGAAGGGCTGATCGGGGCGTTCCTCAACACTCAGGTGCTGCGTTGTCAGCTTGACGGCCAGATGTCGGTGGGCGAACTGTTCGAGCAAGTGCGCCACACCGTGATCGAAGGCCAGTCCCATCAGGACTTGCCGTTTGATCATCTGGTTGAAGCGCTGCAGCCACCGCGCAGCGCGGCCTACAACCCGCTGTTCCAGGTGATGTGCAACGTGCAGCGCTGGGAGTTCCAGCAAAGCCGCACGCTCGCCGGGATGACCGTCGAGTATCTGGTCAACGATGCGCGGGCGACCAAGTTCGACCTCAATCTGGAAGTCACCGACCTCGACCATCGCCTCGGGTGCTGCCTGACGTACAGCACCGATCTGTTCGATGAGCCGACCATCGCACGTATGGCCCGGCACTGGCGCAACCTGCTGGAAGCATTGATCGCCGATCCACAGCAACGCCTCAGCGAACTGCCGCTGCTCGACGCTCCAGAGCAACAGCAATTGCTCGACAGCCTCGGCGTCGAGCCGGGCGAGCGTCGTCTCGATCAATGCATCCATCACCTGTTCGCCGAGCAGGCACTGGCGCGCAAAGACGCACCGGCCCTGACCTTCGCCGGCCAGACTCTGAGCTACGCCGAACTCGACGCCCGCGCCAATCGTCTGGCCTGGGCTCTGCGCGAGCGCGGTGTCGGCCCGCAAGTACGGGTTGGTCTGGCGCTGGAACGTTCACTGGAAATGGTCGTCGGTCTGCTGGCGATCCTCAAGGCCGGCGGCGCCTATGTGCCGCTGGACCCGGAATACCCGCTCGACCGCTTGCATTACATGATCGAAGACAGCCGCGTCGGCCTGCTGCTCAGCGATCGGGCGATGTTCAAGGCCCTCGGCGAACTGCCGTCGGACGTGGCGCGCTGGTGCCTGGAAGACGACAGCGCGGCGCTGGCCGATTACCCGGCCAGCGAGCTGCCGTTCATCAGCTTGCCCCAACATCAGGCGTACCTGATCTACACCTCGGGTTCCACCGGCAAGCCGAAAGGTGTGGTGGTGTCCCACGGTGAAATCGCCATGCACTGTCAGGCCGTGATCGAGCGTTTCGGCATGCGCCCGGACGATTGCGAACTGCACTTCTATTCGATCAACTTCGACGCCGCCACCGAACGTCTGCTGGTGCCGTTGCTCAGCGGCGCGCAAGTGGTGCTGCGTGCGCAAGGGCAGTGGGACGCGCAAGAGATCTGCGGCCTGATCCGCGAACATCGCATCAATGTTCTCGGTTTCACCCCGAGCTACGGCAGCCAGTTGGCGCAGTTCCTCGCCACGCAAAACGACATCCTGCCGGTGCGCATGATCATCACCGGTGGCGAAGCGCTGACCGGCGAACACCTGCAACGGATTCGCGCAGCGTTCAAACCGAGTCTGTTCTTCAACGCCTACGGCCCGACCGAAACCGTGGTCATGCCGCTGGCCAGTCTGGCGCCCGAGGTGCTGGAAGAGGGCGCCGGCAGCGTGCCGATCGGCAGCGTGATCGGTGATCGCCAGGCCTACATTCTTGATGCCGATCTGGCGCTGGTGCCACAAGGCGCGACCGGTGAGTTGTTCGTCGGCGGCGCCGGCCTGGCCCAGGGGTATCACGAGCGTGCGGGCATCACCGCCGAACGTTTCGTTGCCGACCCGTTTGCCGCCGATGGCGGGCGCATGTACCGCACCGGCGATCTGGTGCGCCAGCGTGCCGACGGTCTGGTGGAATACCTGGGGCGGATCGACCATCAGGTGAAGATCCGTGGTTTCCGGATCGAACTGGGCGAAATCGAAACCCGCCTGCTCGATCACGACTCGATCCGCGAAGCGGTGGTGCTGGCGCTGGATGCGCCGAGCGGCAAACAACTGGTCGGCTACCTGGTGACCGATATCGCCGAGCGAAGCGAAGCCGAGCAAGCCGGACTGCGTGAAGCCCTCAAGGCGTATCTCAAGACGCAATTGCCGGACTACATGGTGCCGACCCATCTGATCCTGCTGGCGAGCATGCCGCTGACCGCCAACGGCAAGCTCGACCGCCGCGCGTTGCCGGCACCGGACCCGGAGCTGAACCGTCAGGATTACGTGGCGCCGAGCAACGAGCTGGAGCAGACCCTGGCGCAGATCTGGTGCGAAGTGCTCAACGTCGGGCAGGTCGGTCTCAACGACAACTTCTTCGAACTGGGCGGCGACTCGATCCTGTCGATTCAAGTGGTCAGCCGCGCCCGGCAGCAGGGCATTCATTTCAGCCCCCGTGATTTGTTCCAGCATCAGACAGTGCAGACGTTGGCCGCTGTCGCCAGTCGTACAGAAACCGTGACCGCCGAACAAGGTCTGGTGACCGGTGAATCGCGTCTGACGCCGATCCAGCACTGGTTCTTTGACACCGAGATTCCCCAGCGTCAGCACTGGAACCAGGCGTTGCTGCTTGAACCTGCTGCGCCGCTGGAACCGCATCGTCTGGAGCAAGCATTGCTGGCGGTGATCGAGCAGCATGACGCCCTGCGTCTGCGCTTCACCGAGGTCAAAGATGCATGGCAAGCGACCCATCAACCGGTGACCGATGCAGCGGTGCTTTGGCAAGTGCGCGTGCCGTCGATGGACAAATGCGCCGCACTGTTCGCCGATGCCCAGTGCAGTCTCGACCTTGCCCAGGGCCCGCTGCTACGTGCAGTGCTGGTGGATGGGCCGGACGCTCAGCAACGGTTGTTCATCGCGATTCATCACCTGGTGGTGGACGGCGTGTCGTGGCGCGTTCTGCTCGACGACCTGCAAACCGTGTATCGCCAGCTCGATGCCGGTCAGTCGGTGGCGCTGCCGGCGAAAACCAGCGCCTTCAAGGACTGGGCGGCGCGCTTGCAGGCTTACGCCGGCAGCGAATCCCTGCGTGAAGAACTGAACTGGTGGCAGGCGCAACTGGCCGGCCCGAATGCCGATTTGCCATGCGAACGCCCTGAGGGTGGTCGCGAGAATCGTCACGCGCAAACCGTCAGCGTGCGTCTGGATGCAGAAAAAACCAAACAACTGCTGCAACAGGCCCCGAGCGCCTACCGCACGCAGGTCAACGACCTGTTGCTGACTGCGCTGGCCCGCGTGCTGTGCCGCTGGAGCGGCCAGTCGTCGGCGTTGATTCAACTGGAAGGCCACGGTCGCGAAACCCTGTTCGACGAGATCGACCTGACCCGTACCGTCGGCTGGTTCACCAGTGCTTATCCGTTGCGCCTGACCCCGCACAACATCGAAGAAGCCGCCGGGCAGGGCGCTTCGATCAAGGCCATCAAGGAGCAACTGCGTGCGGTTCCGCACAAAGGCCTCGGCTACGGTGTGCTGCGATATCTGGCCGATGACGCCAGCCGTCAGAGCATGGCGGCATTGCCGAATGCGCCGATCACCTTCAACTACCTCGGCCAGTTCGACCAGAGCTTCGGCAGCGACGCGCTGTTCCGTCCGCTGGATGAGTCGGTCGGTGCGGCCCACGATCCACAGGCACCGCTGCCGAACGAGCTGAGCGTCGACAGTCAGGTGTACGGCGGTGAGTTGATTCTGCGCTGGACCTTCAGCGCCGAACGCTACGACGCGCAGACCATCAACGAGCTGGCCGATGCCTACGTCGGCGAGTTGCAGAGCCTGATCGAACATTGCCTGCAGGACGAGGCCGGTGGCCTGACGCCTTCGGACTTCCCGCTGGCGAAACTGACCCAGGCGCAGCTCGACGCACTGCCGGTGCCGGCGGCGCACATCGAAGACGTGTACCCGCTGACGCCGATGCAGGAAGGCATGCTGCTGCACACCTTGCTCGAACCGGGCACCGGTCTGTACTACATGCAGGATCGCTACCGCATCAACAGCGAACTCGATCCCGAGCGTTTCGCCCAGGCCTGGCAGGCTGTGGTCGCCCGTCATGAAGCGCTGCGTGCATCGTTCTGCTGGAACGTCGGCGAAGACATGCTGCAAGTGATTCATACGCCGGGTCGCACGCCGGTCGATTACCTGGACTGGAGCGCCATCGCCGAAGCCGAGCAGGAGCCGAAGCTGCAAGCACTGCTCAAGGCCGAGCGCGAGGCCGGGTTCGATCTGCTCAATCAGGCACCGTTCCACCTGCGCCTGATCAAGGTCGGCGCGGCCCGTTACTGGTTCATGATGAGCAACCACCACATCCTGATCGATGCCTGGTGCCGCTCGTTGCTGATGAATGACTTCTTCGAGATCTACACCGCTCTGGGCGAAGGGCGCGAAGCGCAATTAGCCGTGCCGCCGCGTTACCGCGATTACATCGGCTGGCTGCAACGCCAGAGCCTGGTTGAGGCGCGCGAGTGGTGGCGGCAGAACCTGCAAGGGTTCGAGCGCACCACACCGATCCCGAGCGACCGCCCGTTCCTGCGTGAACACGCCGGCGAAAGCGGCGGCATGATCGTCGGCGACCGCTACACCCGATTGAATGTCGAGGACGGTGTCCGTCTGCGCGAACTGGCCCAGGCCCATCAACTGACCATCAACACCTTCGCCCAGGCGGCGTGGGCGCTGGTGCTGCGACGCCTGAGCGGTGATCGCGACGTGTTGTTCGGCGTGACCGTGGCCGGGCGCCCGGTGGAAATGCCGCAGATGCAACGCACCGTCGGCCTGTTCATCAACAGCATCGCGCTGCGGGTGCAGATCCCGGCGGACGATCAGCGCACCAGCGTGCGTCAGTGGCTGAGCGCTCTGCTCGACAGCAACATGCAGCTGCGCGAGTACGAATACCTGCCGTTGGTGAACATCCAGGAACAGAGCGAACTGCCGAAAGGCCAGCCGCTGTTCGACAGCCTGTTCGTGTTCGAGAACGCCCCGGTGGAAGTCTCGGTGCTGGACCGGGCGCAGAGTCTCAATGCGACCTCGGACTCGGGCCGTACCCACACCAACTTCCCGCTGACAGCGGTTTGCTATCCGGGCGATGACCTCGGCCTGCATCTGTCCTACGACCAACGCTACTTCGACGAGTCGACCATCGAGCGCATGCTCGGTGAGTTCAAGCGTCTGTTGCTGGCGCTGGTGGACGGTTTCCATGGCGACATGGCCGATCTGCCGCTGCTGGGCCAGGCGGAACAGGACTTCCTGCTCCACGGTTGCAATCAGAGTGAGCACGACTATCCGCTGGAGCAGAGCTACGTCGAACTGTTCGAAGCGCAGGTGGCGCAACATCCGCAACGCGTCGCCGCCAGTTGTCTCGATCAGCAATTGAGTTACGAGCAGTTGAACCGGAACGCCAACCGTCTCGGCCATGCACTGGTCGCGACCGGGGTGCAGATGGATCAACCGGTGGCGCTGTTGAGCGAGCGCAATCTGGATCTGCTGGGCATGATCATCGGCAGCTTCAAGGCCGGCGCCGGTTACCTGCCGCTGGATCCGGGCCTGCCGAGTCAGCGCCTGCAACGCATCATCGAGCTCAGTCGCACGCCGGTGTTGGTGTGCAGCGAAGCCTGCCGTGAACAGGCGACGACCTTGCTGGATGAGTTCAGCTGCGCCAACCGCCCACGCCTGCTGGTGTGGGAAGACGTTCAGGCGGACGCGGTGTCGTCGGCGAATCCGGGCATCTTCAGCGGCCCGGATAACCTGGCCTACGTGATCTACACCTCGGGCTCCACCGGGTTGCCCAAAGGCGTGATGGTCGAGCAGCGCGGCATGCTCAACAACCAGTTGAGCAAGGTGCCGTATCTGAACCTGAGCGACGCCGACGTGATCGCCCAGACCGCTTCGCAAAGCTTCGACATTTCGGTCTGGCAGTTCCTCGCAGCGCCGTTGTTCGGAGCGCGGGTGGATATCGTGCCGAACACCATCGCCCATGATCCGCAAGGTTTGCTGGTGCATGTGCAGCAACAGGGCATCACCGTGCTGGAAAGTGTGCCGTCGCTGATTCAGGGCATGCTGGCTTCGGATCGCCTGAGCCTCGATGGCCTGCGCTGGATGTTGCCGACCGGTGAGGCCATGCCGCCGGAGCTGGCGCACCAGTGGCTGCTGCGGTATCCGGAGATCGGGCTGGTCAACGCCTACGGCCCGGCGGAATGCTCGGACGACGTGGCGTTCTTCCGCGTCGACATGGCGTCGACTCGCGGCAGTTACCTGCCGATCGGTACACCCACCGACAATAATTTGCTGTACCTGCTCGACGGCGCGCTGGATCTGGTGCCGTTGGGTGCAGTGGGTGAGCTGTGTGTGGCGGGCACCGGTGTCGGTCGTGGTTACGTCAGTGATCCGCTGCGCACCGCACCGGTATTCGTGCCGAACCCGTTCGGTGCGCCGGGCGAGCGTCTGTATCGCACCGGCGACCTGGCGCGCCGGCGCAGTGACGGCGTGCTGGAGTACGTCGGTCGGGTCGACCATCAGGTGAAAATTCGCGGTTACCGGATCGAACTGGGTGAAATCGAGGCGCGTCTGCATGAGCAACCGGAAGTCCGCGACGGCGCTGTCGGCGTGCAGGAAGGCGTCAACGGCAAGCATCTGGTCGGCTACCTGGTCGCCGCTGATTGCGCACTGAATCAGACTGAGCGCCTGGAACGAATCAAGCAGCGCCTGCGCGCCGAACTGCCGGAATACATGGTGCCGTTGCACTGGTTGTGGCTCGACCGGCTGCCGCTCAACGCCAACGGCAAACTCGACCGCAAGGCCCTGCCGGCGCTGGAAATCGGCCAGCTGCAGAGCCAGGATTACCTGGCGCCGCGCAGCGAACTGGAGCAGACCCTGGCTGATATATGGGCCGAGGTGTTGAAGATCGAGAAGGTCGGCGTGCGGGACAACTTCTTCGAACTTGGCGGCCACTCGCTGCTCGCCACGCAGATCGCCTCGCGGGTGCAGAAAGCCCTGCAACGGGACGTGCCGCTGCGAGCGATGTTCGAGTGCAGCACGGTGGAGGAACTGGCCGGGTACATTGAAGGGCTGGCGGCCAGTGACATCACCGAGGAGAAGGTGGATCGGCTGAATGATCTGATGGCGGAGCTGGAGGGGTTGTAAAACCCCGCAGATCCCGCCTTGCGAAGACGGCAACGGAGAACCTGTCTGTCTCTGTAGCTGTTGTCGCAGGTCGGGCTCTGTAATCCTTTCATATCATTGACTGCCAGGGCCGACCCGCTCAGTCTGCGGGCTCCAGTTTCTTTGCCTCGGAGGTTATCGATGCCTTTTTTCACGGTTGACGGACAGGCGCTTCACTACATTGATCAAGGCACGGGGCCGGCGGTGTTGCTGGCCGGCAGCTACCTGTGGGACCAGGCCATGTGGGCGCCGCAGATCGCCGCGTTGTCACCGCACTATCGGGTGATTGCGCTGGACCTGTGGGGCCACGGTGAATCCGGGCGCTTGCCTGAACACACCACATCACTGGACGACATCGCCCGGCAGGCGCTGGCCTTGCTCGATCATCTGGACATCGACCGGGTGACGCTGGTCGGCCTGTCGGTCGGCGGTATGTGGGGCGTGCGCCTGGCACTGTCGGCGCCGCAGCGGCTCAACGGTCTGGTGCTGATGGACACCTACGTTGGCGTCGAGCCGGAGCCGACCCGTCAGTATTATTTTTCGCTGTTCAAACAGATCGAGGAAAGCGGCGCAATCTCCGAGCAATTGCTGGACATCGTGGTGCCGATCTTCTTCCGTCCGGGTATCGACCGGGATTCGGCGCTGTATCAGGACTTTCGCGCGAAACTCGCGGCTTACTCTGCTGAACGTCTGCGTCAAAGCATCGTGCCGATGGGGCGCATCACCTTTGGCCGCGACGATCTTTTGCCACGACTGGGGGAGCTGAATGCGTCGAGGACTCTGGTGGTTTGCGGTGATCAGGACAAACCCCGTCCACCGTCGGAAGCACAGGAAATGGCCGGGCTGATCGGCTGCCCATGTGTGCTGGTGCCGGAGGCGGGGCATATCTCCAATCTGGAGAATCCGCCGTTCGTGACCGACACGCTGCTGAAATTTCTGGCTGACTTGAAGTAACGAAAACGCCCACGCATCGCGTGGGCGTTGTTTATTTCGGCCCCAGAATCTTCACCAGCTTGTCCGGCGTCGGTGCGCCTTGCTGTTGTTGCAGTTCACCCTTGTCATCCATGTAGAAGATCGCCGGGGTGGCCTGCAGTTCCAGGTCTTCCATCAACTGCATGTTCGCTGCAAGTTTGGTCTGCACGGTGGCCGGAATATCCTTCAGGGCCTTGAGCGTGCTGGTCTTGCCGGCCTTCTCGTGATCGTCCAGGGCCTTGGCCGGGTCCTTGGCCGCCAGCAGCGCAGCCGATTTGCCCGGACTGTCTTCGCGGATGATGCCGACCATGATGTGCCGCAACTGCACCTTTCCGGCCTTGACCCAGGGGCGGGCCTGCTCCCAGAACATGTTGCAGTACTGGCAGTTCGGGTCGCTGAACAGGTACACCGTGCGCGGTGCATCCTTTTGGCCGTCCTGAATCCAGTTGCTCGCTTCGAACCTGGCCCAGACTTCCTTGGCCATCGGCGCGTACACCAGTTTTTGCAGCGGCGCGCTGCTCAGGTCATTGCCGTCGGCGTCGTACAGGTTGCCCAACAGCACATGCTTGCCGTCCGGCGTCAGGTACAGGGCCATGCCACGGTTCTGGTATTGCGCAGCGTAACCGCGCAGGCCGTCGGGCGCGTCGAACTGGCCGACGATTTTTGCGCCCTTGGCTTCGATCTTCTTGATCGCGTCAGGCAGTTCTTCAGCAGCCTGCACCGACGGCAAGTGCAACAGGGCGGCGCCCAGAGACAGCGTCAGCAGGTGGCGGAGGCGGGGCATGGCAGTTTCCTTGCAGAGGTGGCCGGTACGGCGTTCGTGTTCGGATCGGGGACGTCGAAGTTTTCCAGGGCGCGAGCCAGGCTGGCATTCGACAACTCGCCCAGGTGACTGGCCAGCAACTGGCCGTCCGGGCTATAGAACAGCGTAGTCGGCAATGCCATGGAACCCACGGCCTGACCCAGATGACCGCTGCGGTCGAACAGCACGTTGTTCAGGCTCAGGCCCTGGGTTTCGAGAAAAGTGGCGACGCTTTGCATGCTCTCGGCCTGATTGACGAACAGGAACGTCAGGTCCGGGCGTTGCTGCTGGGCGTTTTCCAGCACCGGCATTTCCCGGCGGCAGGGCGGGCACCAGGTGGCCCACAGATTGATCACCAGCGGCCCGCCCTGATAGTCGGCGAGTTTCACGGTTTCCCCGGCGGCGTTGCGCAACGTGATGTCCGGCAGGCGCGTACCTTGCTCGTAAATGCTCAGCGACAAGGTAGCCAGCAACCAGAAGGCCACGCCGCTGGCCACGCCGAACCCAAGCGGACGGCGCAGACCCGGTCGGCGCCAGCCGCGATACAGCGCGGCCAGCAACAGCACGATCACCCCCGGCCAGGCGAGAAAGCCGCCGTCGCGCAGATCGATGATCTGCCACGGATCGTTGCGATAGTGCCCCCAGTACAGGGCGACGAAGGCGATGCGCGCCGCGAGCATGCCCAGCAGGAACAGGCTGAACAGGGCTGACTCGGGATTATCGCCACCACGCTTGGCCACCCGCCAGCCGACGAATGTGGCCAGCGCCAGGGCGCTGATCAGCAGCAGGTGATTAAGCGCAATGGCAAAGGTACCGAGGGTGAAGGTCAGCATTAACGGGCGTCTCTGGTGGTGATCCAGTGTTGCAGGAACGTATCGGCATCGACCTCGCCGGTGATGCGCTGGCTGCGGCGTTCTTCACCGTCGGTACCGATCCATACAAAACTCGGTGGCCCCGGCACTTTGTAGCGAGCGAGCAGTTCACGGCTGGCGGCGTTGTCGGCGGTGACGTCCAGGCGCAGCAAGCGCACATCGTTCAGGGCCTGCATCACCCGCGCCTGACCAAACACCTTTTTCTCCATGACTTTGCACGACGTGCACCAGTCGGCGTAGTAATCGAGCAGCACCCATTGGCCCTGAGCCCTGGCGGTGTCGAGTTCGCGTTGCAGGGTCGCTGGATCCTTGATCGTGATGAACGCTTCATGACCGTTCGGTGCAGCCGTGCCGGTGCGTCCGGCGCTGTAAACCTTTAACGGTTGAAACGGATCATCGCTGCCGCCCGCGGCACCCACCATCAGCAAACTGCCCCATAGCCCCAGCAACAGCGAGCCGGCACCGAACAACTGGGCGACCCGGCCAAAGCCTTCGGACTGTTTCCACGCGCTGTAGGCCGCTATCAGCAGCAGCGCGCCGCACAGTGCGAGCCACAACGACGGGTCCAGCACCGGGCGCAGCATCAGCACTGCGGTGGCGAGGAACAGGAAACCGAACACGCCTTTGAGCAGGTTCATCCAAGCGCCGGGTTTCGGCAGGAAGCGATTGCCGACGGTCACCAGTACCAGCAGCGGGACGCCGATGCCGATGCCGAGGGCAAACAGAATCAGGCCACCGTGCAACGCATTGCCGCTTTGTGCGATGTAGAGCAAGGCGCCGGCCAGCGGTGCGGTCATGCATGGGCCGACGAGCAGGCCGGACAAGGCTCCCAGTACACCCGCGCCGACCAGACTGCCGCCGCTGCGGCTGCGTGAGGCGTGCTCCAGTCGATCACGCACGGCGACCGGCAGTTGCAGTTCAAAGAAGCCGAACATCGGCAGTGCCAGAATCACGAACACCGCCGCGAACGCCCCGAGCAGCCACGGATTCTGCAACCAGGCCTGAAGGTTCGCTCCCAACAGGGCCGCGATGACACCCATCGCCGCATACACCAGCGCCATGCAAATCACATAACTGCTGGCCAGTGCGAAACCACGACGTGGCGTCGCACCACTGCCAACCACCATGCCGGCCAGAATCGGCAGCATCGGCAAGGAACAGGGTGCAAAGGCCAGCAGCAGACCGAGACCGAAGAACACCAGCAGACTCCAGCCCAGCGAATGCTGCTGCAGGCCGCTGGCCAGCGCTTGATCCTGCGCCTGCTCCGTCGCCGCAGCGGCCGCTTGGCCACCGAGATCGATCACGCGGGTCTGTGGTGGATAGCACAGGCCCGCGTCGGCGCAGCCTTGATAACTGACTTTGATCTGGCCTTTGGCCGCCGCCGGGATTTTCAGCTCGAGGCCCTGGCGGTAAACCGGTTGCTCGCCGAAGTATTCGTCGCTGTGGGATTCGCCTTCAGGCAGCGCCGGAACGTTTTGCGCCGCCAGTCCATCGAATTTCAGGCGTTTCTGATACAGGTAGTAGCCGTCTGTGATCTGCCAGAACAGTTGGGTTTCACCGGAGTCCAGTCGTTCCGACGTCAGCACGAAGGCCTTGTCGACCGGGAGGAACTCCGGTTTTGTCGCAAAAGGATCGTTCCCTGCCTGGGCCAGACCCGAAATCAACAGTGCAAACAGTAGAAAAATATGACGCATGGTGGAGCCTTGTCCCTGTGCAAGTGGTGAACACAATGGGCGGCAGCGATTAACCGATGATTAACCGGGCGTCTCCATGCGTCGAACCTGCGCGACGCTACAGCATTGCAGACGGTTTGGGGAGTCAGAGGCCCCGGGTCAACCCGGCGAATCTGCCGCTGACATTGTGCACGCCTCCCTCGACCCGGCCTTTTTGCATGTTGTAAATCACGAACTGGTCATCGGTCAGAAAGATGTACCAGAGGTTGTCGCTGAAAGTTGGATCAACTTGAGCGGCAGTTATGAGTCGATGTTTATAAGGTGCAAGTCCGGACAATACCGCTGTGGGGTCGTGCCTTACTTGTTGCTTGATAGTGTCGAATGTCAGGTAAGTTCCATCATTCAACAAAAAGCGAAACAGGGACTTGTGTCCGAGCGCTTCCAGCCAGGTGCCGGCGATGATTCTTTCAAAGTAAGGCAGGATCGGCGTCCAGAGCGAGTTGGAAAGATTGTAAAACGCATCGACGTTATCCTTGTCCTGGTCATAGGCACACACCCATGGACGATCGCCATTGTAGAAGAACAGCCAGGCAATATCCTTGTCGCCCGCCTGTGTCTGGGTGAACCCGAAGCGCAGGTGCCTGGCGTGGGCGTCGAATTCCTTCCAGTTGCCCTTGATCGGCAGGGGATAATCATCAGATATTTTTTCATCGCCATTGTCATAGCGGGAATAGATGTCGTTATTTTTGAGAAAGAAGTAAATACGGTCCGGCCCGGAGCGCCAGTCGATAGCGACGAAGTTCTTGAGTTTGGACATTGAATGTTCCTTTTAATAAACATTGTTTGGTCATGAGGCGGATTGCCTTTGTTTGTGTTGCGCTGAAAGGTTATAGCGATAAATAACATCCGCGCATTATCTTGTTGTTTGCTGTTTGTATCGGTGGGGAAGTTTCAACTTGTTTTGTTGGTTTTTCAGTTGTCGATGCGGCGGTCAATGTTGAAAGAATATTGTGTGTGGACGTTTGATTCGGGATCGTGCTTTTCCTCGGCACGGGCAGTGTCCATAATTGCCGCTTAATCCTCTGTTGCTTGAATCGCCTTTTTTCTCACGGAGCTCCCATGCACGTACTGGTATGCGAAGACGATGAGTTGATTGCCAGCGGCATAGTCGCCGGGCTGACGGCCCAGGGCCTGACGGTCGAGCACGTCAATACGGCCTCCAAGGCGCGGGCGATCCTCAAGGTCGCCGAGTTCGATGTAATGGTGCTCGATCTTGGCCTGCCGGACGAAGACGGCCTCAAACTGTTGCAGCAATTGCGTCAGCAGGGCCTGGAAATCCCTGTGCTGATCCTGACTGCGCGGGATTCGGTCACGGACCGGGTCGACGGCCTGCAGTCCGGCGCCGACGATTACCTGCTCAAGCCGTTCGACCTGCGTGAACTGTTCGCCCGTCTGCAAACCTTGCTGCGTCGGGTGGCCGGGCGTAGCGTCAACCTGATCGAGCATGGTGCGCTGACCTACGACCCGAGCAGCCGCGAAACGACCCTCGCGGGCCGTTCGATTGACCTGTCCCGCCGCGAGCAGTCCCTGCTGCAAGCCTTGCTGCACAACCGTGGCCGGGTGTTGTCCACCGAGCAATTGAAGGACAGCGTCTACGGCTTCAGCGATGAGCTGGAGAGCAACGCCCTCAACGTGCATATCCATCACCTGCGCAGCAAGCTCGGGAAAGGCATCGTCGAAACCGTGCGTGGTCTGGGCTATCGCCTGGGGCCGGCGGATGGTGGAGAACCTGACAAGTGATGAGTCTGCGCCTGCGCCTGAGCCTGACCCTCGGCGCCGCGTTCGCGCTGATCTGGGCCCTGGCGGCCGCCTGGATGCTCAGCGACCTGCGCAACCAGATGATGTTTTCCCTCGATCAGCGACTGGTGGCGTCGGCGCGGATGGTCGCCGGGCTGCTGGAGCAATTGCCGGCCATCCCGAGCAAGGGTGACGGAACGCATTTCAGTGCCGAACAACTGAACATTCCCGGCGGCATGGCCTGTCAGGTCAGTTCGTTGCGCGGCGAGATCCTCGCCCGTAGTCACAACAACCCGGAACAGGCACTGGAGGCACAGAAAATGGGCTTCCACGACCAGATGATCGACGGCGCACCGTGGCGCACTTTCACTCTGGCCAGGGGTGATGTGCGCATCACCACCGCCGACCGGGTGATCGAGCGTGAAGCCTTGAACATGTCGATCCTGCTGGCGGCATCGGTGCCGGTAGGTGTGGCGCTGCTCGGCTGCCTGTGCCTGCTGTGGCTGGGGATCGGTCAGGGGCTGGCACCGCTCAATCGCCTGCGCGAGGCGCTGATGAGGCGTAATGCCGACTCGCTTGAGCCATTGCAGTTGCAGTCTTTTCCCAGCGAACTGAAACCGCTGCTCGAGACCCAGAACCAGCTGTTCCAGCGCATCGGCAAGACCATCGAGCGCGAGCGACGCCTGACCGGGGATGCGGCTCATGAACTGCGCAGCCCGCTGACGGCGATCAAGACCCACCTGCAAGTGGCGCGGATGACCGACGGCAGTGCCCGCGATCAGTCTCTGGCACGGGCCGAGGAGGGGGCCGACCGCCTGCATCGGACTCTGGAGCAATTGCTGTTGCTGGCCCGGGTCGAGGGCAGTCTGTCGTTCGATGACGGCGTGCAGTGCAGCGCCGAACAAGTGGCAAGACTGGCGATTCAGGACTCTGCCAGCGGCGAGCGGCAGCGGATCAGGCTGCATCTGCCCGAGCACCTGTCCAGCGCGCCACTGCAAATGCCCTCGGTGTTGTCCATCGCCGCACTGCGCAACCTGCTGGATAACGCGCTGCGTCATACCCCGTCGGAAGGCGCCGTGGAACTGAGCCTGGAAACCATCGGCAACCGTGTGCGTTTCGTCGTTCGCGATCACGGGCCGGGCATTGCACCGGACGATCTGCAACACCTGACCCAACGCTTCTGGCGCAACGGCCAGAGCACCGGTTGCGGGCTGGGGCTGGCGATTGTGCAGGCGATTGTCCAGCGCTGCGCCTGCACGCTGCACTTCGACAGCCGTCCGGATGGCTTGCGGGTCGAGCTGACCATGCCGCTGCAACCGGCTTGAACCCGGCACATCAAATGTAACCTCTCTCCATTGGTCATTCGCCGGTCGCGCCGCTATTGTCGCCCCAGCCTTTGACTCAATGGATTGAGGTAGCTGCGCCATGGATGCATCCATCTACATTTGCCCGGCCACTGCGGCCGATACCGGCATCATCAGCCGCATCGTCGAGCGTTCGATCCGCGTCGGTTGCGCGCTCGATCACCGTAACGATCCACACCTCGTTGACAGCTGGATCCGTCGGCAATCGCCGGACCGCATCAGCGCATGGCTCGCCGATCCGCAGCATTATCTGAACATTGCACTGTTGCAGGACAAACCGGTCGGCGTCGGAATGGCCACGCTCGATGGCGATGTCATGTTGTGCCATGTACAGCCGGAGTGGTTTCGTCGCGGCGCCGGCCGTGCATTGATGGCGGATCTCGAAGGCTGGCTGCGGACCCGGGGCCGAGACTGCTCGATGCTCAGGAGCACCCGCACCGGTGAGGCCTTTTATCGGCATCTGGGCTATCGCGAATCGGCACCACCGCTCATCCGCCACGGCATGCGCAGCCTGCCGATGCACAAACCACTGCGGTTATCGGCTTGAGAACTCGATCAAGGGTGTAAATCCTCGACCCGCTGGTGCGTTTCCAGAACAGGAAACCTGCATGTGCGCCCCGGGACCGGAACGCGCACCTGTGTGGTGTGCAGTTTTGGTCACTATCCATAGCGAATTGAGGGGTCGAGAGATGTCAGTCGCCACCAGCCTTATCGAAGAGTCGTCGGCCCGGATCGCCTCCGCGTCGGCGCAAACGCTGTACGAGTTCAACGAAACGCCGCTGCTGGCCCGCCAGAGCCGGCAGGAATCCAACGCCCGCAGCTATCCACGACGCATTCCGCTGGCGCTCAAGCGTGCCAAGGGCCTGTACGTCGAAGATGTTGAAGGCCGCACGTTCATCGATTGCCTGGCCGGTGCCGGTACCCTGGCGTTGGGGCATAACCATCCGGTGGTGATCGAGGCCATCCAGCAAGTGCTGACCGACGAACTGCCACTGCACACCCTCGACCTGACCACGCCGGTGAAGGATCAGTTCGTTCAGGACCTGTTCAGTCTGTTGCCGCCTGAGCTGGCTTCCCAGGCGAAGATCCAGTTCTGCGGGCCGACCGGCACCGACGCGGTGGAAGCTGCGCTGAAACTGGTGCGTACCGCCACCGGCCGCAGCACCGTGCTGGCGTTCTCCGGCGGTTACCACGGCATGAGCCAGGGCGCGTTGAGCCTGATGGGCAGCCTGGGGCCGAAGAAACCCTTGGGCGCACTGCTCAGTAACGGCGTGCAGTTCATGCCGTTCCCCTATGACTACCGTTGCCCGTTCGGTCTTGGTGGCGCGGCGGGCGTGAAGGCCAACCTGAGTTACCTGGAAAACCTGCTCAACGACCCGGAGGCCGGTGTGCAATTGCCGGCAGCAGTGATCGTCGAGGCGGTGCAGGGTGAGGGCGGGGTGATCCCGGCGGACATCGAGTGGCTGCGCGGGCTGCGTCGCATCACCGAGAAGGCCGGTGTCGCACTGATCGTCGACGAGATCCAGAGCGGTTTCGCCCGCACCGGCAAGATGTTCGCCTTCGAACACGCCGGCATCACCCCGGATGTGGTGGTGCTGTCCAAAGCCATCGGCGGCAGCCTGCCGCTGGCGGTGGTGGTCTATCGTGACTGGCTCGACACCTGGCAGCCGGGCGCCCATGCCGGCACCTTCCGTGGCAACCAGATGGCGATGGCCGCCGGTTCCGCTGTGATGCGTTACCTGGTCGAGCACAAGGTCTGCGAGCACGCCGCCGCCATGGGTGAACGCCTGAGCGAGCACCTGCACAGCCTGCAGCGTGACTTCCCGCAACTGGGCGACATTCGCGGCCGTGGCCTGATGCTCGGCGTCGAGCTGGTCGACCCGGACGGCACGCCGGATGCCCTTGGTCATCCGCCAGCCTTTGCACGACTGGCGCCGCTGGTGCAGCGCGAGTGCCTCAAGCGAGGCCTGATCCTGGAGTTGGGCGGACGTCATGGCGCGGTGGTGCGCTTCCTGCCACCGCTGGTCATCACCGCCGCTGAAGTCGACCGCGTTGCCGAGATTTTCGGCCGTGCATTGAGCGCTGCGATCGCTGCGCTGTAAATTTTTCGCCGCGCCGAACGTTCCTTCTACAGACCCGGCTGCACCCGCCGTGCAGCCACCCTACAACGATGGAGACACAGCATGACGTCAGTATTCGACCGCGAGGACATCCTCTTTCAGGTCGTGGTCAACCACGAAGAGCAGTACTCGATCTGGCCGGACTACAAGGCCATTCCGGAAGGCTGGCGCACCGTGGGCAAGAGCGGCATGAAAAAGGAGTGCCTGGCCTACATCGAGGAAGTCTGGACCGACATGCGTCCGCTGAGCCTGCGCCAGAAGATGGAAGCGCAAGCGGCGGCGCAGTAAGACTGCCGATCAAAAAGAAACCCGCTGGACTGGAAACAGTCAGCGGGTTTTTTCATGTCTGGAAGATCGGCCTTGATAATCGTTCCCACGCTCTGCGTGGGAATGTCTCATTGGACGCTCCGCGTCCGCTTTGGAAGGGACGCGGAGCGTCCCGGGCTGCATTCCCACGCGGACGGTTCGACCCCTCGACGTGGGAACGATCAACGGGGGGGCAACTGGCGTTACGCGCCGCTCAGACCTTTGAGCAGCGCATCCACATTCCCTTCCAGCTCCGCCACCGGATCCGCCGCATCGGTGCTGAGCACCAGCAGATGACTGCCTGATTCGGCAATGGCTGCTTTCACCGCGTCCGACGGCTGCCGATGGTGCAGCACCACCGCTACGTCATTGTCTTTCAGTGTGGCGGTCAGTTTTTTCAGATCTTCTGGCGTCCATTCGGCATCCGGGCGCGGATCCTGTCCGATCAACTCCAGATTGAGGCTGCCGATCAGATAGCCGAAGTGATCGCTCAGGCTCATCACGCTCAGGTTATCGGCACTGGCCAGACGCGCTTCGGTGTCGGCAGTGAGTTTCAGCAGGCGCTGTTTGAGCGCCGCCAGATTGGCTTCGATCTTCGGTTTGTCCTTCGGCGCGAGACGTACCAGATCCGACGCCATCACGTCCGCCATGCGGCCCATGTTGTTGCTGGCCAGCCACGGCTGACTGTTCAGGCCATCAACCTTCAACCCCGGTTGCACGGCGATGCCCGGCAAGGCACCGTCCACCGGCCGGGCGGCGTCGACCTCGACGATGCGGATGTTGCTGCGTCGGGCGATGGGGTACAGCGGATCGTCGGCCCACAGCGAGCGCACGCCGATCACGGCATCGGCGCCAGTGGCCAGTTTGTCCAGCGCCGGGGCGCCGCGCCCGGTGAAATACGCCGACTGGCGGCTGCCCGGCAGATTCGCCGGCGCCGCGCGTTCGAGGCTGATGTCGGTGCCCTTGAGCAGCACTTCGCCCAAACCGTAGGTGATCGGCAGCGAGGCCAGCACCCGCACAGGTTTTTCGGTGGCCAGCAGAGGGCTGGAAACGGAGCCACCGAGGGCGACGAGCAGGGCGAGTTGGCGCAAAGAAAATGACATTTATCCAAGGTTCCCTTTCAGACTGGGGACAACGCCCCGGGCAATGGCGGCGAGGGCGAAGCCGATGCCGGCGACGAGGATGATCGCGGCGCCGGACGGAATCGGCAGGTCGTACACGATGGGCAGGAGAATCCCGCACAGCGTGCTGACCGTGGCGATCAGCACCGAACACCAGAAAAAGCCCTTGAGCGACTGGCTGAGCAAACGTGCCGCCGCTGCGGGAATCACCAGCAGGGCGCCTACCAGAATCGCGCCGATGACTTTTACTGCCGCGACGGTGATCAGCGTCACCAGAACCACGAACAGGTAGTCCAGCGCTTTCACGGCGACGCCGCGTACGGCAGCGAGTTGCGGATTGAAACTGGCGAGCATGATGCGGTTGTACAGCGGTAACGCCAGGGCCATCACCAGTGAACCGACGATCGCCAGCACCGCCAGATCATTGCCGTTGACCGTCAGCACCGAGCCGAACAGCACGTTTTCCAGAATGTGCACGTTGATCTTGCCTGCCAGAATCAGCAGCAGGCTGGCCCCCAGCGCCAGGGACACCGAGAGGAACACGCCGATCAGCGTGTCCGGGGCCAGGCCGGTGCGGTTGCGCAGGTAATTGAGCAAAATCCCGAACAGCAGACAGTAACCGAACAGACTGCCGTACGGCCCGGTGTAGGGCTCGCCGAGCAGGATGCCGATGGCCACGCCGGTCAACGCCGCGTGGCGACCGCTTCGGAGAAAAACGCGAAACGCTTGACCACCACCAGTGTGCCGAGACCACCGAGCACCGGGCCGATCAACAGACCGGCAAGCAGCGCGTTGACCACGAACCCGTAGGCCAGTGCCTCCGGCAGATAACCGGAAGTGGCCCAGCCCTGCACCATCAAACGAAAGGCTTCGTAACTCATCAGGCAGCGCTCCGTGGATGGGTCGAGAACAGCGTCAGCAGACGCTCCGGAGTCAGGGCCCGTTGTGGTGTGGCGTCGAACAGCACCCGACGGTTGAGGCCGGTGACACGATTGGCCAGACGCCCGACCGCTTCCAGGTCATGCTCGATCCACAGCACGGTGATGCCCGCCGCGCGCCAGTCGGCCAGCAATCGTTCGAACACCTGGATCCCGGCTTCGTCCAGCGCCGACATGGGTTCGTCCAGCACCAACAGTTGCGGGGGCGGAATCAAGCCTTGGGCGAGCAGCACACGCTGGCGTTCACCGCCGGACAGTGCGCCCATCCGGCGTTTGCGCTTGTCCTGCATGCCGACCCGTTCCAGCGCATCACCAATGGCGCCGGCGTAGCGCTTGCTCAGGCCGAGAAACGCCGGACGGCGCTGGCACATGGCGGCCATGAAGTCATCGACGGTCATCGGCAGACCCCGGTCGAACTCCAGCGCCTGCGGCACGTAGCCGATGGTGCCGGGCTCGCCGGGCCATTGCAGGCTGAGCCGGCCCTGATGCGGCATCTGTCCTAGCAGGGTCTTGATCAGTGAACTCTTGCCGCCGCCGTTGGGGCCGACCAGCGCATGCACGCTGCCGGGCTGAACCTGAAAGGTGACCTTGTCGAGGATGGTCGTGCGGCCGAGGGTCAGGCTGACGTCGGCGAATTCCAGAGCCGGGCCTGATACTTGTGGGAGCGACGGTGCGACGACTCGACTTGCTCGCGAATGCGGTTTCTCATCCAACGGCGACGTTGACTGAATGGACGCTTTCGCGAGCAAGCTCGCTCCCACAGGGAGTTCGATTTCTTTTGAAGTCATGCGCCGGACTCCTGAATTGCCCGAACCACGGTGTCGAGGTTGCCGGTCATTTCCTTTTCGTACTTGTCGGCGGTGTATTCGCCGTAGGAAATGTGCGACAGCGGGTACAGCTTCACCCCGGATTCGCGCTGGATGGTTTCAACGTAAGTGGACGGAAAATCCATTTCCGAGAAGATCACCTTCACGTCCAGTTCCCGCAGTTGATCGATGGTCTTCTTCAACTGGCTCGGGCTTGGCTCGATGCCGTGGGCCGGCTCGACCACGGCGGTGACTTCCAGACCGAACTCGCGCAGCAGATAGTCATACGCAGCATGAACGGTCGCCACCCGTAACTCGGCGTTCGGCGCCTGTGTCAGTTTGGCCAGGGCGTCGGCACGCATCTGCCGCAGGCGTTTGCCATAAGCGCGGGCATTTTGGGTGTAGGTCCTGGCGTTGTCCGGGTCGAGCTTGCCCAGTTCACGGGCGATATTATTGACCTGGGCAATCGAGGCGCTGATCGACAGGAAGGTGTGCGGGTTCACCACTTTGCCGGCACCGCGCGCGGCGACCCCGGTGGCGGCCAGCAGCGGCACGTTCTCGTTGGCTTCGATGGTCTTGATGTCCGGTGTTTCGCTGGCGGCGATCATGCGGTCGGCGAAGTCGTCATGGCCGACGCCATTGAGCACGATCACGTCCAGCCCGCTGATGCGCTTGATGTCTTCGGCGCGGGGCTCATAGGCGTGGGGGTTGAAGCCGGCCGGGATCAGCGGCACGACATCGGCCTTGTCGCCGACGATATTCGCCACGTAGCTGTAATAAGGGTGCAGGGTGATGCCGATGCGCAGGCGCTTGGCCGGGTCGGCGCTGGCCAGCGGGCTCAGCAGGCAGGCGCACAGGCCGATCAGCAGCAGGCGCAAAAAAGGACGGCGTTGAGATGAACTGGGCATGGGCAGGCGGTCTTCTCTCGAATGAAGGCGAAGGTTCAATGACGATGCTCGCGGGTCACCCCGGCATCGAATTGCGCGACGATCTGTTTCCATCCGGCAGCGGTCAGTGCCGCGTCGGACAGGTCCGTCGGTACTTGCAGGTCGACAGCGCGGTTAAGCCAGATGTCCGGCGCGTCTTCGTTCAGGCGCATCAGAAACGAACCGGCCACGGCAGGTGCCTGGCTGTGGCCGAAGTAAGCGCTGTTGCCCAGCAATCGCCAGGCATGACCGCCACGGCTCACTGAGCTGGCATCCTGGGCGAAGGGTGCAAAACCTTCGTCGGCCAGGCTCTGCGGAGTCGGCAGAGACTGCTGTTCTTCGCGCAACAAGTGGATTTCGTCGAGGGTCACTCGCAGGTCGGCGTAGATGCCTTGTTCGCTGGCGGCGAGGTCGCGACGGGCGTCGAGTTGATGGCTGGACACCGGCTCCGGCTCATGGGAGACCCCGCGCCACGCCACCACGGAGCCGGCGACCGCGAGGATCAGCAGGCAGATCAGCAGCACATTGAGGGTTTCATGGCCGGCGCCGGCGGGGCGCACGATTTGGGTGGTCGGTGTGGTCATGGGGCTTCGATATCCGCTTGGTCGATTTCGACCACATGGCCGGGGCCGGCGTCGAACAACACGTAGAACTCGGCGCCGGGTTTCTTGAAGGTCAGGGTCGAATCGGCGCCGAGCTTGCCCGGCACCAGAATGGTTTCGTCGTAGCCGATCACATCGAGGGTCACCCCCGGTGCGCCGCTGCCATCGGAAAAACCGCCGGTGCATTTGATCTGTTCGGCATCGATGGCCTTGCACTCGCACATCGGGTTGTGGGCCAGGGCTGCGGTGCTGAAACCGGCACACAACGCCAGCAATGCGACGCTCATGTTCAGGCGAGTAGGGCGGCTCATGGTTTGGCTCCTTGTTTGTTCAGCCAGGCAACGGTGGCGGGCGAGGCCTGGCTTAGCGGAATAGAGGCTTGATGCAGGCTGCCGTCCCAGCCTTCCATGGTGATCCACAGATCGGCGTCGGCTTTGGTTTTCTCCGGCACCGGCAACTGGATGCCCATGCGATAGGGCGTGCCGAAAAAGATCGAACCGGCGGCCCGCAGGCTGCGCGGCTTGCCGATGCGCAGGTAGGTGGCCTTGACCGGTTCGATACAGGCATCGCAAAGCGCAGCGTTGAAGCCTTTCAGATAGCCCGCCGGTCCGTCGGAGCGGGGTGCTTCGTCACGCAGTTCGGCCAGGCGCAGGCTCCAGGGACCTACCTGGATTTCGCCGATCTCGCGCTCGCCCAGGCCGCTGTCGCCACGGAACAGCGCGGCGTCGGCGAAGTATCTGGGCATGAAACCCAGCGGGATCAGCAGCAACAGCACGTTGATGTGGAAACGCCATTTGTGCCAGATCACGCTCAGTCGGGAAGGCTGAGCCACGGTGGTGGACTTGCTCACGGGCTGACCTCCGACGGTTCACCGCGCAGGGCCGGTTGCGCCTTGACGCGTTGTTTCTTGTGCTCGCGCTTGAGGGCGTTGGCGGTGGCCAGCGCGGTGCGTTTGGTCCAGATCAGTAAGCCGCTGAGGACCATCATGCTCAGCAGCAGGCCGAAGAAGAACCAGATCAGCTTGATCCACAGGCCGCCGAAATCCCCGGTGTGCAGCGGGCGCATGGACTCGGTGACGAACTCCAGCGACGTGCGGTCGGACAACAGCCGCGAAGCCGCCACCTCTCCGCTGTACGGATTGAGCGTCGCGGTCTGGTACATCAGCGGATACCAGCCGCGACCACCGATATCCAGATGTGCATAGGCATTGCCCGGCAGGCTGATGAAGCTGGCTTCCAGGCCGGGGATTTTCGACCGGGCGATTTCGATGGCGCGGTCCAGGCTGATGCGTGGCGGCGGTGCGCCATCGGAGGAAATCGGGACGGCTTCCCGGGACATGGCCGGAATGATCGGTTCGCTGGAAATGGAGATCTGGTTATCCGACAGCAGCGCCTGGATCAGGAACCAGGTACCGGTGATGGAAATCACCGCAATGAACCAGATCGACCAGATGCCGCTCAAGCGGTGGAAGTCGCCCCAGAAGATCCGTGCGCCATGGTTGAAACGCAGGGTCGGACGGAAAAAACCTTTCCAGAAGCGTTTGTACACCACCAGCCCGGTCACCAGCGAAGCCAGCATTGGCAGGCCGAGAAACGACACCAGGTACCAGCCCCAGCTGAAACCGTTGGTGAACGGCACCAGCCACCAGCCGTGCAGCGCGCGGGTGAAGGCCTTGAAGTTGAAATTCGGCGCGGTGCCCTGGATCACCCCGGTGTACGGGTTGACGTAGACCGTCAGCGAGCGCCCGTCCGGGTAGCTGACATCGACGTCGAGGGCAAAGTGCGATTCGTCCGGACGATTGATGCTTTGCACCTGAGTCCGGGGTTCGGCCTTTTTGATCTCGGCGAGGATCTGGTCATAACTCAGGCGCTGAGCATCGTCCGACGGTGCGCTGGCGCGCATTTGCGGGTTGGCCAGCCAGACGATTTCCTGGCTGACCACCGCCAGGGTGCCGGTGACG
Organism: Pseudomonas bananamidigenes; assembly: GCF_001679645.1. Taxonomy (GTDB): domain Bacteria; phylum Pseudomonadota; class Gammaproteobacteria; order Pseudomonadales; family Pseudomonadaceae; genus Aquipseudomonas; species Aquipseudomonas bananamidigenes. The sequence continues at coordinate 18,687 of NZ_LRUN01000001.1, read as the reverse complement.
CAGACGATCAGGACAAAAAACCAGATCGGCAACGCCAGCCAGCTGTGTACCAGGAACCACAGTTTCGAGCGGGATTTCTTCGACATGATGACGGGTCTTGATTCGGTGACAGGACGCAGCACTACGGGCTTCGCAGCGCGGGAGTCCCTGAAGGGCCGGTGGCGGCTTTTGCCTGTGCGACCGGCCCGCATCTCAATAAGACGGATGACCGAAGCAAATCCCGATGAAGGATATGAAAGTAAATGTTTCTTGTGGGAGCGAGCTTGCTCGCGATAGCGTCGTGTCTGACAGCTTGAATGTCACAGACACACCGTCATCGCGAGCAAGCTCGCTCCCACAAGGGATTGTGTTGAACTTTTTGGCGGCGAATCAGCGCAGGAACGGCAGCACTTCGGTAAGCAACAGCTCAGGCACTTCTTCAGCGAGGTAGTGACCGGCGGGCAGGGACTTGCCACGCACGTCGGTGGCCACCTGCTGCCATTCCCTGAGCGGATCGAAGCACCGGCCGACCGTGCCTTCGGCTCCCCAGAGCACCAACAAAGGCAAGCTCAGATGATGGTTGGCCGCGAGGTCGGCACGGTCGTGTTCCAGATCGATCCCGGCACTGGCCCGGTAATCCTCGCAGATGCCTCGGGCACTGCCGGGCTGGCTCAGGCATCGCAGATATTCAGCGAACGCGTCGTCAGTGAACGGCTTGAGCCCGGCGCTGCGGCTGCCCATGACACTGCGCAGATAGCCTTCGGGATCGGCCTCGATCAACGTTTCCGGCAGCGGTGCCGGGCGGATCAGGAAAAACCAGTGCCAGTAGGCTCGGGCGAAGGCTTCGTCGGTCTGGCTGTACATCGCCAGGGTCGGCGCGATGTCCAGCAGCACCATGCGCTGCACGGCGGCGGGATGATCGAGGGCCAGGCGATGGGCGACCCGCGCGCCACGGTCGTGGGCGAGGATCGAAAATCGGGTAAAGCCCAGCGCCGTCATCAGTTCCACGTTGTCGCGGGCCATCTCCCGTTTGGAATAGTGGACATGCCGTTCATCGGCCGGCGGTCGGCTGCTGTCGCCATAACCGCGCAGGTCGGCGGCGACCACGGTGAAATGTTCGGCCAGTTGCTCGGCGACCTTGTGCCAGATGACGTGGGTCTGCGGGTGCCCGTGCAACAGCAGCAGGCCGGGGCCGCTGCCACCGACGCGATAGTTGATGTCCACGCCGTTGACGTGGCGCTGGTCTTTGACGAATCCGGCAAACATCGGCTTGATCCTTTATTCAGGCAGGTGGCCTGCATCGTGGAATTGCCGGGCGTTCATGACAAGGCGTGAAACGTGTTGGGATTGTTCATGAAGCGTGTAGAGCCAGAGTGCCTGTCGCGGGCAGGTACACGCCGATCCCGTGTGGGAGCGAGCCTGCTCGCGAAAGGACCGGTTCGGACCCTGAATGACTCAACCCTGTTGAAACATTTCCTTCGCCCGTTGCTCGATCTGCTCCTGGGTCAGATCCTCCTTGCGGGTGGCCAGGAACCACACATGCCCGAATGGATCTTTCAACGTACCGCTGCGATCCCCATAGAACTGATCCTTGACCTCGGACACAGCGGTCGCCCCGGCATCCAGTGCACGCTGGAACGACTTGTCGACATCGGTCACATACAGATGCAGACCGACGGACACGCCGCTGTCCGGATTGCGCAATGGCCCTTGGTCGCAGGGTGTGCCGAGCATGATGGCGCTGTCGCCGATGCGCAGTTCGCAGTGGCCGACACGACCGTCAGGCATGCTCAGGCGCATGACTTCGGTGGCACCGAATGCCTTTTTATAGAAATCGATGGCCTCGGCAGCTTTGTGAATGCCGAGGTACGGGGTAATGCTGTGATACCCCTCGGGAATGGGTTTGACACTCATGGCGTTGCTCCCTGTTGTTATTTGGCGGTTGACTGCATGTCTTCGACGGGAATGCCGGTCGCTCCACTATAGGCGTGTGTCGCCGCCGCGACCGAGTACCCGACGAGCAGTGTTCAGCCATCGACAGTGAAGCAACAGAATGCGCGGGTTTTTACCTTCAGATTCCGCACGAAACCTCTGAAGGCCGCGTAAGACGTGGGCTGCCAGTCAGGCACAGAAGCTGCAATGACCCGGTACAACATCGATACCGAGAGTCATCCATGCCTGAATCTGCCGTTTATCCGATCAACCCGCCGACCGCCCGTCGCATCACCGACGATGCCGAAGCCTTGCGCGTGGCCGTACAGGTCGCCGCCGTTCTGCAGGAGCGCGCCGCCGAGCGCGACCGCAGCCGTGAAGTGCCTGCCGAGATCGTCGATCTGTATTCCAACAGTGGTCTGTGGGGCATCACCGTGCCGAAGGAATATGGAGGGGCGCAGGTGTCGTACGCGGTGCTGGCGCAGGTGATCGCGATCATTTCCGCCGCCGATCCGTCCCTCGGGCAGATCCCGCAAAATCATTACTGCCTGCTCGAGGATATCCGCCTGCAAGGCACCCCGGCGCAGCAGGCGCATTTTTTTGAACTGGCGCTGCAAGGCCATCGCTTCGCCAATGCGCTGTCGGAAACCGGCGGCAAGAACGTGCAGGACATCCAGACCACGATCCGTCGTTATGGCGACAGCTTCGTGATCAATGGCCGCAAGGGTTACTGCACCGGCTCGCTTTACGCTCACTGGCTGGCGGTGCTGGCGCTGGATGAAGAACAGAAGGGCCAACTGGCTTTCGTCGAGCGTGGCACGAAAGGGCTGGTGATCGTCGACGACTGGGACAGCATCGGCCAGCGCACCACGTCCAGCGGCACGGTGCTGGCGGAAGATCTGCTGGTGGCGCCATTCAGTCTGTTTCCGACTTATCGTTCCTACGAAAGTCCGACCCTGGCCGGGCCGTTCGCGCAGTTGACCACCGCCGCCATCGACGCCGGCATTGCCCGGGCGGCGCTGCGGGATACAGTTGAGTTCGTCCGCCAGTTCGCCCGGCCATGGATCGATGCCGGGGTGGGGAAGGCCAGCGAAGATCCGCTGACGATCATTCAGATCGGCGCGCTGGAAATCCGTCTGGAAGCCGCCGAAGCCTTGCTCGAACGGGCAGGTCATGCACTGGATGCCGCGCGTCCGTCACCGGATGAAGACAACGTCGCGCTGGCATCCCTGGCCGTGGCCAAGGCCAAAGTGCTGACCACCGAAATCGCCATCGAGGCCAGCAACAAACTGTTCGAACTCGGCGGCACCCGTTCGACCTTGAAGAAACACAACTTCGACCGCCACTGGCGCAACGCCCGGGTTCACACCCTGCATGACCCGGTGCGCTGGAAATACCACGTGGTCGGCAACTGGCTGCTCAACGGCGTCAAACCACCGCGCCACGACTGGTCCTGATGATGGCCGAGTGGTTCAGACACATTTACTGGGCCGACATTGCCCAGGCCTGCCTCGATACGTTGAGCATGCTCGGTGCGGCGCTGCTATTCACGGTGATTCTGGGTCTGCCGCTGGGGCTGCTGCTGTTTCTCACCGGCAAGCGCCAATTGCATGAAACGGTCGGCGTGTATCGGGTGCTGTCGGTGATCGTGAACATGCTGCGTTCGCTGCCGTTCATCATTTTGCTGATCGTGCTGATTCCGCTGACCACGTTGCTGGTGGGCACCTCGCTGGGTGTACCGGGCACCATTCCGCCGCTGGTGGTCGGCTGCACACCGTTCTTTGCACGGCTGGTGGAAACCGCGCTGCGGGAAGTCGATCGCGGCGTGGTCGAGGCGACCCAGGCCATGGGCGCCAGCACCTGGCAGATCATCCGCCACACCCTGTTGCCGGAAGCCCGTGGCGGGTTGCTGGCGGCGGTGACGGTCACCGCCATCGTGCTGGTGGATTACACGGCGATGGCCGGCGTGATCGGTGGCGGCGGGCTCGGCGATCTGGCGATCCGCTTCGGCTATCAGCGTTTTCAGACCGACGTGATGGTGGTCACCGTGGTGTTGCTGCTGATTCTGGTGCAGGCGCTGCAAATGACCGGCGACCGACTGGTGGCGCACTACAGCCGCCGCTGAAAAAAAAGTTCACCCCATAAAGGCCCCACGTCCACCCCACGACGGCCACTCAAATCTGCCTTGGAGCAAACCATGAAAAAGACCCTGGCCGTTCTGGCTGCCGTGCTGTCGCTCGGCGCTCACGCCAACGAAAAACTGATCGTCGGTGCCACCCCGGTGCCGCACGCGGAAATCCTCGAATTCGTCAAACCGACCCTGGCCAAGGAAGGCGTGGACCTGGACATCAAGGTCTTCACCGACTTCATCCAGCCCAACCAGCAACTGGCGCTGAAAAACCTCGACGCCAACTACTACCAGTACCGGCCGTTTCTCGATGACTTCAACAAGACCCGCCACACTGATCTGGTGCCGGTGGTCGGGGTGCACATCGAACCGTTCGGTGCGTACTCCACCAAAATCAAAAACATCTCGGAACTGAAAGACGGCGCCAGCGTGTCGATCCCCAACGACCCGGTGAACACCGGTCGCGCCCTGGTGCTGTTGCATGAGGCGGGGTTGATCAAGCTCAAGGATCCGAGCAACACGCTGGCCACCCAGCGTGACATCGTCGAAAACCCCAAACATTTGAAAATCCGTGAGCTGGAAGGTGCATTGCTGGCCCGTTCGGTGAGTCAGGTGGATCTCGCGTTCGTGTTCGCCAACTACGCGCTGGAAGCCGGGATCGACACCAACAGCGCGCTGATCGTCGAAAAAGGCAAGAGCCTGTACATCGAGTTTCTGGTCGCACGTCCCGACAACATCAACGACCCTGGCCTGCAGAAACTGGCCAAGGCGTTGAATTCCGATGAAGTGCGTCAGTTCATTCTGACCCGTTACAAAGGCCAGATTGCGCCGGGTTTTTGATTGATCGATTCGACGGTTCCCGCGCCGTGGGAACCGTCAACCCGGGACATCGAGAAAGTGCGCTCCCGGCCCTTGCTCGCCCAGCACATCGCCCTGGTTGCGCAGCGGGCAGGCTTCCATCGACAGACAGCCGCAACCGATGCAACCCGTCAAACGATCCCGCAGCAGCATCAACTGATTGATTCGTTCATCCAGTTCCCGCCGCCATTGCTCCGATAACACTTTCCAGTCCGCCGCCGTCGGTGCGCGGTTGTCCGGCAACTGTTTCAGTGCCTCACCGATTTCCGCCAGTGGAATGCCCAGCCGTTGCGCCACCTTGATCAACGCCACCCGGCGCAACACTTCCCGTGGATAACGGCGCTGGTTGCCGGCATTGCGCTGGCTTTTGATCAAGCCTTTGGATTCATAAAAATGCAGGGCGGTGACGGCGACACCACTGCGGGCCGCGACTTCGCCAACCGTGAGTTGTCTGTGCAGGTTTTCCGCTGTGACCATTTGAAAATTGCCCCTTGACCTCTAGTTAACTCTAGGTTTTACCCTGCAGGCCTTCGAATCGCAAGATTCGCCTGACAGAGTGGGGGCGTCATGCAAGTTACAGCGAAAAACCGCAGCTTCACCCAATTGATCGAATTCGAAATCGAGCCCGGCCAACAACCGGCGCTGGTCGCGGCGCTGACCGTACAGACCGAACGTCTGGCCCAGCGTTATGCCGGTTTCGTCAGCGCCAGTGTCCAGGCCAGCGACGATGGCCGACGTGTGCTGGCTTTTCTGCAATGGCAATCCCGTGAAGCGGGAGAGGCGGCGTTGCGCAGTTTCGAAACCGGTGAGCAGGATTTCTGGCAACTGATCCGCACTCATCAGGCGCGGACCGTGACTTTCGGTTCATTCCAGGTACTGAGCAGCATCGCCCGCAGTCACGACGATGGCTTGCACTGCCAACTGGTGGGTTAGATCGACAACTGGATCAGGCGCTCGCCTTGCAGGTTTTCCGTAGGCCGCCGCTTGTTGACCGCCAGTTCGCCGATCTTGATCAGCCGCGTGCGAGTCACGTTGCGGCTTAGGCCGAGCAGCGCGGCGGTGTGCACCTGGTTGTAGTGGCAGAACCGATAGGCCGAACGCAACAAAGCGTCCTCGACCTTTTCATGCAGGGCGCCGGCCTGTTGTTCGAAGAGTTTCTGGAAGGCGCGTTCGAGCAGCGCTTCCGGTGAGTCGTCGACGCTGCCGTGCTGATCGTCCGGACGGTCGATGCGCAGGTTCGACAAGCGTAGGTCGTCGCGCTCAATCACGCCGTTGCGGCAGATCAGCAGCGTGTGATGGATGACGTTTTCCAGTTCGCGGATGTTGCCCGGCCAACTGTAGCCGCGCAGCTTTTGCTCGGCGCCGGGGCTGATGGTGATGCGCCCGTAACCCAGACGCTGACTGTAAGCCTCGATGAAGTGCCGGGTCAGCGGCAGGATGTCGCCGGGCCGTTCGCGCAACGGGCTCAGGTCCAGATTGACCACGTTCAGCCGGTAATACAGATCCTCGCGAAAATGCCCGGCGTTGATGGCTTTCTCCAGTTGCACGTTGGTCGCAGCGAGCACTCGCACATCGATGGGAATGCTCTTGCGTGAACCCAGTCGCACCACCTCGCGTTCCTGCAATACCCGCAGCAATTTGACCTGGATCGCCATGGGCAAATCGCCGATTTCATCGAGGAACAACGTCCCGCCATCCGCCTCTTCGAACCACCCGGCCTTGGCACTTAGGGCGCCGGTGAAGGCGCCTTTTTCATGGCCGAACAATTCGGCTTCCACCAGCGATTCGGAAAACGCCCCGCAGTTGACTGCAATGAACGGTCGGTTGCGCCGGTTGCTCAAGTTATGGATGTGCCGCGCCACCAGCTCCTTGCCGGTGCCGGTTTCACCGATGATCAGCACGCTGGCTTCGCTTGGTGCGACTTGTTGCAGATGCGCGAGCAAGGCCCGGGATTTCGGGTCTTCGAAGACCTGGGCGGTGGCGCGGATCGACGTGGCCAGGGCGGGTGAGGGCGGCAGGGTCAGCAGTTGCATGGGTCTCGCTCCACGAAAGGAAATCAGGAATAGAACGTCGGCACCGGCAGGGCCTGGTTCAGCGCCCAGTCGCCCAGCTCATGGAGTTTGTAATCCAGCGGGTCGTGCAGGGTTTGCGTGCGCAGGTTGCGCCAGTGGCGGTCGAGGCGCAGCGACGCATGGGTCGAACGGGCGCCGGTGACTTCGAACAGTCGGCTGCAAATCTCCAGCCCCTGGCGACTGGCAGCGACTTTGGCCGTGGCAATCGCCGTGGCCAGGTGACCGCGTTCTTCGGCGCTGAGGCTCGGGCCTTTGGCCCAGGCCTCGTCGAGCAGCGCGGCGGCGCGTTCCACCAGCAGACGGATGCCTTCGAGGGCCACCCAGAACTCGCCGTAATGGGCCAGCACATAAGGATCTTCACGCACCTCGCGCACCGAGGACTTGTGCCAGACACGGGTTTCGCTGAGGGTGTATTGCCGCGCTTCTTCGAAGGCGCCTTCGGCGATGCCGAGAAACATGTGGGTGAACGTCAGTTGTGCGATCAACGGGCGCAGGCAGGCGAACGGTGTGCTCAGCGGGCCGGGATCGAGCAGCAGTTCCGATTCCTCGACCCGCACCCGTTCGAACGTCGCGCTGCCGCTATCGGTCTGGCGCTGGCCGATGTTGTTCCAGTCGTTGTGCAAAGTGATGCCGCTGCGTCCGCTGGGGATCGCCGCGATCAGCAGTTTGCCGCCGTTGTTTTCGTCCACCGCCGAGGCGATCAGCATCTGTGAATCGCTGGCGCCGGAGCAGAAACTTTTCTTGCCGGAAAACTCGCGCCAGCCTCCGAGATCCTTGACCACCGTGCGGGTGTCCAGCGGATTGAGGGCGTTGCCCCAGAACCAGTTCTGCCGCGCCGTCTGTTCGAACCATGGCTGCCATTGTTCGGGACGGGAAAACAGGCGGACGGTGGCCAGCATCAAATGATGAAAACCGAAAACGTGGGCAATCGAACTGTCGACTTTGGCGAACTCGCGCACGACTTCCAGGGTTTCGCTCCAGCGCGCGCCGAGGCCGCCGTAACGGGTGGGAATGCTCAGGGCCAGCAGACCGCTTTCACGCAAGGCATCGCGTTCGGCTTTCGGCGTGCCGCCGCGTTCGTCGCGTTCGACGGCGGTCAGGGCGAATTCAGCGGCCAGTTGTCGGGCGGTCTGCAACGGGGAAAGCAGGGTGCTTTGCGGTTTGGCAGTCACTCGGTTTTCCTCAGGCGTTGGCTTTGGCGGGCAGTACATCGTTGGCGATCATTTCGCCAAACGGCCCGGTGAGGTTGGTCACGCCGCGCCCGGCCAGGCTCGCGTAGGGTTCGGGCAACAGCGGGAACACCAGTTCGGCAAACCGGTAGGCTTCTTCCAAATGCGGATAACCGGAAAAGATGAAGCTCTCGATACCCAGGTCTGCATATTCCTTGATTCGTGCCGCTACTTGTTGCGGATCACCGACCAGCGCAGTGCCCGCCCCGCCGCGTACCAGGCCGACGCCGGCCCACAGATTGGGAGCGATTTCCAGGTTGTCGCGGCGCCCACCGTGCAGGGCGGCCATGCGCCGTTGGCCTTCGGAGTCGAAACGGGAAAAGGATTTCTGCGCGGCCTCGATGGTTTCGTCGCTGATGTGTTCGATCAGTCTGTCAGCGGCTTTCCAGGCGTCTTCGGCGGTCTCGCGCACGATCACATGCAGGCGGATGCCGAACTTCACCTTGCGTCCGTGACGGGCGGCGCGCTCACGCACGTCGGCAAGTTTTTCCGCAACGGCGGCCGGTGGTTCGCCCCAGGTCAGGTACACGTCGACCTGCTCGGCGGCCAGGTCGTGGGCAGCGTCGGAGGAACCGCCGAAGTACAGCGGCGGATAGGGTTTCTGTACCGGTGGATACAGGGCTTTGGCGTTCTGCACCTGCAGGTGTTTGCCTTCGAAATCCACGGCTTCGCCTTGCAACACGCGGCGCCAGATTTTCAGGAATTCGTCGGTGACTTCGTAGCGTTCGCTGTGGCTGAGGAAACTGCCGTCGCCACGGTTTTCGTCCGGGTCGCCGCCGGTCACGACATTGATCAGCAGGCGGCCGTTGGACAGCCGATCGAGGGTCGCCGCCATACGCGCCGAGACGGTCGGCGAGATGATCCCCGGACGGATCGCCACCAGATAACGCAGGCGTTCGGTCAGCGGCACCAGCGCCGAGGCGATCACCCACGAGTCCTCGCAGGAACGCCCGGTGGGAATGAGCACACCGTGATAGCCGAGGCTGTCAGCGGCTTGCGCAACCTGTTTCAGGTAATGAAGGGTGACCGGACGCGCGCCTTGGGCGGTGCCCAGATAGTGACCGTCGCCGTGAGTCGGCAGGAACCAGAAAACATCCATGAACAGCTCCTCAGGCGATTTTCAGCAACGGTTTGATGTGCGTACCGAACAGCGGCGCGGCGCGCTCGGCGGCCAGACGGATGCGCGCTTTCAGGGGCTCGCTGGTGATCTGGTAGTCGACGAAATCGGCCTCGGTGGCGTACACACCGATGGGCAAGGTCACGGCCTGGAAGAAACTGAACAGCGGACGCAACTGGTGATCGAGGACCAGCGCATGGCGTTCGCTGCCACCGGTGGCGGCGAGCAGCACAGGGGTGTCGATCAGCGCGTTCAGATCGATCAGGTCGAATAGATGTTTGAGCAATCCTGGATACGAACCGCGATAAACCGGCGCGGCGACGATCAGCAGGTCAGCCTGTTCGATGGCCTGCAGTTCGGCTTCGATTTCCGCCGGCAACTCCTGACGGGACAGTGCGGCGCCGAGCGGGCGGGCGATATCGCCGAGTTCGATCAAGTGACTCTCGACGGGCAGGTGCCCGGACAATTCGCTCAGCAGGGCCTGGGTCAATACCAGTGTGCGAGACGGACGCCAGGTTCCGCCGGACAGGGCGACGACTTTCAATGGACGCGACATGGTCAGTTCCTTTTTCAACAGTTGCTCGGCGAGCAGTGAGTAGTCACGGGAGCAGAGCAAGCGCTGTACCAATTCCTGTAAGGCCCGTATTCCGGGGCTTTGAGCGTTGTCGACGGCTGTGCTTGTGTGACTTTCGGGCCGGTTTGTTGAACCGCTGTTGCCTGGGAAACAGTTGCTGGAGCAACAGCGCCGAACGCGATGAAGGATTTATAAGGGCTGATTGTTATTCCGTAAAAGACTGTTAATTGATATTGATAGATCTTTTTTGAATATTTGAGACTGATCTGTCGGCAAACCTGATAGCCACTATTGAGAGCGTTGATTTCTGCCACGACGAGCCCGGGCGTAGCCTTTCTCCATCGACTCCACATTGCTCGCCAGGACGCTCCCATGAATCGTTTACTGACTGTTTCCCTGATGCTCGCTGCCTCCGTTCTCGCCGGTTGCGCGAGCCACGTTTCCCCGGAACTGCGCCCTTACACGGCGGAAGAAACCCGTGAACTGGCCCTTGAAAGCCTCAATCGTCGTGGTTTGTCCTTCGATGAATATCAGGCGAAGAAAGCTGAATTGCTCGGTCAGCCGCAGAAGCCTTTCGGCTTTGATAACAAGGGTGAGATGAGCGCAGAACGAGCCGTACAGCTGCACGGGCGTCCTAGCTGATCCTCAACTGTACCGCTCGAAGTTTTACCCAACTGTCCGTGGGTTTGCGCGGCGCCGTGGGATAGGGTCAACACCTGAATGACCCTGATGGACTGCCTGCCATGACCCTCTCGCTTGACCTGCTGTTGGGCTTTGCCCTGTTTGCTCTTGTCACCTCGATCACACCGGGGCCAAACAACACGATGTTGTTGGCGTCGGGGGTGAATTTCGGCTTCAACCGCACCATTCCTCATATGCTCGGCATTACCTGCGGCTTCTTCGTGCTGGTGGTGGCGGTGGGGTTCGGGCTGGGCGCGGTCTTTCAGACCTATCCGATCCTGTACTCGGTGCTGCGGTATGTCGGCGCGGCGTACTTGCTGTACCTGGCTTGGAAAATCGCCCATTCCGGCCCGGTCGGCGACAGCGAGCAGGGCGAGGCGAAACCGATCAGCTACCTCGGCGCGGCAGCTTTCCAGTGGGTCAATCCCAAGGCGTGGATCATGGCCATCGGTGCCATCAGCACTTACACACCCATGCAGGGATATTTCACCAACGTCATCGTGATCGCTGCGGTGTTCGCCATCATCAACCTGCCGAGCGTCGGCGTCTGGGCGGCGTGCGGGACCTTGCTGCGCAACGTGCTCAAGGATCGCCGCTGGTTGCGGGTGTTCAACTGGGGCATGGCTGCGCTGCTGGTGATTTCGCTGTATCCGTTACTCCTTGAGAGCTTTAGCTGACGCAGTGCTACAACCGCCGGCCCGATGCCTGTTAAAGTCGCGTTCAGGAGCGTTCCTACGCACTTTTAAATGAAGTTGTTCTTCTTTAACGGCATCCGATCAGGTATTGATGACGCTCTCGAACCCGGACGCAGCTCACAAGGCTGCGTCGCGCCGTTTGTAGACACGAGCTTCCTGATCCCGGAACACGCTCTGCGAGTCTTTTTATGAATCAACGTCCGCTGTATTTCGATTACGCCGCCACCACTCCGGTGGACGAGCGGGTCATTCAGGTGATGATCGAGTGTCTGGGTTTCAACGGTAATTTCGGCAACCCTGCCTCCAGTTCCCACGCCTTTGGTCAGCAGGCCCGCAAAACCGTCGAAAACGCCCGCCGTCAGGTGGCCGAACTGGTCGGCGCGCAGCCACAGCAAATCGTCTGGACCTCCGGCGCCACCGAATCCAACAACCTCGCCCTCAAGGGCGTGGCTCAGGCACGCGGCGTTTCCGGCGGGCACATCATCACCAGTCAGATCGAACACAAAGCCATTCTTGACACTGCCCGGCAATTGCAGGAGTCCGGTGTGGCCGTCACCTACCTGGTACCGGACGCCGAGGGCCTGATCACTCCGCAGGCGGTCAGCGAAGCGATGCGCGATGACACCTTTCTGGTGTCGTTGATGCTGGTGAACAACGAACTCGGCACCGTCAACGACATTCCGGCCATCGGTGAAGTGGTGCGTGGGCGTGGTGCGTTATTCCACGTCGATGCGGCCCAGGGCGCCGGCAAAGTGGCGATCGATCTGGCGCAATGGCCGGTGGACCTGATGTCGTTTTCGGCGCACAAGCTTTACGGCCCCAAGGGCATCGGTGCGCTGTACGTCGGACCGCGTGCGCAACAACGTTTGCAGGCGCAGATTCATGGCGGCGGTCACGAGGGCGGGTTGCGTTCCGGTACGTTGGCGACGCATCAGATTGCTGCCATGGGCTCGGCGTTTGCCCTGGCTGCCGAGGCTTTCGAGGACGAGAAGAAAACCATCGTCGCGCTGCGCGAGCGACTGCTCGAACAACTGTTGAGCCTGCCCGGCGTGCGTCTCAACGGCAGCGCCGCGCAACGCATTCCGCACACCCTGAGCCTGACCTTCAGCGAAGGCGAGTTCAATCCGGCGGCATTGAGCCATTCGATCGCGTTTTCCGCGACCTCGGCCTGCAATTCCGCCAGCAATACACCGTCCCACGTGTTGCTGGCGCTGGGGCACGACGCACACCTGGCCGGCCGTACCATTCGCCTGAGCCTCGGCCGTTTCACCACCGCCGAGGACATCGACAAGGCTATAGATCTGATAAAGACCGCCTGCGCCAATGCTCCGGCATTCTGGGCGACAGGGCTTTAACGAGCCGGTTTCGAACGGCACCGAACAATAACGATGAAGTGATTGGCAGGAGACACGATGAGTACCCAGACTTTGACCGAAGGAACGGTTCCCCAGCGCCTGGCGCGCACCCGCGAACTGATGCGTCGCGAAGGCATTCACGCACTGCTGGTGCCGTCCGCCGACCCGCACCTGTCGGAGTACCTGCCGGGTTACTGGCAGGGGCGGCAATGGTTGTCGGGTTTTCATGGTTCGGTGGGAACCCTGATTGTCACTGCCGATTTCGCCGGTGTCTGGGCCGACAGTCGTTACTGGGAGCAGGCGACCAAGGAACTCAAGGGCAGCGGTATCGAACTGGTGAAACTGCAACCGGGTCAGCCGGGCCCGCTGGACTGGCTGGCCGAGCAGACACCGGAAGGTGGCGTGGTCGCGGTCGATGGCGCGGTCATGGCCGTGGCCTCGGCGCGGACCCTGGGCAGCAAGCTCGAAGCGCGGGGCGCCAGTCTGCGTACCGACCTCGACCTGTTGAACGAAGTCTGGAGCGACCGTCCGGGTCTGCCGGACGCACCGATCTACCAACACTTGCCGCCGCAGGCGACCGTCAGCCGTGGCGAGAAACTCGCCCAACTGCGCGAAACCCTGCAGGAGCGCGGGGCGGACTGGCACTTCATCGCCACCCTCGATGACATCGCCTGGCTGTTCAACCTGCGTGGCGGCGATGTGTCATTCAACCCGGTGTTCGTGTCTTTTGCCTTGATCGGTCAAGAGAAGGCAACACTGTTTGTGGCGTTGAACAAGGTCGACGCTGAACTGCGCGCCGTGTTGGAGAAGGATGGTGTGACCCTGCGCGACTACAGCGAAGTTGCGGATGCCCTGCGTGCGATCCCGAGCGACGCGAGCCTGCTGGTGGATCCGGCGCGGGTGACCAGCGGTTTGCTGGGCAACCTCGACAATGGTGTGAAACTGGTTGAAGGCATCAACCCGACAACCTTGGCCAAATCGAAAAAAAGCCCGGCAGATGCCGAGCATATCCGTCGGGCAATGGAGCAGGACGGCGCGGCGCTGTGCGAGTTCTTTACCTGGCTGGAATCGGCCTGGGGTCGTGAGCGCATCACCGAACTCACCATCGACGAAAAACTCACGGCAGCCCGTGAGCGCCGTCCGGATTATGTTTCGCTGAGCTTCAACACCATCGCCGCATTCAATGCCAACGGCGCGATGCCGCATTATCACGCCACCGAAGAAGAACACGCGGTGATCGAGGGCAATGGCCTGCTGCTGATTGACTCCGGCGGACAGTACCTGGGCGGTACCACCGACATCACCCGTATGGTGCCGGTCGGTACGCCAACCGAGGAGCAGAAGCGCGACTGCACCCGCGTGTTGAAGGGCGTGATTGCATTGTCCCGCGCGCATTTCCCGAAAGGCATTCTGTCTCCGCTGCTGGATGCGATCGCCCGAGCGCCGATCTGGGCCGAGAACGTGGATTACGGCCATGGCACCGGTCACGGCGTGGGTTATTTCCTCAATGTGCACGAAGGTCCGCAGGTGATCGCCTATCAGGCCGCGCCAGCGCCGCAAACCGCCATGCAGCCAGGAATGATCACCTCTATCGAGCCCGGTACTTATCGCCCGGGGCGTTGGGGTGTGCGAATCGAGAACCTGGCGATGAACGTTGAAGCTGGCAGCAGCGAGTTCGGCGACTTCCTCAAGTTCGAAACCCTGACCCTGTGTCCGATCGACACCCGTTGCCTGGAACCGTCCTTGCTCACGCAGGAAGAGAAGCAATGGTTCAACGCCTATCACACCGAAGTGCGCGAGCGTTTGAGTCCGTTGCTTAGTGGTGAGGCGTTGGCGTGGCTGAATACGCGCACTGCTGCAATTTAAGCGATTGAACGCGACTGGCGACGTCCATGAACTGCTCTCGTTGAAAGCAGCTCCTGGACGTCTGCTGGAAGAAATCTAGCGCAAGGCTTCTTCAACGAAGTCGAGTCGATCCTGACCGAAGAACAACTGATCGCCGACGAACATGCTCGGCGCGCCAAAGACGCCACGCTTGACAGCAATTTCGGTGTTCTCTTTGAGTGCGGTTTTCACCGCTTCATCGTTGGTCAACGCCAGTGTCTGCTCCGGAATAAAGCCATGTTCGGCCAGCACCGCTGCAACCGTTGCCGGTTCATCGAGTGTCCGCCCGTCGACCCAAAGTGCCTTGAACAGGCAATCGATAAAGGCCTGGAATCGTTCCGGATAGCGCAACTGAATGCCGGTCACCGCCCGCATCAAAATCAGCGTATTGATCGGAAAATGCGGGTTGAATTTCAGGGGCACGCCGTAGCGTTTGGCGTAGCGGTCGAGATCCTGAAACATGTAACGACCTTTGGCCGGGATCATCGCCGGTGATGCATTACCTGTGGCTTTGAATACGCCGCCAAGCAACATCGGGATATAGACCAGCCGGCTGTCGGTCCTGGCGCAGATGGCGGGCAGCTGGGTGTACGCCAGATAAGTGGCCGGGCTGCCAAGGTCGAAGTAAAACTCCACGGTTTTGCTCATGTTCGCTGCACTCGTTTTTATTTTTTGAGGAAGGTTACCAGCGTTCATTCCACGGACGCAGATCCAGCTCGAAGGTCCAGGCGTCCCTCGGCTGGCTGTGCAGATACCAATAGTTTTCGGCTATATGCCCGGGATCGAGAACCCCGTCCTGATCCTTGGTCGCATACTTGTCAGGGAAGTTGCTGCGGATGAAATCGGTGTCGATGGCGCCATCAACCACGACGTGGGCAACATGGATATTCATCGGCCCGAGTTCCCTGGCCATGCTCTGCGCCAGGGCGCGGATGCCATGCTTGGCGCCGGCAAACGCCGCGAATCCGGAAGCTCCACGCAGTCCCGCAGTGGCGCCGGTGAACAGAATCGTGCCGCGTTTGCGGGTAACCATACGCTTTGCCACTTCGCGAGCGTTCAGAAAGCCCGAGAAACAGGCCATTTCCCAGATCTTGAAATACTTGCGTGCAGTTTCTTCGAGGATGCTGCAAGGAACGTTGGCGCCAATGTTGAAAATGAACGCTTCAATCGGCCCGATATGGGTTTCGATCTCTTCGATCAGCCCAATCACCTCTTCTTCCTTTCGTGCGTCACAGGCAAAACCATGGGCTTCGCCGCCGTCTGCCTGAATGGCATCCACCAACGGCTGTAATTTGTCGGCGCTGCGACGTGTGACGCAAGCGATGAAACCTTCTTTGGCAAACCTTCTGGCGATGGCGCCGCCCGTTGCATCACCTGCACCGACAACCAATACGACCTTCTTGTTATTCATGGGTGGATCCCTTTGGTAAACGATCGTTAAGTGAACGAACGTTATGCTAGGATTTTGTCAGCGTCAAGACAGCTCACTCTGAGGAAAAAGCCATGCGTTACTCCGCCAACCACAAACTGGAAACCCGGGAAAAACTGCTGCAAAGCAGCGCGCTGTCGGCGAAAAGCTCCGGTTTCTCGACCGTGGGAGTGGATGGTCTGATGAAGGCGATCGGACTGAGTGGCGCTGCGTTCTACAGCCATTTCTCATCAAAAAGTGAGTTGTTCAGCGCGATCGTAGAGCGTGAGTTAAGTCAAAGCCTGGAGCGGCTGGGCGGAGAGGGAGCGCAGGACAGGCAGCGACTGCAACGCTGTCTCAAGCAGTATCTGAGCATGGCTCATGTCGAGCAGCCGGAATCCGGTTGTGCGTTACCTGCATTGGGGGCTGAGATAGCCCGGTCGGATGAGTCGGTGCGTGAACAGGCAGAGCTATGGATCTGCCGACTCCAGGAAAGTTGGGCACAGATACTGGAGAGCGACAATCTTGCCTGGTCCATTCTGTCGCAATGTGTCGGGGCGTTGGTGGTAGCACGAATGCTTGCTTCGCCCGAGATTCAGCGCAGGGTACTGGAGTCGAGCCACCAGGAGATACAGCGCGTGCTCGATGAACGATGCGCTGAGTGAGATGGCGTCGAACTATTTGCAGATGACGATCATGCTACGGCTGGTATAGCCAGCGGGATTCAGACCGAATGGATAATCACCCGGCTCCTCCACGGCGTCACCTGATTTGGCAATGACTTTGTAACCCTTCGGTGCACAGGCGTTGGCGGCGCTGGTATAGCACTTGTCCCAGGAAGAGGAGAGTCCGGAGCAATTGATATGCAGCCCTTTCTTGCCGTGCTTCACCTGGGTTTTCGATGTCGCGGCGCAGCCCGCTATGGCGAGTACGGCGATCAGTATCAAGATTCGTTTCATTACCATCCTTAATGGCGGCCTCGGGTCTGGTGCTCGGGTCCGCCCCTGTTCGCTCGCGCTGTAGGCGTTCTGATGTCCCTGTCCGAAAAATCCATGTCTGGCATTGGGTTACGTGGCTAACATGGCCTAAATGAGCACCAATTACCAGACCTGAGTCAAATCCTGTTTCAATCCGCGGCAACCGCTGGCTTGGCTGCTGCTCCCATTGTCATGGTTGCCCCCACTGACGCCAGGATGATGCATAGGATCGCCATCCATTGCGCAAACGTCAGGTATTCCTGCAGGAACAACAAACCGGACAATGCACCGAATGCCGGTTCGATGCTCATCAGTGTTCCGAACGTGCGGGCCGGCATACGGGTGAGGGCAACCATTTCCAGGGTGTAGGGCAGGGCGGTAGAGAGAATGGCAACGCCGATCGCGACCGGTATCAGGGAAGGCGTCAGTAGTGCGGCGCCCGCATGGATGATGCCGATCGGCGCGACAAACAGAGCTGCGATCATGACGCCCAGCGCTGCTGTGGTTACACCGTTATCGGCGCCGGCCTTCTGGCCGAACAGGATATACAGCGCCCAGCAGGCACCAGCCCCCAGTGCATATCCGGCGCCAACAAGATCCAGGCCGACAGTGGTCGCTCCTGTCGGTATCAGCAAAAGCAGTCCGGTAGCGGCAAGTGCGATCCAGAGGAAGTCTATTGCGCGTCGGGAGGCGTAAATGGCAACCGCCAAAGGGCCGGTGAACTCCAAGGCTACCGCAATCCCTAAAGGCACCGTACGCAATGACATATAGAAGAGGAAGTTCATGCCGCCCAAGGCCATTCCATAGACGATGACAGTGCGCAGAGACTTGGCCGTCAGGTTCGCTCTCCAGGGGCGCAGCAATAACAGCATGATCACGCTGGCAAATATCAAGCGTAATGTCGTCGTTCCTTGGGCACCAATTATGGGAAACATACTCTTGGCCAGCGATGCCCCGGATTGAATGGACGCCATGGCTATAAGTAGCAGGCCGACCGGGAAAAGGGTTGAGGCCAGGCTGCGGGGTTGATCATTCATTGCGGAAAATCATCCAGGAGGGCGGAGTTTTATTGTGATGTTGGGCAGTATATTGCGCACCGATCTGCGGCACGTCTATATAGGCGCCGGCTTTTCTACTCGCACGATAGAAAAACGAAATTAAGTGTTGACGGCAGATTCTGGAAGTCTATAATTCGCCCCACTTCCGGCGCAGTCGAAACGGAAAACTCCTTGAGATTCAATGAGTTAAGCGATTTTCGATAGCGAGTTGCTTCAGTTCATCGAAGCCTGGAAGCAGTTGAAAGAGCGGTGATGTTTGGCTCTTTTGGCGGTTCGGTCTTCTCGATCGAAAGCGGTGAAAAAGAGGTGTTGACAGCAGCGTGTAACGCTGTAGAATTCGCCTCCCGCTAACGAGAGATCGGAAGCGCAAGTGGTTGAAGTTGTTGAGAAATTCTTCGAAAACTTCTGAAAATAATCACTTGACAGTAAATGAGGCTGCTGTAGAATGCGCGCCTCGGTTGAGACGAAAGCTCTTAACCAAACGCTCTTTAACAACTGAATCAAGCAATTCGTGTGGGTGCTTGTGGAGTCAGACTGATAGTCAACAAGATTATCAGCATCACAAGTTACTCCGCGAGAAATCAAAGATGTAACCAACGATTGCTGAGCCAAGTTTAGGGTTTCTTAAAAACCCAAAGATGTTTGAACTGAAGAGTTTGATCATGGCTCAGATTGAACGCTGGCGGCAGGCCTAACACATGCAAGTCGAGCGGATGAAGAGAGCTTGCTCTCTGATTCAG